>JAEXLD010000034.1 GCA_023445445.1 Bacillota bacterium
AAAAAGGGGAGTTATAATGAAAGACTTAGTTTTAGAATCAAATAGATGTTATCTTTGTAAAAATCCAAAATGTAAGGCAAATTGTCCAATAGATACTCCTATTCCAGAAATAATAGATTTATTTAAAAATGGACAAATAGCAAAGGCAGGAGAAATATTATTTAAGAATAATCCACTTTCTTTAGTTTGCTCTATAGTTTGCCCTCATGAAGACCAATGCACAGGTAATTGTATTAGAGGGATTAAGGATGAAGCAGTAAGATTTTGTGATATAGAAACACATATATCAAAATATTACTTAGAAAATGTTAGATTAGAAAAAGAAGCAGAATTAGATGAAAGAGTTGCTATAATAGGTGGAGGACCAGCAGGTATAACAATTGCTTTTATATTAGCCCAAAAGGGATATAAGGTTACTTTGTTTGACTCTCATGATAAAATTGGCGGAGTATTAAGATATGGTATTCCAGAATTTAGATTGCCAAAAAGCATCTTAGATCATTATGAGGAAAGACTAATTGAATTAGGTGTTAAAATAAGACCAAATACCTTAGTTGGACCAGTACTTACATTAGATAAGCTTTTCTATGATGGATATAAAGCAATATTTATAGGAACAGGTGTATGGAATCCTAAAACCTTAGACATAAAGGGTGAAAGCTTAGGACATGTCCATTATGCAATTGACTACCTAAAATCCCCTGGGGTCCATAATTTGGGAAATAGGGTATGCGTGATAGGTGCTGGGGATGTAGCCATGGATGCAGCAAGAACAGCTAAAAGAAATGGAGCAGATGAAGTATATATTTTATATAGAAAGGGTATGGAAAACATACCAGCCACAAAGGCTGAATTAGAAGGAGCAATTTCAGATGGGATTAAATTTGAATTATTTAAATCTCCTTTAGAACTAACTGATGATGGAGTAAAATATATAGAAACCGAAAATGTTATAGGTGATGATGGTAGAATAAATACTGTAGCTATAGAAGGAAAAGAAGGACTATTTGAGTGTGATTCAATAATTATTGCTGTAAGTCAATCTCCTAAAAATAATATAGTTGCAAATACAACAGGACTTGAAACAAATAAATGGGGATTATTATTAACTGATGAGTATGGACATACAACAAGAGATGGGGTATTTGCTTCAGGTGATGTAGTTACAGGTGCAAAAACTGTAGTAAGAGCAGCATCTCATGCTAAGGTAGTAGCAGAGGAAATTGAAAAGTATATTATAAAAAATAAATAATAAGTTAATAAGTTAATAAGTTAATAACTACAAAAGAGACCAAATGTAGTAGTATTTACATTTGGTCTTTTTTTATTAGATAAGTATTAGATACTATTAATACATACATCCACATTTTCAGCATTCAGCTGTATTTATATTTAAAATAGTATTTAAAAACTATTTACAACGTAACAATGTTACAGTAATATATAGATATAAAGAGAAAAATTAATATTTTTGTTAAAATAAAATAAAACATTGTTATGATGGAGGGGCTATGGAAAAGTATGATATAAAAATTGATGGAATTGGTTCTATAAGAGAAGGTAAATATAAAAACATAAAGATAGATGGAATGGGAAGTATTCAAGGTGAAATAGAAGCTGATTTTATAAAAATTGATGGCAAGGCTAAGAGCTTAGGTAAAATTAAATGTGAAGAATTAAAGGTAAATGGTCATTTTAATTCTTTCGAAGATATTATTAGTAATAATTGTGAGATTAATGGATGCCAAGACGCTAAATGTAGTATAAAGGGAAACTATCTTCATGTTAAGGGACGATTGGAAGCTGGAAAAGAAGTTAATTTTGATAAAGTCAAAGTGAATGGTGAATTTATTACATTAGGGAATTGTCAATGTGAAGAATTTTATTTAGATGGAAGAGCTAATATATCAGGGCTTTTATCTGGTGATAATTTAGAACTAAATATTTCAAGAGTTAATGAAATTAGAGAAATTGGAGGAGAAAAATTATCAGTAAAAAGAAGTAAGAGTTATTTTAAAGTTTTATTTTTTAATATTGAAAGAAAAGGAAAACTAATTTGCAATGAAATAGAAGCAGATGAAATTTATCTAGAGCATACTGAATGTAATATAGTTAGGGGAAGAAATATAGAAATAGGTGATGGCTGTATCATTGATACAGTAGAATATACAGGGACTTTAAAGGAAAATGGAGATTCTAAAATAAAGAATAAGGTGTTTTTATAGGAGGTTATTATGAGTGAAAATAATACAAAGATATTAGGTGATGCAACAATCGGAGCAGGGAAATACAATAATATAACCATAATGGGCGATGGAACTGTAATGGGAGATATAGAATGCGTAGATGTAGTTATAATGGGAGATGGAGAATTTAATGGAACTGTTATGGCAAGAGACATAAAGGTAATGGGAGATTCAAATTTTATGGCACCTATTGAGGCTAGAGCATTTAATATTTATGGAGATTCAACCTTAAAAGAAAAAGGAACTTTAGATATATTAAGCATTAAGGGAGACTTTAAAAGTGAATCTGAATTAGAGGTTAAAGATAAAGCTATTATTATGGGGGATTCAGAATTAAAGGCAGATTTTAAAGGTAATTATATAAAGATTTTAGGTGATATGAAGGCAAGTAAAAATGTATATTTTGATACATTAAAGATATTAGGTAGTGCAGAAATTAATGATAATTGTGAGGGAAATTATTTTTATAATAAAGGAGAAGTAGAAATAGGTGGATTACTTTCTGCCGATAAAATAGAAATATTTCCAAAGGGAGAAAGTAAGATTGAAGAAATTGGTGGAAGTGAAATAACAATTAGAAAATCAGGATATCTAGATTTTTTTAGTGGGAAAGTTATATCTAAATTAATAGAGGGAGATAATATTATCTTAGAAAATACCATTTGCAATATAGTAAGAGGTCATGATATTACTATATTATCAGGATGCTCTATAGATAAAATTGAGTATACAGGTAAATTAACAATAGATAAAAAAAGTAAGGTAGGGGAGCAAATATGCTTGAGGAATTAATATCCAAGAAGGAACTTTTAGAAATTATGGGAATATCTTATGGTCAGTTATACAGATGGAAAAGAAAAGATTTAATACCAGAAGAATGGTTTATTAAAAAGAGTGTATCTACAGGCCAAGAGACATTTTTTCCAAAGGAAAAAATAATTGAAAGAATAAATAAAATCATTGAATTAAAGGATGAAGCATCCTTAGATGAACTTGCATATATTTTTTCAAATAATATTAAGGATATAAAAATTACTAGAGATTATTTAATTAATGTTTTTTCAAATGAAATAATTACAATGTATGAAGATATTATTGAAATTAAAGATATATATGAAGAAAATAATATTTTTTCACTATTTATGTATAATAAGCTTATTAGCTTAGGAAGCTTAAGCCTCTCAGAAATAAAAGAAATAATATTATTAGCTAATAGAGACTACAAAAAAATAGATAATAGAGATTATGAACTAGTTATTAAAAGAAAGTATGGGGTTTGCTATTACTATATAATTTTAGATAATGTAGATATGTTTAATGATGATTCTTCTATTGAACTCGCAAGGTTAAATATAAATAAAATCATTGAAGAAATAAAAAGCTTATAAAGAAATTATTTAATTCTCTGAAAATTCGTATATAATATAATTATTAAAAGGATTATACATGAAGCGGAGGATAATATGGGAGCAATAGTAGAGTTACTAAAGGAACTATGTAAAGATACCAATATAAAAATTAGATTATTAGATGTTAACAATAATGAAATATATGATAATTTGCCTTCAACAGAATCAAAGATTATGAGAAAAATATCTATAAATAATAAAACCTATAAAATTGTACTAGAGCAAGAGGATATAAAGATAATACCAATAGTAGAGTATTTATTAAATAAATATATTGAAAAAGAAAATGTAGTGCAAGAACTATTAGAAGGAAGAAAGCAATGGGATGTTTTAAAGGACTTTGCAATTACTAGGTCTAATAAAATGTTGCTAATTGAAAGTAATAAGGAAGATGAAGTTTTAGAAATAGTGAGAGATACATATTCAAATAGTGATTTTTATGTAGGCGAGATATACGATAGAATAATAGTTGTTGGTAACCTAGAGGATGAAAAGGATCATGCTTTTTCGCTAAAAGAAACTCTTATACAAATTTTAGGAGTAAATGCGAAGATAAGTATAAGTGATTTAGATGGTACTTTTGAAGGTTTTAAAGAATCTTATAAATCAGCTGTACAAGCTTTGGATATAGGTAGAAGATTTAAAATTAAGCCTGAAATATATTATTTAAAAGATATGTATTTAGAAAGAGCTATTTATAATTTATCTAGTGAGTATTCAAGAAAGCTTAAAGAAGAGTATAAGGATGTATTTAAAGGATTTAATTATGAATTAATACAAACTTTAGAAGAAATATTAAAATGTGATTTATCATTAACTAAAGCAGCCAAAAATTTATATATTCATAGAAATACTTTGATGTATAGAATTGAAAAAATAAAAAAAGAAACAGGCTTTGATATACGTAATTTTAAGGAAGCTACATTTTTATATATACTTTATATGAATAGCAAAGTAAATTATTAGATAACATAATTGTATAAAATAAATAATAAAATGGAGTTGTGCAACTATAGCATAACTCCATTTTAAGTTAGTGTATACTAATTAGCAGTTTTAATAAATTCAAATTTATTTACATCAAATAAGCCTTTATCTGTTATTTTTAAATCTGGAATAACTGGAAGTGATAAGAAAGATAAAGTTAAAAAAGGATTGAAATTTATATCAGGAGCAACTTCTTTTATAGCAAAGTGAAGTTTTTCTAAGTCTGAAGTAACATCTGATGAATCTCTAGCAGTTATAAGTCCTGCAATTTCTAATTGAATTGATGCTAGCACTTTTCCATTTTTAACAACTATAATTCCACCATTGATTTTTTTAAGCTCATTTATAGCAAATAATATATCTTCATCTGATACTCCACAGGTTATTAAGTTATGAGAATCATGAGCAATAGTTGTAGCTATGGCTCCAAATTTTAAATTAAGACCTTTTATTACCCCAAGACCAATATTACCTGTATTTTTATGTCTCTCAATTACTGCTATTTTTAATAAATCTAAATCTACATCTGATTTAAAGCTGTTAGTATCTTTTAAAGTATTTATATTAACTTTTACATGATTACTTTCTAGTTTATTTGGATTTATCTCAATTACATTTAGTATTGTCTTATATTTCAAATCTATTTCTAAGTCTTTCGAAGTAATATCCTTAGTATTAATATTATTTAATTTAGGTAAATCATATCTAGTTTCAGATATTTCGCAAACTAATTCATTATCTTTTACTACTAAGTTACCATTTTTATAAACAGAGTTAATTTTAAAAGTAGATAGGTCATCTAATATTATAAAGTCAGCAGTAAAACCAGGGGCTATTGCTCCTTTATATTTTAAGTTATAACATTCTGAAGGATTAAGGGTACACATCTGTATTGCAGTTTCAGGTGCTAAGCCATAAGAAATAGCTGTTCTTATAGAACTATCCATGCTTCCATTTGCTATTAAATCATCAATATGTTTATCATCTGTGCAAAAACATATTCTTCTGCTATTAGAAATAGAAGCTGCTTTTATTAATTCCTTTAGATTTTTAGCCACAGAGCCTTCTCTTAGATGAACATAAATACCTCTTCTTAGTTTTTCAATAACTTCTTCTGCTAAATGTGATTCATGATCAGTAGAAATATTAGCTGTAGCATAAATGTTTAACATATCATTATTAAATCCAGCACAATGACCATCAATAATTAGACCCATTGATTTTGCATCCCAAAGCTTATTAATCATATCATCTGAGCAGTTTACGACTTCAGGAAAATTCATAATTTCAGCTAATCCTAACACATTAGGCTCATTATACAATGTCTTTAAGTCTTCACTTCCTAATATGGCACCAGAAGTTTCAAAAGAAGTAGCTGGAACACAGGAAGGAAGCATGAAATAATAATCAAAGGGTATATCTTTAGCTAGATCCATAATAAGTTTAATACCTTTTTCTCCTAGTACATTAGCAATTTCATGTGGGTCAATAACAATAGATGTGATTCCATGTAATAAGGCAGCTTTAGAGTATTCCTTTGGAGTTACTAGTGATGATTCGATGTGGGCATGAGCATCTATAAGACCAGGACATATGAATTTACCAGTACCATCAATTTCAACTAATCCATTATAATTGCCAAATCCTACGATTACTCCATTTTTAATAGCTATATTATCTGTAAAAGAACTGTTTTGAAATACGTCAACAATAGTTATATTATTAATAACTAAGTCACATAGATCGGCTTTACTTGAAGCCTTAATTTGAGATATAAAATCATTCTTATTCATAAATCCACCTCTGAGTATATTTAAATATAATAATAAACAACCTGACCTGGATTAAAACTTCATAGTTATACTATTTACGGTAGTATAGTAGAGACGCCTGAACCATATTATCAAGCTTATAGGAAGGTTATTTTTATATATTATATGAAATTGTAGACAAGCTGTCAAAGGTAAAGTTATATTAATATATAATTATTTCTATACAAATAAAGAACTAATTACTGTTAAAATATTGAATTTTATGTTTTAATAGGTATAAAGGAGGGGGTTTATTTGCCAATAAAAATTCCAGTAGAGCTTCCAGCATTCAAGGTTTTATCTGATGAAAATATCTTTGTAATGAACACTGAAAGGGCACAAACTCAAGATATAAGACCATTAAAAATAGCAATTTTAAATTTGATGCCCATAAAGATTCAAGCAGAAAATCAATTGCTTAGATATTTATCTAATACTCCAATTCAAATAGAAATAACATTGATACAAACTAAAAGTTATTCTTCTCAAAATACTCCTATAGAGCATTTAGATAAGTTTTATAATTATTTTGAGGATGTAAAGGATGAAAAATTTGATGGGTTAATAATAACTGGGGCACCTGTTGAAACTATGGGATTTGAAGATGTATCATATTGGAAAGAGTTAAAAGAAATAATGGAATGGAGCAAAACAAATGTTTTTTCAACTTTACACATTTGTTGGGGAGCTCAAGCAGCTTTATATTATCATTATGATATAAAGAAAGTTCCGTTAAAGAAGAAGTTGTTTGGAGTATTTCCTCATAAGGTGAATATAATTAATGAGGATTTAACTAGAGGATTGGATGATATATTTTATGCACCTCATTCTAGACATACAACTACACTAATAGAGGATATAAAAAAAGCTAATAACCTTGAAGTATTAGCAGAATCAGAGGAAGCTGGAGCATTTATAATTGCAACAAGAAATAAGAGACAAATATTTATAACTGGACATTTAGAGTATGATAGAGATACGCTGAAGAATGAATACTTAAGAGATTATAATAAAGGGTTAGAAATAGACATTCCTAAAAATTATTTTCCTAATGATAATATTAAAGAAATTCCTAATGTAAAATGGAGGGGAAGTGCCAATATAGTTTTTGGTAACTGGATTAATTATTGTATTTATCAAAATACTCCATACAATATTAAAAATATTAAATGAATCAGATCAGAAAAAAAGTGTATACAATTTAAGTAATATTAAATTTTTATTTATTTCATTTTATTTAGACTGTATTTCAACATAGAACTTTTTTACTTCTAAAATAGTATAATAATAAGAAACCTTATATTTTGGAGGAATTATGGAAGAAAGAATAGTGATTTTAGGAGAAATAAGTGAATTTTTAATAGATTTTTGTAAGTATTTGCTTTCAAAAAACTTAGAAGTATATGTAGCTTTAAGAAAAAACCTAGAACCTACCAGATTAAAAGAAATAGAGGGAAAGATTTCTTTAATAAAATACAATGATGAAGTAGATGAAATAAAATTTATATTAAAATCAATTGAACCTCAAATTATATATAATTTATATGGAGTTACAAATAAAAATGACTTAAAGGAATTAATAAAAAAAGTCTTTTTAAAAAACATACTTTTGTTAGAAGAACTAATAGAATCAAATAATTCAGTACTAATTAATGTAATAGAAAGAACAGAGAGAGATGAGCAAGGAAATCCTTTAAGTATATATACTGCTATTGTAGATTCATTGAATAAAGTTAATAAATTTTATAGGGATTTCTATAAAATACAAACAAGTATAGTTTATAGAGATGAATATGAAGAATCTATGAAATAATAATATAGAAAAAATCCAGATATAAAAGTGGATAAATAAAGTCTTAATTAATCTAAAGTTATTAGGATAAAGTTATCCACTTTATTTTTAATTTGAAAATATAGTAAATTTATTATATTATTAAATTAAATAAATATTAAGTAATAGTTTTTATTACGGGATGGAGGAAATAATGAAGAAATATTTTAATTTAGCAACTGTTTATTTAGTTTTAGGACTAGCTATGGGGCTTGTTTATAGAGAGTTTACAAAAGCAAATAACTTTCAAGGGGAAACTGTTTTAGCAGGTGTACATACACATGCTCTTACATTAGGATTTTTGTTCTTTATTTTAGTATTACTTTTAGTTAAGAATTTTAATATATCACAAGTAAAAGGTTTTAAAGTTTGGTGTATTTTCTATAATATTTCATTAATTTATTTACTTGCTACTTTAACGGCTAGAGGAATGCTACAAGTGTTAGGAAATGATTTTACAGGGCTGAATCATATTGCAGGACTTGGACATGTACTTCTTTCTATAGCCTTAGTTTGGTTTGTAGTTATTGTAAATAAATCTATAAAAGAATAAAAACTAAATTCTAAATTTTTCATAGAGGTTGCTTAGGCAGCCTTTATTATTTTTATTTTATGTGTTTACATTTTAAAAATATAGTTATAATATATGTGAATATATTAAAGGGTTGGTATATGAATATGAAAGATTTAATTAAAGTTCAATTAGATAATATGGAGTTGTTTGATGACATATGTGATGATACAAAGGAAGCTTTAGCTGATTTTGGTGAAAGTAAATGCTATGTAAAAGGTAGCCATATATTTAGAGATAAAGAAAAGGTTAATAAGATATACATAATTTATAGTGGTAAGGTAGCATTATATAAATTAAACGAGTCTGCTCAAAAGAAAATAGTTTTTATTTTAGGTAAGGATTCTATTATAAATGCTGTGGTTTTAGATGACTTACCTGCATCTATAAATTGTGAAATTTTTGAAAAGGCAGAAATATTAGCTTTTGATAAGGTTAGATTTGAAGAGTTAATGAAAAATGATTTTCAATTAACTAAGATAGTTATTTCTTCTCTTACTATAAAGGTTAGGAGACTGTATAGACAATTAAAGAATTCAACCCCTATTAAAGTTGAAAAGAGAGTGGCAGCAAAGCTATGGAAGTTATCTAAGGATTATGGTATAAAGGTTGAAAATGGTACCTTAATAGATTTAAATGTTAGTATAACTTATTTAGCTGACATGTTTGGAGCACCTAGAGAAACTATATCAAGAGCATTAAAGCTTCTACAAGAAAAAGATTTAATAATATTTGAAAAAAAGAAAATAATTATAAAGGATAGAGATAAGCTTTCAAAATTTTTTAAGGGCATATAAAATCAAAAAAAATTAGAAAATATAATTAACTGTGATAATCATCACAGTTTTTCTTTTTGTTTAAGATTATAATAATCTCAAGAATTGTTATTATTATAACAATCATAATAAGGAAAAGTTGATATCTAATTTAGTAATATGGTGTAGTCTGTTTGTAGCAATACCATTTTTTATTATGTTAAGAAAGAAAAAAGTAAACTAAGAGGTGTTTGAAATGGGATATAAACTTAAAGTAGAGGAATTCAACAAGGCTTTAGAAGAGCTTTCAAAAAAGTATAAGATATATGCACCAAAGGTTTTTGAAGGACAAGGCAAATTTTCAGATACAGATATCGTAAGATATGGGGAAGTAGCAAAAATAGAAGAAGTAGAATTTAATGAAAAATCTAATTTTTCTTATAAAGAAGTACTTCTTCCAATAACTCAAACCTTATTTTTCTTCACAGAAGATCAGGTTAAAGAACCTAATGTAGATGAAAAATCACTATTAATATTTTTAAGAAGTTGTGATATGAATTCTTTAAAAAGAATTGATGATATTTATTTAAGAAATGGATTTGAAGATCCTTACTATAAGAAGCTTAGAGAAAAAGCTAAATTTATTCTTATAGGATGTGAAAAAAGCTTTGATAACTGTTTTTGCGTAAGTATGGGGACTAATAAAACTGATGAGTATAATGCCTATGTTAAGCAAGAAGGTAATGAGGTTTATTTAGATATTAAGGATGAAGAATTTGAAGAATTATTTAAGAATATTGATAACGAAGAATTAGAAGTATCTCCAGACTTTGTTGAAAATAATGAAGTTAAGGTAAATATCCCAAATAATTTAGATTTAAAGATAATAAATTCAAAAGTATGGGATGAATATTCAGAAAGATGTATAGCTTGTGGAAGATGTAATTTTGTATGTCCTACATGTACATGCTTTACTATGCAAGATATTTTCTATAAGGATAATGGAAAAGTTGGAGAAAGAAGAAGAGTTTGGGCATCTTGTCAAGTAGATGGTTATACAGATATGGCTGGAGGTCATAGCTTTAGAAGAGAAAAAGGACAAAGAATGAGATTTAAGGTTCTTCATAAGGTTTATGATTATAAAAAGAGATGGGGATATCATATGTGCGTAGGATGTGGTAGATGTGATGACGCATGTCCAGAATATATTTCATTCTCAAATTGTGTAAATAAATTAGAAAAAGCTATGGATGAGGTGAAGTAATATGACTAAAAATGAATATATACCATTTATTTCAGAAATATTAGAAGTTATTAAGCATACAGAAATTGAATATACTTTCAGAATGGAATTTAAGGGGGATGTTAAGCCTGGTCAATTCTTTGAAGTATCATTACCAAAGTATGGGGAAGCACCTATATCAGTAAGTGGAATAGGTGAAAACTATGTTGACTTAACAATAAGAAGAGTTGGTAAGGTAACAGATGAAATATTCAATAATTATGTTGGTGATAAGTTATTTTTAAGAGGACCATATGGAAATGGCTTTGATATAAATAATTATAAAGATAAAGAAGTTATAGTTGTAGCTGGAGGAACTGGACTTTCACCAGTTAAGGGGATAGTAGATTACTTCTCAAATAACACTAAAGATTGCAAAAGCTTTACTTTAATATCAGGATTTAAGTCACCTAAGGACATTCTATTTAAAGAAGATATAAAAGAATGGGAAAAAAATATAAATCTTATATTAACAGTTGATGGTGCAGAAGAAGGATATGAAGGAAAAGTTGGACTAGTAACTAAATATGTACCAGAACTTGATATTAAGGATATTGAAAATGTACAAGTAGTTGTTGTAGGACCACCAATGATGATGAAATTTACAGTTTTAGAATTTTTAAAGCTTGGAATAAAAGAAGAAAATATATGGATTTCTCAAGAAAGAAAAATGTGCTGTGGAATAGGTAAATGTGGACACTGTAAAATAGACGATACTTATATTTGCTTAGATGGACCAGTATTTAACTATTCAAAAGGAAAAGAATTAATAGATTAGGAGGAGACACTATGGATATCAATACTAAAAAGCTGAAAAAGAATGCCTTTAGAGTTACTAAAAGAAGAGGGATAACAGCTTCAAGAATAAGAGTTCCAGGTGGATTCTTAAAGGCAGAATATTTAGGATTAATTCAAGAAATTGCTGATAAATATGGGGATGGAACAGTTCACATAACTACAAGACAAGGTTTTGAAATTCCAGGAATAGATATGGATGATATAGAAGAAGTTAATGTACTTCTTCAACCAATAATAGAAGGATTAGAAATCAATCAAGAAGTTCCAGGAAAGGGATATACAGCAGCAGGAACAAGAAATGTATCTGCTTGTATAGGAAATAAAGTTTGCCCATTTGCAAATTATAATACTACTAACTTTGCAAAGAAAATTGAAAAAGCAATCTTCCCTAACGATTTACATTTTAAAATAGCATTAACAGGTTGCTCAAATGATTGTATAAAAGCAAGAATGCATGATTTTGGTATTATAGGAATGACAGAACCTCAATTTGATAAGGACAAATGTGTATCTTGTGGAGCTTGTGTTAAGGCTTGTAATAAAAAGTCAACAGGAGCTTTACATCCAGAAAACTACAGACCAGTTAGAGATCATAGTAAATGTATAGGCTGTGGAGAATGTGTAATTAATTGCCCAACTGGAGCATGGACTAGAAGTAAGGAAAAATATTATAGATTAGCTATAATGGGAAGAACAGGAAAGAAAAATCCGAGATTAGCAGAAGATTTTATAGTATGGGTTGATGAAGAAAGTATAATTAAAATAATTTTAAATACTTATAAATATGTTACAGAATATATAGATAAAAATGCACCAGGTGGAAAAGAGCATATTGGATATATAGTAGATAGAACTGGATTTATGGAATATAAAAAATGGGCTCTTGAAGGGGTAAAGCTTTCTGATAAAGCAGTGCTTAAAGATAATATCTATTGGAGTGGCATAAGATATTAATATAAGTAATTCCTATAAATAAAATAATAATTACCTATTAGACAAATAGGATAGTAGATATGTAAAATAAGTATATGAAGTTTAAGACCGCTATAATTAAGTAGCGGTCTTATATTAATTTAGAATGACAAAAAATTATCAAAAGACGAAAAATGAAAAATATAATTAATAGGAGTATAATAAGGGTAATATAATAAAAAGACGTAAGTATATTAATTAGGAGCAAAATTATGATTCAGCTTTTAGGAATTAAGAAAAATACTGGAGTAGAAATAAGAGAGAAGCTATCTTTATCTCCAAAAAAGAAAAAAGAATATACAAAAAAATTACTTCAGTACTTTGATGAAGTAGTTATTTTAAGTACATGCAATAGAACAGAAATATATTATAAAGGCTCATTAAAGGGTAAGGAAAGTGTGTGCAAGATTTTTGAAGTATTAGAATGGGATATAAAACTTAATGAAAATTGCTTTTATTTAGAAGAAATAGATACAGTAAAACATCTAATGGAAGTAGTTTGTGGTTTTCATTCTAAAATATTAGGAGAAGATCAAATCTTAGGTCAAATAAAAGAAGCATATTTTTCATCAATAGAAGCTGAAGCTGTAAATAATGAATTGCAGAGGCTTTTCCAAGAAGCTATTACCTGTGGTAAAAAGTTTAGAACTGAAGGGAAGTTATATGAAATTCCAGTTTCATCTGCTTCTATTTCTGTAAGTGAAGCAATGAAAAATAATGCTAAAAAAATAATGGTTATTGGGTATGGAGAAGTTGGAAAGCTTGTATTAAAATATGCCCTATCAAATGATATAGAAGAATTAAAGCTTGTAGTTAGAAATGTAGATAAGGTTACAGATATATCAGACAATAGGGTAAAGGTTATGAAATATGAAGATGCAAGAAAAATAATAAATAATATGGATTGTGTTATATCATGTACATCTGCTCCGCACGTAATTATAGAAAAAAAGCATATAAATGAAGTTGGTAAAGAAATTATTATATTTGATTTAGCTATGCCTAGGGATATAGATGAAGGAATTAAGGAATATAGTAGAGTGAAGCTTTATGATATAGATGAAATTAGTTCAATAGATGATGAAAATAAGAATTTAAGAAAAGAAAAAATGTTAGAATTTAAAAGTATAATTAAAGAACATATAGATAATTATCTTAAGTGGAAGGATTTAAGAGAAGTATCTAACATAATCAAGGATATGAAAAGGAATAGTTCGAAGGTAATTGAGGAAAGAAAAAATACATTACAAAATAAATGTAATAATGAAAAACATAGAGAAATTGCAGAAACTCTTATAAAAAGCACTTCTGATTATTATGTAAATAGAGCTATAGAAGTTTTAAAGGAGGAGCAATTAAAGGGGCAAGGGAAAGAATGTGTAAAGATATTAGAGAAGATATTTTTAAAGAAAGTATAAACTATGCATACCTATCATTAATATCTACAAAAATTAATGTAGGTGTAATAGGTGGAGGTAAAGTTGGATATATTAAAGCTAAAAACTTTTTAGCTAAAAATTGTAATGTAGAAGTCTTATCCTTAGATTTTATAAATAACTTTGAAAACCTAGAAAATGTTAATCTTATTAAAAATAGCTATTATAAGGATTTTATAAATAATAAGCATATAATTATAATTGCAACTAATGATAAGGATTTAAATGAAAGAATAAAAAAAGATTGTGATAAAGCTTATAAAATATACATATATGCAGAAGATTACTTAGAAGGTATAGCAATAGCACCAGTACAAAGAAGTTTAAACAATATAAGTTTTGCTATAAACACTAATTATGGAAACCCTAGGGGATCATTAATATTAGCAGAAAAAATTATGGGAGTTTTAAAAGAATATGACGAATTTATAGGAGTATCCTCATTAATTAGAAAATCAGCAAAAGAAATGTCTGGAAAAAAAAGTGATATAATAAATTTTGTATGTAGTGAAGATTTTAAATATATTTATGAAAAGAAAAAAGATAAATTAGTCTTAGAAATGTTTTTTGGAAAAGAAATTATAAATAAAATATATAGTAATTTGTAGGAGATATATATGGAGATAATAATTGCAACTAGAAAAAGCAAATTAGCTCAAGTTCAGGCTGATATAGTAATAGAGCTTATTAAAGAGAAAAATAACATAGACTCTAAAAAATTATTAATTGTTACAGAAGGAGATAAAAGATTAGATGTAACTTTAGATAAAATAGGCGGTAAAGGCTTATTTGTTAAAGAAATTGAATATGCTCTTTTAAATAAAGAAGCTCATGCTGCAGTTCATAGTATGAAGGATGTTCCTTTTCAATTGCCACAGGGCTTTGAACTTATTGCAATTCCAGAAAGAGAAGATATTAGAGATGTATTTGTATCTAGAAACAATATTCATTTTGAAGAATTAAAAGAAGGAGCGGTTATAGGTACTAGTAGTATTAGAAGGGCTGCAATGCTAAGTAATTTAAGAAAAGACTTAAAAATAGTTCCTATAAGAGGTAATGTACAAACTAGACTTCAAAAGATGGAAAATGAAAATATGGATGGAATTATTTTAGCAGCAGCTGGATTAAAAAGATTAAATATGGAAAGTTATATTACTGATTATTTTGATCCTAAAATATTTTTACCTGCTATAGGGCAAGGAGCTTTAGGAGTAGAAGCCTTAAAAGATGGAGAATATAATTCATATTTAAAAAAATTAGATAATAAAGAAGTAAGAATTGCTGTGGAAGCTGAAAGAAGCTTTATGAAGGAATTAAATGGCGGTTGTCATAGTGTAATAGGTGTTTATTCTGAAATTAAAGATAATGATTTATATATGATAGGTACCTTTGATATAGGTGGGGGAAAAATAATTAAGAAAGATATATTAGGACATAAAGAAAATAACATTGAAGTTGGCTATAAGTTAGCAAAGGAAATAATGAAAGGATAATAAAATGAGTAAGGTTTATATTATTGGTACAGGACCAGGAGATGAAGAATTATTAACTTTAAAGGCAGTAGAAGCTTTAAAAAAATGTACAGCAGTTTTATATGATAGATTAGTTTCAAATAACATATTAAATTATCTAAATGAAGATTGTGAAATATATTATTGTGGAAAAGAACCAGGAGCTCATTATAAAACTCAAGAGGAAATTAATGAATCTTTAATTGAATTAGCTAAAAAAGGTCATGTAGTTGGAAGAATAAAGGGTGGAGATCCCTATGTTTTTGGAAGAGGCGGAGAGGAAGTTTTAGCTTTAATAGATGAAAATATAGATTTTGAAGTTATTCCAGGTGTTACATCTCCTATAGCTGTTTTAAATTATGCAGGTATTCCAATTACTCAAAGAGGAATGGCACAAAGCTTTCATATAATTACAGGTATGACTGCAGGAGTACAAAATATTAATTGGGAGGCAGTTGCAAAGGAAAAAGGAACCCTAGTTTTTATGATGGGGCTTAGTAACCTTAATGAAATAATAGAAAACTTAATAAATAATGGTAAAGATAAAAATACAAGTGTAGCAGTAGTAATGAGAGGAACTTCTTCTAAACAAAAGAAAGTAATAGGAACATTAATAGACATAGAAGAAAAGGTTAAAGAAGCTAAATTAAAATCTCCATGCATAATAGCTGTAGGAGAAGTAATTACCTTAAATGATAAACTTAATTGGTATGAAAAAAAACCTCTTTTTGGATTAAATATTTGTGTAACAAGATCAAGAGAGCAATCATCTAATTTAAAAAGAAAGTTAAGAGAATTAGGGGCAGAAGTTACAGAAATTAATTCAATAAAAATCCAATCAACTAATGAAAATTTAAATGAAGTAAAGGATAAGCTTTCTAGTTATCACCATATTATATTAACTTCTGTTAATGGAGTGAATATATTCTTTGATTATTTAATAGAAAATAAAATAGATTTAAGAGAAATAAAAGCAAAGTTTTCTGTAGTTGGAAAAGCTACCAAGAAAGCTCTTAATGAAAGAGGAATTCAAGCCTTTATTATGGGAAGAGAGTTTGTTGGAGAAGGATTATTTAAGGAATTAAAGCCATACCTAGTAAAGGGTGAAAAAGTTTTACTTCCATGTTCTTCAGAAAGCAGAAGTTATTTAAAAGATGAAATTGAAAAATTAGGTCTAACTGTTGATAGAATTCATACCTATAACACTGTTTGTGGAAATGTAAAAAATGAGAAAGCCTTTGAAGAGGTTGACTTTATTTTATTTACTAGTCCAAGTACGGTAAATAATATGATAAGCTTATTTGGAGTTCATAAACTTGAAGAAAAATATAATATAGCTATAGGACCACAAACTTTTAAGGCTTTAAAAGAAAATGGGCTTAATGGATATACTTGCAGAAAACATTCTGAAGATGGATTCTTAGAAGAAATAGTAGAAATATATAAAGCAAAAAAAGAAAGTAAAGGTGAATAAAATGATTAATAGGGGAAGAAGATTAAGAGCAACAACTGCTATTAGAGATTTAGTAAGAGAAAACACATTAAGTTCAAATGATTTCATTTTTCCTATTTTTGTTGTTGAAGGTGATAATAAAAAAGAAGAAATATCATCTATGAAAGGAAATTACCATTGGTCTATTGATAGACTTCCGGAAATAATTAAGGAAGTGGAAGAAAATAATATAAAAGGTATAATTTTATTTGGTATACCAAATCACAAGGATGATTGTGGATCAGAAAGCTATAATGATAATGGAATTGTTCAACAAGCAATAAGAAAAGTAAGAGAAATTTCTAAAGACTTATATATAATTGCTGATGTTTGTATGTGTCAATATACTAGTCATGGGCATTGTGGAATATTAAATGGAAATGAAGTTGATAATGATAAAACTCTAGAAGTATTAGGAAAGATAGCCTTATCCTACGCAAAGGCTGGTGCTAATATGGTAGCACCTTCTGATATGATGGACGGAAGAATTGGATATATAAGAGAATTATTAGATATAAATAATTATGAAAATGTTGCAATTATGAGCTATGCAGCTAAATATTCTTCAGCCTTTTATGGTCCCTTTAGAGAAGCAGCTCATTCAGCACCTCAATTTGGAGATAGAAAAACCTATCAAATGGATCCAGCAAATTCAGAAGAAGCCATAAAGGAAATAGAGTGGGATATTAAAGAAGGTGCAGACATAATTATGGTTAAGCCAGCAATGTCCTATTTAGATATTATTAGAAGAGCAAAGGAAAAGGTAAATGTTCCTATTTGTGCTTATAATGTAAGTGGCGAATTTGCTATGGTTAAATCAGCTGCAGAAGCAGGACTTATAAATGAAAAAGCAGTAGCCTTAGAAATGTTACTTTCTATGAAGAGAGCTGGAGCAGATATGATAATTACATACTTTGCATTAGATGCAGTAAGATGGCTAAAGGAGAATTAATATGAGAAATGAAGTAATATTCCATGAATCTAAAAAACATATGCCTGGTGGAGTTAATTCTCCAGTTAGGTCATATAAAAATATGGGAATGACACCACCAATTATTAAAAGTGGTAAAGGTGCAATAATAGCAGATGAAGAAGGAAAAGAATATATTGATTTTGTATTAGCTTGGGGGCCTATGATACTAGGACATAGTGATAATGATGTTGTAAATGCTATAAAAAAGACTGCTGAATCAGCAATAGCCTTTGGAGCACCTACAGAGTTAGAGCTTATTATGGCTAAGTTCTTATGTAAGAATTTAGAGAATATTGAAATGGTAAGAATGGTTAACTCTGGTACAGAAGCAACAATGAGTGCTATAAAGCTTGCTAGAGGATATACTAAAAAAAATAAAATAATCAAGTTTGCTGGATGTTATCATGGACATTTTGATGGATTCTTAGTAGAAGCGGGCTCAGGAGTACTAACTAATGGAATTCCAGGTTCTTTAGGAGTACCAGCAGATAGTATAAAAAATACTTTAATTGGAGTCTATAACGATAAAGACAGTATAAAGACTTTATTTGATAAATATGGAGAAGATATAGCAGCGGTTATTATAGAACCAGTGGCAGGAAATATGGGAGTAATTAAAGCAGAAGAAGATTTTATTAATCTTTTAAGAGAACTTTGTGATAATTACGGAGCTTTATTAATTTTTGATGAAGTAATGAGTGGATTTAGAGTTTCTTTTGAAGGCGCACAGAAGTTATTTAATGTTAAGCCAGATTTAGTTACCTATGCTAAGATAATTGGAGGAGGACTTCCTTGTGGTGCCTATGGTGGTAAAAAGGAAATAGTGGAATCTTTAGCTCCTTTAGGAGAAGTTTATCAAGCTGGAACTATGTCAGGTAATCCTATAGTTATGGCTGCTGGGATAGCTACTTTAAACAAAATTAAGGAACATAAAGAAGAATATTATGAAAAGATAAATTATTTAGGAAAGCTATTAGAAGATGGATTAAGAGAAATATCAAAGGAAAAGGATATACCACTAACTATAAATAGAGTAGGTGGAATGCTTACTATTTTCTTTACAGATTTAAAAGAAGTAAAGACTTACGATGATGTTAAAACTTGTAATGAAGATATATTTAAAAAATATTTTAAACATATGATTGAAAATGGAATTAATATACCACCATCTCAATATGAAGCATTATTCTTAAGTGTTTCTCATACAGAAGATCATATAAATAAATTCTTAGAAGCTTTTAGAAGTTTTAATATATAGGGTGATGATTTTATGTCAAAAGCAATTATAATAGTTTCCTTTGGAACATCTAATTTAGAGGGATTAAGAGTAATAGAAAATTTTGAAAATGAAATAAGAGAGTATTTTAATGAAAGATATAAAGTCTGTAAAGCCTTTACTTCTAGCAGTATATCAAATATTTTATTTAATAAGCATGGGAAAATAGTGCCTAGATTAGAAGAGGCATTATTTAATCTAAGTAATGATGGATATAGTGAAGTATATATACAACCTCTTCATATAATTGAAGGTAGTGAATACTTATCTATACTAAAAATTATCAAAGAATATAGTTACTCGTTTTCAAAATTAACCTTGGGGAAGGTTATTATGGGTAATAATAAAGAAGAACTTATAAAGGGTTGTAATTTAATAGTTGATTCCATGGAAAAAGAATTAAATAAAGATAAAAACTTAGTTTTAGTAGGGCATGGATCAAGAACTATAGATGTAGAAAGTTATAATTACTTAAAACACGCTTTTATAGAAAAAGGATTTAAAAGAGTTTTCTTAGGAACTTTAGAAGGTGAAAATAAAAAAGATAATATACTAAAGGAGCTATTAAGCAATAAGATAGAAGAGGTTTCAATAGTACCAATACTTATGCTTCCAGGAAATCATATAATTAAAGATATTTTTGGGAAAAGTGATTCATGGGAAAGTTTATTTATTGAAAATAATATAAAGGTAAACCAAGTAAAAAAATCATTATTAGAGTATTCTATTATAAAAGAGTTTTATTTAAATTTAATAAGTAGCAATATTAGGTAAAATAAAGTTTTAATTGCAAAAATTATTTTTTCATTGTAAAATATTTTAGGCGAAAAATTAGTTTTTATATAATAATATTTGGATGAGGTAGTGGGGTGTATCATGTATAGTAAAGAAATTAGTAGTTTAGCCCATTCAGCTGAGGTTAAAAGTAATTTATTAAAAAGAAGTAAATCTAAGTACATTATAAGTGCAATGCTTGGAAGCTTATTTGTAAGCTTAGGTATAATGCTTATTTATACTATTGGTGGAATAATGCATCATAATGATGTGAATACATATAAAATCCTTATGGGAGTATCCTTTGGAGTTGCTCTTAGTTTAGTTTTAATGGCAGGAGGAGATTTATTTACTAGTAATGCCATGATTATGACTATGGGTGCTTTAGAAAAAACTGTAACTTGGATAGATGCAATGAAAATTTGGTTTGCAAGTTGGATTGGTAATATTCTTGGTGGGGTAGTTGGAGCAATATTATTTATTAGTGCAGGTTTAGCAGGTGGAAAAAGTGAGTACATAGGAGAATTTATTGTTAGCAATGCATTAGCTAAGATAAATACTCCAGCAGATCAATTAATAATAAAAGGAATACTTTGTAACATATTAGTTTGTTTAGCAGTTTGGATGTGCTATAAATTAAAAGAAGAAACAGCTAAGATATTAATGATATTTTGGTGCTTATTCACTTTTATCACAGCAGGATTTGAACATAGTGTAGCAAATATGAGTTTCTTAGCTATGGGTTATTTAATAGATCCATCTACAATAACTTTAGGAGGATATGCCTATAACATAATTTTAGTTTCCATTGGTAACTTTATTGGTGGGGTATTATTCTTAGCATTACCATACTACTTCATTACAAGCGGAGAAGAAGAAATTAAGAATAAAAAATGAAGAATTAAGGAAGAAACTCCTAAAGGAGTTTCGGGAAAATTGTAATTTGGGAACAAATTACTTCAATAATTCTACATTTTACATTCTAAATTTTACATTATAAAAGGAGTTGTCATAGACAACTCCTTTTTATACTTCAAAAATCCATCCTTCTGGGGCTTCAATATCACCAAGTTGAATTCCACAAAGAATTCTATAAAGTTCTTTTATAACTGGACCTACTTCTTTTTCACTATAGAAAACATGTAATTTATCCTTATATTCTATTCCTCCAATTGGAGTTATAACAGCAGCTGTACCACAAGCACCAGCTTCTTTAAATTCATCTAAATTATCTACATAAACATCTCTTTCATAAACAGGCATATTTAAATAGTCCCTAGCTATATCCATTAGAGAATATTTAGTTATACTTGGTAAAATTGAAGGGGACTTTGGTGTAATAAATTCATTGTTTTTAGTTATACCAAAGAAATTAGCAGCACCTACTTCTTCAATTTTAGTATGAGTAGCTGGATCAAGATATATACAATCTGCAAAACCTCTTTCAGCAGCTATTAAATGTGGATGTAGAGAAGCAGCATAGTTACCACCAACTTTTTGACCTCCTGTTCCATATGGAGCAGCTCTATCATAATCAGCAATCATAAAGTTACATGGTGATAAGCCTTCTTTAAAATAAGGACCTACTGGAACTGCAAATACAGAAAATATATATTCAGGGGCAGGTTTAACACCAATATTATCTCCAACTCCTATCATAAATGGTCTTAAATAAAGTGTTGCTCCAGAGCCATAAGGTGGAACAAAATGTTCATTAGCTTTTACAACTTGTTTACAAGCATCTATAAATTTTTCAACTGGAATTTCAGGCATAAGAAGTTTTCTTGTACTTTCATTCATTCTATTAGCATTTCTATCAACTCTAAATAATTGAATTTTACCATCTTTTCTTCTATATGCTTTTAGCCCCTCAAAACATTGTTGACCATAATGTAAAGCAGTAGATGCTTCACTTATTCTTAGCATATTGTCTTCTGTAAGCTTACCTTCATCCCATTTTCCATTTTTCCAAACTGATATATATCTATAATCAGTTTTAATGTAGTTAAAACCAAGGTTACTCCAATCAATATTAACATCATTTTTCATATATAAAACCTCCCTCATGGTTTTGATATTATTTTATCATTTGTTGGAATAATAATAAATGATTATAAGTAAAATATGCAAATTATTTCATATTGCAGTTTTTTATAAAAGATTGTATAGTGAAATAGAGGAAAATATTGTATTTTAAATTATGTGGTATAGAAAGGAAGTGCATTATTATGCAAAAAGAAATTATTTCAACAAGTAATGCTCCCTCAGCAATTGGGCCTTATTCTCAAGGAATTAAGATAGGTGATATGGTATTTACATCAGGACAAATCCCAGTAAATCCAGCTACAGGAGAAGTTGTTACTGAAATTAAAGCAGCTACAAAACAATCATTAGAAAATGTTAAAGCAGTTTTAGAAGCAGCTGGTAGTAGTTTAAATAAAGTAGTTAAAGTAGTAGTATTTATAAAAGATATGAATGATTTTGCTAAAGTAAATGAAGTTTACGGACAATATTTCACAGAAAATCCACCAGCAAGAAGCTGTATAGAAGTTGCTAGATTACCAAAAGACTGCTTAATAGAAATAGAAGCAATAGCAACAGTGTAGGTAAGAGGTAATAGAGCAGAGTGAAGAATGAATAGGTAATAGATAATAGTTAAGAGGGAAGAACTAATAGGTAAGAGTGAATAGTGAATAAGTAATAGGGAAGAGTGAATAGTTAAGAGTTAATTGTTGGAAGATTGTTGATAAAAGCTAATTTTTATCAAGCACATTTTTATTTTATTAATGGTTTTTCCAAGCAAAACAACCAAATCTCTTACTTCTTACCTTTTCACTATTACTTAAAAGAACTTCTTACCTTTTCACTATTACTTATTTTTAGTTTCAGTAAGGTTTTTCCAGTATCTTTTGGGCATCATTCTTTTTTGAAGCTTTGGATTAGTTCTTTCTTTTATTGTTGTAGATATAAAATAATTTTTCCAAAGATCTTCAAATTCATCATTATAGTTCTTTAAAGAATTATAAATATCATCATTCATTTCTGTTATTTCCCAGGAAACTTTATTATATACTGAAGCTATATTCCTTTTAATATCATGAATTATCCAATATTCATTAGAAAATCGTCTTTGAAAATGGGGAGAAATAAGCTCTAGTATATTATTATCAGGCTCTATAGGTGAATATAGAAATTTATTATTTATTAAAGAAAATCTAACGAAGCCACTAAATCTATGAGCTTCAAGGGAAACTCTTCTTTCTATTAAATCTACTTCTCGAACTATATCTAGATATAGATGTTTATGAATATCACTTCCTATTTTAAAAGCAGCTTTTAAATACTTGTAGCATATAGTACCTTTATTTTTATTATTTGATAAGTAAAGAGAATATATTTTATTTAAAGCTAATGGATCAACTTTAGTAACAATAGCAGTTTTAACTTTTTTATATTTTTCTAAATCAGTTTCTAAATATTTAACTGTAGTTAACATATCTACATCAGTAGAATTTGTATCTATTGAGGTTATGTCCTCCTTTGAATAAAAGGCATAATAAATTGCAGTTAAAAAGCCTTCGAAGGAATCTTCATATACTAACTTTAACATTTCTTCACCACCTTATATTTCACCAGTTATAGAAGTATGTTTATCCTTAGGTAAAACTATTGGATTACTTTCAGGAAGAAATATATTGCTTTTAGATTTAGTGTAGATATTATCAAAGAAAGACATTTGCTCTGAATTTTCATCATCTATCTTTGGCTTATCCATATAAAGCAATCTTGTTCTTATATTTTCATCATTAAAGGATACATCTCCATAATATTTACCCTTACAGGTAATAAAGTACTTGGCTCTTTTTAACACTACACCAATTTTCTTTAAATCTTCAAAGGAAAGAGAGTGAACTTTTCTAGAAATTATAATTTTTCTTGCTGAACGAACTCCTATTCCTGGAATTCTTAGCAGTTCATCATAGGATACCTTATTTATTTCCATTGGGAAATTATTAATATTATTTAACGCCCATGAGGTCTTAGGATCAAAATTTAAATCAAAGTTTTCATTTTCATCTTTTAATAGTTCATTAGCTTTAAAGCCATAAAATCTAAGTAGCCAATCTGCTTGGTAAAGTCTATGTTCTCTAACTAAAGGTGGATGAATTATGTCTGGTAATGCCTTTTCATTTTTCACAACAGGAACATAGGCAGAGTAATAAACTCTTTTCAAATCAAATTTCTTATATAGGTTTTCTGATAGATGTAATATTTTATAATCACTTTCTGGAGTAGCACCTACAATAAGTTGTGTGCTTTGTCCGCCAGGAACAAATAAGGGAGTAGAGGGTATATTTTTCTTTAAATCTTTATTTTCAATTATAGAATTTTTGATAGTACTCATAGGAGCTAATATATTTTCCTTAGTTTTTTGAGGAGCTAGGAGCTTTAAACTTGAAGCAGAAGGAAGTTCTATATTTACACTCATTCTATCTACATACTTTCCAGCTTCTTTTATTAAGGCCTCATCTGCACCAGGTATAGCTTTTAAATGGATGTAACCATTAAATTTTTCATCTACACGAAGTTTTTTAACTACAGAAAGTAAAAGCTCCATTGTATAATTAGGGCTTTTAAAAATTGCAGAACTTAAAAAAAGACCTTCAATATAATTTCTCTTATAAAAATTAATAGTTAAATCTACAACTTCTTCAGGAGTAAATGCTGCTCGAGGTACATCTTTAGAAGAAGCATTAATACAGTATTTACAATTATAAATACAGTAATTAGTTAATAATATCTTCAAAAGAGAAATACAGCGTCCATCTGCAGCGAAGCTATGACAGATACCACTACTATCTGCATTTCCTAAACCATTATTAGTGTTTTTTCTATTTGAGCCTGAAGAAGAGCAGGAAACATCATATTTAGCAGCTGATGAAAGGATATTAAGTTTTTCTTTTACATTCATAAAACCACCTACTTTAAGAACTTATTATATTTATTATACAGAACATACGTTCTTAATTCAATGAAAATATCAAAGATTGTTATAATAAATTAGAGGTTAATATTCAAAATTTATACATATAATATTAAGAGCATTATATAATTTATAGATAGTATAATAATATTACTAAAAGTATAATATATTTTTAGTATTAACTATTTTAAGTAGATAATGCTTTTGCATAGATTTACATTTTAATATAAAATTATACTTGAAATAAATCTAATACACTTTATAATATTGCTAGATAACTATTATAGATGGAAGG
This sequence comes from Bacillota bacterium, assembly GCA_023445445.1. Classification (GTDB taxonomy): domain Bacteria; phylum Bacillota; class Clostridia; order Clostridiales; family Clostridiaceae; genus Clostridium. The sequence goes on from JAEXLD010000034.1 coordinate 25,404, forward strand.
AAGATAATTGATGAAAAAATCTATTAAGATTTCTGCTTTAGTTTGTAGCTTAATACTAGCTTTTGGACTTTTTGCAGGATGTCAAAAAAGTGATAAGAAAACTATAAATGTTTTAAATTATGGTGAAAACATAGCAGAGGGTATTATAAAAGAATTTGAAGAAAAGTATAATGTGAAAGTTAACTATAAAACCTTTGATGAAATGGAAACAATGTACATAGAAGTATCTTCAGGAAAAACTAATTGGGATGCAGTTTTAGTTGCTGATTATATGGCTGATAGAATGATACAAGAAGGTTTACTTCAAAAAATAGATAAGGATAAAATTCCTAACTTAAAGGAAATGAATGAAAGTGATATGGGTAAACCTTATGACCCAAATAATGATTATACAGTACCATATATGAATGGAACAGTAGGTATTATATACAATAAAGATTTAGTAGATGAGCCAGTGGATAGCTGGGATATAATGTGGAATGAAAAATATAAAAAGCAAATTTTTGTATTAGATGCACAAAGAGATGCAATAGGAATGGCATTAAAGAAATTAGGATATTCATTAAATTCAACTAATGAAAAAGAGTTAGAAGAAGCAAAAAAAATATTAATTGAACAAAAACCATTAGTTTTAAAATATGGAGCTGATGAAGTAAAAGATTTAATGACTTCAGGAGAAGCAGCTATAGCTATGATATGGTCAGGAGAAGGTTTAACTTTAGTTGATGAAAATGAAAATTTAGAATATGTAATTCCAAAGGAAGGAGCTAACTATTGGTTAGATTCTTGGGCAATACCTACAAATGCTAATGATAAGGCAACCGCTGAAGATTTTATAAATTTCGTAAGCAGTAAAGATAATGCTTATAAAATAGCTGAAGAGATTGGTTATACTACTCCGAATAAATTAGCTATGGAAGAACAACCAACAGAAGTAAAAAATAATAAAGGGGCTTATATGCCTAAGGAAGTTATGGATAGATGTGAAATTTATCAGTATCTTCCACAAGATAAGCTTAGATTATATGAAGAAGTATGGAATGCAGTAAAGACAGCAGATTAATTAAATTTTTATAAGAAAATATTAATATTAAGTTAATAGAATATAAAAGCCAAAAATAGTATAATATTATTAACATCTATTAAGAATATAGGAGATGATGGATACTATGGATAGAATTATAGACTTTAATGAGATAAAAAATAGAGTAAATGATAAAGATATAGATAAATTTGAATCATATATTTATAACTTGTATTATGATATGTCTTCTGGGAAGTTAAATATGGCAGACTTCACTAAAAAGATGATGGAATACATGGAAGAAAACAACATATCTCAAGATAAGTTCCTAAAGATGCAAACCAAGCTTATGGAAAGATATGGGTTTGATGCTTCTGGTTTAGAGGAACAGATAAAGTCCTTAGGATTAAATAATGTTATTCCAGGTGCTGAAGATGTTGAAAAAATAAGAAAGAATATGAGCTTTCAAGAAAAATACAAAGATAGATTAAGGGTTTCAACTGTTAATAATTATTATGTTTCTAATGAAAAAAATAACTTAAAAATTCTAACAGAAGATGAAAAAGTAATTTTAACAAGTGAAGGTAAAATAGACTTAAGTGATATAGAATTAAATGAATTTTTATGTTCTTATAAGAAGGTAGTTAATGATAAAAATTTAATTATTACTATCTGTGAAAATGTTAAAGAATATGAATACTAAAATTGCTAAAAAAAATATATTTATTTTCTTAGATTATAGTTTATAATAAGTAAGGTATGAAATTAATCATACCTTATTTTTATGATTAAATTGATTTAGAAATAAATTATTAAATAGATACAAATGCAGGAGGATAATAAATGAGTGTTTTAACAGTTAAGGATATGAGCCATGGCTTTGGAGATAGAGCAATTTTTGAAGATGTTTCTTTTAGATTATTAAAGGGAGAACATGTTGGTTTAATTGGAGCTAATGGTGAAGGTAAATCAACCTTTATGAACATAGTAACTGATAAGCTTATGCCAGATGAAGGGAGAGTTATTTGGTCAAATAATGTTAGAGTTGGATATATGGATCAACATGCAGCATTAGAAAAAGGACAAAGTATTAGAGACGCATTAAGAGATGCTTTTAAATATCTTTTTGACTTAGAAGTAGAAATGAATTCTCTTTATGAAAAAATGGGGGATTGTACACCAGAAGAATTAGAAAAAATGTTAGATAGAACAGCAGTTATACAAGATCTTTTAGATCATAATGGATTTTACATAATAGATGCAAAAGTAGAAGAAGTTGCAAAGGGCCTTGGACTTTTAGATTTAGGATTAGAAAGAGATGTAGATGATTTATCAGGTGGACAAAGAACTAAGATACTTTTAGGGAAGTTATTACTTCAAAATCCAGATATATTACTTCTAGATGAGCCTACTAACTACTTAGACGAAGAGCATATAGAATGGCTTAAGAGATATTTAATTAACTATGAAAATGCATTTATATTAATTTCTCATGATATTCCATTTTTAAATTCTGTAGTTAACTTAATATATCATGTTGAAGAGAGAAAACTAACTAGATATGTTGGTGATTACTATGAATTTAAGAGATTATATGATGAAAATAAAAAGAGATTAGAGGCAGCTTATGAAAAGCAACAAAAAGAAATAGCTAGATTAGAAGACTTTGTTGCAAGAAATAAAGCTAATGTTGCAACAGCTAATATGGCTAAATCAAGACAAAAGAAACTTGATAAGATGGAAGTTATAGAACTTTCAAAGGAAAAACCAAAGCCAGAGTTTAACTTTAAAATAGCAAGAACTTCAGGAAAGATTATATTTGAAACTAAAGATTTAGTTATTGGATATGATTCACCTCTTACAAAACCATTAAATTTATATATGGAAAGAGGACAAAAAATAGCCTTAGTTGGAGCTAATGGACTTGGTAAATCTACATTATTAAAAAGCTTACTTGGGAAAATACAACCATTAAGTGGAGAAGTTCATCTAGGAGACTATCAACACATTGGATACTTTGAACAAGAAGATAGAGAAAAAAATACTAATACTTGTATAGAAGAAGTATGGCAGGAGTTCCCAAGTAAAACTCAGTACGAAATAAGAGCAGCTTTAGCTAAATGTGGATTAACTACTAAGCAATTAGAATCAAAGATAATGGTATTATCAGGAGGAGAAGCAGCTAAGGTAAGACTATGTAAGATATTAAACACAGAAACAAATATTTTAATCTTAGACGAACCTACAAACCACTTAGATGTAGATGCTAAAGAAGAATTAAAGAGAGCCTTAAAGGAATATAAGGGCTCAATATTACTAGTATCCCACGAACCAGAATTCTATAGAGATGTAGTAACAGAAATATGGAACTGTGAGGATTGGACTACTAAAATAGTATAATTTTTAGTGAATAGCTAAGAAGTAAAAGTTAAGAGGTATGGAGAAAATTCATTTTGAATTTCTTTTAGGGATTAAAGAGTTAGTGTAAGAGCTAACTCTTTTTTATATAATTATTTATATATTTTATCATTGTAATTTAATTGAACTAAAATATTTATAAGATGAAAAAGAAAAAAACATTTTATTTTAGTATAAATGAAAGCTAGTAAGGAGAAATAAAGCTAGTTTGAGTTTTACAATAAATAGAAAAAACCTATTGACAATGATTACATAGTGAGGGTAAACTATGATAAACAAAATTGTAAATGAAATACGAATATACGGAATAATGCGAGTATTAAATAAACATTAATTAACAAGTGAAGGAGTCGTAAAATCTTTAATCACTTAATAATTTATAAGAATTTCAATACTTAAATATATACCTTTTGTAATAAAAATCAAAGAATAATAAAGAAATGGAGAGAAAATTAGATAACCAATTATCTAAACAATTAATATATTAAAAAATAACTAGCAAGAGGTGATAGAGATGAAGGTAAATCGTACATTATTAAGGGCAATAGAAATATTAGATTTATTAGCTAAAAATAAGGATGGACATACATTATTAGAGATAGTTCATGCTATGGAAATACCTAAGTCTAGTGCCTTTGATATTTTGAAAACCTTGGTGCATACCAATATGATAGAAGAAGATTTATCAACGGGAAGAGTTAAATATAAAATAGGTGTTAATACTTTTTTAATAGGAAATTCTTATTTAAATGCTGTTGATACAGTTAATATAGCAAAAAAATATTTAAATTCATTAGCTGATAGAATGAAATCAACTACCTTTATGGCTATACTAGATGATTATATGGTTACATATTTATATAAATATGAATCTAAAGAAAGTATAATAACTACAGCTAATATAGGAAGTAGAAGAGAACTTCATAGTTCAGCTTTAGGGAAGATTATGCTTGCATTTTCAAGTGATGATTTTATAAGGGAAGCAATAAATCATATAAGTTTTGAAACTTATACTGAATATACTATAACATCTGTAGAAAAATATTATGATGAATTAAAGGAAGCTAAAATTAAAGGGTATGCAAAAAATTTTCGAGAAGATGCACTTCATCAAATAGCTGCTGCTGCACCAATATTTAATAATGATGGCAGAGTTATAGCAGCAATAAGCTGTGTGGAACTTTATGAAAAAAATAAGGACTTAGATGAACTTGGTGAAATAGTAAAAAATGAAGCAAATAATATTTCTTATATACTAGGGTATTCTAAATAAGAATTTAGAGTATGTTTTATATATATTTTTGAATTAATATCAGCAGCCTTAGGATAGAGATAAGATTATCTAAGGTGTTTATAAAATAAATAGAGATAGGAGAGGAATTATGACATTTCCAAAGGACTTTTTATGTGGATGAGCAATAGCAGCAAATCAAGCAGAAGGAGCATATTTAGAAGATGGCAAAGGTCTTACTAATATTGATATGATTCCTCATGGAAAAGTAGAGAAATGATAGATTGCTTTGTCAATTATGCAAAGATATGTTTTGAAAGATTTAATGGTCTTGTTAAGTATTGGTTAACATTTAATGAAATAAATGTTTTACTTCATTCACCATTTTCAGGAGCAGGACTAGCTTTTAAAGAAGGTGAAAATAGAGAACAATCTAAATATCAAGCAGCTCACCATGAGTTAGTGGCAAGCGCAGTTGTAACCAAAATAGCTCATGAGATAAATCCTGAGAATTTAGTAGGATGTATGCTAGCTGGAGGACAATTCTACCAATATAGCTGTAATCCTAAGGATGTATTTATGGCTATGAATAAAGATAGAGAGAATTTATTATTTATTGATGTTCAAGCAAGGGGATATTATCCAAGCTATAGTAAAAGGGTGTTTAAAGAGAAAAATGTTAAGTTAAAAATAGAAGATGGAGATTTAGAAATACTAAAAAATAATCCTGTGGACTTTATTTCATTTAGCTACTATTCATCTCGTTGTGCAAGCTCTAATAAGGAGCATAATATATGATAGATATCAAAAACCATTATTTATTGTTGAAAATGGTCTTGGTGCTAAGGATTATATTGAGGAAGATGGAAGTATAAATGATGATTATAGAATTGAATATTTAAAGGAACATATATTAGCAATGAAAGAAGCTATTGATGATGGAGTAGAATTACTAGGATATACTACTTGGGGATGCATAGATCTTGTATCAGCATCTACTGGAGAAATGTCAAAACGATATGGTTTCATTTATGTAGATAAAGATGATAATGGAAATGCTACATTAAAGCGATATAAGAAAAAATCATTTTATTGGTATAAAAATGTTATAGAGTCTAATGGGGATATTTTATAAAATATAGAAGCCTTAAAATTAATAAGAAACATATCTTTAGTAAAAGTCTAGGAAAGATTTAATCTATTCTAGGCTTTTTACTTATAAAAATATATAGATAGAAATTATATTTGGAAATACTAAATTATATAATCTGAATGTTAGGAAGGATATAATGGATAGTGAATATGTATGTGAATTGTGTAAAAGAAAAGGTGTACCAAAGGTTACAGAACATCATTTAATACCTAGAGAAGAAGGTGGAAAACATGGGGAAGTTGCTTGGCTATGTGAAAGTTGTCATAAACAAATTCACGCGCTTTATACTAATAAGGAGCTAGCTATAAGATTAAATACTTTAGCTAGTTTAGAAAATGACCATAATATAAATAAATATTTAAAATATATAAGAAAACAACCTTCAAGTAAAAAAGTTAAAGTAAAAAAATCTAAAAATATTCGTAAGAATTAAAGGGGTATGAGAGTAAATCTCATACCAGTTAATTAATAATTTATACCAGCCTTTTTTATGTTATTAATATCACCTTGAGAACATGGAGTAACAGCAAAAGTCATTTTGCAATTTGGACATACTGTAACGAAGGTTTCCATTATAACATCTTCTCCACAGGAACACTTTAGTTCATAAGGAGTAGTTAATTTTAAATTTGCTTTTTCCTTTAATCTAAGTCTATCAACAATAGCTTTTCCATCTTCTTTATTAGTTCCACAACCACAACTCATAATTGTACCTCCTAGAGTTTTTACTTAATATTATCACATTATCCATTATACATAAACTATTAATTTAGTATGTAACAATAGTTACCAATATAGCCTTTAGCATATTTTATTACTTATAACTTTAAATATGGATTATATATAAACTTTTTATCTTGCTAATATATTCTATAACTGTTAATATAATAATGAAAATTAATTAATAATAATTAGCTAATGATAAAGGATTAACTTAGGAGGATATATTAATGGAACGTTTAAAAGATAAAGTTGCGATTATTACAGGAGGAGCACGTGGAATGGGTGCATCTCATGTAAGACTATTTGTAAGTGAAGGTGCAAAAGTTGTATTTACAGACCTAAATGAAGAGGAAGGCAAAAAATTAGAAGAAGAATTAGGTGACAATGCAAAGTTTCTTAAACATGATGTTACTGATGCTTCAGGTTGGAATAAAGTTGTAGAAGAAACTGAAAAAATATTTGGACCAGTTAATATTTTAGTAAATAATGCTGGAATATCTATGAATAAATCTATTTTAGAAATTACAGAAATGGAGTATAGAAAAATTGTAGATATAAATCAAGTATCTGTTTTTCTTGGAATTAAGGCAGTAGCTCCATCTATGAAGAAAACAGAAACAGCTTCAATAGTTAATATTTCATCTATGAATGGACTAGTAGGGGGTGCAATTGGTTACACAGATACTAAGTTTGCAGTTCGTGGAATGACAAAGGCAGCAGCACTTCAATTATCACCATATGGTATAAGAGTTAACTCAGTACATCCAGGTGTAATAGAAACACCAATGGTTACTGAAGGAGAAGCCTATGAAACAATTAAGAAGTTTGCTAAACAAATTCCAATGAGAAGAATGGCTAAACCTGAAGAAGTTTCAAATTTAGTTCTTTACCTTGCTTCAGATGAATCAATATATTCAACAGGAGCTGAATTCGTTATAGATGGTGGATTAACTGCAATGTAGTTAGTTGTTTATAAATGATAGATATGCAGGTATTTACTCTAATATATGCATATCAATTAAATATTTAATTTTTTTAGATAATAAAAGCAGACTTGTGTCTGCTTTTATTTTTGCAAAAAACTAAACTTATTTTAGCAATAAATATTCTATAGTAAAAATTGATATTAATATATTTTTATACTATTTTTTATATTATAACTCTATCTAAATATTTTATGTTTGAAATTATGTTAAAAAATAGTAGAATATTAGTATAAAAGTAATGTAGTTATTCAGAGGTGGAAAATGCAAAAAGTAAGTTTGAAAAATATAATAATAGCAATACAAAGAAGCTTAAATATAATGGATGAAAGAATGATAGGACATGGTGAAGAAGTAGCCTATATAATGTATAAGTTATTAAAAGCTTCTAATAGTTATACTGAAGATGAAATATTAAGACTTATGGAAATAGCATTTTTCCATGATATAGGTGCTTATAAAATTGAAGAAAGAGATGAAATTTTAGATGTTAATTTAAAAGGGCCTATGAATCACGCAGTTTATGGATATCTATTTATTAAGTATTTTTCACCATTATCCGATTTAGCACCAGTGGTTTTGGGTCATCATATGGATCTAGAAGATTTTAATGAAGAAAGGGAAAAAATAATTCCTAAAGAAGCATTATTATTACATTTGGCTGATTATATTTCTATTTTAAATATCAGGAAGAAAGCAATTGATAAAGATTGGATACTAGAGATATTAAATAATAAAGCATTGCCAGAACATAAGAAATATTTTGAGATAGCATGTAATAAATACAATTTATTAGAGAATATTCAAGATACCAGATATATAGAGGAACTATACCAAGTCTTTGACAACGTAGTATTAACTAGAGAAGAAGTGATAAGTTACATAAGAATGTTAACTTATGCTATTGACTTTAGAAGTGAAGCAACGGTTATACATACAATAACAGTTGAAGAAGTGAGTTTTCAAATAGCAAAAATACTTAATATAAATGAAGGTGAGGCTAGGAGAATAAGAATAGCTTCAATGATACATGATATTGGCAAAATAGCAATACCTATAGAAATTTTAGAAAAGAAAAGTAAACTAACCGATGAAGAATTTGAGAAGATAAAGGAACATGCTTTAATTGGATATAAAATATTAAGTAATATAGGTTTAGATGATTTAAGAGATATAGCTACATTGCATCATGAAAAATTAGACGGTACAGGGTATCCTTTTGGGTTAAAAGGAGAAGAAATTCCATTTGAGACAAGAATAGTTGCAATAGCAGATGTAATTAGTGCTCTTGTTAATAAAAGAAGTTATAAAGAGGAGTTTTCTAAGCAAGATGTAATATCAATATTATTGGACATGGCATTAAATAATAAAATTGATAATGAAATTTGTAATATAGTAATAGATAACTATGACTATATTATGAATAATGTAAGGCAAAATACAAAAAGAATGTTGACTATATATAAGGATTTAATGAAGGAGTATGAAATTATTTTAAAGTTTTTTCGCAATACTACTTTAGCTAGTATTGACTATTAGTTATGCAAATTATAATTTTATAAACTGACTTATATTAAAAATAATGGTGACAATAATTAATTTAAAAGTTCAGTGATTCAAAATCACTGGACTTTAATTATATTCATATTACCTTTTAAAAATAATATTAGTGAATTAAATACTCTTGCAGCAATGATTACTAGCTCTTACATAGGAACTTGCTTATGATTGACTATTTAAGGCTTCTTCTGTAATAATGGATTCTTCTATAGAGATTAAATATTATATGACTAAATTTATAATTAAAGAAAAATGCTATATTTTTATTAAAGTGTATATATTTTACATATATTATACAAATAAATAAAGTATAAATATAGTATTAATAAAATGAGGTACAGGACGAATATTATAATTGAAGAGAAACAATATTAAGAAATATGGAGGAGAAGGGAAATGAGCAAAAGAAAAAGGAGTGTAGGAAATAGAATTTTAGCAATTGTTATAGTGTTAGTTATAGCAGTTTCTTCTTTGTTAACTATGACTTCAATATTTAGTTTTACTAAGAGTTTGAGGGAAAATACATATACTAATCTTAAAGAAAGAGCTGAAGATGCTTCTTTGTCAGTAAATAAAGAAATTGAGATTAGAATAGGACAATTAGAATATATAGCTGGATTAAATGATATACAATCAATGGATTGGAGTAAGCAATATCCACTTTTATTAGAAGAAGCAAATGCATGGAATTTTCAACATATATTTATAATGGATCCAAATGGAATAGGGTATTATGCAGAAGATAATACAATTAAAGATCAATCAGAAGAAGAATTTTTTAGTGATATTAAAGGAGATAAATATGTAGTTACTGAACCTTTCATTAAAAAAGATAAAGAAATGTCAATAATAACTATAACAGCTCCCATAAAAAAAGATGGAAAAGTAATTGGAAATATATGTGGTGTTATTGATTTAAATGACATAAATGAATTTATACAAAATATGAAAATTGGGGAAAATGGGTATACTTTCTTATTACGAAAAAATGGAGAACTTGTAGCTCATAATGATATGGAATTAGTATATAATCAAATTAATATAAATAATGATGATAGTAACTATAGCTATTTAAATAGTTTTTCAAATATACTTGAGAATATTAATAAAGAATCAAATGGAATAGAAGATATAAAAATAGATGATAAAAAGGCTTTTGTAGCATATTATCCAATAGATAAGACATCATGGTCAATAGTATTAGTATCATATGTAGATGAAGTATTGACAGGTGTAAATGAAATGATTATAAAACAAATTATAATTGGAGCAATATCTATACTTGCAGCAATAATTATTTCCTATATTATTAAAAGAGGAATTAATATAAAGCTTCAAAATATAAAGAAACAGTCAGAAGAATTATCAAAATGTAATTTATCTTATGAAAATAATATTTTGTATAAAGATGAATTTGGAGATGTTGTAGATTCACTTAATAAATCTGTTGGTATATTAAATAATACAGTAATAGATGTAAAATATAATAGCAATAAATTGTTTGAAACTACTTCATCCATTGATAATATGTTTGGTGAAATACAAGAAGAAATTAATGATTCTAAAAATTCAGTAGAACATATTTCAGCAAGTATGGAAGAATCAGCAGTAGCATTACAAGAATTAAATGATATGACAGTTTCTGTAAATGAAAATACTGAAAATGCATTAAGGCAAGCAGAAAAAGGATTAAAATTAGCTAATAGTATAGAAGATGAATCTATTCAAATACATAAAGATACTATTAAATCAAAAGAAATAATTGAAACTATCTTTGAACAATGTAATGAAAACTTAAATGAGTCCTTAGAAAAAGTTAAAATAGTAAAGAATATTGAAGAATTATCAAATTCAATTTTAGATATTGCTAATCAAACAAATCTTTTAGCTTTAAATGCGGCAATAGAAGCAGCTAGAGCCGGTGAGCAAGGAAAAGGATTTGTAGTAGTTGCAGATGAAGTGAAAAAACTTGCAGAACAATCATCAAAAAGGGTTGGTGAAATACATAAAAGCTTAAATGAAGTAATAAGTGCTGTAGAACAATTATCATTATCTGCAAGAGAAATTTTAAGAGTAATGGATAATGAAGTTATAAATAATTTCACAAATATGCTTAGTATTTCAGATAATTATAAATCAGCGGGAATTTCAGTTAAGAAAATGGCATTAGGATTTAATGAAATATCAGAATTAAATGTTAAATCAATATATGAAATATCAAAAATTATTTCAGGGATATCTGAAGCAATGACAGAAGTATCTAATAAATCATATAGTATAGTTGGAAATATGTCAGAAGTTAATGAAAGAAGTAATAATATTTCATTATTAACAAAAGAGTCTAGTAATGTAGCTTCAAATTTAGAAGAAATAGTATCCCAGTTTAAAACTAAATAAATTAAAAATTTATTTTAAAATCATTAATATAAAGAGTTAGATTAGTCTAACTCTTTTATTGTCTTTAGAATCTGTAGTTTTTATGGTTGGATATTCTGAGAAAAATAAAAAACCTTACAGTAATAGTAAGGTTTTTTTGGTTGCGGGAGCAGGACTTGAACCTACGACCTTTGGGTTATGAGCCCAACGAGCTACCAACTGCTCCATCCCGCGATATTAAATTACATATTAGCTTTGCTAACTTGTATACTTAGTATATGCTTAGAAGATACTAATGTCAAAATCATATAACATCATATTAAGGCATAGGATGACAAGAGGTGCTTTAGAAGAACATATGATGTTAAATACTATGAAATAAGGAAAAATTAAATTAAAAGCGATATATTAATTTATATTGACAATCATTACCATAGTAGTAAAATGAAGTTGAGAATAATTTTCAATGGGAGGTTAATATGTTTATAGAATTTTTTAATAAATATAAAGATTATGCTAGTGATTATAATGGAGGATTATCTAATCATATACCAATGGTAAGTTATTCACTATATGAATTAGGAGTTCCCTTTAATGAGATAGATAAATATTTAAATACTACAGTTGAAAGAATAAAAATATCAAAAGAAGATTTATCTAAACTATATAATATAGATAATGATAATTTTGAAAAATATTTAGGAATTAAAGATTCTTTTGGCTCATATTATCATTATTTTTCTAAGAAAATAAATAAATCTAATTATTTAGAGGCAATAGGAGAATTTTTACCTATATTAATTAAGGGCGTTGCAGCTCGTGCTTTTCATCCATTAATTAGGCTATCCTTCGCAGTAAGAAGTGAAAATATAGAAGAGGTTACAAAATCACTAAGCTATTTTGCTAGCACATTTCTTCCACATGAATTTGATGCTTTGCCTTCTAAATCAGAAAATCCATTAGAGGAGTTAAAAGTACTAGTAGAATCTATTAACAATGAGGAATATAGCGGTAATTTAATTGCAGACACAATAGGAAATATATATAGACTTGAAGGCTTTAAGAATAATACTTTTACCTTAAAGGGAGATTATGAACAAATACTACATCAATTAGATAAAATTATAAATAAACTATATGTAGAAACACAGGATTTTACTATATTACATGGAGTCACATCTAAAGAAGCAATTAAAACTTTATTACCTTTAGTTAAAGATAAGGAATATGTATTACAAAATTATTGGATAGCAATTTTAGCAGCTTATATATCAATAGGTAGTCCTAAAATTAAAGACTTAAACATTGATATACCAGAGGATTTACCTGATTTTAACGAAATAATAAGAGCTAATATTGATTCAAAGAATGATCATTCAATTAAACTTGCTAATAGCTGTAGAATAGAATTTGAAAG
>JAEXLD010000122.1 GCA_023445445.1 Bacillota bacterium
GTGCTCTTATAGGGGATAATGTAACTATTCGTAGGAGTCTGTCTGCCTATCTTATTAGACATGTGCCTTTAACCTCCTACTTTTGTGTAATTAAAAAGGTGTCACAATCAATTGACACCACCTCCTGGATTCTTTATTTAGAGTTTATCAAAAAAATTTTAAACATTCAGCTTCTTTGTAATATGGGCAATCCTCTAAGAATAAAGGTATATATTGAATTGCAACTTCCTTTAATTCTTTTGGATATTTACGTGGAGGAGTTAGGCTGACAAGACAATCATAAATTTCATCCCAATTTTCCTCAATATACTCTTCATTTGGCATAGAATAGTTAGCCTTTTCTTTTGGAAAAAATCCTCCCAAAGCATTAAAATAATTTTTTATGTAATTCATTAGCCCTCCGGCGAAATAGCTCATTATTGCATCTTCCATTAATTCATCTTCAGTTTTCATTGATTATTAGCATCCCCCTATTTAAAACAATTATATGTTTTTGACCAAACATACCATTCATGTCAATAGCATCATAGCCTTTTAGTGCAGCAAATTCACCTATTGTTGAGATAAGAAATTGCCAAGGTTCCTTGGATTTTGAATTTTTTATCTTATCTGCGCCAATTTCACAATACTCTCTTAAAACATCATTATAGTAAACTATTCTTGATTCTTCAGCAAGCGTAGCTTCGATAATGACTCCTTGATTATTATACTTTGCTACTACATTTGGGTCTCTTGAAAAATAAATACCACTACCATAAACATAATGCTTGCCCGCATACATCTTACCATGTTTCAACTCATTGACGTATTTTAATGAATCTTCCTTTGTTTCTCCACTTATTGCCCTATACATCTTACCGATTTTACTTTGGCTGGATGATTTTTCAAATTCTTTTGCACTTTTTAATTGCGGCAATCCATTATAATTCAATTTTTTTACAATATAATCAAAATATGGGTTATCAGTTGTATAATCAATTTTATCTATTCCGTTGATGAAGTCATTGGCATATTTTTTTGCCTTTTCTATTACTTCTTCTGCAGATAATATATCTTCTCTTACTTTTGAAGGTGTATTTAATTCGATGATTTCTCTTGAATGGACATCTTGAACTTTCCCATCACCGTTCCTTGAGTCATAAATAACTTGGCATCTACAATTGGCGTGTCTCCTGAATACGTCATTCCCTTTGTCTTTGACCTCATCATAATTATACACACCTGCAAGACCTCTGCACCACTTGCAGCATCCAAAGGATGCTCTTCTTACAATGACAGGATTATACCCCATACTATAGTGAAGGTCTGCATTGACTCTAGCCCCTTCATCCACAATCGATAATGCATTGGTTATGACAGGCTCATTTAAGTATTTCTTTACATCATCAAAATATTCTGCTTCAGATACCTTTTTAATGAGTCCCAATGTCTTATCTACGTTATATGATGGTTTTCTTGCCTTGGCATTTATGCCTGCCTTTTCATTCATGACATCCATTGCACCACATACATAAGAGGAAATAAGTCCATAGTTATTCTCTAATGTAGGATTGAGTATTGCGCTCGCAATATCGTAGTACATCTTGCCATCAGGAAGAACATCTGAAGAGAGATTCTTCATATATGTGCTTCAGTTAGAATTCTTCCAACTTCTTCTGCATATTCCATTGCCTTGAGGTAATCACAATTTTTGCTTTTGATGGCTAATAATAGTTTTCTTACCTTCTCAGACTTTTGATAACTTAAAGTGAAGCTTTTATTTATTTTTCTGAGCAGTTCTTTGGATACATCACTGTTCATCTTCTTCACCATCATCTACATCTATGTCTAAAGGCTTTTGATAAGCAGGAGTACTATCATTAGAAGACCTGATACCTGTTAGATCCTCAAGCGTACTCTTATCAAAGTAGTTAGAAATTGCTGTATTAATTTTTGATACGCCATCACCAATACCTGAAAGCATAGTTGCATCAACATCAAACGCTGGCTTCCATCGTACGGCGATATTTGCAAATTCAGTACGCTTATATGACTTATTGTCCTCAACACATTTAGCCAGATATCCTGTATTAATGATACCTACACTGAATGTGTCCTGTGCGCTCTTTGCCATCAGTCTAAGACTTTCATGAGATGCTTTAATTCCTTCAGCACTGGATGGATTTTCCGTAGTAAATCCTAGTTTAGAGTATATCTTATCACCTTTTTTAACTAGTATAACGTTTTCTGGGAGTGTTTTGAAACTGTCCTTGACTCTTAGATAGGTATGATAGAAATCCTTCTCTGATACGTGTAATTTCAAGGATAAGTAAGGTATATTATGTATGAGACCACTTCTGTAATTGAAGTGATCTAATTGTGTTATAAATTGATTTGTTTTCTTATCGTTACAATTGAAATATTGTCAGATTGTATAATAATAAAAATACAAGTTTCCTAATATATATTAAAACCATGAGGTTTCCCATTTAAAGAACCTCATGGTTTTTTTCATAAAAACTATTAAAATATATTAAGTGAACTCTCTCTACTTAGTATATTTTCTTTTCTTAATAAAGAACATTACTAATGATGAACAAATAAACATTACGAATAATGCAAAAATATTGTTTTCATCACCTGTTTTCACCTGATTATTTTGATTCGTTTCATTTACTTTATCTGAACCATTTCCATTATCAGGTGTAACATACACTTTTACCAACTTTAAGTGATCAATAGCTACTTCAATTTTATTGACTAATTCATTGACTTGTTCTTGTGTAATATCTCTATCTTCTAATGCCCTTAATGCCTCATCATATTGATTCATTAAAGCGTCATAGCTTTCTTTTGTGTACATTTCTTTATCTAAAGATTTAACATGATCTAGTAATTGATTCAAGAATGTTTTATCTGCAATTTTAACTAGATGAGATATTGCTGATTCGATCTCTATAGCTAAGGCATCTACTTCTAATTGAGATAAGTTATCTAAATCCTTTGCCTTATCTAAAGCATTAGCCAATAATTCAAAGCTTGCAGCCGTATAATCATCACTCTTATATGTCTGTGCTAAAGATATCTTTTGATTAATATTTTCAATATCAACGAGTCTTAAAATTGCTTCTCTTACATCCCATAAAGCATTATCAATTTCTTCTTGACTACTTTCTCTTTGACTAATCTCCTGGGCCTTTTGATATGCTTTTAAATAATTGCTGTAAGTACTATTTGTATAATGATCAGCTTCATATTTATTTTTCAGAATTTCTTCTAATCCTTGTTTTTTAGCTGTTCCAGATAAATTGCTATATGCAGTTTTTAATTCGTCTAATTTACTATTAATCATTATTTGATTAACGTTAACATCATTCAACAATTTCTTAGCAGATACTAATACTTCCATATAACTATCATATGAAGCCTTAATATAGTCTTTTGGATTTAGTGTATCTCCCTTATTAATTTCCTGCTCTAATACATTTTTATCTACTAACAATTCATCATTAATAGTAATCTCATTAATTTTCCACCAATTTTCACTGTCTTTAGTACATAGTAGTCTTACAGATTTAATTGATTTATTAAGATTCAATTGTATTGTTTGATCTTTTTTAGCTTCTAGTTTACGTATTGTTTCGAAATTTTCACCGTCATAAGAAACTTGTAAATCACCATCTTCTAAATAGTCACCATCACTTTCAATTCTAATCTTCTGTAAATCAAATGCTTTATTAAAATCAATTCGAACTTCTTGACCTTTACGCTGTTCGAATTGCCAATAACAAGTATTCTTATTTCCATCAAACGCATAAATAAGATCATTATTATTATAAATTCCTCCAGTATGAGTCAATATATAAGCAGGTTTAACAGATAAACCATTTTTAGCATCTACAATTTGTTTTACTGCAACATCAACACGATCTTGAGTAGCTTGAATATTTGCATATACACTCAATCCCATTTCCTTTGCTTTTAGATACTTATCAAATGTCAACTTATCATAAATTGTAGCATCTAATTCTTCATCTAATAATTTCTTTAATTGACGTTTATCAGTATCAACAGTCTCAATATTACCTAACTCATATTGTTTTAACTGATTTTGAATAACACAACAGAGTGAGTTAAGTGAATTTAATAATCCACCATTGAGAACTTTCTTTAAATCATTCGCTCAATTTAAGAAAATTGTTGCTTTGAGTAATCTTATTCAGCGAATATACCATAACGATATTCGTAATATGCTTCCTTAAGTGAAATAGGCATAGGTGTTGCTCTTACCATTTCATTACTGA
>JAEXLD010000113.1 GCA_023445445.1 Bacillota bacterium
ACCAATATATTCTATTTCTATTAAAATTTATGTATAATAATATATAAAATATACTATCTATAAAGATTGGAGGAGAAATGGAATCAAAATATTTGATAGTCATATCATTTGATGCTGTATCATCAGAAGATATTGCTAAACTAAAAAATTTAAATAACTTTAAATACCTAATAGATAACGGTAGTTTAATAACAAATGTTGAAAGTATATATCCAACATTAACTTATCCTGCACATGCAACAATTAGTACAGGAATGTATCCTAAAAATCATGGGATTATAAATAATACTTTAAATAAATTTTCTGACATAAATCCAAATTGGTACTGGTATAGGAAATATATAAAAGCACCTACCTTATATGATTTAGCAGCTGAAAAAGGATTAACTACTGCTGCTTTATTATGGCCAGTTTCTGGACGCAGTAGCATAAAATATAATTTAACAGAAATATTTGCTCCAAAGCCTTGGCAAAATCAATTAGTGATGTCTGCTTTATCAGGAAGTATTAAATATCAGTTAGATTTAAATAAGCGTTTTGGATACTTAAGGCAGGGCTTATCTCAACCTGATTTAGATAATTTTGTACATGAATCAGCTAAATATACTATTACTAAATATAAACCCAATTTATTATTAATTCACTACACAGATGTTGATACTAATAGGCATTATCATGGATATGATAGCAAGGAAGTTAATGATGCTTTAATAAGACATAACGAAAGATTAGGAGAGTTAATAACTAC
Organism: Bacillota bacterium; assembly: GCA_023445445.1. Taxonomy (GTDB): domain Bacteria; phylum Bacillota; class Clostridia; order Clostridiales; family Clostridiaceae; genus Clostridium. The sequence continues at coordinate 749 of JAEXLD010000113.1, forward strand.
TCTAAAAGAAGCAAATATCCTTGAAGAAACTACTATTGTTGCTTTAGGGGATCATAGTGCTTTAGATGGAGATTATTTAATTAGGCTTAACTCATTATTTAGAGAAAAAGGCTTGCTTAAGGTAAATGAAAAGGGAGTAATTAAATCCTATAAGGCTGTAGCCAAAAGCTGTGATGGTTCTTCTTATGTTTATCTAAAAGATAAAAATGATAGTAAAACTTATGAAGTAGTTAAGGAATTATTAGAAGAACTAAAAAATAAAGAATATTCACCTATTGAGTTTATCCTAAACTCAAAGGAAGCTGAAAATGAAGGAGCTGATCCTAACTGTAGCTTTATGGTTGAAGGTAATAATAATTTTTATTTTGTTAATGAAGCTTTAGGAAGTGTAATTGAGAAAGTAAAAGAAAATGAAGTTGGAAAATTACCTCATAGAACTAAAGCAACTCATGGATATCATCCTAAAAAATCTAACTATACTACCTTCTTCATGGCTTATGGTAAAGGAATAAAGAAAGGATTTGAAATTAATGGTGGTCATCTTATAAATCATGGCCCTACCCTTGCTAAAATCCTAGGTGTTAATCTTGGTGAAACTGACGGAAAACCAGAACTAAGAATTTTTGAGTAGGTTAATGCAAATTACATATAGTGTTCTCCGTCTCCGTGGCAAGCTCCAAGTGGACTTCCAAACAATATATGTAATTTGCAATACTATAACTTAAAAATAATTTAAAAATTAAATAATGAAGGAATGAAAAAATTATACTCTATATTTTATAGAGTACTTATAAAATAAATTCAGACAAGCTGAATTTTTAAAGGGGGAAAATATGAAAAGTTTAACAAAACAAGAAAAGAGTTGGGCATTTTATGATTGGGCTAACTCTGCTTATTCAATGACAATTACCTCTACTGTGTTACCTATATATTTCAAATCTGTTGCATCAGCAGGAGGTATGTCCTCTGCTAATTCTACAGCTCTTTGGGGATATACTATTTCCTTATCTACTATGGTAGTATCATTACTCGCACCAATTCTTGGTACCATAGCAGATTATAAAGGAAATAAAAAGAAGTTTTTTAAGTTCTTCTTTAGTATTGGTGTGTTTTTCACAACTTTACTTGCTTTTATTCCAGAAAATAGCCCTATTCTATTATTAATATGTTATGGCTTTGCCTTAGTTGGATTCTCTGGAACTAATATTTTCTATGATGCATTTTTAATAGATGTAACTACCCAGGATAGAATGGATAAGGTTTCATCCTATGGATTTGCTCTTGGATATATTGGAAGTACAATTCCATTTATAATTTCAATAGCAATTGTTTTACTTAGCCAAAAGGAAATTCTACCTATTAGTCTTCCTCTTGCATGTAAGATAACCTTTTTAATTACATCAGTATGGTGGATGATATTTACTATTCCAATATTAAAGAATGTTAATCAAATATATTATGTTGAACCTGAAAAGAATCCAGTAAAGAAATCCTTTAAAAGATTATTTACTACACTTAAAGCTATTAAAAGTCATAAAAATATATTCTTATTCTTAATAGCCTACTTCTTCTATATAGATGGTGTAGATACTATTATAGGTATGGCTTCCTCCTATGGAACTGACCTTGGGATTTCTATGGTATCTTTACTTATAATTTTACTACTAACTCAATTTGTAGCTTTCCCATTTACAATGTTATATGGAAAACTATCTGAAAAAATTGGAGGTAAAAAATTACTTTATATCGGAATAATTACTTATACTATAATATGTATTTATGGATACTTTATAAAGACTACCTTAGACTTTTGGATTCTAGCCATGGCAGTTGGATCTGCTCAAGGGGGTATCCAAGCAATTTCTAGGTCCTTCTATGGAAAGATGGTACCTAAAGAAAATGCAAATGAGTTCTTTGGTTTCTATAATATCTTTGGAAAATTTGCCGCTATTATGGGTCCATTCCTTATGGCAATAATAACTCAAGCAACTGGTCATACTAGAAATGGTATTTTAAGCTTAATAGTATTATTTGTAATAGGCTTCCTTTGCTTAACAAAAGTAGAAGATACTAATCATAAAGCTTCTATTACTAAAAAGGAAGATATATCAATGTAATTTCTAAGGAGGAATTTAATTGTTTGGAAAAGATAAAAAAGATAAACGATTCGTAATTAAAGATGAACAAGCTTTAATATGTGGTGCTTTATATATAATTGTTGATACACAGACAGGAGTAAATTATTTAATGACTGTGGGAACAGGACAAAATACTATTACCCCACTACTAAACTCAGAAGGTAAAGTCCTTGTTGATAGATAAATATTACTTTATTTATAAATAATTAAAATGAAAAAGGAGCTGTAGCTACAGCTCCTTTTTTGTATTTTCCCTATTTAATTCCTTCATTCTTTAATTTTTTCATAAGAATCTTCATTTAAGAAACTCCTAGGGAGTTTCCACCTAAATTCTACATTTTACATTCTTCATTCTTGATTTTTTCTATGCTGTTACATCACTCTTTCTGCCTTCTATTGCAGAAGTAACCTTTTCTCCAACTTTCTTTAGTGAAACTGAAATAGCAAAGAATAATACTAATATTAATCCTAAGATTAATAAGTCTTTTCCTACTATGCCATAATTAATAACATCTGCTGATATTACTTCCCTTAAGGCTTGTACCGCATAAGTAAATGGCATAAATGGATATAATGCTTTAAAGAACTTAGGTAATACTTCTAATGGGAAAGTACCTGCACAGGCTGTAAGTTGAAGTATTAATAATATTATTGATAATAATCTTCCTGCATCTCCAAATAGAGATATAAAACATTGAACTACTGCAACGAATACTAAGGATAAGAAGATATTAGTTAAATAATATACTCCTATATTAGTAGGTTTTAATCCTAACATTAATACTACTGTACTTACTAATATTGCTTGTAGTATTCCTACAAAGGCATAGGATAAATACTTTCCTGCAACAATATCAAAATTAGATAAATTTTCTTCATCCTTTAGTTTAGAAGGAATTACGAAGAACATCATTATTGCTCCAATCCATAATGATAATGGCATAAAGTATGGTGCAAAGCCTGTACCGTAATTTGGTATCTTATTTATTGCTTCTGAATTCATATTAATTGCTTCTGAAGCAAATTCGCCCATATCTTTTGAAGAGTTTACTAACTTGCTTTTTAGTTTATCTGCTCCTTCACCTAATTTATCACTTAATTCCTTACTTCCATCATAAAGCTTATTAACTCCATCTGCTAATTCTGGAACTGCTGTAGTTAACTTTGTAACTCCTGAATTTAATTCTTGTTGTCCATTAACTAATTTATTTGAACCACTAGATAATTCATTAGTACCACTTGCAAGAGTAGTTGAACCATTATATAAATCAGTTATTCCTGATGATAATGCTGGAATATTAGAATTTAATTCATTAGCTCCTGCATTTAACTTACTAGCTCCTGTATTTATAGTATTTAACCCATTACTTAAATTAGCTGTACTATCAGCTATAGTTTTTAAGCCAACTCCAAATTCACTAGTAGATGGATCTAAACCAGCATTTAATTGATTTAGTCCAGCATTTAATTGTCCAACACCCTTTTGAACTTCACCAACTTTAGAAATTAGGGAAGCTGTACCATTTGCTAAGGCTTTTGAACCAGCTGTATATTCATCAATACCTACTTTTAAATTCTTATTTCCTTCTACTAAGCTTTGCACTAATGGTGCATTAGCCTTTGAAGCTTCGTTAATTTTTTCAGTAATTTGTAATGCTTGATTAATTAAAGCATTTTTCACATTAACATCTGTTTCATTTGCTGCTTTAGTTAATAATGAAGTAACCATAGCATTTGCATCAGATGAACTTGATACTCCTGCAACTAATTTATTTATTCCATCACTAACTTGTGAATATCCCACAGAAACGGCATCTGACTTATTAGCAATGGTAGTAGCACCTGAACTTAATTTTCCTATATCTTCTTGTCCAGCATTTAGAGCTTCATTTAATTGCTTTGCTCCATTTTTTAATTGTCCCACTGAAGGATAAAGGGTTGAAGTATAAGCATTATATAAAGCTTTACTGCCATCAGCAATTTGCTTTGAGCCTGAATTTGCTGTAGAAATTCCTTTGCTTAAATCTGAAGCTCCATTGCTTAATGCAGTAACACCATTGCTTAATGTTGGAACCTTTCCATATAACTGTGAAAGTCCAGCATTTAATGCTTGTGAGCCATTAGCAACTTCATTTATTCCATTATTTAAAGCTAATTGACCATTTAATAATTGTGATGAACCATCACTTAATTGATTAGCACCATCTGCTAATTCTGGAACCTTTCCATTTAAGGTACTTAAACCATCATTTAGCTTTTTACTTCCATCAGCAGCTTCAGTTAAGCCATCCTTTGCTTCATATAAGCCATCAAAGGCTACTTCAATATAGTTGCTTGATATGTTGCTTGAAATTTTAGATTTTAATTCTGATTCAACCTTTGAATTAATTTGTGCTGCTAAGAAATTCTTCTTATCATTTGTTACAAACTGAATTTTTGCTTTTTCTGGTTTTCCCTCCTTTGCAGAAGTTACCTTTGATGAAAAATCTGCTGGAATAACTACCTTTGCATAATAGCCACTTCCTTCTAATCCATCATTAGCTTCTTCTTCTGAAGTTATAATCCAACCAATATCATTATTATTCTTCAGTTCATCTTCGATATCTTTCCCATAGTTTACACTTTTGCCATCCATAACAGTTCCCTTATCATTATTTACTACTGCTACATGAATGTCTTCTAATTTGGAATAAGGATCCCAAAAGGCATACAAATATAACAATGAATATAAAAGAGGAACTATTATAATTGCAATTATTGATACACGTATAAACCTATTTTTTAGAATACCTTTAATATCTTCCTTTGCAATTCTTAGGAAATTCATTTAATCACCTTCTATTTAGTTTTTTGTACTGATTAGTCAGTTAATTGTTCTGATATATTTATACTACTTTTGTACTGACTAGTCAATATTATTATTTTACTTTTACACTTTTATTTAAGTAATCATTTTCAATTATTAAAAAACAATATTTTCCCTGTATTTCTAAGAAAATATGAAAAAAAATGCATTAACAAATAATAAAATTTGTTAATGCACTTTATTCATTCTTCATTATGAGTTCTTTCAAGAACTCATCCTAAACTTTTTCTGCCTTTATTCCATATTCAAAGAATTTCATAAACTTTTTAGCTATTTCTTCATGGTTATATTCTTTTTCATTAATAATTTCATATAAAGCTGCTGAAACTAAAACTCCAATTAAGCTATAGCTTAGTAGTTCTGGGTCTTCGTCTTCTATAAAGCCACCCATTATACCTGCTTTAAACTTACGTGTATTATTATCTATAAGAGTTTTTATCTCATCTCTAAGGATATCATTACGTTCTTCATTTCCCCATAGCTGACTAATTATAACCTTAAATAAATCCTTATTCTCATAAACATACTTAAGCATTACTTTAACTGATTCTTGTATAATTTCATAAGGGTTCTTCATTCCTTTAGTAGCATTTTCAACTTCTTCATGAATAAATCCAAGACCTTCCTTAATAATAAATATGAAAAGTTCTTCTTTACTCTTAAAATGATAATATAAACTTCCCTTAGCAACACCTGCTTTTGCAACTACTTCATCCATAGTTGCACCAGTATAGCCACTTTTTGAAAAAACCTTTATGGCAGATTCAAAAATAGCTCTTTTTGTTTTGTTCATTTACTCTCCACCTTCTTAGAAATTATCCCTACGGATACGATTATAATAATCTATAACATTCCTACTATACTCTTTATTAATATTAATGGAGGTTAAAAGAAAATCTGCAGTTGATTTACTCATAGCAACAGCAACATCATATAAAACTGCTATTCTTAATAAAGCTTTAACATCTGGATCATGAGGTTGAGATGTTAATGGATCCCAAAAGAAAATCATAATATCAATATCGCCATTTACTATAGCAGCACCTATTTGTTGGTCTCCACCCATAGGACCACTTAAAAAGCCCTTTACTTTTAAGCCTGTTTTCTCACTAATAAGCTTTGCTGTAGTTCCAGTACCACAAAGTTTATGTTTACTTAATTCTTCTTTATTTTCCTCTGCCCAATTTAATAAAGCTTCCTTCCTATTATCATGAGCAACAAGAGCTATTTTCTTTACCGCTTCCATTGTAAAATCCTCCATAATCCTCCCCCATTTTGTACATACATATTTATACTATTAATAAAATTATACATAAATGAAAATTAATTTACAATGTGTAATGCTTATATAATAACTACTATTTGCAGTTCTCCCTTATCTTTTGGAATAAAATTATTTTCTAGCTTTTCTCCTTTTATAAATATTCCCTTTTCCTTACCTCTTTTAATTAATATTCTATAATCCTCTAGTTTATTTTTAATACTAATTTCATATTCCTGCCATTCATCTGGCACACAAGGCTTAATTAAATAACCCTTTCCCTCTATCTTTTTAAGTCCTAATATATCTTCTATTCCTACCTTATACATCCATCCAGAAGCACCAGTATACCAGCTCCATCCTCCTCTTCCTCCGTGAGGCTCTTTAATATATACATCTGCAGACATTACATAAGGTTCCACCTTATATCTTCTTGCTTCTAATTCTGTATTAGAATGATTTATAGGATTTATCATATTATAATACTTCCATGCCTTAGTACCTAAACCCAGCTTAGTTAATGCAAGGATTACCCAAACAGCAGCATGAGTATATTGTCCTCCATTTTCTCTAACACCTGCTACATATCCCTTAATATAACCTGGTTCTAAGGAAGATTTATCAAAAGGTGGTGCTAATAACTTAATTAACCCATTATCATTATCAACAAGATATCTATCTACAGCTTCTAAAGCTTCCATGGCTCTTTCTTCCTTTGAAGCCTTTGAAATTACTGCCCAGCTTTGAGCTATAGAATCTATTTTACATTCATCATTTTCTCTTGAACCTAAAGGCTTACCATTATCAAAATAGGCTCTTCTATACCAGCCTCCATCCCAAGCTTCCTTTTCTAGATTTTCTTTAATAAATTCCTTAAAGCCCTCATATTCTTGGGATTTCTCAATATCCTCCTTATGCTTACAAAGTCCTTCAAATCCATCTAATATTTTATATAAGAACCAGCCAACCCAAACACTTTCTCCCTTTCCCTTATTTCCAACTGTACTCATACCATCATTCCAGTCGCCACTACCCATTAAAGGTATATTATGACTTCCAAATTTTAAGGCTCTATCTATTGCTTTTAAACAATGTTCATAAATGCTTCCTTCTCTATTGGATACATTAACTATAGTATATCTTTCATCTTCTCCATTTCTTAAAGGTTCATCCTCTAAATATGGTGCCTTTTCCTCTAAAATACTATAGTCACCAGTGGATTTAATATATTCAATAGTTACATATGGCAACCATAGTAAATCATCAGAAAATCTAGTTCTTATACCAGAATTAATAACAGGATGCCACCAATGTTGAACATCACCCTCTAAGTACTGTCTTGAGGCACTTCTTAATATTTGCTCCCTTGTTATAGATGGATTTAAAATTCCTATAGCCATAGAATCTTGAAGTTGATCTCTAAATCCATAAGCTCCTCCACTTTGATAAAAAGCAGTTCTAGATAAATATCGACAACTTAAGGTTTGATACATTAACCATCCATTTAAAAGGTAATCCATTGAATGGTCTGGTGTCTTAACTTGTATATTTCCTAGGAAATTTGACCAATATTCTTTTACTTCCTCTAAAGCAGTATAAACATTATCTATATCACTATATTTATTTATTTTTTCTTCTATTATGGATTCCTCTTCTTCCTGACCTAGTAATATAATTACTTCCTTTTCTTCTCCTGGCTCTAAATGAATATTTAATTGAGAAACTAAACATGGGTCATATATACTTCCATATCTATTATTTAAATTAATTTCACTTAAAGCTTTTGGATTAGCTAAGTCTTCGCCTATTCCAATAAAGCTTTTTCTATCACCAGTGAAAAATTGATTATCTTCTCCTTGTATAGATAAATAGGCTTTTAACTTACCAAAATATTTAGAGTATGGATTATTACCATAAATATAATTTTTCTTTTTTGTAGTACTTATATATTTAGCACTTCCATAGTTATATACTCCAAGAACTAATTGAGCATAGTAAAATAAAGATAAATTTCTATCACTACTTGATAAATTTTCAAGTTTTACCTTACATATTTTTAATTTTTCATTATTTGGTGTAAATACTTGAAGTTCTCCCTTAATGTTATAAGCTGTATGCTTAAAGGTAGAATAGCCAAAGCTATGCTTTATAATATATTCTCCACCATCTCTAACAGGCATAGGGGTAATAGTAAAATAAACACCACTAGAGTTATCTCTAATATATAAAGCTTCTCCAGTTTTATCACTTACCCAGTCATTACTCCAAGGAGTTATTTTATTTTCTCTGCTATTGCCACACCAAGTATAACTAGAGCCTACTTCTGAAATATGAAAACCAAAGTCCTTATTAGAAATTATATTTATCCATGGTGCTGGAGTGTTGGCATAATCCTTAAGTTTAATAACATAGCTTTTATCCTTCTTATCAAAACCTCCATATCCATTAAAGAAATCTAAGTCTAATTCTTCTTCTAATTTTTCATTAAAAGTTACTAAAGAATCTTTGAAATCAAAGGATTTTTCGTAATTCTCTCTTTTGCTGTTTTCTTTAAATTCCTTAATATCTAAAGCTTCTTTACATAGCTCTTTTTTAATTAAATCTTCAGTTCTTATCTTATCTTCTTTATTTCCAAAGCTCTTAATATAATCTCCTTCATTAATATTAACCTTTATCCTATTTATTGGTGCTAATTCTTCACTATTTTTATACTTATCATAATCATAATTAATGGCTTCCATTAATTGCTTTGATAAATTTCCCTTTTCTGAATCAATATATATTCTAGAAATTCCTATTAAAAAGTCTCTTACATCTTCTCCCATAGTGGATTTATTATGAATAAATACTCCACCAGGTTTATTTATATATTCTCTTTCTAAGGAATTATTAATTGTTGATATAATATTTTTTTGAAGTGGCTCTTCATAAGATACCTCTTCTTCATTGTAAATTACTAAGTCACATTTAATGCCCTTATTTCTAAAATAATAATGCATATTAATTGTCTGCCTTAATAAATCAATATCCTCTTCACCATAAATAACTAATAATATTATAGGCAGGTCTCCAGATATTCCATAGGCCCATAAATTTTCTTGATTCATACTTATATTTCTTATATAATCTTCTCTATTTTTTCTTCCACTATGTAAATAAAGTAAGTAGGCTGCTAAGTTTTGATAAATATTAGCTTGAGCTGACCTAATACCTATATGCTTAAGCTCTAAAGCATTAGAATAATTATAGGCATCTAAGGATTTTTCAATAACAGGTATATCCTTATACTTATAAATTAAATTTAATATTTCTTCTTTAGATTCTCCTACCCCTGTTAGATAATATATACTTCCTTCTTCCCCTGGTTTTAATGTTATTCTTCCTCTAATACTCATAATTGGATCTAATACAGTTCCCACAGTGTTTTGTAGAGGTGCATCATTATCCATAACCTTTGGAGATTTTAAGTCTCTATTTCTTCCAATAAAGTTTAACCTTGAAGTTTCATAAGTTATATCACCTTCAAGTTCCTTATTGCTAACTACATTATGAAAAATATAGTGAGTAATTGCCCCTTCAGCTCTTGGCCTTCTATTGCCAATTAAGGCTTTGGCTTCTTCATTATATTCTGTACTTATAAAAAGGTTTGAGAAACTTGGATGAACTGCATCTCCTTCAAAGCTTTGAAGGGTTACTTCTAAATAGCTAGTTATTTCTAAAGTTCTTTGCTTTTCAGAATTATTTTTTAAGGTTATTTTTCTAAATTCTAAATTGTCTTCACTAGATAACATAACTTCATATTTAGTACTTATATTTCCATCAGTGCTTTGAAATCTTGCCTTATCTAAGGTAAATTCAACTAAATAATCATCCTTTTCCTCTTTGCAAGGCTCATAGGTAGCACTCCAATAATCATTAGAATTTAAATTCTTTATATAAAAGAACATTCCACTAGAATCAGAGGTACTATCTCCCTTCCATCTGTAAACTGTCATATCATTCTTTTTAGAATATCCACTGCCACTATCTGAAATCATAGTAGAATAAACTCCATTTGAAAGTAATAAAACCTCTGGATTTTCTCTTTTACTTCCCTTAAAGACTCTTGGTATAAACTCTTCTCTCTCCACTAGCCTTCTATTAACATTAATTACATCTACGTCTCTATCAAATACTATATATTCTGGTACCTTTTCCTTTAATAATATTTCTGCTGCTTTAATTTCTGGTATATTATGAAATCTTTCTTTTAATATATTATTATTGATTACATTATCTAAAGCTAAAAGAGACATTCCTAAATGATGTACCATATAACATCTTACTTCCTTAGGATCATCCTTTCCCTGACTATAGTCTATTGATTCAATAAACCCATATTTCCCATATGCATTTAAATTATATAAATGCTTTAAATTATCTAATGAAGATTTTGTGTCTAAGGGTAAAGTCATAATAGATGAATATGGAGAAATTATTAATTCATCATCAAGACCTCTCTTTAAACCAACTCCAGGTACTCCAAAGGCCTTATATTGATAGACATCATTAATATCAAATACATAATAAGCTGATTCTGATATGCCCCAAGGTACATCCTTCTTATCTCCATAGGACATTTGCGCCTTTAAAACTGAAGAATAAGTTAATGACCAAATAGTATTATCAAAGGACTTCATAAGTTGATAGGGCATAAAATACTCGAACATAGTTCCACTCCAGGATGCAAGAGTTTTAAAGCCAAAAGCCTTACTTATATTCCTATTTAAGTTATACCAATGCTCCTTTGGAATTTCTCCCCTTGCTATTGTTAGGAAGGAGGTTATTCTTGATTCTGAAGCCATTAAATCATAATAGGAGTTCCCTAAGGATTTTTCTTCTAGGTTATATCCAATAGAAAATAATCCTCTATCCTTGTTATATAGAAAATCAAATTTCATATCCTCCATAATACTTTCAATTTCCGAAGCTAAAAGTACTAATCTTTCATCAAATTCCTTTAATTTAATTATTCTCTTATCTAATACTTCTTTAAATTCCTCTCCTGAAGCTTCCTTAATATCTTCTAATATGTCTATTATTTGAAGAAGAGTCGGAACCTTATAGTTCTTTAAATAATCTATAACTATTTTTTCTATACCTTCAAAAATAAAATCATAAAAATCTATTTTAGCTTCTACCTGCTTTTCTAACTTTTTAAGCCAATACTTTTCTTTATTTTCATCTAAATTCTTATTACAGTCTTCTAATTTTATTTTAACTTTACTTAGTTCATCCACTAAAATATTTTTATATTCTTTTAAATCTATATCATCTGGAAGTCCATGATAAAATTCTTCTTTATCATCTTTTAGTATTAATTCATAGGTATCCTTTAAAGATAAAATTTCTTTTTCTCTAATTATTGGTTTATTTCTAAAATTCTTAATTTCTTCCTTAATTATCCACAGGTAACCTAAAAGATTTCCACTATCAACTGTGGATACATATCTTGGCCATAGGGATAACTTTGTTTTTGTATCATACCAATTTAAATAATGACCCTTATATTTTTCTAAACCTCTCATTCCATCTATGGTAAGTTCAAGTCTATAAATCACTTCACCAATAGATAAATAACCTAAATCATAAGCCACTATATTACTTATTAATCCCATTCCAATATTAGTAGGAGAAGTTCTATACGCTACTCCCTTATAAGGTTTTTCTTGATAATTGTCTGGTGCTAAATAGTTATTTTCTTCATTAACAAAGTCTTCATAATAAGCAAATATCCTTCTTGATAATTCTCTTAAAAAATCTTCATCTTCTATTTCTAATCTATCTTTAACTATTATTTCTTCCTTAGATATTTTGCATGCTATAAAAGGTGATAAAGCCCACAATATAACAATAGGCATTGTTACTATTACTATTTCATAGGAATTAAAAAAGCTTAAAACTAATATTAACGCAGCCATTACTACACTTATCGACATTTTCTTGTAATACCAAGAATAAGTATTTTCAACTGATGATTCTACCTTCTCTGCTGTTTTCCATTGAAGAAGATTTTTCTTAGATATAGTTATTCTATATAAACTTCTAAATATTGCATCTATCATTAAATAAGCTTGATAAGGTATAAAGCTTATTATTAATATAATTTGTCTTAAATTCTTAAAGCTACCCATTAACTTTCTTTTTGGAGTTACTACAAAATCTGTAACTGTAAATACCAATGGTATTATAATAGCTAAAAACAATAGCACTGCTATTTGAACTGCATTATTTAAAAATGTTAATGTTGCAAGTAAACCAATTAATAGGCTAGGAGCAAGTAAACTTCTTCTTAAATTATCAAATATCTTCCACTTAGATATTGGTGATAATTTATTAGAAAATAGGTAACTAGAAATTTGCCAGTCTCCTCTAACCCATCTATGTAACCTTAATGCGCTAGCCATATAACTTGATGGATATCCATCTACTAACTCAATATCAGTAACTAAGCCGCATCTTGTTAATAAGCCTTCTATTAAATCATGAGATAATACTCTATTTTCTTTTATTTCATCCTTTAAAATGTTATAGAAACTATTAATTTCTATTATGCCTTTCCCTGTAAATATTCCCTCATTAAATAAATCCTGATAGGTATCTGATGAAGCTGTAGAGTAAGCATCTACCCCTGAATCTCCTGCAAATATCTTTGAAAAATAAGTCTTATGCTTATCTTCTAAATTAACACTTATCTTTGGTTGCATTATGCTATAGCCTCTTACTACTTTTTTATCTTTAATGTAAGGCTTATTTAAGATATGGCTCATAGCAGAAATTAATTTTCTTGCACTTCCTATAGGTAAAAAGGTATCACTATCTAAGGTAATTATGTACTTTGAATCTATTAAATTACTAATATCGCTACTTATTATATTGTAACTAGTATTTTTATTTCCTTTAATTAAGGCCATAAACTCCATAAGCTTTCCTCTTTTTCTTTCATGGCCCATATATATATCTTCTAATTTATTAAATTGTCTTTTTCTATTTAAGAAGAAAAATCTATTGCAATCCTTTGAGTATTTATTATTTAATTCATTAGCTAGTCTTATTCCTTCTTCATTAATTGCTTTATCTATTGCTTCTATTTCATTTTCACTATCTGATAAGTCTCCAAGTAAGGCAAAAAAAATATTATTATCTCTATTTCCTAAATAATATACCTCTAACTTTTTCATTAAGTTTATTACAGCCCTACTATCACTTAAAATAGCTGGTATAACTACTATGGTCTTATCCTTATTAGGTACTCCATTAGAATAATCCATTTTAGGAATAAAACTAACTTTAGTTATTTTAGCTATAACCCAATTAAATAAAGCAATAACTACTTCACTTGATGGAATTAACATTAATATAAAAGCAAAAATATATTGAGGAAGACTAAATCTTAAAGGGATAAAATAATTTAATAGTAGAATTAATAAATCTACTGCTATAGTTCCAAGTAATATAAATAATATATAAGTAGCCTCTGATAATTTTATATTTATATTTTTATTTTTATTTATATCAAATCTTTTTAAAAGTTCTTCTAATCCCTTATCTACTATGTAATATCCAATATGGTCTTTATAAATATCCTTATCCTCTAAATGTAAGCTACTAAGTTCTAATGCTGTTTTTATAATATCAACTTCACTTATAGCTGTTTTTCTAGATATTTCTTCAACCTTATGTCTGTAATAATCCTTAGTTTCAAAATCCATTTCATTATAAATTCCAGAGGGATCTTCCATTAATAATTTTTCTGCCTGTGAAGTTTCATTAAAAAATCTCTTCCAATTAATTGAATCCATTATTCTTAAGGAATTTATATTACTTCCTATGGAGGTTGCTATAGCTCCCTCTTTTATATGCTCTTTTATTATTTCCTTATCAAAACTACTATTTTTGTTTCCCTTTAATCTTCTTAAAGCAAAATTATATATTCTTTCATCTTCTATTGAATTATCTCTTAAAATAGTAAAAAACTTATCTATAAATTCTGGTGAAAAGAATCCGTCATGTAAAATTTTTGAATCACCAAAATAATTATTTTCAAATTCGCCTTCATAACTTTCATCATTATCAATTAAAGGATATTTCTCTTCTAGTTTTTTTAGTATTCCCTCTAAATTATTTTTTTCATAATTGTCTATCACTAAATTAGCTAAGCTTTTAGCTCCAAGCCTTTGTTTTTGAAGGACTACCATATCATTAACTATCAAAGCCAAATTAATAATTAAGGCTATTCTTAGCATTAATGGAAATGCCCAAAGCTCTCCAATTGTATAATCTTCTTCTTGATTATTAATAAATCTTACGGATTCCTCTTCATTTACAACATTATTATTTACTTCAATATAATCTTTAGCTAAATTATAAATTCTTGGATAACTAAAATCATCAATTTCTATATTGGGTAAATTATCAAAATAGCTATGGGGTAAATTATGCTTTATAGTCTTATATTCCTTTTCAATTAAATAAATATTATCCAGTAGCCATTCCGCTGAAGGAATAGCCTCCTCCCCCTGTTTCACTATCTTATTTAAATATCTATGATTATGAAGAATACCCTTAAAGGCATCATTTAATTCCATTAATACAGTTTTTCTTATCTTTCTTACTGCTTCCCTCTTCACAAATAAGTCCCCTTTCCTCTAGCTCTATTACATTAGATAAAAGTATTATTAGCAAAAAAGTAAAATATTAATCATAAGGAACTTAATAGACTTAAACTCACTCTCATTTAATAATTAGGCTTTATTTTATTTAAATGTTGATAATTATTAAACTTTTTCAACAAGGATAATAATTATACACTCTGGAATTATATTCCAAATAAATGTATAATAGAAATATATATTCTCAGTCAATTGTATTAAAGAACTAAAAAATTTAATTAACATATCATTTAAAATACATCAACATTCATATATTTTCACATAAAAAGAATGGAGAAAAAGGTGGAAAACCCCTTTTATACACGGTAATTGCTGTTTGTTTTGGGAGAGGGTTAATTGGGAAATTCTTCTTTAAAGAAACATTCTTATATGCATTCTTTTATCCACTAATTATAGTTGGAATAGTTTCTATAAAATATGTAATTTTAAAAGTCATAAGTTTTAGAAATGTAAAATTAGCAAAGATTCTAGATAAAATTATATTTATTTTATGTTCTATTCTTTTAATATTAATATTATTGCTTGTAATTATTTTACTCTTTAATAGATTGTTACATTTTTGGTTTTAAATTCTATATTATTGAATAAGTAGAAAGATGAAATGATAAATATATAAGGGGATTATCATGAAATTCACAAAAACTTTCTTTATTATATTCATAGTGACATATATAATAATTGGTTATTTATCTATAATGGTAGTAGGTATTAAATGGGACGAATCCGCCTCAATCCTAACTAAGTTTGTTGTAATAAGCAAAATTGCGCTTATTGATGGTTATTTAATAAAGGGATTTATATCTCTAGTATGTGCTGCTATGGCTAATTTTCTATCAAGTAAAAAATAAAGTTTTTAATGAGTGCTATTATATAATAAAAATTGAAAACAAAAAAATAAGACTGTATAACAGCCTTAAAAAATTTCAAAACTCCCCAAGGAGTTTTCACCTTAATTCTACATTCTACATTTTACATTCTTCATTTTATTTTGAATTCTTCTATAGCACTTCTAGTTATTCTTAACTTTTCTTCTATACCTTTTAAATTATTTCTAGCCATCCCTAAAAATAACATATCAATAACTGCTAGTTGTGAAATTCTAGAACTCATTGCTCCTTCTCTTAAGGATTTTTCAACAAAAGGTATTCTTAAAACTATATCAGACATATCTGCTAAAGTATTATGTATGCTTGCTCTTGTAATTGATATAACAGGAATCCCTTCATTTTTAGCGTTATATACACTTCTAAGAACTTCTTTAGTTTCTCCTGAATAGGATATTGCAACAGCAACATCGCCCTTCTCCATAAGTGCTGATGCTGTCATTTGAAGATGGGTATCACTGTGAGCTATACATCTTACATTAATTCTACTTAACTTATAATAAAAATCCATTCCAACTAAACTAGAACTTCCAACACTAAAGATATAAATATTTTTTGCTTTATTTAATAATTCTATAGCCTTTTCTAGTTCTTCTTCCTTTAAAACTCCAACAGTTTGATTCATTATAGAATCAATAGAGCTCTTTACCCCTCTTATTATGTTTTTTGTAGATAAATCATTATGAAGATATTCAAAATCTTGTTCATCATCATTTTGTAAATTCACAGATAACTGTAACTTCATTTCATTTAATGAGTCAAAACCTATCTTTTTAGAAAATCTAACTACAGTTGGTGCAGAAGTATTTGTAATATCTCCAATTTCCTTGGCTGACATACTAATAATGCTCTTCTTATTACTTAATAAAAATTCTGCTATTAATTTTTCCCTATCAGTAAAACTATCAAAATTTTGTTTAATATACTGCAATACGTTCATTTTCACACCCTACTATTCTTTTATTTATTGATAACAAATTGAAATTGTTTACTTCCTCTTATATATTTTAATAAAAATAAATCCTTTTGTAAAATAAAACCTATTATATTAGTCCTACTATCTTTTTCTTGACTAGTTGTTATTATTTGTAGCTCTCCCATATATCTCTTGTAACCCTTATTATATATAGTTATATACCTAAATACTATCCTTTTATTATTGAAATCTTATTTAATGTTTTTTAAAGCTTCAGCAATATATCCTTTATTTTCATCTAGAATTGTCTTTGCTTCATCTTTATTTAAATTTGAAAGAATTATAAATATTGAAAGCTTAACATCATAATTAGTAGCTACCAATACCTTTTCAGCTTCTTCTCTTTCTGCTCCTGTTGCTTCACAAACTATATTCTTTGCTCTTTCTACTAGCTTCTCATTACTTGCTCTTACATCAACCATTAAGTTTCCATAAACTTTACCAAGCTTTATCATAGCTCCTGTTGACAGCATATTTAATACTAATTTCTGAGCAGTACCAGATTTTAATCTTGTTGATCCAGTTACAACTTCTGCTCCTACTACTGGTGCTATTGAAATTTTAGCTGCCTTTGCAACTTCTGAATTGGCATTACAAGTTACTGATACAGTTAATGCACCTATTTTGTCAGCATAATTTAAGCCACCGATAACATAAGGTGTTCTACCTGATGCTGCTAATCCAACTACAGTATCATTTTCACTTAAAGATATATTTATTAAATCTTCCATTGCTAGTTCTTTAGAATCTTCAGCACCTTCCTTAGCTCTGAATATTGCTTCTTTACCACCAGCAATTATTCCTTTAACTAATTCTTCTGAGACTCCATAAGTTGGTGGGCACTCTGATGCATCTAATATTCCTAGCCTTCCAGAGGTGCCAGCACCAATGTAAATAAGTCTTCCTCCTCTATGGATTCTTTCTACTATTCCATCTACGGCTTCTGCTATATTTGGTAATTCCTTTTCAACTGCAAATGGAACTTTTTTATCTTCAGTATTGATTATTTTTAACATTTCTAAAGTTGAAACCTTATCTATATTTTGTGAATTTTCATTTCTACTTTCCGTTGTTAGCTTTTCTAAATTTATTTTCTTCATGTAAATACCTCCCAACACTTTAGGTTATGTTTTAAAAAGCTGTTACACTCTAATAGTATCATATTTGAAATATCATTTCAATGATATTAGCATTTTTTCGAATTATATTTCAATCTTTTTTTAATATTCATTATTATTCCCTTATATTTTTAATAAAAAAGGAAGCTTAGTATATATTATCTAAGCTTCCGTAATTTATTTATTATTTTAAGTTGTTACAATTAATATATATTATGAAATTATATTTCAAATTATATATTATAGAAATGAGTAAATAACTTAATAGTATATTCATTATCCTTAACAGCTGCAAGCTCTCTAATTGAATGCATTGAAAGTAGTGGTGCTCCCATATCCATAACTGGAATAGTTAATAGTGATGATGTTATTGGTCCTATAGTAGTACCACCTCTAACATCAGATCTATTAAAGAACTTTTGATATGGAACTTCTGCTGAATTACAAAGTCCTTCAAATATAGCTGCATTATAGCTATCTGTGCTATAGCTACCTGATGCTGCTGTTTTTAATACTGGACCCTTTCCTAATACAGGTCTATTAGTTGGATCGTGTTTTTCTTCAACATTTGGATGAACAGCATGAGCTAAGTCTGCAGAAATCATTAATGAATTTGCTAAAGCTCTATGAAGTCCTTCTCTATCCTTACCTAAAGCTAATGTTATTCTTTCTAATATATTTAATAATAAAGCTGAATTTGCTCCTTGAGCAGTTAAGCTTCCTATTTCTTCATTATCCATACATACCATAACCTTAGTTGATTTATTAGGTTTACTTTCTACTAATGCTTGTATTCCTGCATAAACCATCCACATATCATCTAATCTTCCAGCTGAAATAAATTCTTCATTTAAGCCTATAATAGCTCCCTTTTCAACTTCATATAGACCTAAATCAAATCCTAGTATATCAGATGCAGAAACCTTTAATTCTTCTGCTAATATCTTAACTAAGTATCCATCTTTTTCAAATTTATCATTTATAAGACTTAATAAAGGTAATGTATCCTTTTGTCTGTTTACATTTAATCCTTCATTTACGTTTCTATTCATATGAATAGCAAGACTTGGTATTATTAATAATGGTTTATTTATATTTATAAGCTTAATTTCTGGCTTTAATGGTGAAGTTCCTCTTAAAGTTACTTTACCTGCAATACCTAAAGGTCTGTCAAACCAAGTATAAAGAATTGGTCCTCCATAAACTTCAGTATTTAATTTTAAGTAAGTTCCTTCTGAAACCATTTCTGGATTTGCTTTAATTCTAAAGCCTGGTGAATCTGTATGTGCTCCAATTAATTTAAAACCATCATTTTCAATATCACCATTACCAATAGTAAAGGCAATAAGAGCTGAATCATTTTTTATAACATAATACTTACCATCTTTTTGTAAGTTCCACTTATCACTTTCTTTTACTTCACTAAATCCATTTAAATCTAATCTCTCTTTAATAGTTTTTACAGAGTGATGTGCTGTTGGACTCTTATATAAAAAGTCAATTAAATCTAATGCTAAATCTTTTTCCATTTGTATCCTCCTAGGTATTTTATTTTTATTATATCATATAAAAAGTTATTTATAGGGTAAACTTTTTATAATTGAATTTACTATTCTTTGGTATATAATTAATTTATGACCTTTAGAACAATATAATTTTATTATTAAAGTTTGAAGCCTTAAGTTTTATAATTAATAAAACTGCATATAAATAATTATTAGATAAAAGAATATAACTTATGTAATTTATTCAATAAATCTTTTTTATAAATAGGAGTGATAGTATGCTTTCTAAGTTTTTAGTTAATAGCTTTATTAAAAACAATGAAGATATTAAAAATCCTAAAGTTCGTAATGCTTATGGAACTTTAGGTGGTATAGTTGGAATCATTATTAATTTTATTTTATTTCTAATTAAATTTTTTGTAGGTATGTTAGTTGGATCTATAGCAATTTCTGCTGATGCATTTAATAATTTATCAGATGCTGGCTCCTCTGTAATTACTATAATTGGATTTAAAATGGCAAGTAAACCTGCTGATGCTGAGCATCCATTTGGTCATGGAAGAATAGAATATTTGTCTGCACTTATAGTAGCATTTTTAGTAATGCTTGTAGGTGTTCAATTTATTAAATCTTCTATAGAAAGAATTTTAAATCCTACAACAATAACCTTTGAAATTGTCCCTTTTATTCTTTTATTAATTTCTATTGGTTTTAAAGTATGGTTATCAGCATTTAATAAATTTGTAGGTAATAAAATTAATTCATCAGCTTTAAAGGCAGCAGCTACAGATGCCTTAGGAGATGTATTTACTTCAAGTACTGTTGTAATTTCTTTCTTACTTGCAAAGTTTACAACCTTCCCACTAGATGGGTATATCGGTGTTTTCGTAGCATTAGCAATATTATATGCTGGCTTTGGTTTAGTTAAAGAAACTTTAAACCCATTACTTGGAGAGGCACCTGATCCTGAACTTGTAAATGAAATATGTGAAAAGGTATTAGCTTATCCTCTTATTTCTGGAGTTCACGACCTTATAATTCATAATTATGGTCCTGGAAGAATTATAGCATCTTTACATGCTGAAATTCCTGCTGATAAAGATATAATGGAAATTCATAATGTAATAGATAGAGTTGAAAGAGAGGTATCAAAGGATTTAAACATACATTTAGTAATTCATATGGATCCTATTTGTGTCATTACAGATGAAATTAAGGAAACCTGGGATTATGTTGAAACTGTCCTTAGAAAATATCCTGTAATTAAATCTATGCATGACTTTAGAATAGTTGGTGAAGGGGAATCTAAAAATCTTATATTTGATATAGTTGTTTCTCCAACATTATCTGCTCGTAAAAAGGAAAAGGAAAGAATGCTTAATGATATTAGGTCTTCTATTCATTCTGAGCATCCTCAATATAATTGTGTAATTACAGTAGACTACGACTTCATGGAATAGTTAGAGTGTAAACAATATGTTGCTTGCTCCGTCGACTTCGCTCCAAGTCGCCACAACATATTGTTTACACTCTTTCACACTGAAGGAAATAATTCCTCAATACTTCGGAATTATGAATATAATTACGCCTTTAACTGCATATGCTCTTTATACT
>JAEXLD010000003.1 GCA_023445445.1 Bacillota bacterium
ACAGCAAAGGAATGTCTAAAGGTATTTAAATTAACTTCTTTTTTAATTCCAGCCTTATGTGAATATTCTTTTACTATTCTCCATACACCTTGTCTTGTTAATTGATTTCCATTTAAATTAACAAATAGATTGTCCACACCTTCACAAGCTACCCGATCTCTAATACTAAGGTATTCATTTAATGCTATTACTGCACTTCTACCTATTGGTATTAATCTTTCAAAATGCTTATTATCTATACATTTCACGAAATTCAATTCTAAATTAACGTCAAAAACTTTAATGTTAATTATCTCAGAAACCTTCATTCCAGTAGCATACATAAGCTCTAACAAAGCATTATCTCTTATCCCCTTATTACAATCCTTATCTACAATTCTAATTATTCTGTCTACCTCTTCAATAGTCAGAATTTCTGGTAGTTTTCTTGTTGTAGAGGTATTTTTATAATAAATCTTAGGAATTTCTCTAACTACTTCTTGATCTTTTAAATAATTATAAAAGCTTCTTAGACTTATTACTATTCTATTAATAGATCTCTCTGATTTTCCTTGGCTTAGTAAGTGTTGAATGTATCCAAGCACTGATACATTATCAGTTTCATCTATATTAATTTCTTTGCTATTTAAATATTTTACATATAAATTAACATCAGTTACATATGCATAAACAGTATTTTGACTTTTATGGCTTTTTAACAAAGCTTCCTTATAATTATTCACAATTTCTTTCATATTAATCCCCTATCCTAATATATTATTTATTCGACAAAAAATTCAAAATCCCTTCTTTATTTTCATTGGCTTAAGTTAATTTATAAACATTAGTAACCACTAGTTTTATCAATTCTGGACTTAAATAACACTCAATTAAAACTCCTAATATAAATAATGCGAAAAAGAAGGATAATTTCATAAATAGCCCACTATATATTTCTTTATTAAACCTTACTCCACCAAAAAACTTTTCTTTTATTTTGGCTGAAGATAGTTCTAATGAAATTATACTTATCCCTACAAAAAAAGGTATATAAAGTAAATTTTGTGGTACCGTTGAAATTAATGCTATCCAAATGCCTTTACCTTCAAAGGTAGTTAATAAAAAACTAAAAGTATATCCTAAAGTAAAACCTTTTACTAAATCAATGATTAAAATTAAAGGAGCTCCAAAAATTGTGAACCCAAGTGCTATTATAAGTAGTATAGTTAATATGTTATTTTTAATAATGCTAATAAGTAATTCATTGGTTTTAATTTCTTGATTTATAATACTTTTAATAAATCCTGTAAAATAATCTGATAAATCCTTTGCATCTACTCCATCCATATATTTTATGGTATATGCACCTAGTAATATTCCAACAAAGAAAAATGTTAGTACCAATAAATAAAATATTTTATTTTCCTTAAAATTAGAATTCATTTTTTCAATCATATTCATAATACTCCCCCCTAATAAGTTGCTATAAATCATACTATGATAATTAATCCTTTATTATTCATAATTGAATATATGTAAATAAAAAAAGTATAGAATATAAAATAGAAAAGCTATGTTAAATTGATTAATCAATCAAATTAACATAGCTTTCCACAATAAATTTATAAATAAGTAAAAATGCTTATTGTTTTACCATCAATTATGTCACCTTTTTTTATCATTTCTTTTACCTTATTAATATTCATTATTTTTACATTAGTAAATTCATCTTCATCTTCATTTTTATTCCCTAATGTTAAATCAGTTGCTTTATATAAGTGTATTATTTCATCACAAAATCCAGGTGCAGTAGCTATACATCCTAAATATTCTAAGTTTTTTGCTATATACCCTGTTTCCTCTTGTAATTCTCTTCTAGCACATTCTATAGTTTCTTCATTTTTATTAAGCTTACCAGCAGGAATTTCTAACATAATTCTATTTAAAGCTAATCTAAATTGTTCTACTAAAATTATATTTTCTTCATCTAAAAATGCTATTATTGCAGCTGCCCCTGGATGCTTAACTATATCTCTTGAAACTTTATTACCATCTGGCAATACTACAGCAACATTTACTATATCTAAAAAACTTCCTTTATATATTGGTTTTTCACTTATTTTTTTTTCTTTTAAATCCATATTTTCTCCTTTAATTTTTACTATAATAATTTATTCTTATATATAGTATATCATAGTAATTTATACAAATATAAATAGGTATTTTCCCACAGCAAAAAAAGAGCTGTTAGTTTTCCTCTATTACATTATAAATCCATGCATCTTATCTATTTTTGTTCTTTTACTATCATTAGTGACATCAGTATATAGGAAAAGTTTTTATTATTACTAAGATTAACAATCTCAAAGGTATTCATATCGCTATCCTCTTCTTTTGCTAAAAATACATATATATTTTGATTAGGTAAATCAATTATATTAAATTACTCACCTTAAATTTAATCTCTTAGTCGTATTTATAAAGTTTTTTTGAAATTCTTATATTTTAGTTTATTTTATTATAATAATCATTTACGAGGATATTATTAAAGAGTATTATTGTAATAATATTTTATAGAAACACTTATACTCTTTTTATCATTGTCTTTTATATCTCATACTATATTTTCTTCACCATTCCTTATGCCTCTTTTAATTTATATAATATTAAATTTGTTCTTTTTTCCTTACCAAAATACCTTCTAATTGCTGGATTATTTATCACAACACTTTTATCAACTGATACATATGAATACATTCCTCTATCCTTTGTAAACTTGACATATTCATTAATATATTCCTCTAATATTTCTTATACTCTAACAATTTGATTTTTATCATCAATATATTTTGAAAAAAGTATTAAAAGTTATTCATAGGATTTCATAGTCTTTTTACTTAATCCATTCAATTGAGAATTTTCCATAAAATATTGAATATATTAATTAATATTTCTTTTAAACTTCAATATATCAGGCATAAAAAAACACCTCCTAAAAGTTTAGAACTAACAAACTTATAGAAAGTGTTTAACATCTTTATTAAATATATATTAACTTGCATCAAGTATACTTTGTCGCTATAAACAACATAAATTTGACATTTTGAAATTACTTGTCAAACAGTTATTTTTCTTACTTTCTTATGAATTAACTTACTTTATTTTTAAGTCTTAGCTTATCAGCAATGATTGCAATGAATTCACTATTAGTTGGCTTACCTTTTTCATTGTGGATTGTATATCCAAATAATCTATTAATAGCATCAACTTGTCCTCTACCCCAGGCAACTTCTATTGCGTGTCTTATTGCTCTTTCAACTCTAGAGGCAGTTGTATTGTATTTCTTTGCTATTGAAGGATATAATTCTTTGGTTACAGCTGATAATAACTCCATATCATTAACTACCATAGTAATTGCTTCCCTTAAGTACATATATCCCTTTATATGTGCAGGAACTCCTATTTCGTGAATTATGTTTGTTATTTCTGTTTCTAAGTCTATTGGTCCCTTTGACATAGGCTTGCTTTCAGCTTCTAAAATAGTGTTTGCTGGCTTTCTTACAATTTCATTTGAAGAACCATTAAATAATTCTCTTATTCTCTTTGTAAATACATCCATATCAAAAGGCTTAACAACATAATAATCTGCACCTAGAGTTATTGCTTTTTGAGTTATTTTGTCTTGACCTACCGCAGAAAGTACAATTATTCTTGGCATTTTTTCTAAATTCATAGAATTTAATTTTTCCAAAACCCCTAAACCATCTAAGTGTGGCATAATAATATCTAATACCACTAAGTCTGGTTGTTTTTCTTCAATTAGAGCTAAAGCTTCCCTTCCATCTTTAGCAACTGCAGTAACTATTATGTCTCTTTGATTTAACAAATAGTCATTTAATATACTGCAAAATTCTTTGTTATCATCAGCTATTAAAACTGAAATTTTAGAGTCATTCATACTTTTCTCCCCCATCTTCCCGTATACTCCACATTAAATGAGTAAATAATAGTTCTTTTCATTTTTATCTTTATAAATCGTCTGTAAATTTTATTTATAGACATTCTATTAAAATACTTTTATTTTATAAAGTTTTCTTATTCATTATATCACAAATTATTTAAATAAAATAGTTTTTTTACATTTTTTTCAAAATTTTATATTAAAAAATTTTAAATAATTTATACTATTCTATTATGCCAGCATCTTTAAGCATCCATTCTATATATATACCATATCCTACATCTGGCTTATTAATTAATACATGGGTTACTGCTCCTATTAATTTATTATCTTGAATTATAGGACTACCACTCATTCCTTGAACAATTCCACCTGTTTTTTCTAATAATTCAGGATCTATAACTTTAATTACCATGCTTTTAGCACCTGGTTCTTCTTGTGATAATAATTTAAGTATTTCTATATCATAAGCTTTAGGTCCATTTTCATCTATTGTAGTAATAATTTGTGCGGGACCTTCTTTTATTTCACTTCTAAAAGCAACTTTAATAGGTTTGTTATATACACTATTTATCAAATTATCTGAACCAAGTCCAAAAATTCCTGATTCTGTATTTTTGTCTATTTTCCCAATATTTTCTCTTTCATTAACAAATAAACCTTTCAACTCTCCAGGAGATCCTTTTTCGCCTCTTTTGATACTTATTACTGATGAATTAAGTAAATTACCTTCTTTTATATTAAAGGGTTTATTAGTATCTCCATCTGTTATTGGATGTCCTAGAGCTCCAAATATATTTGATTTTTTATCATAAAAAGTTAGAGTTCCTATACCAGCTGTAGAATCTCTTACCCAAAGTCCTAATTTATATTCATTATTTTCTTTCTCTAAATGCACTTCTTTTTTGTTATTTATACCATTTCTTAAATATTCTATAGATATATTTTCTGTCTCTAAACTACTAATTTTTTGAGATAAATCTCTTGAATTTTCTATTTCTTTTCCATTTATTCCAGTAATTATATCTCCTAACTCAATACCAGAAGCTTTGGCAGGACTTTCCATCTTTCCTTCCAAGGAATCGATATCTGAATGACCCACAACTAATACACCTTTTGTAGATATTTTTATCCCAACATTTAATCCTCCTGGATATACTTCTAAGTCTTTTACCTTGGAAACTGAAACTGATTTAATTGGAATTAAGCCTAAAAGTTTTAATTCTAATTTATCCTTAATTATTTTGCTATCTTTTATAAATATATTATTTGATACTTTAATACTAGCAGTATCTTCATTAATATAAATCTTTTTAGGTATATTAAATAAATAGAAGTAAGTAAATACACTCAGAATAAACATTGGAGTAATTATCATAGCTACATATTTAATTTTTTTCATTTTCATATTACCTCCTCCTTTGCTTCTCTGTATTTAACTTTCCCTCATAACCATTCTTATATGCTGTAGTAAGTTTGTTAAAAGCGTTAAAAATTTTAAAGATATAACTTTAAAAAAATAAAAAACTAAAATCATGGCAAATAACCATGATTTTAGTTTGTTCAAAATTATATTTACTTATGTATTTCATTATACACATTTTAATATTTCTTGTTTTTTTAATTCAGCAAAGGCAACCATTTCAGATGCATTTTCTAAAGTTACCTCGCTAACTTCATCTCCACTTGTCATTTTAGCTATTTCTTTTATTTTTTCGTATTTATCTAATGTTTTTATTTCAGTAAAAGTTTTACCTTCTTCTACTCTTTTAGAAACAAAATAATGACAATCTGATAAAGCTGCTATTTGAGGTAAGTGAGTTATACATAAGACTTGATGTTTAGCTGAAACTTCAAACATCTTTTCTCCAACTCTCTTTGCTATAGTTCCACTTATTCCTGTATCAATTTCATCAAAAATTAATGTTGGAATTTGATCTTTATCTACAAAAACACATTTCATAGCAAGCATTATTCTTGAAAGTTCTCCTCCAGAAACAACTTTTTCTAGAACCTTTAATGGTTCACCTAGATTGGTAGATATTAAGAATGTAACTTCATCAAAGCCTCTAGAATTAAATATGTCTGTCTTTTCAATATCTATTTTTATTACTGACTTTTCCATACCTACATAATTTAATTCAAACTTAATTTTTTCTTCAAGGGTTACAGCATATTTTTCCCTTATATCATGCATTACAAAAGATAATTCTTTCATTTCTTCTTCTATCTTTAACTTTTTTAAATTTAATTCATTTATTATTTCTTCTGAATTAACTAACTCATCATACTGTGCTTTAAGTTTTTGTGAATAATTTAATATTGCTTCAACAGATTCACCATATTTTTTCTTATATAAACTTATTTCATATATTCTTGAATTTATTTTTTCTAATTCAAATTCATCATAATGTATTTCAGAAGAAAGATCTCTTATATCTCTTGAAATTTCTTCTATAATATATAGAGAATCTTCTATTTTTTCTCTTTTTTCTTTAATTTTTTCAAAATGCTTTTCAACACTTAATAGTTCATTTACTACCTTAGATAATCCTTCATTAATAGATATACCTTCAGTTGGACTATCTAATAAAGCATAACTTTTTCTTAATGCCAAAGATATTTTTTCTGCATTAGAAAGAAGGCTAAACTCTTCTTTCAAATCCTCTTCTTCATTGACTTTAAGATTTGCCTTTTCAATGTCATCTATTTGAAATTTTATATAATCAAGTAGCTTTTCTCTATCTGTATTTCCATTTAATTCTTTTATTTTTTCTACAATTAAACTTTGCTCTTTTCTTAGTTCATTATATTTTTCCAAATAGCTATATATTTCTTCACCAATAAAATCATCTAAATATTGTATATGGCTTGATTTGTTTAATAAATTTTGATTTTGATGTTGACCATGTATATCTAATAATTTTTCTCTTATTCTTTTTAAGTAAGATAAAACTACTGATTTCCCATTAATTTTAATAATACTCTTACCTGATAAGGTTGTCTCTCTAGAGATAATTAATAGTTCATCATCTATATCTAGTTCTTTTAGTATATCTAAAATCTCAGTATTTTCTATTGAAAACACTGCTTCTACGAAGGTTTTATCTTCACCATATCTTATTAAGTCCTTTGAAAACTTTCCGCCTAAAACGTAATCTATTGTATCAATTAAAATAGATTTACCAGCTCCAGTTTCACCTGATAAAATATTAAATCCTTTTCCAAATTCAACACATAATTCTTTAATTAACGCAAAATTTTTAATATTTAATTGTAATAACATTAATATCACCTTTTATTTATAAAATCATTTTTCTAACTTTATCAACTAATTCTTCAGCTTTATCTAAACTTCTAGCCAAAATAAATATAGTATTATCCCCTGCTATTGTACCTGCAACTTCAGTATCAAACAATGTATCAATTGCTTCAGCTACAGCCATAGCTGAACCAGTTAAGGTTTTAACTACAACAAAATTATCAACATTTTCTACTGATATAGCAGCATTAGTTAATATGCTAGTTAATTTATCATTAATATCCTTACTTTCTTTAGAAGAAACTGCATACTTATAACTTCCTGATATTCCTTGCATCTTTATCAATTTTAGTATTTTTATATCTCTTGATACTGTTGCTTGAGTAACATCGAAACCTGCTTTTTTAAGTTCTTCTGCTAATTCTTCTTGAGTTTCTATATCCTTTTCATTAATTATCTCTAGTATCTTGTTATGCCTTCTTAGTTTCAAATTAATCACCTTCACAATCTTTCCAATTATTTATAATTTTTGCCCTCAATACTTTAAAATAATCATAGTCATCAAATAAAATAATCTTTGCGTATTCTTTTGCTTTTTTTATTCTTACTATTACTTCATCTATATGAGTAATAGTACTTTGTCCATCAAAAATAACATTAATTTCATCATTATTGCTTTTTATTCTAACTTCAATGTTACTATTACTATTTAATACTATAGGTTGAATCCCAGTTGTATGGGCACAAATTGGAGTTAATGTAATTGCATCTACAGTTGGATAAACAAAGGGTCCTCCAGCTGAAAAGGAGTATGCTGTTGAGCCAGTAGGAGTAGCTATAATAAGTCCATCTCCTTTATAATTATAGTATCGTTTTCCATCGATATATATATCAAATCTTATCATTCTAGATAAACTTCCTCTTGCAATTACTATATCATTTAATGCTAGTGATTCATTAATTACTTTCTCTATGGAAAAATCACAAGTTAATAACATTCTTTTTTCAGAAGTATAATTTCCATCTTTCAATTTTTGAAAAGCTTTATCTATATCTGAAAACTCTACACTTGATAAAAAGCCTAAATTTCCTATATTAATGCCTAATATAGGTACATCTAGTTTTCCATTAATCCCCCTAGCTACGCTTAATATTGTCCCATCTCCGCCTAATACTATTATTAGATCTAGTAAATCTCTGAACTTATAACTAATTATATCATAACTGTTTAGCATGATAACTTCTATATCATCAAAATACTTATTTAGCTTTTCTTTAACTTTCAAAGCCATTCCCATATTTTTATCTTTATCCAAATTAATTGCAATAGCAACTCTTTTCACAATTATGCCCCCTATAGTTTACTTATACCATAAATTTTATTAAAGGCTTCAAGTTAATTCTAGAAGCCTTTAATAAGATTCAATATAAAATTATAATAAATTATGCGATTCATTTACAGTAATTTCAATATCATTAATAGAAAATGTTGATTCCCTATTTTTATCTTTTGTAAAGTATACAAGATATTCAATATTCCCCTCAGGACCTTTAATTGGAGAATAACTTACTGCTAATATGTTTAAATTTTCAGAGTATAAATAATCAACTATACTTTTCACTACTTCTTTATGAACATTTATGTCTCTAACTACACCTTTTTTGCCTACTTTTTCTTTACCAGCTTCAAATTGAGGCTTAATTAAGGCAACAACTTCACCTTCAGTGCTTAATAAATTTATAGTGGCAGGCATAATTTTTTTCAATGAAATAAAAGAAACATCTATAGATGCAAAATCAATAGCTTCTCCTATGTCCTCTGGAGTAACATATCTAATATTTGTTCTTTCCATACAAACAACTCTTGAATCTGTTCGTAGCTTCCATGCAAATTGTCCATACCCTACATCAATTGAAAAAACTTTTTTTGCTCCATTTTGTAACATACAATCTGTAAATCCACCTGTGGATGCTCCTATATCCATGCAAGTTTTATTATCTAAGGAAATTCCAAATTCCTTCATAGCCTTTTCAAGCTTTAATCCTCCCCTACTTACGTAAGGTATTTCTTGTCCCTTGAAAATAATTTCTGAATCTATATTAACCTTTTCACCAGCTTTATCCACTCTTTGTCCATCAACAAATATTTTACCAGCCATTATACTTGTTTTTGCTCTTTCCCTAGAGGTAAATATTCCTTTTTCAACTAAAAGTATATCAAGTCTTTCTTTTTTCCCAGACATTTTAATCTCCTTTATTTATAAAGTTCTATGATTGATTCTGCAATTCCTTCTGAATCTAATTTATTTTCTTTATATAATGTGTTAATGTCACCTTGATGAACAAATTTATTATTAAATCCTAAAGCTTTAAATTTATTTTTAAATCCTAATTCATTTAAGTTCATTAATACATAACTGCCAAATCCACCGTTAGTAATATTATCTTCTATAGTTACAATATCATAGCCATCATTTATTAATTCTTGTAACATGTAATTATCTAAAGGCTTTACAAAGGTTGCATTAACTATTAACGGATTAATTCCTTGCTTTAATAGCTCTTCTTTAGCTAATACAGAATATTGTAGCATTTTGCCAACAGCTATAATTGCCACTTTTTCTCCATGAGATACTCTTTCCCATTTGCCATATTCTATTGAAGTTAAAGGCTTTATGTTATCACATAAATCTCCACCTCTTGGATACCTTAGCGCAACAGGTCCATTATGATTTAATGCCCATTTAAGCATTATCTTTACTTCTTCTAAATGCTTAGGTGCTAAAACAGTCATATTAGGTACTGCTGATAAATATGATAAATCAAATATTCCCTGATGAGTTTCACCATCTTCTCCAACTAAACCTGCTCTATCTATAGCAAATACTACTGGCATATTCTGAATACAAACATCATGTATTAATTGATCAAAGGCTCTTTGTAAAAAGGTTGAATAAACGGCAAACACTGGTTTTAAATTTGCAGCTGCAAATCCCGCTGATAAGGTAGTAGCATGACCTTCAGCTATTCCTACGTCAAAGAATCTATTAGGAAATTCTTTAGCGAAATCCTTTAGTCCAGTTCCATCAGGCATAGCAGCTGTTATAGCAACTATTCTATCATCTTCCTTTGCTAATTCAATCATTGCATCACCAAAAGCTTTAGAATAATTTTTATTACTTTTAGTATTAGTTTCTCCACTTTCTAAATCAAAAGGACTAACTCCATGATATTTATTAGGATTTTTTTCTGCTAATTCATATCCTTTACCTTTATTAGTTACTACATGGATTATTACTGGTTCATTAATTTTTTTTGTCATTTCAAAAACTTCGCTTAAAAGCTCTATATTATGTCCATCTATAGGTCCTATATATTTTAATCCCATATCCTCAAAAAGCATTGATGGCACTATAAATTGTTTTATTCCATCTTTAAATTTTGATATATATGTGGCAACTTTTTCTCCTGTTTTAGATGCTTTTAGTGTTTCATTTATTTCTGATTTTAATTTATTATATTTGGGTTCCATTCTTAGCTTATTTAAATGCTTAGATACACCACCAACATTTGGTGAAATACTCATTTGATTATCATTTAAAATAACTATCATTTTAGTCTTTTTAAATCCAACATCATTTAAAGCTTCTAAAGCCATTCCTCCAGTTAAGGCTCCATCACCAATAACTGCAATTACTTCATTTTTTTCTTTTCTTATATCTCTAGCTCTAGCCATTCCTAAAGCTGCTGATATAGATGTACTGCTGTGCCCTGTATCAAAGGCATCATACTTGCTTTCACATCTTTTTGGAAATCCACTTAAGCCATTATACTGTCTTAGTTTATGGAATTGATCCTTTCTTCCTGTTAAAATTTTATGAACATAGCATTGATGTCCAACATCCCATACTATTTTATCTTCATCAAAATTAAAACTTTTAAATAAAGCTATAGTTAATTCAACTACTCCTAAATTGGAAGCTAAATGCCCACCAGTTTTAGAAACACTATCTATTAAAAATTCTCTTATTTCAGAAGCTAATACTTCTGATTCAATATTGGTTAATTTCTTTACTTCTTCAATAGAGGTAATTTTATCTAATATTCTTCCCATAATCAAACCTTTCTTTCTATTAAAATTCTCTATTTAATAAATCTAAAGTTAATTCATTTAAGTCAATAGCATCTGCAGAAAGGCTCTTCAACAATTCAATACATTCATTTGTTAATTTAATACATTCTCTCTCACAATATTCTAAGCCAAATAAAGATATGAAGTTTGACTTATTTTCATCACAATTAATATTTTTCCCAAGCTTAGATACTTCACCTGTAATATCTAAAATATCATCTTTAATTTGAAAGGCTAATCCTAGCTTTAATCCAAACTCATTTAATATTTCAATATCTTTTTTAGGTGCATCTGCTAAAATTGCAGCAGATACAATTGAAGCTCTTATTAGCTCTCCTGTTTTTTTATTATGCATATAGATAAGTTCTTCCTTAGATATCTCTTTATTTTCAGCCATAATATCTACAACCTGACCTCCAATCATTCCTTCTGGTCCTGCTGCTTCTGATATTTCTCTTGATGCAAGTAAAGCTCTCTCCCCATTTTTTATAGAAAAAAGCATAAGTAAACTCATTGCCTCATTTAATAGCGTATCCCCTGCTAATATAGCTATACTTTCCCCAAATTTTTTATGATTAGTTGGCATTCCCCTTCTTAAATCATCATTGTCCATACATGGTAAATCATCATGTATAAGAGAGTAAGTATGAATCATCTCAATTGCTGAGGCCATTTCTATTACGTCTTTATAATTATCTCTATATAAACTATACGTTAATAGGAATAATATAGGTCTTATTCTTTTCCCTCCTATATTAAGGCTATAACTTGCTGCATCATATATAATCTTATTATAACTTCCTTTATCAATAAAGTACAAATTTAAATAACTATTAATATAATCTCTATAATAATTTATATTGTTACTCATTCTTTAGCTCCATTTCCATTTCCTCTTTAATCACACTTATCTTGCCTTCTAAAGAATTTAAAGTCTTATATAATTTATTTATCAATTTAACTCCACTTTCATATTCCTTCATTAAATCTTCAAGTGGAAGCTCGTTACTTTCCATTTTACTTAATATATCTTGAAGATTATTTAACATATCTTCATAAGATTCTTTTTTAGCCATAAATCTTCAACTCCCTTTAATTTAATTAAAATCTTTTATAATTTTCCCTTTGACTCTTCCATCATTGAAAAGAATATTTATTTCTTCTGTGTCTCCTAAAGCCTTCTTAGAAGAAATAATATTTTTATCTTTATCTTCAACTATTGCATATCCTTTATTTAAAACATTAATAGGATTATGTGCTTTAAGTAATTCATTAAGGGAATAAATTTTCATTTTTTCCTTATCAAGTTTATTTAATACAAGATTATTTAATTTTTCTCCAATTCTATCTATTTCAATATAAGAATTAGATAGGGTAACTTCAGGATTCATGGATGTCATTAATTTTTTATAATTATATAGTCTTTCCTTTTCGTAGTTTAAAGTATCCAAAATTATTTTATTCATATTACTTTCATAGTCTTTTATTAATTTTTTAATATCACTTTCTAAAGGTACTGCTATTTCTGCAGCTTGAGAAGGAGTTGATGCTCTATAATCACTTACAAAATCAGAAATTGTAAAATCAACTTCATGTCCAACTGCAGAAATTATAGGGATTTTAGATTTAAAAATTTCCTTTGCTAACTCTTCTTCATTAAAGTTCCATAGTTCTTCTAAAGAACCTCCACCTCTTCCAATAATTATAGTATCAACATTTTTTTTATTATTGAAATATTTTATACCTTTTATAATAGTCTTATATGCACCATCACCTTGTACTTGTGCTGGATATAATACAATATCAACTAATGAATTTCTTCTTTTAGTTACATTTATTATATCTCTAATTACAGCTCCTGTTTCAGATGTTACTACACCAATTCTTCTTGGCATTTTAGGAATGCTCTTTTTATTTTCAATGCTAAAGTATCCTTCATCTTGAAGTTTCTTTTTAAGATTTTCAAATTTAATATGAAGCTCACCTAAACCTTCTTTTTCTAATTTATCAATATATAATTGCAGTGAACCTGTTCCTTGATATATTGAACATCTAGCTGCAGCTATAACCTGCATACCATCTTCCAGCTTAAAATCTAAATTAATACAACTACTTTTAAACATTACACAATTTATTTTACTACTGGCATCCTTTAAAGAAAAATAAATATGTCCACTACTGTGATATTTTAAATTGGATATTTCCCCTCTTACTACTAAGTTATTTAAAATATAGTCATTATCTAATATTTTTTTTATATAATTATTAACCTCACTAACTGTTAAAGTTTTCATTCTCATACTTTACTAACGCCTCACATGAATTTTTAATTAATAAAGTAGTGGTTAATGCTCCTACTCCACCTGGTACTGGAGTAATCATTTCTACTTCATCAACAATTTCATCAAAGTCTACATCACCTGTTATTTTACCATTTAATGATGAAGTACCAACATCTATCACTATAGATTTTTTATTAATGTATTCTTTATTTATATATTTAGCTCTACCAATTGCTACAATTAATATATCTGCTTTTTTACAAATAGCTTTTAAATCCTTAGTTTTTGAATGACATATAGTTGTTGTAGCATTTTTATTAAGTAGTAATTGAGCTACAGGTTTTCCAACTATATTACTTCTGCCTATAACAACAACATTTTTACCTTGTAACTCTATATTATATCTTTCTAATAATGTTATAACAGAATTAGGTGTACAAGGTAAAAATACATTTTCTCCACAATAAAGCTTACCTTGATTAATATAAGTTAAACAATCTATATCTTTTCTTGGTGAAATAGCATTAATAATTTTCTTTTCATTTAAGCTCTTAGGTAAAGGAAGCTGTAGAATTATTCCATCTACACCCTTATCTTCATTCAATTTACTTATTATATTTATAAGTGTGTCTTCTTCTACGTCTTCTTCTATAATAATTTTATCAAATTCAACTCCAAGGGAAGTTGCAATTTTTTCTTGACTATTAATATAGTAAATTGATCCTCCATCATTTCCTACTAATATAGATGCTATTTTAGGTGCTCTAAGACCTTTTTCTAATCTTCCTTTTACAAATGCTTTAATTTCTTCTTTTATTTCTAAAGAAATTTTTCTGCCATCTATTATATTTTCCACGGAAAACAGCCCCCTATTTATCTTATAAATTCTTAAATGCTTTATCTAGTACCCCATTTATAAAAGATACACTTTTATCATCTGAATATTTTTTAGTCATTTCTATTGCTTCATTTATAGCTACCTTTTCAGGAACATCTTCTATATAAAGCATTTCTCCAATTGCTAATCTTAATATTGATAAATTAACTTTAGATATTCTCTCTAGTTTCCAATTAGTTAGAGTTTCTTCTATTTTCTTATCAATTTCAGTTTTGTTTTCTTCTACCTTTAAAAGTATTTCTTTTATATAATCTAAGTCTATAGTGTTCAAATTCATTTCGTAGTCTTCTAGGAATGTTTCTATAGTTTCTTCAAGTGTATTTTTGCTTAAAGTCATTCCAAATAGTAATTCCATTGCTATTTCTCTAGATCTTTTTCTATTCATTTTATCCTCCTAAGTGCTGTTAATAATATTATTAACCTTATAAAACTTTCTAATCATAAATATACTACAACAAATTTATTTAAAGCACAAGAAAAACACCCTCTGAAAAATCAGAGGGTTTAATTATTTTTCTTTGTTTTCTAATTTTTCTATTTTAGGAACATAAATGTTCTGAACATTAATATTTACTGCTGTAACATTTAATCCAGTCATAGTTTCAACAGTTTTCTTAACATTCTCTTGAACAGCACTTACCACTTCAGGTATTTTAACACCATACTCTACACCTAAATTTAATTCAATAGTAGCATAGTCTTCATTTAAAGTTACTTTCACATTTTTTCCAGCGCTTTTCTTTCCTTTTAGCAATTGTGATATGTTATTACCAACCATGTGTTGTAGATCTTCTACTCCATTTATTTCTTCTGCGGCTATTCCAGCTATAACGCTAACAACTTCATCAGATATTTTAACTATTCCTAAATTTTCTTCGTAGTTCATATTGTCCATTTCATTACCTCCTAGCGTTTTGATATCAAAACTCTTTCTTATGTTAATTATATCAAAGCAAATTCTATATTACAATGAATTATTTCTTTGGTTCAATTATTATATCGCTTATTCCTGAAATGTTTTCAGCAATTTCTTGAATTGAAGCAGTATCTGCTTCTGTAAGTTCTTCTGCTTTTACTACTACTCTAACTGTACCCTTTTCAATAGAACATAATACATCTGCAAATCCTTTATTTTTAACACTTACTTCAATTCTACCTTCTTGATCCTTCATCATAGTTTTTTCTCTTAATTCATTTGCTGCTAAATCCTTTTGTTCTTGTGAAGTTTGCTCATCTTTAATTAATTCATTTAATTCTTGCATTGTAACTGCATCTTGTTGATCTTTTTCACTTCTTAAACTATAGAAATAATCTTGATTTCCAATAGTTTCTTTATCATTATCTTTATCTTTATCATCATCTGTTCCTTGTTGTGATATTACTTGACTAAAGTCTGTTGGATCATTTAAGCCAGTTTTATTTATCCTAGCTGCTACAACTCCTACACATACTATAAGAGCCATAAGTGTGAAAATAATACCAAATTGTTTTTTTGTCATTTTGATTTCCCCCCATCTATTTTTCATATTATTTATATGCTAATTTTTCATAGGATATACATTAACCTTATCTATAGATATCCCATATAATGTAGATACTGCCACTTGTATATCATATTTAACCTTTGCACTAGTTGCACCTTCTGCTACTATTAGAACTCCACTTATCTCT
Organism: Bacillota bacterium; assembly: GCA_023445445.1. GTDB lineage: Bacteria > Bacillota > Clostridia > Clostridiales > Clostridiaceae > Clostridium. Next base: position 16,186 of record JAEXLD010000003.1, read on the forward strand.
GGTTTATTTACTTGAAGTATATAAGGCTCGTTCTTGCCAGAATCACCAGCCATAACCACTTTACTTCCACCATTTTGTTGAGTAGTTGCCCTTTTTCCACCTTGACTATCAGTTTCTTCTGTCACCGATTCTTGAGTAGTTTTTTCTACAGCTGGAACCTTTATTTCACCGCTTTTAAAATTAATTTTAACTTCAACACTACCTACATTTTCTATTTTACTTAGCAAATTTTTTAATGTTTGTTTTTCATTTTCTTCATAACTCTCCATTGTTCTCTTTACTTCTTCCTCTAAGTTACTTACTCCCTCTACATTTGAGCTCATTGATTCCTTAGTATCCTTTTTTCTAGTTGTAGTTAAAAAGCTAATAGCAAGTAAAACAAAGGCTAGTATTAATGCTATTACTACAACATTTAAAAATTTTTTATCATTAATTAATTTTGTTAAATCATCTTTAAAATTACCTTTTCCCATTTTCTCACTCCTACTAATCTACTTTATAAATCATTATTTGCTCCTTATTTATATTTAAAACCTCTGCCAAATAACTTATAATCTCATCTTCATTTTTTACTTTCTTTTCTTTAGAACTAACCTCTGTACTTTCGCTATTTTTCTTAATTACTATTTTTTCTATTTTAGAAACCTCTCTATCTTTAACTCCAACTTCAACTTTATTAATTGAATAAGTTATATTTTCCATATCTATCTTACAATCAATTTCACTTTTAAATTCTAAATCCTTAAATTTTTCCTTTAATATTCTATTACAATTTTCTTGCAAATTCACCTTAAAGGCAGTTTCACTAGTACTTTCCCTATTTTCGCTTATTGTATCTTTAGATTTTCCATTAGCTAGATCTATATATTCAGATATATCACTAGTTATAGACTTTTCTCCGTTATTTATAAAAGAAACTATTGGACTTATCATTACAGCTATTAAAATAGTTCCTAGAACAAATTTTAAGTATTTTTTCATACTATTATCAGGCGAAATTAATTCTATAGCAGAAATTAAAATAATCATACTTACTAAAGTTATAATAAATCCTTTTATCTCATTCATTTTCTAGCCTCCTATAACGAACTTTCCAGCCGAGGCCATTATAGCTAATAAAACAAAAAACATTAAACTAACTGATAATACACAGGACATTAGAAGTATTAATGAATTACCTGCAGAAGTTAAAGAGCTAGTTATGCGTTTATCACTTATTGGTTCTATAATAGCTGCAGTTAACTTATATACAAAAGAAATTAGAATTAATTTAATTATTGGATAAAGCATCATAATAATAATTATTATTAATCCAACTGAGCTTACAGCATTTTTAATAATAAGTGAGTATCCTGCTACAGAGGCAATGGCATCTGAAAAAGCCTTACCTACTATAGGAATAAAATTATCTATTGCAAATTTTGCAGTTTTTAAAGTAACAGCATCTATAGTAGATGAAGTTATCCCTCTTACTGTTAATAATCCAATAAATAAGGTTAGTATAATCCCTTGAATCCAAATAGTTGCTTGTCTAACAAGCTTACATAAGTTTCCAATTTTAAATTCATTAGAAATATTATTAGCAAAATCAAGAACAAAACTTATAAGTATTAAAGGTATAATTATAGTTGTATAAATTCTTGGAATAATTAATGTTGCTCCAATAATAATAGGATCCATTGTAGCTGCTTGTGCAAAACCACCAATTGAACCAATCATCATAACTAATACAGGTAATATTGCAGCCATAAAATTTGACAGTTCTATTATTATATTCGTTGCTATAGTAATACTTACTAAGAAACTCTTAGATAAAATTATTATCAATATGGAGTAACAAGCAAAAAATGCTATATTTGATATTCCTTCACTAGAAAAAGCTGACTGCAAATTTTTAATTAAAGAACACATAATTGCAATAACTATAATACTTATAGAAAAAGAAAGTACTGTTTTTACTTCTTTAAATAAAAAACTAATGACTGCATTACTAAACGTTTTTACAGATAAATTACCCTCACCATTTTTTATATATCCTTTTATATATTCTTCAGGATTTAAATCATTCATTATTTCAACATCTAACTTCATACTATTTATATAGTTATATAACGAATTTAACTTATTATTTACTTCTTCATCTTCAAGTTCATTATTTTCTAAAGTAGATTGAAAATTATTGCCCTTATCCTTTGCTAAAGCAATTTTAGTATTGGAACTTATAAATGTAATCACTATTATGGTAAATACAAATACAATTCTTATTGTTAATAATTTTTTAAACATATAAACACCTACAATATTTGTAAAATAGATTGTAATACAGCCATTAAAATAGGTATTGCTAAAGTTAAAATCAATATTTTAGCAGAAAATTCAACCTTACTAGCTATACTTGCTGCTCCTGCATCTTTACATATCTCACTACAAAAGGTTGCTAAATATGATATTGCAAGTATCTTCAAAACAACTCCTATATAAACTATATCTATATTTGCCCTTGATGATATATCTTTAATAAAGCTTATTATGTCAGTTATACTAGATAAAATTGATACAAAAAGAATTACCCCTGCTACTAATGAGACTAATATTGCTATATCAGATCTTTTATCCTTAAATAGTAAAAATATAAACAAAGCTACAAGTGCAAAGGATACTATTTTCAATATTTCCATAATAATCTCCTATAACATAAACATAGTTTTTACAGTATTGAAAAGATTACTTATTAATCCAATTACTGTAATAAGTATAATTACTATTCCTGCAATATTTGTTATTACCGCTATGTCATCTTTTCCACTGGCTTTTAATACTTTGTCAATTACTACAAGTAGAACACCCATAGCTCCGATTTTAAATAAAATACTTATATCTAGCATTTATTCCCCTCCCACTAAAATAAAAAAATTGCAATCATTGCACCAATACATATACCTATAGCACTATACATTTTCGAATTTTTCTTTGCTAGTTCATCTGCATTTTTACAATTAATCTTCATATTTTCAATAGTCAAATTAAATAACTTATCTTGTCCATAAACTCCTGATTCTCCTAGCCCCTTAAGAAAATCTTTAATTATTCCCTTATCTTCTTCAAATAAATTTAAATTACTTTTGCTATTATGATATTCTTTACTAAATGCCTCATAGACGCTTTTTGATTTCCCACTATCAAGACTTACTGCTACCTTCGATAAAATATCATCTATTGGCCTTTCTACCTTCATAGAAATATACCTTAAAGCTTCTGGTAATGGAGTATTTGAATACATAACCTCATTATTTAAAAACATCACTGATTTTAATATAGATTTTAGTTGTTTACTTCTTCTTTTAAAGCTTTCACCATAATAAACCCCTAAATATGTGCATCCAAAAAAAATTATTGAAATTGCTATTATTTTAAGCATTTTATCTCCCCTCCAGACATTATTGAATATATATTTTCTACTGTACCTGGCCCTCTTCTATTGCTTAAAATAATTACTTTTTCTAAAATACTATCTTCTAATAGCTCTTTAAAAACCTTTCTTTTATATATGTCCTCAATGCTATATCCATGAATTGTGACTATTATATTCACCCCAGAGTTAAATGCCATATTAAGTGCATCTATATCTCCTTCCGTTCCTATTTCATCACATATTAATATTTCTGGAGATAAGCTTCTAATTGCCATAATCATGCCATCCTTCTTTAAGCAATTATCTAAAATATCTGTTCTAATGCCTACATCTAATTGTGGAATTCCATTAAAACAAGATGCTATTTCACTTCTTTCATCTATTATGGAAACCTTTTTCCCTGATAAATTATTAATAGGCATACCATTTGAAATATTTCTAGCCAGATCTCTTAATATAGTTGTTTTACCACACTTAGGCGGTGATATTATTAAAGTGTTATTAATCCTATCCTTTTCAACAATATATCTCATAATTTCATTAGAGCATCCCTTAACTTCCTTACATATTCTAATATTTATAGATGAAATATTTCTAATAGTTCTAACTTCTCCTTTAGTTAATACACATTCACCAGCTATTCCTATTCTATGTCCACCTTTAACTGTAATATACCCTTGTTTAATTTCCTCTTCATAAGCATATATTGAATAATTTGAAACTCTAATCAATATTTGTTTTATATCATTTATTGTCGCTAACTTCTTTAATATAATTTCTTTAGTAGATAAATGAATAATAATAGGCTTATTTACCTTTATACGTATTTCTTGTACAGATTCCATTAATAAGTACCCTCTAACTTCATTACATATCTCTGATGGTAATATTCTTAATATCTCATCCTCATTCCACACTTTATCACTTCCTATTCTATAGTTATATTTAAAATTATTGCTATATATCAAATAATATTCATACTAATAATTAAATATGTAAAATATTTAAAAATAACTATAAAAAAGGATATAGATATTATATTTTTAAAACAAAAAAAGGGGCTGTATCAAAATAAATTTTGATACTAGCCGATTTAAAAAAGGAAGTTCGTATTTGAACTTCCTTTTTTGCGCATAATAATATCATTATGAAAACATTTAATAAAAATGTGATACCTATGCAT
>JAEXLD010000039.1 GCA_023445445.1 Bacillota bacterium
AGCTTGTTCACAGCATGGATTTATATCTAAATATAAATTAAGATCTATTAAAAAGAACTGAAGCTTTTGTATTATTTCTAAATATTCATGCCTTTTCATTCTTTTTCATAACCTCCTACAAATTTTACAGCACAATAAGGGCTATATAGATCCTTGAAAATAGTCCCAGCAGCAAAAGAATCACTTATATTAAATAAATTTTCGTATGGTTGTAAATTAACAAAAGCTTTTCCATAAACGTGTGGAGTAAAAACTTTATAGGATTCATAGCAGTTTTTATCTTTATCCTCACATACAGTATTGCAGTAATCTTTACCAGGATTGTTTATACAGTCCTTACATTTATCGCAATCATCATCTTTACGATAGTACATAAAAAACATCCTTTCAATTAATAAATTCTAATAATAAACTATGTCAAAATTAGGCATTTGTGATAAGAAAATAAATGAAAAATAATTAAATTGTAAATATAGAGAGAAATATTATATTTCTCTCTCTTTATATTTAATTTTAAATATCTATGTGATATTATCTTATATAGAATAAATTTAACAGAAGGTGATTTAATGAATGATGGTAATTGTGTAGGATTAACTGGAAAAATAATTACCAGAGAAGATGGAGATTATAATGAAAGCATTAAGGCTTGGAATAGAGCTATAAATAAGCGTCCTTTTATTATAGTATATTGTTATACTGAAGAAGATGTTATAAATGCAATAAAGTGGTCTAGAGAAAACTCAAAGGAAATTAGAGTAAGATCTGGTGCACATAGTTATGAAGGATATTCTACTGGTGATGATTTAGTTGTAATAGATGTAAGTAATATTAATTATATCGATATTAATGAAGAAAAAGGATATGTTAAGATAGGTGGAGGCGTAAGAAATAGAGAAGCCTATGAAGCCTTAGGAGAAAGAAAATATCCATTTCCAGGGGGAGGATGTCCAACTGTTGGGGTTCCTGGATTAATATTAGGAGGTGGATGGGGCTATTCAGCAAGATATCTAGGTTTGGCTTCTGATAGTTTACTTGAAGCAGAAATAATAAATTATATGGGTGAAAAGCTAATTGTAAATAGAAATAAAAATAAAGATTTATTTTGGGCTATTATGGGAAGTGGTGGATGTAATTTTGGAGTAATAACATCTATGACACTAAAGATAGAAAAAAAAGAAGAAATGGGAAGCTTAATATATATAAAATACCACAATGCAACTCCTGATATTATATTAAAGGCTGTTATAGAAATTCAAAAATTATTTAAGGTATTAGATAGAAAAATGAATTTAAAAACAGCTATATATAATTCTTATGGAATAGGTATAGGCATTAAGTTTACAGGATTATTTTATGGTAGCTCTGCAAAAGCAAAGGAAATATTAAAACCAATAATAAATATTTCAAAAAATATAGAAGTAATTATTGAAGATAAAAGTATTTTACAATGTAATAGATGGATTCAAGATACCCATCCAGAATATGAAAAATATAAATCTACTGGAAGATTTATAAATAGAGATTTAAGCAAAGAAGAAATTGAAGAAATTATAAAAATTATTAGTAATCCAGCAAAAGGATTTAATTATACAGCGATATCTCTTTATGGAGCAGGTGGGGCAATAGCTGATGTGGACAAATTATCTACAGCTTATTATTATAGAGATGCAAAATTTATTCTAGGAATACAGTCAGTATGGGAAGATGAAATTTATGCTGATAGTAATAAAGAGTGGGTAAAAGAAAACTTTATAATGATTAAAGATATAACTGAAGGCTCTTTTGTTAATTTTCCAATGGATGAATTAGATAATTATGAAAAAGAGTATTATGGAGAAAATATAAAAAAACTAAGAAAAATAAAAGCTAAATATGATCCTTTTAATGTTTTTGATTATCCTCAAGCTATTAGAGGTGAAAGTTAAAGATCAAACTAAAGACATATATAATAAAAGGTGTTATAATGATAAAGATTATTGAATGAGGTGATAAATTGATTAATATAGCAGGTAAAGGCTGTGAAAGACTAGTTCCTACTGAAGAAAAAAAGCCTTTAGAGGAAATAGAACGTAGCCTTGTTAAAAAATATAGAAAACACATATGGACAAAATTTGTAAGAGCAGTTAAGGATTATAATCTTGTTGAAGAGGGAGATAAAATAGCTGTTGCTATTTCTGGAGGAAAAGATTCACTTTTAATGGCTAAATGTTTCCAAGAACTAAAGAAACATGGACAAATGAATTTTGAATTAGAATTTATTGCAATGGATCCAGGATATCATCCACAAATAAAAGAACTACTTATAGAAAATTGTGAGCATTTAGGAATACCAGTACATATATATGAAGGAAAGGTATTTGAAGTTGTTGATAAGATGGCTAGAGATTATCCATGTTATCTTTGTGCACGAATGAGAAGAGGTTCTTTATATAATAAAGCAAAGGAACTTGGATGCAATAAATTAGCCTTAGGGCATCATTATAATGATGTTATTGAAACAACTCTTTTAAATGTACTTTATGCAGGTAATTTTAAAACTATGTTGCCTAAGTTTAAATCAGCAAACTTTACTGATATGGAACTTATAAGGCCTTTATATTATGTAGAAGAAGATTATATAAAAAGATTTACTAATAATGCAGGTATTTGGCCATTAAATTGTGCTTGTATGGTAGCAGCAGAAAAAATAGGAAACAAGAGATATGAAATTAAAGAGCTTATTAAGGAGCTTAAGAAGAACTTTGATGGGGTAGAAAAATCTATATTTAAGGCTGCTGAAAATGTTAATTTAGATTCCATTTTAGGCTGGGAAAAGAATGGAATAAAAACAAAATATTTAGAAGTCTATGATGAAGAATAATTAAAGCTATATTATTTATACTAATGGTATAGCGGAGGTGATTTTATGGCTAAAAAGCATCAAGAGGCAAGTTGGGAAAAAAAGAGATACAAATCTCCTAAAAAAAGCGAAGCTTCTAAAGTACCAGAAGTTAAATAATATTTTTTGATAAGGTGCTAACTTTTACTAGACTTAAATTTAGAAATATAATATGAAAAAATACATATTTTAAATAATTAATGAATATGTGAACAAAAAAACTCCCTTGGGAGTTTTTTTATTATAGAATTTATATGTAAAATACACTTTTTTTATTAAACAATATATGGTATATTTTAAATAGTATAATTTACATTTATACAAAAGGAGAACAATAATGGATAAATCAAATTATATGTCTATGGATCCTAATATTTTATTAAGTATTGTAAATATGAAACTTAGAGATTTTTATTCTAATTTAGATTCTTTATGTGATGATATGAACTTTAGTAAAGAATTTTTAAAAGAAAAATTTAATGAAATTGGATACAGTTATGATGAAAATATTAATCAATTCAGATAAGTATGTTAGGAGGAATATATTATGAAACTTAAAAAAATAGGTAAATTAGCAGTTGCAGTAGCAGCAGGTGCAGCTTTAGTAGCAACTTTAATAAAAGATAGTAAAGAAAAAGAAAGAAAGTACGAAGATATAATTGAAGAGAAACAAAACTAGATTTACGAGGATTTTGGTATGATTAGGGAAAATGATTATAACAACAGTGTTGCTTCCCTTAAGATTAGAAATAAAGGTTTTTTTAATGAAAATAGGGAGGAATTCTTATTTAAGTTTAAGAATTCCTTTATAAATTCTATAAAAGGTCTTTTTATCTATGCAAACAGAGAAGAAGATTTAATAATATTCTATGGGAACAATAAAGAAATTATTGGATATGAAGATAAATTTATAGTGTTTAATTTTAATGAAGCAAAGGAATTTATACATGATAATTATATTGATACTTTACTTTATGAATTAAATAACTTTACAAAAGATATAGAAATAAAAGTTATAAACATTTTAGGACAAGAGGTTTGGGTTAGGATAAATGGAGTTACTAAGAAAGATGTTAATGGAAACTTATTAGAGTTTGAAGGATATATACATAACATTAGTAATGAAAAGGATTCAAAGCTTAAGCTTGAATATATAAATGCATATGATGAGCTAACTGAATTAAACAATAGAAAAAGTTTTAAATCTATAATGGAAAATCAATTAAAGGAGCATGCTTTATTAGAAAGTAGAGGTGCCTTAGTTATAGTTGATATAGATAACTTTAAGTATGTAAATGATTCATATGGACATAATTGTGGAGATATGTTTCTTAAGAACTTTGCAGATGATTTAAAGAATGCTTTAAGTTCAAATGAGCTATTATGTAGATTTGGTGGAGATGAATTCTTGATTTTTATTCCATATATATCTGATTTTCATGATGTTAAAAAAGTTGTAACGAAAATTACTGATATTTTAAAAATACCATATAATATAAACAATAACAAAATTTTCACTTCTGCAAGTATCGGAGTGGCTGTTTTTCCAGATGATGGTGAAGAATTTGAACTACTGCTAAAAAATGCTGATGCGGCCATGTATTTAGCTAAGAGTAATGGTAAGAATAAATGGGAAATGTTTAATAGTAATATTTCTAGAGAAATAAACAGGATTTATTCAATTCAAAGAGGTTTAAGAACAGCCCTAGATAATGGTGAAATGTTTGTTGTATTTCAACCAAAGGTTAGACTATTGGATAATGAAATTGATGGTTTTGAGGCCTTACTTCGATGGAATAGTTCAGAAATCGGTTTAGTAAGTCCTTCTGAGTTTATACCTATAGCAGAAAGTACAAGATTAATTATACCTATAGGGAAATTTGTATTAAGAGAAGTATTTATTAAAATCAAGTATTTATTATGCAAAGGATATGATAATTTCAAAATTGCAGTTAATTTATCAGAAATACAACTTAGAGAGGGAGATTTACTAGAATACTTTAAGCAATTAATTGAAGAGTTTAGATTTTCTCCTAAATATATAGAGTTTGAAATTACAGAAAGTATGATAATGAAATCTGTAGATAGAAATATAAATTACTTAATGCAAATAAAAAGATTAGGAGCATCTATAGCTTTAGATGATTTTGGAACGGGTTATTCTTCATTAAATCATTTAACAAAACTTCCTATTGATGTTTTGAAAATTGATAGAAGCTTTGTCAATGATATGATTGAAAATGATAAAAGCAGATACATAGTGGAAAAAATTATTCAATTATCACATAAACTAGGGATTACTGTAGTGGCAGAAGGCGTTGAAGAAAAGGAACAAGTGGACTACTTAAAAGAGATGGAATGTGATACTGTTCAAGGCTATTACTATAGTAAACCACAAAATTTTGAAAATGTAATGAAGATGTTAAATAAGTAAAATATTAATTGCAAAAAAATAAAGAGAAACTTCATAATTTAAAAGTAAAGTTTATAGCTACTAAAATTAAATTACATAGCTAAAATTTTATTTTCAGATTTTATGAAGTTTCTTTATGATTTTTAAGGGGGACATATGAAGAAATCAATTGATTTAGTATCAGGAGATATAAGTAGTACTTTAATAAAGCTAGCCCTACCTATTTTAGGTACGTCATTTATACAAATGGCATATAATATGATAGATATGATTTGGGTTGGGAGAATAGGAAGTAATGCAGTTGCAGCTGTTGGAACAGCTGGTTTTTTTACTTGGTTTGGAAGCTCTTTAGTCTTAATATCTAAAATAGGAGCTCAAATAGGAGTATCCCAGGCTATTGGGAAAAAGGATATTAAGGAAAGAAACAAATATATTTATAATAGTTTACTAATAAATATATTAGTAGCTTTAATTTATACTATGTTTTTAATAGTATTTAGAAAAGAATTAATAGGATTTTTTAAATTAGGCGACTTTGAAATTAATAACATGGCTATTAACTTTTTAGTGGTAGTTTCTATTGGGATGATTTTTAGTTTTTTAAATCCTTTATTTACTGGCATTTTTAATGCAGCAGGAAGTAGCAAAATACCTTTTTTTATTAATACAGTAGGATTAATAATTAATATTGTATTTGATCCAATACTTATATTTGGATTATTTGGTTTTCCAGATCTTGGTGTTGTTGGAGCAGCCTTAGCTACTGTTGGAGCACAAGCTATAGTAACCATTATTTTTATTATTGCCTTTATAAAAAATGGATATAGTCTAGGACTAAAAAATATTAAATATATAGATAAAGAATTTATTTACAAAATATGCAAACTGGGAATCCCCACATCACTACAGAATTGTTGCTTTGCATTTTTTGCTATGATAATAGGTAGGTTAATTGCTTCATATGGACCAGTAGCTATAGCTGTGCAAAAAGTTGGGTCTCAAATAGAAGCAATATCATGGATGACAGCAGAAGGCTTTGGAGCAGCTTTAACAGCTTTTGTTGGCCAGAATTATGGAGCCAATAAATGGGATAGAATATTAAAAGGATATAAAGTCACAATGATACTAGCAAGCTGTATAGGAGTATTTGCTACGTTACTATTAATTTTTGGCGGTAAAAGTATATTTTCAATATTCCTACCAGAGGTTGAAGCTATAGAAGCCGGAGGAATTTATCTTAAAATTTTAGGATTATCACAACTTTTTATGTGCATTGAGATTACTACAGCAGGAGCCTTTAATGGATTAGGAAATACAGTAACTCCTTCACTGGTAAGTATAATATTAACTGGCTTAAGAATACCTATTGCCATACTTTTAAGTGGCTTTGCTATCTTAGGATTAAATGGTGTTTGGTGGAGTATTAGTGGAACTAGTATAATTAAAGGTATAATTTTATTAACTTTATTTATATTTATGATTATAATACCGAATAGAAAAAAATTCCTAGAAACTATTGACAATTAAAATTAATAGGCATATTATATTAATAAATATAAGAGAAACAAATCCATTGATAAGGAAGAGTAGCTATATTGTAAAGTTTTAGAGAGCTGAAGATGGTGGAATTTCAGTACTGTAGCAAATAGTGAATGGGCCTTTGAGGAGTGATACGAAATTTATTAAAGTAGTTGATCCGTAATTCCCACGATATAGGGGATAGGGTATGATAGTACCTGATAAGAGAGGCTTATTTAAGCAATTTAGGTGGCAACGCGGATAATACCGTCCTATACATTTTGTATAGGGCGTTTTTTTATTAATAAAAAGAAGGAGCTGGTAATTATGTTATGAAAGACAGGGGATAGTAAAGTTTAAAAAAATGATAAAAAAAGGAGAATTATTATGGAGAAAAATATTAATGTTAAAAGAATGATATTAAATGCAATATTAATAGCTATAGGAGCTTTATTACACCAAATTACACCAGCTTTAGGATTACCAATGCAACCTGATTTTGCAATTGCTATGTTATTTATTATTATATTAATGAATAAAGATTATAAAACTACTTTAATATCAAGTATTATAATTGGGGTTATAACTGCTTTAACAACTAAATTTCCAGGAGGACAATTACCTAATATTATAGACAAGCTAATAACTGGACATGTTATATATTTTATGTTTAAGGCTATGGGAAGTAGGATAAATGATAATATAAAAATATTATCTGCATTAAGTATTGGTACAATTGTTAGTGGATTAACTTTCTTATCATCAGCAAGTATAATTGTTGGACTCCCAGGAAATTTCCTTACTTTAGTCACTGTAGTAGTATTACCTGCTGCACTAATGAATATTTTTTTAGGAACAATATTATATAAAGCAATAGTAGTAGCATTAAAAGCTACAGGAACATTAGTTAGTAAATAAAAATTGCCCATTAATATATTTTTATAGGATGCTGCCTGAAATTTTAAAATAAATTAAAGGACAGCATCTTTTTTAGTGCTTTGTAACCTTGTATATTTCAGGTGTATTTTCATTAATAGTTTTAAAGGTATAACCATTATCTTTATAATATTTAATTATTGAAGGAAGAGCTTTAGCAGAAGTTTTATTAATAAAGCCGCAATGCATTAAAACAACAATATTATCTCCACTTTTACAAGCTTTTTTTGCAATAGTCTCAGGAGAAGATTTATAATTGGCTCCATCTCCACTATCAGTATTCCAATCATATATTTTAAAATTATTTTTATGTAAAACATCAACTAAGTTTTGTGTTAATCTGTAACTTTTGTTATTGCACCCAAAGGGAAATCTTAAAATATAATACTTTTCTCCAGTTACATTATAGATAGCTTCTTGAGACTTTAACATTTCATTTACGAAGTTGTCGTTATTACAATAAAGTTTATCTCTATCATGAGTGAAACTATGCAAGCCTATACTATGACCTTCCTCCTTCATTCTTAATAAAATTGATTCTTGACCTTTAATTTCTGAACCTATTACAAAAAATGTAGCTAAAACCTCTTCTTTCTTTAAAGTATCAAGTATTTCCTTTGTAACTTTTCCACCTGGACCATCATCAAAAGTAAGATACACCACCTTTTCCTTGGCTACATCTGATGAGTTATCCTTATCAATATTTATAGCTAAAGCTTTTGTTGATGATAATAAAATAGTAAAAATTATAGAAAAAATAAATATAGATGTTTTATTTAATATAATAAATCACCTCCTAAAAATATTTAACACTATTAGTATTTCTAAATATAAATAAAATAAATTATATATTAATTGGAAAGTAAGGAAATTATATAGTTATATAAAATAATAATGAATAGGGTATTTTTTAATATATTTCCATGAAAATATGTTAATAAGTGGAAGAATATGATAGAATAATTATATTATATGACATTTTAGAAGGTATTGGTGGTTATTGTGGATAAAAAGCATCTAAGAAACAATTTATTATTAATTTTTTCTTTTATAGGAATATTATTATTTTTATTAGGATTTAATATCATTATTATATTGTCAGTTTTGATGTCAATTATTATTCTTATATTAACTATAGTTTTATTATATAAAAATAAAAAGTATAAGAAACTGTATAATTTAGCTAAATCAAATAAAAGAAGATATAGAATGGCGATAGAAGCATTAGAGGGGGCAATTTGGGAATGGAGTGGTGAAAATAATAAACTTTTTATATCTAAGAAGGTTAAAGAAATACTCAAAATAGATAGAGAAATAAGTGATTTTGAAGAGTGGTTATCTTTTGTTGTCGAAGAAGAACGAGAAGATATAAGAATTTTTATTGAAAATACAATAGAAAAAAGAATATTAGATAATTTTATTTTAGAAAATAGTATGGTAGATACTAAAAAAAATAGATTAATAGTCAATGTCCAGGGGAAAGGAAATTTAATAAATGATATTTTTTATTTATCTGGTGTAATCACTGATGTTACAGAAAAAAGAAAACTAGAAAATATCAATAAAGCAAATGAATATAGAAATAAACTTGCTTTAGAGGGATCTAAAGATATTGTGTTTTGGTGGAACATTAATGAAAATATTATTTCTATAGGAAGGGATATAAAAAAATATATAAATTTAGAGGGGGATGGGGATTTAGTTATTCCAATATCCCTTTGGGAAAATTATATAATAGATGAAGATAAAGAAGAATATAGAAAAAAAACAAATGAGATTATTAATTTAGGAGGGAGTAAATTCTATACCATGGAGTATAGAATTTTAGGCAAAGAAAATAAGATATATTGGATTGAAATTAAAGGAAAGAAAACTGTTGAAAAAAATGGAGACATATTTATTCATGGGGCAATTTCAGAAATAACTAATAGAAAAGAAAAAGAATTAAAGATAAATTATTTAAGTTTTTATGATGAAGTAACAGGTATTCCCAACAGAAGATATTTTATGAGCGAAGCTAATAAGATAATAAGGGAAAAAAATAATGAAGATATAGCATTTATTTTTATAGATTTAGATAATTTTAAATATGTAAATGATACATATGGTCATGATTATGGAGATGCTTTACTACGTAAATTTTCTAGAATAATTCTAGAAATGAATATAAAAGATTCTATTTTGGCTAGATATGGTGGAGATGAATTTGTACTTATAAAAAATAATGTTAAAAATAAAAATGAAATTAAAGATATATTAGATGATATAATAAAAAAGCTTAGTAAGCCTCTTATCATTAAAAATAGAGAGATATATTCTACCTTAAGCATTGGAGTTAGTATTTATCCTATTGATGGGAAGGATATTGGTATTCTTTTAAAAAGATCTGATATGGCAATGTATTTAGCCAAAATTAATGGGAAAAATAGATATGAATTTTTCGACTTAAAATTATTAGAAGTATTAGATAGAGAATTTGAAATAGAAAAAGGATTAAGACTAGCTATTGATAATGAGGAAATAAAATTTCTTTATCAACCTAAGGTTCAAAGTCAGACAGGAGAAGTCATAGGATTTGAATTATTAATAAGATGGCATAGTAAAAATCTTGGTGTAGTTTCACCAAAAGAATTTATACCTATAGCTGAAAATTCAGGACTTATAATTCCTATTGGAAAATATATTATAGATAAAAGCTTCAAAAAATGCAAAGAGCTTTCCTTAAGGACTGATAAAAGTTTTAAAATGGCCATTAATTTATCTGAAGTTCAAATTAGAGATGATGATATAGTTGATTATATAGAGAATTCATTAAAAAAGTACAATTTAGATGCAAAGTATATAGAATTAGAAATTACTGAAAGCATTATAATGAAGTCAGCAGAAAAAAATATAAAAACTTTAGAGAAACTAAAGAATTTAGGTGTTACATTAGCTTTAGATGATTTTGGTACAGGATATTCTTCTTTAAGTTATTTAAGGACTTTACCAATAGATGTATTAAAAATCGATAAGAGCTTTATAGATGGAATTTTAATAGAAGAAAAAAGTGAATACATTATAAATAGTATAATAGATCTTTCACATTATCTAAATCTTTTAGTTGTTGCTGAAGGAGTAGAAAAACAGGAACAATTAGAGTATTTGAAAAAAAGTAACTGCGATATTATACAGGGTTATTATTTTAGTAAACCAATAGAATTTAATCACATTAGTAAAATGCTTATAGATGATATTAATAGCTAATATAATAATTTTCCAATAACTTTAAAGAAATTTAATCACAAAGTAGATATAAGAATCGTATTATGTAACTATATTGCACTTTGGAGGTTAAAATGAAAATAGTTATTGATGACCAATATCATAGTGATGAAGAAAAAAAATACACAGTAGATGAAAATGGCAATATTGATTTATTTATCAATATAGGAGATGAAATAGGAGATTCTAGAACTTTAGAAGGTGGTAATAACATAAATTTTAATGAAGGCAATTATGTGGAAGATACTGATTTTGCTGAATTTAAAGATAATGATAACAAGGAAACACATGAAGAAGATATTATAGCATCTGGAGCTATAATTGAGGAAATAAAAGAAACTACTAGAAATACTATTAACAGTGAAAATCCTTATGAAAATGAAGAATTTTCAAGAAATTATAATAATATTTATGCGGAAATAGAAAGTAATCTAGAAAAAAAATATGCAGTTGAAGATGAAAGAATAGCCACAGAAAAATTTGATGAAAACACTATATATGCAAGATATGAAGAAAAGAACCTTAAGGAAGAAAA
The DNA here is from genome assembly GCA_023445445.1 of Bacillota bacterium. Taxonomy (GTDB): domain Bacteria; phylum Bacillota; class Clostridia; order Clostridiales; family Clostridiaceae; genus Clostridium. Next base: position 11,548 of record JAEXLD010000039.1, read on the forward strand.
AGGTAAAATAACAGTAGTATCTAAACTTGGAAGCAAAGAAGGTGTAGAAATTAAAGGAGCTAGAATAAATCTATATTTATTAAATGGAGTATCACCTAAACTTTATGATTCTAAGTTTTCTGATGAAGTAGGAAAAGTAGAGTTTAATAACTTACTAAATGGATGCTATAGAGTAATTGCAATTGTAGATAGAAGATTTTTTGAAAAGCCATTGTATTATAATTGGAATGAAGTAACCATAGATTCCAATAATAAGAAAGCAAATGTTCTAGTAGTTAATAGAATAAAACCTGGTTATTATAAGAAATAAACTATTTACAAAGTAAGAAGTATATATATTTATTGTAGAAACTCCGAAAGGAGTTTCTTTCCTAATTACGCATTATAAATTAATTAGTTATAATCTTTATTTTTATCACTAATTAATTTAAAATAGTATTAGTAATTAGCACTATAGATATTAAAGAAGGGAAGATACATATGAAACTTAGAATAAAATATTTTGAAGGTGCAAGTAGATTAAAAAAGATATCAAAGGGAAATTGGATTGATGTTTATGCAAATGCAGATATCTTTGTTAAAGAAGGAGAAAGAGCAATGATACCACTAGGCTTTGCTTTAGAGTTGCCAAGGGGTTGGGAAGGTCATTTAGCACCTAGAAGTTCAACTTTTAAGACATGGGGTATAATTCAAACTAATTCATTAGGAGTAGTGGATGATACATATATAGGTGATAATGATCAATGGCATATGCCTGTTTTTTGTTTAAAGGGAATGGATTTAAATGAAAAAGGAACATGGATAAAAAAAGGTGATAAAATAGGACAATTTAGAATAATGGAGGTTATGCCTGAAATAGAGTTTGAAGAAGTAGATTCTTTTGGAAACGCTGATAGAGGTGGCTTTGGAACTACTGGTACAAAATAAAAAATGGGAAAGCTTAAGCCAAGCTTTCCCATTCTTCATATAATAATGATATTTTTTCTTCTAAATTTTTAATTTCTTTACTAACACGTTCGCTTTCAATTGGGTTTGAATAAACTTCTTCAAGACAAAGCTGTTCTTGAAGAGACAGTAAATTATCTTCACTTTTAGCTATATCCTCTTCAATGTTTTTTAATTTAAGCTTTAAAGCTTTTTCTTCTTTTTCTAACTCTTTCTTTTTCTTTTTTTCTTCTTTAAGCTGAGTTTTTGTTTTACCATTTGCTAACTCTTCAAGTATTTCGAATCTATTAGGATTAATCTTTTTTTCCTGATAATAGCTATAGTTACCTAAGAATTCTTTTACACCATCTTCATTTAATTCAAGTATTCTATTAATTACTTTATTTAAGAAATATCTATCATGAGATATAACTAGTAAAGTACCATCATAAGTTAATAAAGCATCTTCTAAGGCTTCTCTAGACATTATATCTAAATGGTTAGTAGGTTCATCAAGTAGTAATAAATTAGATCTTGAAAGCATTAATTTTAATAAGTTTATTCTACACTTTTCTCCACCACTTAGGGTATTTATCATTTTAAAAACATCATCTCCAGTGAAGAGAAAGGAAGCAAGAACTCCTCTTAATTTAGAAGTAGTTAATGTTGGAAACTCGTCCCAAACTTCATCTATTATGGTTTTATATAAATTTAAATCTGATTGTTCTTGATCATAATATCCTAAATTAACATTTGTTCCTAAAATAGTTTTACCACTATCAGGTTCAACTAAATTTAATATTATCTTTAATAATGTAGTTTTACCACGGCCGTTTTCACCAATTAATGCAACTTTTTCTCCTCTTTTAAGATCTAAGTTAAGATTTGAAAATAATTTATGATGGCCATAGCTTTTTGATAAATTCTCAATATGAAGAACATCATATCCACTTTTTACAGAAGTTTCAAATTTAATTTTAGAAGCTTCCTTTTCTTTATCAGGGGCATCTATCTTTTCCATTTTTTCTAAAGCTTTTTCTCTACTTTCAGCTGCACGAATGCTTTTTTCTCTATTGAAGCTTCTAAATTTTTCGATTATAGCTTCTTGTCTTTTAATTTCAGCCTGTTGCAGAGTATATGCTTTTAATTGATTTTCATAATTTTTTTGTCTTAGTTCAAAGAATTTAGTGTATGAAACATTGTAACAATTAACATGACCATTGATTACTTCAAAGGTATTATTTGTTACAGTATCTAAGAAAAATCTGTCATGGGAAATTACTAAAACAGTGCCTTTATAGGTTTTTAAATATTCTTCAAGCCATTCGATTGCTTCTAAATCTAAATGGTTAGTGGGCTCATCCAGTAAAAGAATATCAGGATTTCTTAATAATAACTTACAAAGGGAAACTCTTGTTTTTTGGCCACCACTTAAAGTGGAAATTATTTTATTAAAATCTTCTTCTGAAAATCCAAGGCCTTTTAATACTCTTGATATTTCACCTTTATAGGTATATCCACCTTTATTAGAGTAAAGGTCTTGAAGAGTAGTATAATCTTTAATTATTTTTTGATGATAACTATCGTTATTTTCATCGTATGGCTCTGCCATTTTTATTTCTAAAGTATGAAGTCTGTTTTCAATATCTAAAAGTTCTTTAAATACTGAGTTAAGCTCAGAATAGATTGTGTTTTCTAAATTTAAGTCTACATGTTGAGATAAATAACCTATAGTTTTATTTTTATCTATAAATATTTCTCCATCATCTTGAGAGATTTCTTTAGATATTATTTTAAATAAAGTAGATTTTCCTTCTCCATTACCACCTATAATACCAACCTTATCACCTTCATTTATAGAAAAAGTTACATTTTTCAATACTTCTTGTATTCCATAACTTTTCGATATATCTTTACAACTTAAAACTACCATTGGTCCTCCTATATTAAAATAAGGTATATATACTTATTTACATAATTTCAAAAATAATAATTTTATTATACTCTATGGCCTTTATCTAAGCAAATATAGAAATGAAAGAATGAAGGAATGGAAGAATGAAAGAATTAAAGAATGAAAAAATTAGGCAAGAAAAAAACTCCCTTAGGAGTTTATTTCTCTATGGTTTTAAATTTTGGCAAATGATCTTCTATTACTAGGGATGGAACTCCAGAAATTAGAGGTAAGAAATATTCTAAAGCTTCTTCCTTAATATGATTACCTCTTTCATTTATTAATTCTTTAGGGAAATACTTAACATTATTAGCAATTTTATCAGCTTCTACTAATGTGTGAGAAGTATTATAAGGATAAGAGGAGTCTCTTTGAATAGCTACCATATATCCACTATATCCTTCTAAAGCAAATTTTAAAGCTGAATATCCTACATCAAAGGCTTCTTGTAAATCCGTATCTGAAGCACAATGAATTGCACATCTTTGTAGTACACCAAGTTCTAAAGCTTTAACTCTATTTGTTATTCCTGAAGATATAATTAAGTTTTTAAGATAAGCTCCAACACCACCTAATTGAGCATGGCCAAATTTATCATGAGTGTGACTTTCAATTTCTGTAATAAATTTACCTTCAGAATTTCTAATTCCTTCAGAGACAACTATAAAAACTTTGTTTTTTTCTTCGAATTTTTTCCTTATATCTAAAAGAAATTCCTCTATATCAAAAGCAACTTCAGGTAAATATATAAAATCTGCAATTGGCTTACCATTAATTCTAGCAGTACAAGCAGATGCAGCTAACCATCCAGTATCTCTTCCCATTGTTTCAAGGATAAATATACCGTTATTTATGTAAACAGATGAATCTAAATATGTTTCAAGAGCAGTAGTTGCAATGAATTTTGCTGCACTTCCAAAACCAGGGGTATGATCTGTATACATTAAATCATTATCAATGGTTTTAGGAATTCCTATAAATTTAATATCTATATTATTTTCCTTTGCATACTTTCCAAGCTTTGCAATGGTATCCATAGAATCATTTCCACCAACATAGAAAAACGCCTTAATTTCATATGACTTTAAGATATCTAAAAGTTTATCGTATTCCTCAGTAGATTCTTCTATTTTTTTCATCTTATATCTACAAGAACCAAGTCCAGAGGATGGGGTGTATCTAAAAGTATTAATTTCAATGTCAGAAAAAGAAGATAAGTCTATAATGTTTCCATTTAAAATTCCTTCTATACCATTTAAACCTGCATATACTTTATTAAAGGCTTTAATATCTTTATTTGCCTGTAATAAACCTACAACACTAGAATTAATTACAGATGTTGGACCACCAGATTGTGCTATTATACAATTTGCCATTAAGTTACTCTCCTTTATAAAAAAACTTAATAATATATACTAATTAAAATATAACATACTCTATTTAATAATATACAACATTTTTGCTTATAATAAAAGTGCTTATTTAAAAAATATACATAAATACTATACTTTATAATTTGGTGTAGAATATAATATTTGGAGGTATTATTATAAAATGGAATTAAAAGATGTAATATTAATAGGCATAGCTATGTCTATGGATGCTTTAGGACTAACTATTAGTCTTGGGATAAACCCATATTTGGTAAAAAGAAATAAAATAAGATTTATATTATCTTTTGCTTTTTTTCAATTTATTTTTTTGTTTTCAGGTGGAATAGCCGGTAGATTCTTTGATACATATATAGTTTCAATACCTAATATGATAGGTGGAATTATAATTTCATTCATAGGTCTTATAATGATAATTTCAGCTTTTAATAACAGTGATAAAGATGATTCATTGTTAATAAAAAAATCAATGTACATTATTTTAGGAATGTCTGTTAGTGTAGATGCTTTAGTAGTAGGATTTACAGCATTCTATTCAGTTAATCCAATTTTAACCTTTGTTGATGCGATGCTAGTTGGATTAATTACATTATTATTATGTACTACAGGATTTTTCCTATGTAGATATGCAAGAAGAATTGATTTTATATGTAAATATGCAGATATATTAGGAGGATTAATTCTATTAGGCCTTGGTATTGAGATGATAATATTTTGATTTTATATACTTGAAAGAGTAATAATTTACCTAGAACTATTTTTGTTTAATAAGTTGAATAATAGTGTTATAATTATATATAGATTATAGCGTTAGGAGAAGAAAATGATCTGGGAAAATTATTTAAAGGAAAAAGGAATTAGAATTACTGCTGGAAGAATTGCAATTTTAAATATAATCAGTACTTCAGATAAGGGACTTTCTGCAGAAAACATATATACTGAATGTAAAAAACAAAAAAGCAATTTAAATTTAAGCACTATATATAGAACACTAGAAACATTAGAAGAAAAAGATGTAATAAAGAAAATTAATATAGATGGGCCTGCAATATATGTATTAAAAAAGGAAAATCATAAGCACATTTTACAGTGTGATGTTTGTCATAAGTGTGTTGAGATACCGTGTCCTATGGAAGAAATAGAAGAAGCTATAAAAGCAAAGGTAGGATTTAGTTTGACTAAGCATAAATTGGAGTTAAATGGTATATGTGATGATTGTAAGAAATTCAAATAGAATTCAAAAATAAGGTGTATTTTCTATAAAGATAGAATATACACCTTATTTTTATTTTAAACTAATAAATTTTTCTAAAATTATTACTAATATTAAAGTAAATACTGAAGTTAAAGCTATTGTTCCACCTGGAGCACTATTTATATAGTAAGATAAGCCTAAACCTATCATAATATCAAATATTCCAAATCCTATAGCAGATAAAAGAGTAGCTTTAAATCCTTTTTTTAATTGCATAGCAGTAGCAACTGGTACTATCATTATAGATGAGATTACTAAGATTCCCATAACTCTAATTGACATTGAAATAGTTGCACCAACTAATATTGTGAAAATATAATTTATAAGCTTAACCTTTATTCCAGAAGTTTTAGCACCTTCTTCATCAAAGGTTATATATATAAGCTTGTTATATAAAAATATTAAAGTTAATAAGCATATTATTCCAACTATTAGTATCAAAAGTATATCTTCAGAAGAAACTGTTAGAATGCTACCAAATAGAAATGAATTAACTTTAGCAGAGGCTTTTCCACTACTAATTAATACAATTGCTATACCTAAACTGAAGGTTAGTACTAAAGACATAACAAGTTCAGCATATTTTTTATAATATTCTCTTAATAATTCTATAATTATTGCACATAAAGTTGTAAATAAGAAAGCTGTTATTAATGGATTAACACCTATAACTAATCCAATGGCAACGCCAGCAAAGGAAGAGTGAGATAGGGTATCTCCTATCATGGAATATCGCCTAAGTACTAAAAAAAGTCCTATGAAAGGACAAAGAATAGATATCATTAAGCCTGCCATAAAGGCATTTTGCATAAATGGTAATTGAAACATATAATCTAACCTTTCTTAATAATTAATCATTGAAACTATTGTTTTTATATTCTTTAAATTCTTCAACAGTAAATAATCTTATACTAGCATTTTCAATTTTAAGAATATGAGTTGAATTATTTATTGCTATATCTAAATTATGTTCTATTGATATTATTGTTTTTTTATCTTCTTTGTTTAATTTTTTTAAAATGCTGTATATTTCTTTTTGATTATTTTCATCCACACCGGTTGAAGGTTCATCTAATATTATTATATCAGGATTCCCCATTAATGCACGAGCAATTAAAACTCTTTGTTGCTGCCCTCCAGATAGCATTCCTAAAAGCCTATTTTTAAAACCTAATAAATTTACAGCTTTAAGGAGTGAATTTATATCAATTGAATTATTTTTCAAAGTTTTTTTATGGCAAGATAAAACCTCTTTAACTGTAATTGGAAATTGAGAATTAAAAGAATCTAATCTTTGAGGAACATATCCAATAGAATTAGAATCAATTTCTATGCTTCCAGAGGTTGGTTTTAATAAACCTAAAATCAATTTTATTAATGTAGTCTTACAACTTCCATTTTCCCCCACTATAGATAAATAAACGCCTTTAGGTAGGGTTAAACTAATATCATTAAGTATGTATGGTGGTTTGTTTGTATATGAAAAACATAAGTTTTTAATATCGATCATTTAATCATCTCCTAAATATTCTAGAATAATTATATATGATAATGCGAATGATTTGCAATAAATACTTTTTATATGATAATAATATATTAGGTATTATTATCAAAATAATATATTTTCACACATAGAATAAATACATAAATTGCTATATAATATGAATAAATAATATAATATATATATAAATACAAAAGTGAAGATTTGGAGGAATATAAATGGATTTTTCGAGCTTAGTTTTAATGGAGAAAGATAAAGATACAGGGTTTGTAACAAAAGAATTAGGTAGTTTTCAAGTTTCTGAAGGAGCTTTATTTGTAAAAAAGTTATTTGTAATAAATGGAGAAGTTAATTTATTATTTGATACAAATAAAGATGTAGAAGAATGGGAATACTCAGCTATATACGATTTATTTAATTATGAATCCTTTGTTAAAGAAGAACTAGAAATAGAAGACGTATTAGATGAATACAATCCAACTTTCTTAATTAAATTTAATTGTGTAGATGACTATGAGTTTATGAAGGAAAGAATAACTAAATGTGTAAACTTAATAGAATCATCTATGGAGGATGTATTCAAGGCTATCGAAGGAAAAGAAGAAGAATATATTTAGAAAGGAGAGCCAATTTTAGGCGTAGATTATGAGTGATTTAAAGGTATTGAAAAAAAGAGAAGAAATAGAAGATAAGTATAAATGGAAACTAGAGAAGATATTTAATAATGATAGTGAATGGGAGGAAGCTTTTAAAAAGTTAAAAGAAGAAGCTCCATCACTTAAGGACTTTGAAGGAAAATTAAATAATAAAGAAAATATAAAAGCTTTCTTAGATAAATATGTAGATTTAGGAATTAAGGCTGAAACTATATATATTTATGCACATTTAAAATGCGATGAAGATACTTCAAATTCTAAATATCAAGCTATGATGAATAAGGTAGATGCATATATGGCCGAATTTGCATCCTATACAGCATATTTTGTTCCAGAAGTACTTAGTGAAGATGAAAGTCTTATAAGAGATATAATAAATAATAATGAAGAACTTAAAGAATATAAATTTATGTTCGAAGATATTTTAAAGGAAAAGCCACATATATTAAGTAAGTCAGAAGAGGAACTTTTAGCTTCAGTTTCTGATTGCTTAGATGCACCATCATCTATTCATAATATGTTAACTAATGCAGATATGAAATTTGGTGATATTATAGATGAAGATGGAGAAAAAGTTGAACTTACAGAAGGTAATTATTCTTCATTTATAAAGAGTAAGGACAGAAAGGTTAGAAAAGAAGCCTTTGAAACTTTATTTAGTAGATACAAAGAATTAGAAAATACTTTTGCAACAACTTTAAGTAGTTCAATTAAAAACTTTAACTTTGGTGCAAAAATAAGAAAGTATAATTCTGCTCTTGAATCTTCTTTAAAACCAAATGATATACCAGTAGAAGTATATAAAAATGCAGTTAATACCATTGATAACAATTTAAAATCTCTTCATAGATATGTTTCATTAAAGAAAAAATTATTAGGTCTAAGTGAAATGCATATGTATGATTTATATGTTCCAGTTATTGAAATACCTAAGGAACATATAGAATTTAACAAGGCTGTAGATATGGTTATTGAAGGGTTAAATCCTTTAGGCAATGAATATTTAGATATATTTAAATCTGGAGTTCAAGAAGGTTGGATAGATATTTACCAAAACAAAGGTAAAAGAGGTGGAGCTTATTCTTGGGGTGGCTATAAAACTATGCCATATGTGCTTTTAAACTATAATTATGAATTACATGATGTATCAACCTTGGCACATGAAATGGGGCACTCAATACATTCATATTACTCAAGAAAAGAGCAACCATATATTTATGCAGGTTATACATTATTCTGTGCTGAGGTAGCATCAACAACTAATGAAGCATTATTAATTCATTATTTAATAAATAAAGAAGAGGATAAGAATAAAAAGTTATATTTGATAAATCAAGAATTAGAGCAAATAAGAACTACAGTATTTAGACAATTGATGTTTGCTGAATTTGAACTTTATACTCATGAGTCTTTAGAAAAGGGAATTCCTTTAACTGCTGAAGACTATAACAAGGCTTGGCATGATCTAAATGTTAAGTATTTTGGACCAGATATGGTAGTGGATGATGAAATAGATATAGAATGGGCAAGAATACCACATTTTTATTCAGACTTTTATGTTTATCAATATGCAACAGGATATGCTGCTGCTTCTGCTTTTGCAAAAGCAATTCTTGAAGGTAAGGAAGATGCAGTTCCAAAGTATATTAATTTCTTAAAGAGTGGTGGAAGTGATTACCCAATAGAAATTCTAAAGAAGGCTGGAGTTGATATGACTACCTCTAAGCCTTTAGAAGCAACTATAGAAAGATTTAATGAATTATTAGATATGTTAGATAAAGAGATAAACTAATTAAATTGGGGTGTTGCATAAATTATAATTATACAACATCCCATTAATATATTGGTAAAGGGTGAGATGTTATTTGGAGAAGTTTGAAAAAGTGTTTTTTAATGTTTTAACTAAAGAAATGAAGTTTTTTATGAAGGATTATTATAGTGATTATAATAATAAAAATAAATGGATAGGTTTGTTAGATATAGATAAAGCTTATGTTGCTACTATAGTTGTTAGAGATTCTGAAGAGGATATTATATACAACGAAGCTAAAGAATATCTATCTAGAACCTTAAGCAAACCTTTTATCATTAATTTAATAGTACTAGCATCAGGAGAGTACATAAACTATGGATATAGTAATTACAATAAATTAGTTTTTTCATTAAAAGAAAGAGAGGTTGTTTATTGTAGTGAAGGCTCAAAAGCTTTTATACCAGTAATAGATTATATAGTAAAAACTGATAGCAATAAAATTAAGGGTATAAAGAAATATAAATTTACCTATAGTATAATTCTAATAAATATACTTATTTTCTTAATTGAAATTCTTATGTCTGGTAATTTTTTTGAAATAGATATTTATACATTAGCATATATGGGAGCTAAAATTAATGCTTTTATAAATGAAGGAGAATATTATAGGCTTATTACTGCAGCATTTTTACATGGAGGAATACTTCATATATTTTTTAATATGAGTGCTCTTAATATTATTGGAAGAGAAGTAGAGGGAACTTATGGTGGTAAAAAGTTTTTAATAATATATTTTATGGCAGCTTTAGGAGGAAATATTTTTAGTTATTTATTTAAGCCTAACAGTATATCTGTTGGTGCCTCAGGTGCTATTTTTGGGCTTTTAGGAGCAATGCTTGTATTTGGAATTAAAGAAAGAAAAAAAATAGGAAAGGGATATGCGAAAAATATTTTAGAAACTATAGGCTTAAATGTAATAATAGGAATAACCATACCCAATATAGATAATTTTGCTCATATGGGAGGGTTAATTATTGGAGCTTTAATATCATTTATTTTATTTAATAAAAAATATTTAAAAGTTAATATTTAATTAATAATGAAAAGGTGAAAAAGGAATATATTAAATTTAGGTTATAATATAATAATAGTAATTTTTATATTATAGGAGTGATTATTGTGAAAGAAAAACCTAGGAGCAATAGAGAGTTTATAGTTGCACTAATATTTACAGCAATATTAATTATAACTGCAATTTATGATTTCTTTGCTAGAGATGGAGAAAAACTATTTAGAATAGGACTAACTTTTATTACAGTAGTATTAGTTTATTTAACATTTATAAAAACTTTTCTAAAGGGTGCAAGAATTATTTATTATATAAATATGATATTTGTTTTTTTATCAATGTATTTAGCAAGTGTATGGAATTTTTATTCTATTACTAACTATGATAAGTTTTTACATCTTTTATCAGGAGCAATAATAGCTATTATAGGTTATGTATTATTTATATACTTAACTAATAATATATCAAGAAAAGAAATGAATTCTTTAACTCCTGCAATATTTGTAATTCTATTTGCAACAGCAGCTGCTGGAGTTTGGGAAATTTGGGAGTTTACAACAGATTCTTTGTTTGGTTTAAGTGCACAAAATAATAGCTTAAATGATACGATGTGGGATATTATATGTGGAACAGTAGTTGGAATTATCACTGCTATTCCAATTTATATAAATAGTAAGAATAGTAGTATAAAGATAATTAATAAAATTATTAGTGAAATTGATAATAATAAAAATTAAATTAATTACAGGTAGAAGTGGAGTGCTTCTACCTTTTATTAAAATAATTTTAATATTAGTATTTACAAAAAGATATAAAATGTTGTATTATTTTAATAAATTAATAAAAATTCAGAATATTTTAAAAAGATATAGTAAAAAATAATACGTTATTGTATTATATATATATTACATGAAAAAGAGGTGGCAGCGGTGTCAGGAAAAGAGTATATTAACAAAGTGATTTATGAAGTAGAAAAAAGAAATAGTGGAGAGACTGAATTTTTAGATGCAGTTAAGGAGGTGCTAAATTCTCTTATACCAGTATTTGATAAACATCCTGAATATATAGAAGAAGGAATACTAGAAAGATTAGTAGAGCCTGAAAGGCAAATATTTTTTAGAGTTCCATGGATAGATGATTCAGGAAAGGTACAAGTTAATAGAGGATTTAGAGTGCAATTTAATAGTGCAATTGGACCATATAAAGGTGGGCTAAGATTTCATCCTTCAGTAAATCAAAGTATAATAAAATTCTTAGGTTTTGAACAAATTTTTAAAAATTCTTTAACTGGACTACCAATTGGTGGTGGAAAAGGTGGATCTGATTTTAATCCAAAGGGTAAATCAGATAGAGAAGTAATGAGGTTTTGTCAAAGCTTTATGGCAGAGTTAAGTAAGCACATAGGTTTAGATACTGATGTTCCAGCTGGAGATATTGGTGTTGGTGGAAGAGAAATTGGCTATATGTATGGCTATTATAAAAAAATTAGAAATGCCAATGATCAAGGAGTTCTAACTGGTAAGGGATTAACTTATGGTGGAAGCTTAACAAGAACTGAAGCCACTGGATATGGGTTAGTATACTTTACAGAAGAAATGTTAAATGACAACAATTCAAGCTTTAAAGATAAAAAAGTAGTCATTTCTGGTTCAGGTAATGTTGCAATTTATGCATGTGAAAAGGCTGAAGAGCTAGGTGCAAAGGTAGTAGCTTTAAGTGATTCAGATGGATATATATATGATGAAAATGGAATTAATTTAGACATAGTTAAGGAAATAAAAGAAGTTAGAAGAGGAAGAATTAAAGAATATTTATATAAGGTTCCTAATGCGAAGTATGTAGAAGGCTTTAAAAATATTTGGAATGAAAAATGTGATATAGCACTTCCTTGTGCAACACAAGGGGAAATAGATATAGAAGCTGCGAAGACTTTAATAAAAAATGGAGTTCAAGTGGTTTCAGAGGGTGCTAATATGCCAACAAATTTAGATGCTATAGAAGAATTACAAAAGGCTGGAGTTATGTTTGGTCCAGCTAAGGCAGCTAATGCAGGAGGCGTTGCTTGTTCAGCTTTAGAAATGTCACAAAATAGTATGAGATTATCTTGGACTTTTGAAGAAGTTGATAAAAAACTTAAAGAAATTATGATTAATATTTATCATAATTCTAAAAAATCTGCTGAAGAATATGGTGAACCAGGAAATATATTAATGGGAGCTAATATTTCAGGATTTTTAAAAGTTGCAGAGGCAATGATGGCTCAAGGAATAGTATAATAGCTTAAATCTCAAAAATAGCAACCCCTATTTTGAGTTTATATAAGAAGTTCTTTATATTAATATTAAGAACTTCTTAATTTTTGTACTTTTATGGGGTTCTTTGTTAATACAGAGTTATAATAATTTTAGATAGTTAGATTAAAATATAAATAGGTATAAATTTAGCATAAATAATATTAATTAAATTTTAAGATTTGCATACTTGATTTTTTGTTATTATTAGAATAATATTTAATTTGATGTTAGAGGGAAATTATAATGTAGTAATATTTTTAGTAAGACCCTTTATTTAAAGGAGTGAATTAAATGGGAGAAAAAATTATTTTTGCTACAACGGCTATATTTCAATTAGTTGTATTTGCATTAATGATGTATTATTTTATATTAGCTTTCTTTGGATTCAAAAGAAAGCATGAAAAGAAAAATTATACACCAACAAAGAAATTTGCAATGATAGTGGCAGCACATAATGAAGAAGTAGTAATTGGTAAATTAATTGAAAGTATGCTAAATCAAAATTACCCAAGGGAACTTTTTGATATTTTTGTTATTGCAGATAACTGTACTGATAATACTGCAAAAATAGCAAGAAAATATGGAGTATATGTTTACGAAAGGTTCAATAAAGAACAAAAAGGTAAAGGATATGCTCTAGAGTGGATGTTCGATAAAATTTTTAAAATGCAAAAGAAATATGATGCTGTAGCAATTTTTGATGCTGATAATTTAGTTTCAAAAAATTGGTGCAGAGAAATAAATTCAAAAATGCTAGAAGGATATAAAGTTGTACAAGGATACATAGATAGCAAAAATCCTAATGATTCTTGGATATCAGCTTCTTATTCTATAGCCTTTTGGACTCAAAACAGAATGTATCAATTAGCTAGAGCAAATGTTGGACTATCTAATCAAATAGGTGGGACTGGATTTGCAATAGATGTAGATATATTAAAAGAATTTGGCTGGGGAGCAACTTGTTTAACTGAGGATTTAGAGTTTAGTTGTAAATTAATATTAAATGGTGAAAAAGTTGGTTGGGCTCACGATGCAATTATTTATGATGAAAAACCATTAACTTTAAAACAATCATGGGTTCAAAGAAGAAGATGGATGCAAGGTTTTACAGATGTTGCATCAAGATATTTCTTTAAGCTATTAAAGAAAGGTCTTAAAGAAAGAAAATGGTTTGTTTTAGACTGTGCTTTATATGTAATACAACCATTCTTTACGTTAATGATTGGTATTTCAACTATTTTAAGCTTTATCCAAAGTATGGTTCCAAGCAATATATTTATGATAAATTATTTAACTGGAGATTTAACCTTTAAAATAATCTGTGTTATTCAATTCTTAGTTACGCCATTAATGTTAAGATTAGATAAAAAGATATCAGTAGGATTATTTTGGATGTTAGCTTTCTATACATCTAATGTTTTTGTATTACCTATATTTGCATCACATGCAGATAACTACATACAAGTATTAATGATAGATGTAGTTTATAACTTATCATTTTTATTAGCAGCAGCATTGTTCTTAGGAAAAAAGAAACTTATTATGTTCTTTAGATTTTTATTATATGGACTATACACATTAACTTGGATACCAATAACTGTAGAAGGTATGATTAGAAAGAACAATAAGGAATGGAATCCAACAAAACACGTAAGAAACATAGAAATATGTGATGTTTAATAATATAAGAGGCATAGCGGAAGCTATGTCTTTTTTTATATAATAAATTAAATTTAATATTATTTGAATTAACATCGAACATTAGTTTGACTTTTTATAAAGAAAGATTTATATTTTTATTTGTAGTTTAATTATGATAAAATTAAAAAGATTATATTAAGCAGGTATGGTTAAACTAAGCAAAAAGAATCTTATATTAATTAGCAAAAAATATTTTGGAGGTTTGTATGAGTACAGATTTAGTAAAGGGATATGATGTTACAGATTTAACTTCCTTAGAAAAATTAGAACCGGTTAGAGTAAGACCAGGGATGTATATTGGTTCAACAGGAACAAAGGGCTTACATCATTGTATATGGGAGATTTTAGATAATTCTATAGATGAAATTTCTAATGGCTATGGTAATAAGGCCACTATTATAATAAATAAGGATAAAAGTATAACAATATTAGACAATGGTAGAGGTATTCCAACAGGAATTCATCCAGTTAAGAAGAAATCTGGAGTAGAAATGGTCTTTACTGAACTTCATACAGGTGGAAAGTTCAATAATAAGAATTATAAAACCTCAGGTGGATTACATGGAGTAGGTGCAGCAGTAGTTAATGCTTTATCTTCTTGGCTTGAAGTAGAAGTATATCAAAATGGCAATATATATAAGCAAAGATTTGAATATGCTTATGATAAGGAATTAAAGAAGGAGATGCCAGGTACTCCAGTTACCAAACTAGATATAATAGGTAAAAGTAAAGAAACTGGTACCAAAGTAACCTTTATGCCAGATAAAGAGATTTTTTCTACTGTTGATTTTAAAGTTGATTTAATTGATGAAAGATTACAAGAATTAGCCTTTCAAAATAAAGGTATTCATTTAGAATTAATAGATTTAAGAAAAGATGAGGAATTTAGAAAAGAGTATTATTCTGAAAGAGGACTTTTAGATTTTATAGAATATTTAAATGAAAGTAAAACAGCTCTTCATCAAGTACCAATTTACTTTGAAGGAGAAAAAACAGTAAATAACATTCAAATGTTTGGAGAAGTATGTATTCAGTTTACTGATTCAACAACAGAAAATATAGCAAGTTATGTCAATAATATTCCTACAACTGAAGCAGGAACTCATGAAACTGGCTTTAAAACAGGTATGACAAGAGCTTTTAAAGAAGGTGCTAAAAAACTTGGACTTCTAAAAGAAAAGGATAAGGAGTTTGAAGGTGATGATTTAAGAGAAGGTATGACAGCTATAGTAAGAATTAAAATAACTAATCCAATCTTTGAAGGACAAACAAAAACTAAGTTAGGCTCTGCTGAAGCATACACTATGATGAATGATTTAACTTATACTAAGTTTAGTGAATGGATAGAAGATAATAAAGAAATAGCTAGTATGATAATAAATAATGCTCTTCAAGCTGCTCAAAGAAGAGAAAAAATTAAAAAAATCAATGAAGCAGAAAAGAAAAAGATAGGAAAAGGAGCAGCACCTCTTGCTGGTAAAGTAGCAGTTTGTACATTAAAAGATAATACTGTTAATGAATTTATAGTAGTTGAGGGAGATTCAGCTGGTGGCTCTGCCAAGCAAGCAAGAGATAGAAGATTCCAAACTATAATGCCATCAAAGGGTAAAATAATGAATACTGAAAAACAAAAGCTTGAAAATGTATTAGCTTCTGAAGAGTTAAAGATATTCAATACTGCCTTAGGGACAGGTACCTTAGATAACTATAAAGAAGAAGATTTAAAATACGATAAAATAATAATAATGAGTGATGCGGATGTTGATGGATATCATATTAGAACTTTATGGATGACTTATGTTTATAGATATATGAGACCACTAATTGCTAATGGACATCTTTATTTAGCTCAACCTCCTTTATATAAGGTTTATAAAACAGTTAAAGGAAAAGAAGTTCACAAGTACGCATATAGTGATGAAGAATTAGAAAAAGTTAAAAAAGAAGTTGGAAAGGGTGCACTTATCCAAAGATATAAAGGACTTGGAGAAATGAATCCTGATCAATTATGGGAAACTACATTAAATCCAGAAACCAGAACACTTCTTCAAGTTACTATTGAAGATGCAGCAAAGGCAGAAAAGATGGTTTCCTTATTAATGGGAGATATAGTTGAACCTAGAAAAGCGTATATGTATAAATACGGAGAATTTTAGTTAAGAATTGGAGAAAGAATATGGCGAAGAAAGTTAATGAAATACCAAAGGATAATAATATAATTCCAGTGCTTTTAGAAGAAGCAATGCCTGATAACTTTTTGCCTTATGCTATTGAAGTTGCAAAGGATAGAGCTTTACCTGATGTAAGAGATGGACTTAAACCAGTTCATAGAAGGATATTATATGGAGCTTATCAATTAAAGGCTTTTCCGGATAAGCCTTACTATAAATCAGCAAGAATAGTTGGGGATATATTAGGTAAATATCATCCCCATGGAGATACATCTGTATATGATGCTATGGTTATAATGGCTCAAGATTTTTCAACCAAAGAAACTTTAATAGACGGACATGGTAACTGGGGATCTATGGATGGTGATGGAGCTGCTGCTATGAGATATACAGAAGCAAGACTTGCACCAATTGCTATGGAAATGTTAAGGGATATAGATAAAAATACTGTGGATATGGTACCAAACTATTCTGATAGTGAATTAGAACCAAAAGTATTACCAAGTAGATATCCAAATCTTTTAGTTAATGGAACTTTTGGTATAGCAGTAGGACTTGCAACCAATATTCCACCTCACAATTTAAAAGAGGTAGCTGAAGGGGTACTAGCATATATAGATAATAATGACATAACTACAAAAGAGTTAATGAATTATATAAAGGGACCAGATTTACCTACAGGTGGGATTCTTATTGGTGAAAACTCTTTATTATCAGCTTATGAAACTGGTGAAGGAAAAGTAACTCTTAGAGCAAAAACTTCAATAGAAAAGCTTGATAATGGAAGACTAGGAATAGTTATTACAGAATTCCCTTTCAGAAGGAATAAGGCAAGACTTCTGCAAACTATTTCAGAGATGACTGGGGATAAAAAGCATGCTAAAGCCCTAGAATCAATAACGGATATTAGAGATGAATCTGATAGAACAGGTGTAAGATCTGTTATAGAATTTAGAAAATCAGCAGATGAAGAGTCTGTTGATAAAGTATTAAAATATTTATATAAAAGAACTGATCTTCAATGTAACTTAAGTTTTAATATGGTAGCTTTAGCAAATGGTAAGCCTCAAACCATGGGTCTTAAAACTATAATAAAGCATTATGTTAATCATCAAAAGGAAATTGTTACTAGAAGAACTAAAAGAGAATTAGAAATTGCAGAAAAGAGATTTCATATAGTTGAAGGCTTTATTAAGGCTATAGATGTTTTAGATGAAATTATTAAAACTATACGAGAATCTAAATCTAAAAAAGATGCAGGAGTTAACCTTATCAATAATTTTGGATTTACAGAGCCACAAGCAGAAGCAATATTAGAGTTAATGTTATATAGATTAACAGGACTTGAAATAAAGGTATTCCAAAAGGAATATGCTGAACTTGAAAAAACAATTAAAAGGCTTAAGAAGATTTTATCTGAAGAAAGAGAATTATTAAAGGTAGTTAAGATTGAATTAAATGAAGTTGCAGAAAAGTATGGAGCTTCAAGAAAAACACAAATAATAAAGGATGATAGTGAAGCTAAGATAGATGTAGAAGAGCTTATTATCGTTGAAGATGTAATGGTTACTTTATCAAAGGATGGCTTTATTAAGAGAGTTCCACTAAAGACATATAATAGATTAAATGCAAAGCCTGAAGATATAGATTATAGAGAAGGTGATGAATTAAAGTTCTTATTTAATTCTAATACTACAGAAAATATAGTCTTATTCACCAATAAAGGTAATATGTATCAAACAAAGGGTATAAATATTATAGAATCAAAGTGGAAAGATAAAGGTGAAAGAATAGATAGTATTATAAAGTCATTTAGCTTAGATGAAGAAAATATAATTTATGCAACATCATTAGCTAGCTTTATGCCTAATAAATATATTCAATTTGTAACTTCAAAGGGTGGAATTAAAAGAAGCTCTTTAGATAAGTTCCAAACTAATTACTCTAAGCTTCAAGCAGTAAAGTTAAAGGATGCTGAAGAAGTTATAGATGTAGTTATATTAGATGAAGAAGAAAGAAAAGAGTTTATTAAATTTGAAACAAAGGAAGGATTAAGCTTTAATCTTCAAATTCCTTATATTGAAGACTCACCAAGAAATATATTACCTACATCAATGTTTAATTTAGCTTCAAGAGATGAAATTGAAAAAGTAGAATATATTGATACAATGGAATATACAGAGTTTAACATTGGTATAACTTCAAAAGGTAATATAAAGGCCTTTAATACAATAAAAAGAAATGACAACTTAAAAGTAAATACAAATTCTTTAAGTGATATATTATTCTTTACTAATATGGCAAAAGTATTTAAGGTTCCTGCATTTATATTATCAGGAGTAGATAAAGGAGAAATTCCTTTAAATAAAATAATTGACAGTTTAGAAAAAGGTGAAAAAATTATAAAATTAATGTCAATTAATTCTTATAATGAAAATGAATTTATATATTTCTTCACTAAGAGAGGTATGGTAAAGAAGACTGCTCTTAAAGAATTTGAAGGAAGTTATTTATTACAACTTTCTTATAAATTTAAATATGATAATGATGAATTAATTTCTATAGAGAAGTATAATGAAAATGATGTTGAAATGATAATAATAACTAAAAAAGGAATGGGAATTAAATTTTTATCAAATAATATAAATCCAATGGGAAAAATTGCTTCAGGTGTAACTGGAATTAGTTTAAAAGAAGGTGATGAAGTAATTTATGGAAAATTAATTGGTAATGCTAATGATAATTCCATACCTGAATTAGCCATTACTTCTAACGACGTCATAACTTTAACTAGTAAGAATAAAGATAAAAAGGAAGTTTCTTTAGAGGAAATTAAGCTTCAAAATAGAGCAGGTAAGGGTAGCAGTATAATGACAATAGTCTTAGATGATGAAATAAAAGATATAGTGTGATAAAAATAATTTTTGGGAGGTAATTTAAATGAAAGTTGCTGTTTTATTAGCAAATGGTTTTGAAACTCTAGAAGGATTAACAGTAGTTGATATATTAAGAAGAGGAGAAGTGGAATGCAATACTTTTTCTTTGGAAGAAAATGAAGTAACTACATCTCATAACATAACTATTAAAGCAGATAAGAATATTATGGATGAAGAAATTAAAACTTATGACTTTTTAGTGTTACCAGGAGGAATGCCAGGTGCTAAAAACTTAAGAGATAATGAAAGAGTTATTGAGTTAGTTAAAGAATTTAATAAAGAAAATAAATATCTTTGTGCTATATGTGCTGGACCAATTGTTTTAGGAAAAGCAGGAATCACAGAAGGTAAAAATGTAACATGCTATCCTGGTTTTGAAGAAGAATTAGGTAATTGTAACTATAAAAATGAATTAGTAGTTGTAGACGGTAATATTATTACAGGAAGAGGCCCAGCTGCAGCTATACCTTTTGCCTTTGAAATATTATCTAAAATTTCAGAAAAAAAGGCTAATAAAGTTAAAAAGGCAATGCTATTTAAGTAATAGGTGAATTATGAAAGAGAATTGGATATTAGTAAATAAAAAGGAGAGCTTTATTAAGCTCTCTGAATTTTTAGATGAAAATCCCTTAGTTCTAAGACTATTAGCTAACAGGGGAATTGATGATATAAATTTTGCAAAAAGATTTTTAAAAGGAACAGTAGAAGACCTTTATGATGGATATCTTATGAAAGATATGAAAAAGGGCGTAAGTATTATAAAAAATGCAATTTTAAATAATAGAAAGATTATTATTTATGGGGATTATGATTGCGATGGAGTAAATAGTACTACTATTTTATATAAAGCATTAAAGGCGGTGGGAGCTAATTATAGCTATTACATTCCAAATAGAGAAGAAGAAGGCTATGGGATGCATAGTGGTAGAATAAAAAAGTTAAGAGAAGAAGGTTATGAAGTTGTCTTAACCTGTGACAATGGTATTTCTGCCTTTGAACAAGTAGAACTTGCTAAAAGTCTTGGTATGGAAGTGGTAATTACTGATCATCATGATATTCCAATTAAAGAAGATGAAAATGGAATATTAAAAGAAGAAGCACCTAAGGCTGATGCAGTAATTAATCCTAAGCAAAAGGACTGTGAATATCCGTTTAAAATGTTATGCGGAGCTGGAATAGCATTGAAATTTTCTAAATGTCTATTTAATGAATTCGGTATAGATAATGAAAAATACTTAGATTTGTTTCAATTTGCAGCTATTGCTACAGTATGTGATGTTGTAGATTTAGTAGATGAAAATAGAATAATAGTTAAAAAAGGCTTAGAACTTTTAAATAATAGTGAGAATTATGGAATTCAAGAGCTTAAAAAGGCTACTCTATTAGATAATAAGAAAATAGAAGAATATCATTTAGG
Organism: Bacillota bacterium; assembly: GCA_023445445.1. Classification (GTDB taxonomy): domain Bacteria; phylum Bacillota; class Clostridia; order Clostridiales; family Clostridiaceae; genus Clostridium. The sequence goes on from JAEXLD010000039.1 coordinate 32,570, forward strand.
ATTTGTTATAGGACCATGTATTAATGCTACTGGAAGACTGGAAACAGCAGATTTGTCGGTAGAATTATTAATTACGGAAGATAAAGAAAGAGCAAGGATTTTAGCGAATCAATTAAGTGAACTAAATACAATAAGACAAGATTTAACTAAGGAAAGCACTGAAAGAATTATTAATAAAATTGAAGCTGAAAAAAATAAATCAGATAAAGTTATAGTTGTGTATGACGAAAATGTTCATGAAAGCATAGCAGGAATAGTTGCAGGAAGAGTTAAAGAAAAATATAATATGCCTTGTATAGTTTTAACTAAAGGTAAAGAGATGCCAAAGGGATCAGCAAGGTCCATAGAGGGTTATAATATAACAAAAGAACTTAACAAATGCTCTTATCTAATAGAAAAATTTGGAGGCCATCCTATGGCAGCTGGGCTATCTATAAAAGAAGAAAATATAGAAGAGTTAAGAAGAAAACTCAATGAAAATTGTGTATTAACTGATGAAGACTTAGTTCCAGTTGTAAAAATAGATTTACCATTAAGTTTAAATTATTTAGATGAAGAATTAATATCTACAATTGAAGCTTTAAGACCTTTTGGAAAAGGTAATCCTAGCCCTTTATTTGCTGTAAAAGATCTTTTAATAGAGAGAATGTGGCTATTAGGAAAGGAAAAAAACTTTTTAAAGCTTAGATTTAGATTTGAGTTAAATGGAAATCATCTTTATATAGATGGCATAAGTTTTGATAAATTTGAAAGCTTTAAAGAGGACTTAATATTTAAATATGGAGATTCAAAATTCATTGAAGCTTGTAATACTAGCTATTTAAATATAAAATCAGATTTAATATATTATCCTAATATAAACGAATTTAATGGAAATAGAAATATTCAACTTAATATTAAAAATATAAGAATTAAATAATAGTAAACAAAATATTATAAAAAATTCTACAGAACATAAATAAGGAACTGCATCAATAACTTAAAATCAGCAATGTATTAGCATTATTAATTTTAATTATTATACAGTTCCTATTTTAAATATTTAATGGTCTATATAAGTAAAGACTATTTTATAGTATTTTCATATTGTTCAACCATTCTTTTAACCATTTCTCCACCAACGCTTCCGCATTGTTTTGAAGTAAGGTCTCCATTGTAGTCACTGAAAGGAACGCCCATTTCACTAGCTACTTCATTTTTAAATTTAGATAATCCGTTTTTAGCTTCTGGTACTAATTTTTGTGCCATAATATTTTCACCTCCTTTTCATCTTTGTAATTATAGCTTGTGTAAATTTTAAAGAAATATTATATGTAACTAAAGGAAATTGGACATAATAGTGGTAGTATGAAATTACAATTATTTTTTATAAAATTTAAAGATAACATTAAATAAAAAATGATTATATGATATATTGATATAGGATTTATATTTTAAAGGAGTGTTTCTATGAGTAAATATAAAATAATTATGACTGGAGGAGGAACAGCAGGACATGTAACTCCCAATTTAGCTTTAGTTCCTGGTTTGAAGAAAAGAGGTTTTGAGATAAAATACATTGGAAGCAAAGATGGTATAGAAAAAGAGATTATAAGAGATGCTAATATACCATATTATGAAATATCATCTGGAAAGTTAAGAAGATACTTTGATTTTAAAAACTTTTCCGACCCTTTTAAAGTAATGAAGGGTGTATTAGAAGCTAATAAAATATTAAAAAAAGAAAAGCCAGATGTTATATTTTCTAAGGGTGGATTTGTTGCAGTACCAGTAGTTATTGCAGCCTCTATGAAGAAGATACCTGTTATTTCTCATGAATCAGATTTAACTCCAGGACTTGCAAATAAGTTATCTGCTCCTTTTTGCACTAAACTTTGTGTAACCTTTAGAGAAAGTTTGAACTATATAAAAGATAATAAGGGCGTTTTAACTGGAACTCCTATTAGAGAAGAAATATTAAATGGAAGTAAGGAAAAAGGAAAAGAAATCTGTGGATTTAAAGATAATAAAGAGATTTTACTTGTAATTGGAGGAAGTTTAGGAGCTAAAAGTATAAATGAAGCTGTTAGAAATAACTTAGAAGAATTACTTAAAAGTTACAATATAATTCATATATGTGGAAAAAATAACTTAGATAAGAATTTAAAGGGAAAAGCTGGATATATTCAGTTTGAATATGTTAAAGAAGAGTTACCACATTTATTAAAGGCAGCTGACTATGTTATATCTAGAGCAGGTGCAAATGTTATATTCGAATTACTAGCATTAAATAAACCAACTTTATTAATTCCACTATCAAAGAAGATAAGTAGAGGAGACCAAATTTTAAATGCAAAATCCTTTGAAAAAGAAGGTTATTCTATTGTTTTAGATGAAGATGAAATGATAGAAAATGATAAAAAAATAATTTTAAAACTTAAAGAACTTAAAAATGAGAAAAATATATTAATTGAAAATATGAAAAAAAGTGGAATAAATAATGGAGTTGACTCAATTTTAGGAGTAATAGTTAATAGTATAAAGTTATTTAAGTAAAAATAAGATTTTTTTTACTTCAAAGGATAATATTGTGATAATATTAGGCGTAGAAAACTTGCAAAATAAAAATAGTGTTATATAATAAAATAGTAAGTGTAAAAATAGGTAATATGTATCCAAGTAGTGACTTTTTAGTCAGATGATGAGGTGATGTATTAATGAAAAAAATTTCTATTATCTATTGGAGTAATGGAGGAAATGTTGAAGTTCTTGCAAATTCAATTGCTGAAGGTGCCAAAAGCAATAATTCAGAAATAAGCATTAAGCATGTGTGTGATGCAACAATTGAAGATGTAAATGATTCTGATGCAGTTGCTTTTGGAAGCCCTTCAATGGATAACAATAGAATTGAACAACAGGAGATGGAGCCTTTCATAAACCAATTTAAATTACTACCTAATAAACAAAAGAAAGTAGTATTATTCGGCTCATATGGATGGGATGATGGAAAATTCATGGTTGATTGGATTCAACGAATGAAGGACTACGATTTTAATGTCGTAGGAAGCATCGCCGTTAAAGAATCACCAAGTGAAGAAGATTTAAAAGAAGCAAGAAAACTTGGAGAGAAATTAACTAAATAAATTCTTTAATAGGATAATGACTTTATAGAAGTGTTTACAAAGGGGTTAAACACTTAGACTTCGATTGAAGAAGATAAATTTTTATTACTAAATAATTCATTCTTAAATTTAAATACAGTTTTAAATTTCTGTATTTTATTAGTATTATATTTATATATAAGGAAGAGAGGTCAAACATAATGAGAAAAATGAAAACTATGGATGGTAATACAGCTGCCGCTCATATATCTTATGCATTTACAGAAGTTGCAGCTATATTCCCAATTACACCATCTTCACCAATGGCTGAACACGTAGATGAGTGGGCAGCACAAGGAAGAAAGAACATATTTGGTCAACCTGTTAAGGTTATGGAAATGCAATCAGAAGCAGGAGCAGCAGGTGCCGTTCACGGATCTTTACAAGCAGGTGCCTTAACAACAACATATACTGCATCTCAAGGTTTACTATTAATGATACCAAATATGTACAAGATCGCAGGTGAAATGCTTCCAACAGTATTCCATGTATCAGCAAGAGCTTTAGCAACATCTTCATTAAGTATATTTGGAGACCATCAAGACGTTATGGCTGCAAGACAAACTGGTTTTGCAATGCTTGCAGAAGGATCAGTACAAGAAGTTATGGATTTATCTCCAGTAGCACATTTAACTTCAATAAAAACTAGAATTCCTTTCATGAATTTCTTTGATGGATTTAGAACTTCACATGAAATTCAAAAAATAGAAGTTTTAGAATATGATGAATTAGCTAATTTAGTAGATTATGAAGCTTTAAATGGATTTAGAAATAGAGCATTAAACCCAAATAGTCCAGTTACTAGAGGTACAGCTCAAAATCCAGATATTTATTTCCAAACTAGAGAATCTGTAAATAGATTCTATGATGATATTCCAGAAGTAGTGGAAAGCTACATGGCTGAAATAACTAAGTTAACAGGAAGAGAATATCACTGTTTCGATTACTATGGAGCACCAGATGCTGATAGAATAATCATTTCTATGGGATCATCAACAGATGTTATTGAAGAAACTGTAGATTATTTAAACGCAAGAGGAGAAAAAGTTGGTTTAGTTAAAGTAAGACTATTTAGACCATTCTCTGCAGAAAGATTATTAAAGGTTATACCAGCTACAGTTAAATCTATAGCTGTTTTAGATAGAACTAAAGAACCAGGTTCAATAGGAGAACCATTATATCTAGATGTTAAGAGTGCATTCTATGGAAGAGAACATGCTCCAGTTATAGTTGGAGGAAGATATGGATTAGGTTCTAAGGATCCAAACCCATCAGATATAGGAGCAGTATTTGCTAACCTAAATAAGGAAACTCCAAAGGATGGATTTACAATTTCTATAGTTGATGATGTAACTAATACTTCATTAGAAAAACTAGAAGATATTGATGCATCTACAGAAGGAACAAAAGCATGTAAGTTCTGGGGACTAGGATCAGATGGTACTGTTGGTGCTAACAAGAGTGCTATTAAGATTATCGGAGACCACACAGACATGTATGCTCAAGGATATTTCGCATATGACTCAAAGAAATCAGGTGGTATAACTGTATCACACTTAAGATTTGGTAAGAAGCCAATTAAATCACCATATTTAGTAGATAAGGCTGATTTTATTGCATGTCACAACCAAGCATATGTATATAAATATGATGTATTAGAAGGATTAAAGAAGAATGGTAAATTCTTATTAAATACAATCTGGACTCCAGAAGAAGTTAATGAAAAATTACCAGCTTCAATGAAGAGATATATTGCTGAAAACAATATTGAATTCTATACATTAAACGCTGTTAAAATAGCACAAGAAATCGGACTTGGCGGAAGAATCAACATGATAATGCAAGCTGCATTCTTTAAGATTGCTAACATTATACCAGTTGAAGATGCTGTTAAGTACTTAAAAGATGCTGTTGTAACTTCATATGGTAAAAAAGGTGAAAAAGTTGTTAACATGAACTTTGCTGCTATAGATAAGGGTGTTGAATCAATAGTAAGAGTTAATGTTCCAACTGATTGGATGAATGTTGCTGATGAAGTAAAAGAAGACAAGGCTAATATACCAGCATTTATTAAGAATATAGTTGAACCTATAAATGCTCAAAAAGGATTTGATCTTCCTGTATCAGCATTTAATGGAATGGAAGATGGTACATTTATACCAGGTACTGCTGCTTATGAAAAGAGAGGTATCGCAATTAATGTTCCAGAATGGCAACAAGATAAATGTATTCAATGTAACCAATGTGCATATGTTTGTCCACACGCAGTTATAAGACCATTCTTATTAAGTGAAGATGAAAAGACAAATGCACCAGAATCATTTAAGGTTGTACCTGCTAAGGCATTAAGAACAGAAGAACCAACATTCTATAGCATTAGTGTTACTCCATTAGACTGTACAGGCTGTGGAAACTGTGCTCAAGTATGTCCAGCACCAGGTAAGGCTTTAATAATGAAACCAATTGAAACTCAAGAAGAACAAATTGAAGCATGGGATTATGCAGTTAATGAAGTTGCACCTAAGAAGAACCCAATGAATAAGAATACAGTTAAGGGTAGCCAATTTGAACAACCATTATTCGAATTCTCAGGAGCATGTGCTGGTTGTGGAGAAACTCCATATGCTAAGCTTGTAACTCAATTATTTGGAGATAGAATGATGATAGCTAATGCTACTGGATGTTCTTCAATTTGGGGAGGATCAGTACCTGCAACTCCATATACAGTAAATCATGAAGGACACGGTCCAGCTTGGGCAAATTCATTATTTGAAGATAATGCTGAATTTGGATTAGGTATGTTCTTAGGAGTTAAGGCTATAAGAGAAAGAATAGCTGATAACATGACTAAGGCTTTAGAAACAGAAGTTTCTGAAGATGTTAAAGTAGTACTTCAAGACTGGTTAGATCATATGAACAGTGGAGAAGGAACTAGAGATAGAGCTAATAGAGTTATAGCTGTATTACAAAATGTTGATGCTGATTATGCAAGAGAAATCTTAAAGGATAAAGACTTCTTAGTTAAGAGATCTCAATGGATATTCGGAGGAGACGGATGGGCATATGACATCGGATACGGTGGATTAGACCACGTTCTAGCTTCTGGTGAAGATGTAAATGTACTTGTATTTGATACAGAAATTTACTCAAACACTGGTGGACAATCTTCTAAATCAACTCCAACTGCTGCAATAGCTAAATTTGCTGCATCAGGTAAGAAGACTAAGAAGAAAGACCTTGGAATGATGGCTATGACATATGGTTATGTATATGTAGCACAAATTTCTATGGGAGCTGATAAGAACCAAACTCTTAAAGCAATAGCTGAAGCAGAAGCTTATGATGGTCCATCATTAATCATCGCTTATGCTCCATGTATAAGCCATGGTATTAAGACTGGTATGGCTAACAGCCAAGAAGAAGCTAAAAAAGCTGTTGAATGCGGATATTGGGGATTATATAGATATAACCCAAGCTTAATTGGAACTAAGAATCCATTCTCATTAGATTCTAAGGAACCAAAATCAAGCTTCAGAGAATTCTTAATGGGAGAAGTAAGATATGCTTCACTTGCAAAAGCATTCCCAGAACAAGCAGAAGCTTTATTTGCTAAGACAGAAAAAGATGCTATGGATAGATTAGCAGGCTACAAGAGATTAGCTGAACAACAATAGTTTATAAATAAGGAGCTATTTAGCTCCTTATTTTTTAGTTTAAAAAATATTATAAGAAATTTAAAGGTTTTACTTTTATTTTTTAGAAATTAAGGGTAGAATTAAATAGAATATTAATCTCATTAAAGGAGGATTATTAAAATGGATAATGAAAAGAAATGTGGACATAATGAAGACGAAAATACATGTGGATGTGGTCATGATCACGAACATGAACATAATGATGAATGTGGATGTGGAGAAGATCATCATGAACACTTTGTAGTAGATTTAGAAGATGACAATGGCAATGTAATATCTTGTCCAATAATAGATGCATTTGAATTTGAAGATAATGAATATATCTTAGCTCAAGATCCTAACGAAGATTCAGTATACTTATTTAGATCAACAGAAGATGGAGAACTAATAATTCCAGAAGAAGATGAATTTGATAGAGTATCAAAATTCTACAGTGAAGAATTAGGCGACGAGTAAGATGAAAAAGGCACGAAAGTGTCTTTTTTTATTTTCTAATTTTATTTTAATCAATGAAGGTTATTAGTATATTAAATATAAATTATAGATGACTGAAACTTTAAGATTTCCATGTCATAAGGAATATAGTATTTATCTTCTTGTCATTTCATATTGATAATGATATATTCTTAATATAAACTTAAGAAATAGGGTGTTAATATGAAGTATGCGGATTTACATATTCATTCTAACTATTCAGATGGTAGCATGTCACCGGAAGAAATAATTGATAATGCTATTAATTTAGGAGTTAAAAGTATTTCAATAACAGATCATGATTGTATTTCTTCTCAATATGTTACTAAAAAAAACTATGATGATATTAAAATAATACCAGGTATAGAATTAAGTGCAGAATTTGAAGAAATGGAATTACATATATTAGGTTATTTCATAGATATAAATAATATAGAGTTAATAAATACTGTAAATAAACTAAATAAGGAAAGAATAGAAAGAATTAATGAAATACTTTTCAATTTGAAAAAAGAAGGTATTAATTTAAATATTGAGGATTTAGAAGTAGATTTAAATTCTACCGTAGGGAGAAGTCATGTTGCAAATGCAATGGTTAGAAGAGGATATTATGATAGTTATAAAGTAGCTTTTACTAATCATTTAGTTAAAGGAAAAGATTCTTATGTAAAAGGATATAAGTTAAATTACAAAGAAGCTATTCAAGTAATAAATAATTCGGGAGGAATAGCTGTATTGGCTCATCCTGGACAAATATATAAATCATTAGAAGTAGAAAATATAATTAAAAATTTGAAGTTTTTTGGGCTAAGAGGTTTAGAGGTATATCACCCTAGTCATTCTAAAGAACAAACTAATAATTTTTATAACCTAGCTAAAAAACACAAGTTATTAATTACTGGTGGTAGTGATTTTCATGGTAAAGAAACTATAAAAGAAAACTCAATAGGATGCCATGGAATTAATGAAGATTTATTAAATAGATTAATTAACTTAAGTAAATAAATGGGGGAATATCAATGGATTTATCTAATAAGGCAAAAGAAATTAGTCCATCTATAACATTAGAAATTACAGCTAAGGCAAAGGATTTAAAAGAGTCAGGAGTTAATGTAATAAGCTTCAGTGCGGGAGAACCTGATTTTAATACTCCTGAAAATATAATAAAGGCAGCAATAAGTGCAATGAAGGAAGGAAAAACAAAATATACACCTACTAGTGGGGTATTAGAATTAAGAAAGGCTATTTGTAAAAAGTTTAAAGATGATAATGAATTATTATATAAACCAAGTCAAATAGTAGTATCTACAGGAGCAAAACAAAGTTTAGCTAATACTTTTTTAGCTATTTTAAATAAGGGTGATGAAGTAATTATTCCAATTCCATATTGGGTTAGTTATCCAGAACTTATAAAATTAGCAGATGGAGTGCCAGTTTTCGTTAATAACTTAAAGGAAAATGACTACAAATATAAAATTGAGGATTTAGAAAAAGTTGTTACAAAAAAAACTAAAGCAATACTTTTAAATAGTCCTAATAATCCTACGGGTAGTGTGTATTCAAAAGAAGAACTTATTGAAATAGCAGAATTTGCAAAAAAAAATGATTTAATAATAGTTTCAGATGAAATATATGAAAAATTAATTTATGACGAAAATAAGCATATTAGTATAGCTTCTATATCAGAAGATGCATATAATAGAACTATTGTAATTAACGGATTGTCTAAGGCTTATGCTATGACAGGTTGGAGAGTTGGATACTCTGCTTCTAGTGAGGAAATAGCTAAACTTATGAGTAGTATTCAAAGTCATGTAACATCTAATATTAACTCCATTTCTCAATATGCAGCTATAGAAGCTTTAATTGGATCTCAAGAAAGCCTTAATAAAATGGTGAAAGAGTTTGAATTAAGAAGAAACTATATGGTGGAAAGGCTTAATAAGATAGAAGGAATATCATATATTATTCCTAAGGGAGCCTTCTATATTATGGTTAATATTGGAGGATACTTTGGTAAATCTATATCAAATAATATCATTAATTCTTCTTTAAACTTTTCTAAAAGTTTATTAGATGAAGAAAGAGTAGCGGTTATACCAGGAATAGCCTTTGGTTTAGATGACTACATAAGATTATCTTATGCTACTTCTAGAGAAGCTATTGAAGAAGGATTGAATAGATTAGAAGAATATTTACAAAAATTAAAATAAATTGGATATGCTGTTGTAAGACAGCATATTTTTTTTGTACATATAATAGTATATTTTTTGTTTAATAATAGTAAATTTTAGTATATAATTTAATTGTGATAATCATAGGAGGAAAAAGGAATGGATAAATTGGCATTATTTGATGTAGACTATACAATAACAAGAAAAGAAACATTGATGCAATTGTATAAATATGTAATATTTAAAGATTTTAAAAATATTAGATTTTTACCTAGAGCTATTTACTCTGGAATTATGTATAAAATAGGAGCTTATGATGAAAAAAGGGTAAAGGAATGTTTTCTTAAGTTCATAGATAACATAGATGAAAAGGATTTGGCTATTCTAGTTAAAAATTTTTATAGTGATGTATTAGAGAAAATTTTATATAAAGATGCCATAGAAATGATAAAGAAATTAAAAGGACAAGGATACATGATATATTTAATATCTGCATCTCCAGAATTTTATTTAAATGAATTTTATGCCATAAAAGAAGTAGATATGGTAATTGGAACAAGATTTTCTATGGAGGCTGGAAAATTTATTAGAAAGATGCATGGAGAGAATTGTAAAGGAGAAGAAAAGGTAAAAAGATTAAAAGAAGTTTTAAAAGAGAAGAATATTGATATTGACTATAAAAATTCATATATGTTTTCAGATTCATTATCTGATAAACCTCTTTTAGATTTGGTTGGAAATGCATATTTAATTAATTATAAAAAGAAAAGTAATTTTGAAATATTAAAGTGGAAGTAATAGGGAGGTAAACATATGGAAGCAATTTTAAATTACTATGTAGAAGATGGTCATTTAGAATCTGTTAATAACTATACAAAGGATTCAGTAGAAGGTGGAAGAATAATTTATGAGGTATTAAGGGTAATTAATAGAGTGCCCTTGTTTTATGAAGATCATTTAAAGAGATTGGAATCATCTTTTAGGTTAATGGAAAAGCCATTTTCTTATAATTACGATAAAATTAGGGAGTATTTAACTAAACTAATTGAAGCAAATAAAATAGAAAAAGGAAATATAAAGCTTACATTTGATGTAAAAACAGATACTATGAAGGTGTTTAGTATTAAGCATAGCTATCCAAGTGAAGAATTATATAAAACTGGAGTAAAGACTATATTATTTCATGGAGAAAGAACTAATCCTAATGCGAAAGTGGTAGATAGTAGCTTTAGGTCAAAAGTTACAGAAGCAATCAATGAAGCTGATGCTTTTGAAGCAATACTTGTAAATAATTCTGGCTACATAACAGAAGGAAGTAAATCAAATATTTTTATGATTAAAGAAGAAACACTTTATACATCACCATTAGAAGATGTACTTCCTGGAGTAACTAGGGGACGAATTATAGCTCTTGCAAAATCACTAGAAATAAAGGTTGAAGAAAAAAATATTAATTATAAGGATATTGAAAATTTTGATGCTATGTTTATATCTGGAACATCACCTAAAATACTTCCAATAGCAACTATGGATAACATTAAATTCAGAGTTGATAATAAAATAATGCAATTACTTATAAAAGAATTTAATGAAGAAATAAAAAAATATATAGATAAATTTAAAAAATAATATTTACCATAAATTTTATATTATTCAAAATAATATAAAATTATGATATTATTTATTATAGTAATAAATAAATAAATAAGGGGGAACTATTATAAATGCATGAAGGTGAAAAGCAAACAAATGAAAATGGAAGTGTTCGTGTAAAAGGAAATAAGATAATAGTGAAAAATCCCATTGGTAATGGAGTTTTTCCTATAATTGTTCCACCACTAAAAGAAAAAATCTATATAAATGGAGAAGTTGTAACTAGGCCATCTAAAGTAAAAGAAGAAGATATAATTGAATTTAAAGAAGTTAAAACTAAGTACGAAAGAATTATAGAAATAAATTATAGTAAGGATAAAATGGAAGCCTATATATCAATAGAGCATAAAAAAGCAAAAAAAATCAGATTAAAAGATATGGAAGAAGGTTATAGCTTATCCTTAGAAGTAATTGAGGAGGAGGAGGATCCTCCTAAAATTACAAAAGATGATTTAATTTTTGAACTGAAAAAAGTTAAAATTTCTTATGGTATAGATGAAGATGCAATAAAGCAAATAATAAGCACGCAAGAGGCAATAAATGTGATAATAGCAAGGGGTAAGCCGCCTATACCACCTATAGAAGATAGAATTAAAATATTTTTTAATAGTAATAATAAAGAATATGAAGATAATGAAAAAATAGACTATAGATCATTTAATACTATAACAAGTGTTAAAGCTAATGAATTATTGGCCGAAATTATAAAAGGAGAAAATGGAATAGAAGGAATAAATATATTTAATGAAGTTATTCCAGGAAAACCAAAGAAAAAGAGTAGCTTTTCAGTAGGAAATGGAACAAGACTAAATGATAATTTAATTGTAGCAACTATTGATGGAAAACCTAATTTTGGTAAAAATAAAGTTTGGGTAGAACCACAATATATTTTAAATAAAGATGTTACTATTTCTACTGGAAATATTAATTTTCCGGCTAACGTAGAAATTAACGGCAAAGTTACTGAAGGTATGAAAGTGATTTCTGGAGGAAGTCTTTTAATAAGAGGTGGGGTTTTTAGCGCTGATATAGAAGCAAAAAGCTCTAGTGATATATTGGGTAATATTGTTAATTCTAACATAAAAATTGGAGGAGCTAATTTAATAAAATCTGATAGAATCAATACTTTAAAAGAATTAAAAGAAATATTAATTTCATTAGTATCAAATTTAGAATATCTAAAGAAAAATAATTTACTAAAGGATAATATGTCTATTGGTTTATTAACTAAATCAATAATAGAAAAGAAGTTTAAAGGTTTATCTAAAATACTGATTAAGACTATATCTAATGCAGCAAAAGATGGGGATAAGGATTCAGAGGTAGCTAAATTAGTTAAGTTAAAGCTTTTAGGAGCTGCACCAAGTAATATAAAAGATATTTCTGAATTAGAAAAGATACTTTATACTATTGAAGAAAAACTTATGGAGTTAGAAAAGGATGTAATTATCGAAGCTAACTTAAATATGGATTATGCTCAAGAATCTAAGATAAATGTAGTAGGAAATATTAATATAACAGGAAGAGGGCTATTCACAAGTGAATTATATGCTACCAAAGGTATTATATTTACAACTGATAAAGCTATATGTAGAGGTGGAACTTTAAAAGCTGAGGAGTTAATAAAGGCATCTATAGTTGGTAGTGACTCTGGAGTTTTTACTATTTTAGAGGTAGGCAAACATGGGAATATTTATGTAGATGTTGCTTATCGTAATACTACTTTTATAATTGGAAATAAAAAGTATATTTTGGACAAGTCATCAAAAAATATTCATGTATATGTTGAAAAAGATGGTAACTTAGCAGTTGATAAGCTACTTCTATAGGAGGATATGAGAAATGAGAGAAATAAAAATATTAGTTTTTAAGTTAGCTGATGAATTCTATGCAACTGATATTATGGAGGTAGAGAGAATTTTAGGATATGAAGAACCTACTACTCTTCCAGACTCTCCAAGCTTTTTGAATGGGGTGATAAACTATGAAAATAGTGTTTTACCTATTATTAATCTTGTAGATAAATTTAAACTAAAGTCAGAAAATACAATAGATAAAAAAATAATCGTTGTAAAAAGAGAAAATGGTAAATTTGGAATTTTAGTGGATAGTGTCAGTGAAGTAGTAAGTATTTCAGATGAAGAAATTAAAAAACCAGATAGTCTTACAACTTTAATTTCAAAAAGGTATATAAAAGGATTTATAAAAAAGAAGGAAAACATAATAATAATGCTTGACTTAGAAAGTATTTTGACAGTTGAAGAAGAAGAAATTATTTTTCAGGGGTGAAATTCTTGAATGACGAAAAAAGAAGTTAGAGTTGGAATAGCAGATAGTGCAATAGTAGCCTCTCCAGATAAACTAATTACAATGGGCTTAGGATCCTGCATTGGCATAGCTTTATATGATAGAGAGAAAAAAGTAGCAGGATTAGTACATATTATGCTACCAGATAGTAAACAATTTAAAGATATAGTAAACCCATTAAAATATGCAGATCTAGGGGTTGAAATTTTATTTAAAGAAATGTTAGCTTTTGGTTGTAGCAAAGGGAATATTGTAGCTAAAATAGCAGGTGGAGCATCTATGTTTAAATTTTCAGATAAAAAAATAATTAGTGATATAGGTAAAAGAAATGGAGAAGCAACTATCAATGCTATAAAAAAGTTAGAAATTCCTATTATGGGAGAAGATATTGGAGGTAATAAAGGTAGAACTATGATAATTGAAAGCGAAGATGGATTAGTTACGGTTAGAAGTATTGGTAGTAGTATAAAAACTCTCTAAAGGAGGTTTGCAGTATTGAGCAGGGATTCAGTAATAGAAAACAAAGACATAATATTAATAGGAGCCTCTACTGGTGGGCCAAAAGCTATAGAAAGTATAATAACTAATTTCACTAGAGAATTAAATGCTACGGTATTAATAGTACAGCATATGCCTAGTGGTTTTACTAAGTCCTTTGCAGAAAGATTAAATAAAAAATGTTCTTTAGATGTTTTAGAAGCAAGGGATGGCATAAGGATAGAAAAAAATAAAATCTATATAGCTCCAGGGGGATATCATATGATAGTTAACGATTCTGGAATTATAAGATTAAATTTAGAAGATCCAGTATGGGGAGTTAGACCAGCAGTTGACAAGCTGTTTGTATCTGCTTCATCAGTATATGGAAATAGAATTATTTCTGTTGTGCTTACAGGAATGGGAAAAGACGGCGCAGAAGGAACAGTTGTGGTAAAGATGAATAAGGGAATAACTATTGCTCAAGATGAAAAAAGTTCAGTGATTTATGGAATGCCAAAATGTGCATATGAAACAGGGTGTGTGGATTATGTAATTCCTTTAGAGAAGATTGCTTTCAAAATAAAAGATTTAATTAAGAAAAATTAGGAGTATATATGGAGTTTATAGATTTTCATAATTGGATTTATAAAGAGTTTAAAATTGACTTAAATGCTTATAAGCCTGAACAGTTAAATAGAAGAATAGGAAGCCTAATGTCAAGGAATGGCATAGAAACCTTAAGTGAATATAAGAAAGTTCTTTTAACAAATAAAGAACAAAGGGAAAAATTTTTGGATTTTATAACCATAAATGTTACTGAGTTTTTTAGAAATCCAGAATTGTTTTTTGAATTACAAGGAATTATAAGAGATTATAGCAAGGATATTTCAAAATTAAAAGTTTGGAGTGCAGCATGTTCTATGGGGTGCGAGCCATATAGTATAGCAATGATAATTGATGATATAAATTCAAATCTTAAGGTAGATATATTGGCAACAGATATTGATGAAAATATTTTAAAAAAAGCTGAGCTTGGACAATATCAATCAGTAGAAATGAAAAATGTAAATGAAGTTTTTAAAAAGAAGTATTTTAATTTTGTAAATGAAAAGTATATCGTAAGTGAAAAAATTAAATCTATGGTTAAATTTAAAAAGCATGATTTAATATTAGATAAATATGATAACAATTTCGATTTAATAGTATGTAGAAATGTAATAATTTATTTTAAAAATGATATTAAGATGGAAATATTTAAAAAGTTTTCAGATTCATTGAAAAAAGGTGGAATGTTATTTGTAGGGGCCACAGAAAGTATCTATAATTATAAGGATTTTAATTTAGAAAAGGTATCAACTTTTATTTATAAGAAAGTATAAAGGGGTGAATAATATGGATGTATCTCAATATATGAATATGTTTTTAGAAGAATCAATGGAGAATTTACAAACTTTAAATGAATCATTACTAGCTTTAGAACAAGAACCAGAAAATATAGATAAGCTAAATGAAATATTTAGAGTAGCTCATACTATTAAAGGAATGGCTGCAACTATGGGATTTAATAATATAGCAGAGCTTACTCATAAGATGGAAGATGTTTTATCAGAATTTAGAGAGGGAAAGCTTAAAGTAACTAGAAATGTTGTTACTGTTTTGTTTGATTGTTTAGATACCTTAGAAAGAATGGTAAGTAATATAGAAGAAGGTAATGACAAGGAAATAGAGTATTTAAATATTATTAAAGAATTAGAAAGAGTAGCAAAAGTAGATAATATAAATGATACTGAAGATATAGAGAGTAATAATATAAGTGAATTAAATAGTTCAATTAATATTTCTTTAAATGAATATGATATTTCAGTAATTAAACAAGCTAGAAAAAACCAATATAATGGAATAGGTGTAAAAGTATATCTAAGAGAAGATACTTTATTAAAATCAGCTAGAGCATTTTTAATAGTTCAAGAACTAGAATCTCAAGGAGAAATAATAAAATCCTTCCCATCTACAGAGGATATTGAAAATGAACAGTTTGATACAGAATTAATATTTGTATTATTAACCAAAAGATCTAAAGAAGATATACAAAGTTTAATAAGTAATATTTCAGAGGTTAATAAAGTAGAAACTTATTATGTTGAATTAGAAGATTATCATGAGCCTATATTAAGTAATAAATCTGTAGTAAATGAAGCTAAAAATTTATCTAAAAATGTGCAAGTAGAAGGGGAAATAATTGAACCTAAGGAAATTAAAAAGGAAAATAATACTTCATCTAAGAGAGCACATCAATCTGTAAGAGTAGACCTACAAAGAATTGATAAGCTTATGAATATGGTATCAGAACTGGTAATTTACAGAACTAGATTAGAACAAATAGTTATTGATGATAAGTCTCAAGAACTAATAGAAACTCTAGAGCAAGTAGAAAGAACAACTTCTGATCTTCAAGATTTGGTTATGAAAATTAGAATGTTGCCACTAGAAGTGGTATTCAATAGGTTCCCTAGAATGATTAGAGATTTATCTGTAGAGCTTAAAAAGGAAATCAATTTTGTAATAGAAGGTTCTGAAACAGAATTAGATAGAACTGTCATAGATGAAATAGGAGAACCATTAATTCATCTTTTAAGAAATGCAGCAGATCATGGAGTAGAAAGCAAAGAAGAAAGAATAAAAAATGGTAAGGATCCTATTGGAACAATTAAGCTTGTAGCCTATCAAGAGGGAACTAAAGCACTAATTAAAGTAAGTGATGATGGTGCTGGTATAAATCTTAATAGAGTTAAGGAAAAGGCAGAGGAAATTGGAATAAGTACAGATGGCCTTAGCGATAGTGACATAAAAAATCTTATATTTGCTCAAGGATTTAGTACTAACAAAGTAGTTACAGACATTTCAGGTAGAGGAGTTGGAATGGATGTAGTAAAAAGTAAAATTTCATCCCTTGGTGGGACTGTTGATGTAGTGAGTGATGAAGGAAAAGGTACGAGCTTTATAATTAAATTACCACTTACCCTTCAAATAATTCAAGCCTTACTTGTTAAGATAGGAGATGAAACCTTAGCAATTTCTCTAGGATTTATAGATAGAGTTATAGATTATAGAGAAGAAAGATTGAAAAAGACTAATGGTGAAGAGGTTATTATTTATAGAGATAACGTTATACCGCTAATTAGACTTAATGAAAGATTAAATATAGAAAGCAAGGATAGTAATAAAAAGTTTATTATTATAGTTAAAGTAGGAGAAAAAACAGTAGGATTACTAGTAGATTCCTTATTTGGACAACAAGAAATAGTAATTAAACCTTTAGGCAAGTCATTAAAATTCTTAAAAGAATATATTGGAGCTACTATTTTAGGTAATGGATTAGTAACATTGATACTTGATGTTGCAGCATTAATATAGAAGGGAAGGATTTTATGGACTACCAAAATTTAAGTTCAATTCAATTAGATGCATTAAAAGAAGTATCTAATATTGGAGCTGGTAATGCAGCAACATCATTGTCAATTTTACTTGGAACCAAGATAGATATGTCAGTTCCCAATATGAATTTAATTGCATTTGATGAACTATTTAATAGTTATAAAGAAAATGAAGTAGTAGCAGTACTAGTGAAAATTTTAGATGATATAGCAGGTAGCGTCTTATATGTATTTGATGAAAAGGTTGCACTTAATATAGTATCAAAGATGACATTAGTACAAGAAGATACTTTAACGGAAATGGGATTTTCCGTAATAGGAGAAATAGGTAATATTATATCATCCTCATTTATGAATTCAATTGCTGATTTTACTGGGTTAAAAATAACAGCTTCAGTGCCAGCAGTAGTAAATGATATGATAAGTGCTATACTTGTATCTACATTTGTAGAAACAGGACAATATCAAGAATATGTTTTAGATATAGAAACTTTATTTATGGGAGAAGAAGAAAATAATATTGAAGGACATTTTTATTTTGTACCTTCCCCAGGATCATTAGAAAAAATATTAGAGTCACTAGGAATAAAATAGGTTGGAGGTTTTAAAATGAAAAAAGTTTTAATAGTTGATGATGCTGCTTTTATGAGAATGATGATAAAGGACATATTACAAAAAAATGGTTTTGAAGTAGTAGGTGAAGCAAGTAATGGAATAGAAGCCGTTAATTTATATAAGAAGGAAAGACCAGATGTTGTAACTATGGACATAACTATGCCAGATATGGATGGAATAGAAGCTGTAAAAGAAATAAGAGTTTTCGATCCAAATGCAAAAATTATTATGTGTTCAGCTATGGGACAACAATCCATGGTTATGGATGCTATTAAATCAGGGGCAAAGGACTTTATTGTAAAGCCTTTCCAAGCAGATAGAGTATTAGAAGCTATTAGAAAGGTTGTAGGATAAATAAAGGTAGGAGGCAGATTGAATGCAATTTGTAATATTTAAATTAGGAGAAGAACATTTTGCAGTTGAAACTGATAAAGTTTTAAGTATTAATGATATGATGACTATTACTAAGGTGCCAAAGGCTCCTAACTATATGAAGGGGTTAATTAATTTAAGAGGAAGTATAAAATCATTAGTAGATTTAAATTTATTACTTAATATTAAGTCAGATAAAATGCAAAATAATATTATTATACTTAAGGTTAATGAAGAAGAATTAGGTATAACTGTAGATGAAGTAGAAGAGGTTATAGATATTGAAGAAAACAAACTTCAAAAATTTGATATTCATAGTACTGAAGCAAATATAAAAGGAATAATAAATTTAGAAGATAAGTTATTAACAGTAATAAATATAGAAAGATTACTTAATCAATGAGAAGTGAGGGATAGAAATGGCAGAGGTACTTAGTCAAAGTGAAATAGATGCTCTTCTTTCTGCCTTATCTACTGGAGATGTTGAGCCAGAACAGCTAAAAGAAAAAGAAGAGAAGCATAAGATTAAAAAGTATGACTTTAGAAGTCCGCAAAAGTTTTCTAAGGACCACATAAGAACTTTAGAAATGGTTCATGATTCCTTTGCAAGGATAGTAAGTAACTATCTTTCAGGGCAACTTAGAAAGCATGTGAAAATTGAAATCCAAAGTGTTGAGCAAATTACTTATGAGGAATTTGTTCACTCTATTCCTAATCCTACTATAATAACAATATTTAAAATGAATCCTCTACAAGGAAATTTATTACTTGAAATGAATCCACAATTTTCATTTCAAATATTAGATATACTTTTAGGAGGCTCAGGCCAAAGATATGAGAAACCTAAAGAATTCTCAGAAATAGAGAAAAATATAATATCAAACATAACAACTGAGATGATAAAGTCTATGGTACTTGCTTGGGATGGAATATTAGAAGTAAAACCAGAATTTGAATTATTAGAAACAAATCCATCAGCAAACCAGACATTAGCTCCTAATGAACCAGTTGCTTTACTTAGCTTTTTAGTAGAACTAGGTAAAAGTACTACATATATGAACTTATGTATTCCGTATTTAAGTGTAGAAAAAATATTAGATAAGCTTGTTGTTCAATATTGGTTTAAAACTGATGAAGATGAGCTAAGTGATGAAGCAAAAGAAAAACTTAAAAAGGGAATTAACCCTGTAGAGGTAAATATGCATGTAGAGCTTGGTAAAACAGAAATAACAATAGATAATTTTTTAAAGCTTGTTAATGGAGATGTTTTAATATTAGATTCTCAATGCAGTGATCCAGTTAAAGTATTTGTAGAAGGAAATGAATGTTTTGTAGGAAAACCAGGATCTATAGGAAAGAATATGGGAGTTGAAATTTTAGATATTTTATATAAGGATGTGATTGAGAATGAGTAGCAGTTTTTTATCTCAAGAAGAAATAGATTCATTATTAAAGGGAACAGACGAAGATACTAGTGTTGAAGTAGTAACAGAAATAGAAAGGGACTTACTAGGAGAAATAGGTAATATTTCTATGGGGTCAGCCTCTACAGCACTATATCAACTTATAAATAAGCAGGTAAACATTACAACACCAAAGGTTACAATAACAACATTGCAAAGTATAAAAGAAGGTTTTGAATATCCTAACATAATATTAGATGTAGAATATGTTTCTGGTATTACAGGCAGAAATCTTTTAATTATGAAAACTACAGATGCTGCTGTAATTGCAAATCTTATGATGGGAGGAGACGGACAAGTTTCTACAACAGAATTGTCTGAAATAGAAGTAAGTGCAGTTCAAGAAGCAATGAACCAAATGATAGGATCTGCAGCTACTTCCATGGCAACAATGTTTGATAGAGAAGTAAATATTTCTCCACCAAAATCAAAGATATGGAAGGAAATGAGTGAAAAAATATCTGAAGCTATTCCAGAAGAACAAAAAATAGTTGAAATTTGTTTTGACTTAACAATAGAAGGTTTACTTCAATCTAATATGATGCAAATATTACCTATTCAAACAGCTAAAAAAATTGTTTCTATTATGATGGGAGAAGAATCATTTGAAAAGGAGGAAGCTGCAGTGGATGTTAAAGTAGAAAGTAATACTGTATTACCAGAAAATGAGACTGCATCTAAAGTCATTAATGCGGGATATAATGAAGCAGCTATAACTGCAACATATAAAGAAAATATTGATACTTCTATTAAAGAAAAGCCTATTGAAGTTCATGATGCTAGCTTTGAATCCTTAACTCAAGGTAAGGTAGGAGAATCTCATAGGAATATAGACTTAATATTAGATGTTCCTTTAGATGTTTCAGTAGTTCTTGGAAGAACTAAAAAGAGTATAAAGGATATTTTGAATTTAAGTACAGGATCCTTAATAGAATTAGATAAATTAGCAGAAGAACCAGTGGAAATACTTGTAAATGGCAAAAAGATAGCTTATGGTGAAGTAGTAGTAGTAGATGAGAATTTTGGAGTTAGAATAACAAGTATTATTAGTGGAGTAGAGAGAATTAAATCTTTAAGGTAGTAATACATAGGTTCTATGCACAATGTGAAGTTAATAATGAAAAATGAAAATTTTAATTAGAGGCTGTTGTTACAGCCTCTTTTCTTGTTATATATTATATTTATTGATTTTTTAAATATAATAACTAAACTTTTAAGTAAAAAAAACGATAAATATCATATAGGAAAATGTTGGAGGGAATTATGAATATAAAAGGAATTAATTATACAAATGGAATTAATTATTATAACAAAGTTACTTCTAATAAAATGGATAAGATAGAAAAAGAAAAAGCATATGACAGAATAGAAATATCAGAAGCTTCTAAAATTCTAAAGGATTATTCAATAGATAATAATTATAATAATACTAAAAGAGTTATGGCTGTGAAAAATGAAATTTCTAATGGAACATATTCTTATGATGCTAGGCTTATTGCAAGAGGAATTTTAGAAGAAATGAAAGGTAAGAAGTAACAATGGGAAGTAATTTAAAGGAAGTTCTTACTTTAGAAGAAGGAAAATTAAGAGAACTATTAGCATTACTAGATAAACAATATAAACTTATTTTAGATAAAGATATTTTTGGTATGGAAGCAGTGGCGGAAGAAATAAGATTAAAAAATAAAGAAGTAGCAGAAATTGAAGTAAATAGGAGAAAATTCTTAGGTAATACTTCAATAAATGATTATATAAATAACTCAAATAGTGATGAGTTAGATAATTTATATAGAAAAATACAAAAGTTATTAAATGAAATGATATTGCAAAAGGATACAAATGAATTACTAATAAAGCAACAATTAAGTTTTACTAATAATTTACTAAATTTAATAAATCCAAAGAAGGATGTAACTACTTACAACTCTTATGGAAGTGTAAGAAGGTAATAGAATATTGGAGGAGAGATTATGTCAGGATTATTTTCCACATTTAATATAGCGAAAAGAGGAATGAATGTACAACAAAAAAGTATAGATGTTACTTCACACAATATTGCTAACTCTAATACAGTTGGATATTCAAGACAAAGAGCTAAAATAGAAACTAGTAGACCTTTCGGAGGAACTTCTATGGGATCCTCAGTGCAAGCAGGACAACTTGGTACAGGAGCTCAAATTCAAGCCATTGAAAGAGTAAGAGATAGTTTCTTGGATTATCAAGTTAGAGGAGAAACTGCAATACTAGGTAAGTATGATATGAGAAGTAATTACTTGTATGAAGTAGAAAGTGTATTTAATGAACCATCAAGTACAGGATTATCAACATTAATGGGTAAATTTTTTGATGCCTTTCAAGAACTTTCAAAGCAGCCTAATAGTTCAAATTCTAGAACAGTAGTTGCACAACAATCTGCAGCTTTAGCAGATGCATTAAATTCTACTTATACAAAACTTGAAAATCTTAAAAACAATACTCAAGATATGCTAAAAAGTACTGTTACAGAAGTAAATAGTATATTAGAGCAACTTGATAGAGTAAATCAAGAAATTATAAGTGTAACTGTATCTGGAAACACTCCTAATGATTTAATGGATAAAAGAGATTTATTATTAGATGAGTTAAGCTATAAATTTGGTATTCAAGTGGATAAAAGAGAGTTTAATGGTATAGATTTAAAACCTACTGAATCAGGTAATATGAAAGCTTCTTTATTAGTAAACTCAAGTCCAAATGGAGATGTATCAAGATTTTCTTATGTAACAAATGTAGAGAAAGATAAAAATGACTTATCTGGAACCACTTATATAGTTACCTATTATAAAAATGGTAATATGGACAGTGAAAATAACAAGCAAACAATGAAGGTATCTGGAATAACAGAAGAGCAAGCTAAAGAAATTCAAGATAATAGAATAATATGGGCAGATAAGACTGGTCAAGCAGCTAGAGGAGATGGATACCCCATTAGAAATGGAGATACTATAACCTATTCACAACTTATGATGTTTAAACCTGAAACAGGAAGTGCAAGTGGCTTAGTATCTGTACAAAAGGATATTGAAGAGTATATGAACCAATTAAATAAATTAGCTAAATCTTTAGCTTTTTCAGTTAATGCTATTCATAGTGGTATAGAGGATCCATTAAATAATAGTGGTGGAGTAGATAAGGATTATTTACCTTACTTTGTTAATAAAGATATAGCTAAATATAGAGCCAACGGTTTATTGATAAATTTAGATGAAACTTTATATGCTGAAGAAGAAATAACAGCTAAAAATATTTCTATGAATGCAGAAATACTTCAAGATGTAATGAAGATAAAAACTAGAACTCATGATGATTTGTTTGCATATACCCATGAAAATGATATTGATGGGGATGGGGATGGAGCAAGGGCTTTATCAATTGCTCAGCTTAGAGATTCACTAATTAGAATTCAGGATATTAACGAAACCGTTGTATCTAGAAAGGATATGTTTGATAAATTTAAAGGCGGGAATACACTTTCTAATAATGGATTAAAAATTGAAAATAGCACATCAGGAATGAAGATGGATTCATATTTTAAAGATACAATAGATAGACTTGGAGTACAAGCACAAGAAGCTCAAAGAATGGTAACTAATCAAGAAGACTTATTGCATAGTGTAGAAGAAACTAGAGCTTCAGTTTCAGGTGTATCTTTAGATGAAGAAATGGCGAATTTAGTTCAATTCCAACATGCATATAATGCTAATGCAAAGATAATATCAACTGTAGATGAATTACTTGATGTAATAATAAATGGTTTGAAGAGGTAGGAGGAAAGTAAATGAGAATTACAAATCAAATGATGTCTAAAAGTTTCTTAAGAGATCTTGGAAGAAATCAAAATTATATGAAAAAATTAAATGATCAGCTTACTTCTGGCAAAGAAATAAGGAGACCATCAGATAATCCTTTTAAAGTGGCTAGAAGCATGCAATTAAATAGAGATATCGGTGCTAATACGCAATATAATGAAAACATTAAGGATACTACAAATTGGTTAGATACTACAGATACTGCTTTAGAACAACTAGGTAATAGTTTCCAAAGATTTAGAGAACTTATGGTTTCAGCAGGTAATGCAGCTTATGGTAGTGATGAAAAGAGAGCTATAAAGGATGAGATGAATGAAAAAGTAAATGAAATTGCTCAAATACTTAATTCAAGCTTTGATGGGAAATATATATTTGGAGGAACTAAAGTTAATTCTAAACCTGTAGCTAGTAGTAGAGATGTAGATACTAAAAATAGTTATATTAATTTATCGGGTAAGGATGGAGAAGTACTTTCATTAGATAATTCAGATGAAAGTGTACAAAATCAAATTAATATGATTGGTCAAAAGCTAAATGTAGAAATTTCTCAAGGAGTAACTATGGAATATAGTGTGTCTGCTACAGATATACTAATGTTTAAAGATAAAAAAGGTACAGCTGTAAATGTAATGGATCTTTTAAAAGGAATTACTGATGATATAGATTCTCCAAATCCTGACATCAGTAGTAAAGTTACAAATGAGTATATAAAATCCATGGATGAAACTATAACAAATCTTTTAAAGATTAGAGCAGAAGTTGGTGCTAAACAAAATAGAATGGAATCAGCAGCAGACCAAAATGATGAGCAAAATTTTAATTTAACAGATATTTTATCACAAACAGAAGATATAGATTTTGCTAAAAAAAATATAGAAGCAACAGTAGCACAAAGTGTGTATATGGCGTCACTTCAAGTAAGCGCAAAAATTATACAGCCATCACTTTTAGATTTCCTAAGATAGGAGAAGATGAATATGGAAATAGTATCACCAATACATGGGACAATAGTATATGATTCAAATGAAATAATTACCTTTGAAAAAGGAGTTCCAGGATTTAA
Source organism: Bacillota bacterium (assembly GCA_023445445.1). Lineage (GTDB taxonomy): Bacteria > Bacillota > Clostridia > Clostridiales > Clostridiaceae > Clostridium. The sequence continues at coordinate 57,288 of JAEXLD010000039.1, forward strand.
AGATTTAAAGAATTTTGTTATTAAGGAAGTAGGAGAAGACAGTCCTTTTAGTATACTTCAATCTATAGAGGATAAAGAAATTGGGTTTATTCTAATTTCACCATTTTTAGTAAATGAAAAATACGAAGTAAATCTTAGTAATGAAGTAATAAATAATTTAAAGATAACATCTGAAAAAGAGGTGCTATTATACTCAATAGTTACATTAAGTTCAAATATGAAAGAAATAACAGCAAATTTAAAGGCCCCAATAATTATTAATTTTAATACCAAAAAAGCAGAACAATATATAATAGATAAAGATATATACAAAATTAAAGAAAAAATATTTAGTTAATAAAGTTTTCAGCTATAATTAAATATAAGAAACTCCTTAGGAGGTTCATCAAAAATTATGCATTATGCATTGTAAAAAAAGGGGTGTAAGTTTGTTAGTTATAACAAGAAAAAAAGGCGAGTCAATTTTAATAGGTGATAATATAGAAATAACAGTATCAAAAGTAGAAGATGGAAGTGTTAAGTTAGCAATTAACGCACCTAGAGAAATGACAATTCTTAGAAAAGAACTATTTGAAGAAGTTAAAAATGAAAATAAAGAAGCAAGTAATATAAATATGGATATACTAAAAAATCTAAAAATGAATAATAAAAATAAATAAGATGTAGTAATGAATATTTAGTAATTTGGAACAAATTACATCAACAATTCTACATTCTTAATTTTACATTAAAAAAGGGGGGGTTGAAAATGGATTTAAAGGTTATAAGTCAAGGAGGACAAACTAACCTAAATACAACATTAGTAGATGAAATAAGGCAAGTTTCAGCTAACAAGGATGTAATTAATGCTGTAGGTGCTAAAGATAAGAGTTATAGTAAAGAAGATGTGGTAAAAGCAGTAGAAAAATTAAATAAATTTTTAAGTGAAGAAAATACTTATGCTGAATACTCTATACATGAAAAATTTGGAGATATAATGATAAAAATAGTTGACAAGGACACTAAAGAAGTAATTATGGAGTATCCACCTAAAAAAATTCTTGATTTAATAGCCAAAATGTGTGAACTTTCTGGTATAGCAATTGATAAAAAAGCTTAAAGGGAGGAATGACTATGAATTTCTTACTTAATAAAATAGATACAGATCTTAGAAGAAAAATATATGAACAAACTAAAGATGGTAAGATTCATAGAAAGTCAGACATAATAATTAACAAAGACAGTGAGAAACAGAGGAAAAAGTTTTTTAATGAGTATGTTAAAGAAGAAAAGGGCAAAAGGTTAAAAGGTAAAATTACTGTCAAAGCTACAAAAATTCAAAAACCAACTATAAGTCTTAATGGTGAAAAGGAAGAAGATTTAAATACAACAAGTTATGGAACCTTTTTAGATGTTAAAAAGTAGGAGGAAATAATAAATGTATGGCAATAATGCTTTTAATGTATATAAAAATAATAGCGTAAACTACGCATCTAAGGAACAATTATTATTAATGTTAGTAGATGGAGCAGTAAAGTTTTCAAAGATAGCAAGAGATGGATTGTCAGAAAAAAATATAAGTAAAAGTCATGAAAATTTAGTAAAAGTTCAAGATATATTTACGGAATTAATGGTTACATTAGACCAAAATACTGGAGATTGGGCAAAAGAAATATATAGGGTTTATGATTTTATTAAAACTAGACTATTTGAGATAAACTTGAAAAAGGATTTAGCCATGATGGACGAGCTTATGCCGGTAATAGAAAGTGTAAGAGATACATGGCATGAAGCATACGAAGTATCAAAGAAAATGAAATAATGTAAAATGAAAAATTAAGAATTAATGAAATAATTCAGCAAAGCTGAATTAAAAAATACTTATTTAAAATTCATCTTTCAGATGAATTTTCACAACAATTTTTCATTATACATTTTACATTCTTAATTAAGAAAAACGGGGGTGTTTATATGAGAATAACAGGTTTAGCAACAGGACTAGATATGGATGAAATAATTAAAAGTTCTATGAAACCATATAGAATAAAGATAGATAAAAGAGGACAAGATAAGGAAATTCTTGAAATAAGGCAAAAGCTTTATAGAGATGTATTAAAGGATTCCAGAGAATTATATAATAAGTATTTTGATGTAACAAATAGCAAGAGCTTATTACTAAGTAGAAATTGGTCACCAGTAAGTTTAACTTCTTCAAGCGATGCAGTAACAGTAACAGGATCAGGAGATGCAAAGGCAGAAAGTTACAAAGTTACAGGAACTAATGCTAAAGCAGCTAAAGTTGTTAAAACTGATGGTTTAGATGTAGGAAATGAATTAGTTATTAATGGAGAAAAATTCATATTAAAAGGTTCTACTGTAAAAGAAAGAGCTAATAATTTAAATAATGAGTTGAAAACAAAAGGTATTAATGTAAGTGTAAGGTATACAGATTTTGCTGGAACTGTTGAAAAAATTACAGATGAAAATGGTAAGGAAATTGAAAAGGTAACAAATAAAAGTGGATTTGTATTTGAATCTACAGTTTTAGGTATAGATAGTAAATTTACTTTAAGTGGAACTCTTAGTGACAGTATTGGTACAGTTACTCAAGGAAGTGATGCTAAAGCAGCAACTTTGGATGCTTTTACAAAAAAAGATTTAGAAGATGCTAATGGAATAATTGAAATTGATGGTGTTAAAGTAGAGATAGATATTACTAAAGATATACAACAAGAGTTACAAAGTAAATTAAAAGATAGAAAGCTAACTGCTGAAGTGGATGAAAGTGGTAAAATTACTTTTAAATCTTTAGAACCAGGGGAAAAAGAAAAATATCCTTCAATAAAAATAGGAGAAGGTGAAGATAATACGAAAACTCTTGCTGGCGGAGAGAATGCTAAAGAAGCAACTAATACTTTAGAATTAAATACTATAGCTAATAAAAAGATATCTATAAACGGAAATTTAATAGATTTAACTGGAAAAGGCATTTTAAAAGATATAACTGATTTAACAGAGGCAGAAATTGCCAAAGATAAAGAGGATAAACTTAAAGAAGTGGTTGATTATTTAAATAAGGTATTAAAGGAACAAGGTATACCTATTACAGCATCTAATAAAGAGGGTAATGTATTATTAACTTCTAATGTGGCAGGATCTAAAAGTAATATTGATGTAAAAGAATTACAAGGAAGTATAGAATTATTCCAAGGTAACGATGCTGAAATAACAATTGAAAATATTAGTAGTGGTGGCGTTTTTACTCATACTGGAATAGATAATACAGTTGTATTAGATGGAATTGAATTCAAGTTTAATAGTGATATTCCTAATGCAGGAGTTACCATAAGCAGTAAACAAGATGTAACTGAAATTAAAGATAATTTAGTTAAGTTTATAAATGACTATAATACTTTAGTAGAAAAGTTAAACAAGCTTACCATGGAAAGAAAAAATAAAGACTATTCACCATTAACAGCTGATCAAAAGAAAGAAATGTCAGAAGAAGAAGTTAAACTTTGGAATTCTAAAGTAGAACAAGGACAACTTTCAAGAGATAATGATTTAACTAGAATTAATAATAGTTTAAAGCAAGCTATGAGAACTTTAGTTGATGGTACAGGGTTGAACTTAGAAAAGATAGGCATAATGCCGGTAAAAGATTATGCTGGCACTAAAAATGGAACTTATACAATTGATGAAAATAAACTCTCTAAAGCTTTATCAGAGAATACTGAAGAAATTATGAATATGTTTATTAAAGCAGCACCAAAAGATGACACCTTATCAGCTGGGACTAAATATTCCCAAACTGGTATGATGAATAGAATAAAGGATGTATTATATGGCGAAACTATTTCAATATCAGCTATTTTAATAAAAAAAGCAGGTTTTGAAGGCACCTCTAGTGGTTATAATAATGAAATAACATTATCAATTCAAAAATATGAGCAAAAGATGAAGGACATGGAAAAAGATTTTTCTAGAAGAGAACAAGCTTTATATATTAGATATGCCAATTTAGAAGCAGTAATGAATAAGTATAATTCTCAACAAAGTTATTTAATGCAACAATTAGGTTTAGGCTAAAAGTATGATAATAGAATTACTTAATGAATATAAAGAGATAACAATATCTATTATTGAAAGAATAAATAATGATGAAGAAGCTTTGAATCTTTTAGAAAAGAGAGAAGAAATAATAAAAGAAATATTTTCTGATGAAAATAATAGAGAAGAAATAAAAGAAGTATATTTAGATATGAAATTACTGGATTTGGATGAAAAATTAAAGCAAAAGATTGATAGTGAGAGATTATTGGTAAAAGAAGAAATTAAAAATATAAATAATATGAAAAATGCAAATAATGCTTATGAAAAGAATAGAAGAGTAAAAAATTATTTTAATACAAAAATTTAAAAAAATTTTAAAAAGGGTATAAAGTTAAATTAGAATATACGATATTTATAATATAAGCTTAAGCAATACTCTATATAGGGAAGGTATTAACAGATTAATCTGTTACATATAAAATAAAAATATAAGACAAGGATGTCAAATTACAAAAATCAAGGAGGAATTTTATTATGATTATTAATCACAACATGAATGCATTAAATGCACACAGAAATCTTACAGGTAATACTACTACAGTAGGTAAGTCAATGGAAAAATTATCTTCAGGTTTAAGAATAAACAGAGCTGGAGATGATGCAGCAGGACTATCAATTTCTGAAAAAATGAGAGGACAAATTAGAGGCTTAGATCAAGCAGCAAGAAACTCTCAAGATGGTATATCTTATATCCAAACTGCTGAAGGAGCATTAACAGAAGTTTCAGCTATGTTAGTTCGTATGAAGGAATTAAATGTTCAAAAATCTAATGGAACTAATAACACTGAAGATACAGCTAACATAGATTTAGAGTTAGATGCATTAGGAGCAGAAATAGACAATATTTATGCTACTACATCATTTAATGGTATAGAAGTATTTAATGAAGCGATAGATGTTACAGTTACTCAAGATGCAGCAGTTAGCTTAACTATTGCAGCAGCTACTACTACTGCAAGTAAAGGTCTAACTAAGGATAAAGGTGTTACAGATATCGAAGCAGCAATTGCTGAAGTTAACTTACAAAGAGCAACTTACGGTTCACAACAAAACAGATTAGAACATACTATAAACAACTTAAGCATTACAAGTGAAAACTTAACAGCTGCTGAATCAAGAATTAGAGATGTTGATATGGCTAAAGAAATGGTAAACTTCTCAAAGAATAATATTCTACAACAAGCAGCACAAGCAATGATAGCACAAGCTAATCAACAACCACAAGGTGTTTTACAATTATTAAGATAATAAAATTATTTGAGCATGATTAATTTTAAATTAATCATGCTCTTTTTATTATTAAGAATAAGGTGTTTTTTCATAAATGGGAAGATGATTTTGATAAAATGAGAAATATATCACTTAGCAATTGTAGTGTAGAATGTATGCTTGTTGTAGATGCAAATGAACTATTAGAAAATCTAGATGAAGTAACGAGATTATTTAATAGCAAAGAATTTGAGAAGTATAATACTGTTACAATTCAAATAATAAATTATACAAATATTAAAAAATATAGAAGAAAATGGTGATGATATTTATACATATTTTCAATTATCTCAAAGTTACTTTGTGGCTGAAAAAATATAGAAGGAATATATTATATAATAAAGAACTTTTGGCCATTGATATATGCAAAAATATATTTCTATAGAAAATAACCAATAGTCAAAGGAGTTATTTAATTAAGGTTATTTAAAAGGTTACTAAACTGTTGTGGTTTTGTAACCTTTTTATATTTCATATTAATTTTTTTAAAACAGATACGACAATAGTAATACAGAATCTTATATAAAGGTGGTTTATTATGAAATTAAGTCTTGCAATGATTGTGAAAAATGAAGAAGAAAATATAGAAAGATGTCTGAAAAGTATTAGTAATCTAGTAGATGAAATTGTAATTGTAGATACAGGATCTGAAGATAATACAGTATCAATAGCTAAGAAATATACAAACAATATTTATTCATATAACTGGAATGACGATTTTTCAAAGGCGAGAAATTATGCGTTAGAAAAATGTACAGGTGATTGGATTTTATCATTAGATGCAGATGAATATATTTATGAAGGATCAAAAAAAGATTTAATAGATTTTGCAGCAAAAAATAAAAATAGTATAGGGAAAATAGAAATATTGAGTAATTTTATAGATGGAGATGAAGAATCTTATTCCAAAGTTTACATATCAAGGTTTTTTGAAAAAGGTATTAAATTTATAGGCTCTGTTCACGAACAATTAAATTCTGATAATAAAAGAATAAATACAAATATCAAAGTAAAACATTCAGGTTACTATAAAACTAATAAAGGTGAAAGAAATATTAGACTGCTAAAAAAGGAATATGTAAAAAATCCTAATAATAATTATATTATTTATCAGATAGCAAAAGCTTTGTTTTCTGATAAAAGATATGAAGAGGCAGAGGAATATTTTAAAATAGCTTATAAAGATTTAGATATTAAGAAAGCGTATTCTAGAGACTTAATAATATCTTATATTAATAATTGTAGTAATATTTCAAATTTTTCTGATGGAATTAATATTATAAATGATAATTATAAATACTTAAAAGAAAGTAGTGATTATAATTTTGCATGTGGAATTTTTTATATAAATTTAATACTTTCAGATGTTAATACTTATGGTGAATATGTTTATTTAATTGAGAAATCTTATCTTAAGGCTCTGGAAATTGGAGATAGAGATTCTATTGTTTTAGGAGTAGGTAGTTATATTGCAGCTTATAACTTAGGTGTGTTTTATGAAACAACTGGTAATATAGAAAAAGCAATTGAATACTACAAAGTGTCAGCAAAGAATAGATATATAAAAGCAATTAATAGAATAAGGGTACTTGATAAAACTAAAGTTAATAGCTAGGAGTTGAAATAAAGGACTGATTTAGAAAATAATATAGTGGAAGATAAAAGAAATATTCATAAGTATTAAAGTGAAAAGAGAATAAAAAAATTATTGAATAGCGAATAGAACAAAATTTGTTACAGGAAGCAAATTTTATTATAAATTAGAATGTAGTATATTATTAATAACATAAATCAAATATTAGTACAAAAAGATAAAACTAAAAATAAATAGATTGAAATCCTAATCTAAATATTTAGTTATTTTGTCAATTCTAGAAAAATATTATGAGCAGGAGAAAAGGGATGAATACTACTGAGTTAAAGTTTCAAATAGAAAAATACATAGAAGAAGGATTTTTTCAAGAAGCAAAATATCTAATACAACAATACAAAGGTATGTGTAAATAGTATAAAAAAAATAACGGTAAAGATAACTGTGAAATAATTATAGTAGACAATAATTCTACAGATGGAACTGTTGAATGGATAAAAGAACAAGAAGGAATAAAGTATATTTTAAACACTGAAAATAAGGGGTTTCCTGCAGGTTGTAATATAGGAATAGAGATATCAAATAAAGAAAATGATATTTTTCTTTTAAATAATGATACCGTTATAATGACAAATTCAATATTTAATTTAAGGATGGCTTTATATTTAAGGAAATAGATAGGAGCTACAGGTGCGGTTAGTAATAGTGTATCGTATTATCAGAAAATAAGCGAAGAATATGATAATTTTGATGGCTATATAAATTACAGCTTAATTAATAATATACCGAATGAAGTGCGTTATGAGGAAAAAATAAAATTAGTTGGATTTGCTATGTTTATTAAAAGAGAAGTACTAGATAAAGTAGGGCTTTTGATGAAAGATTTACACCTGGAAACTTTGAAGATGATGACATTAGTTTGAGAAAAGGTCTCAAAATATATATCATTGTTTTGAATATTCACCGTTAGATTTTATAGGAGCATTATGATATGAATTTGAAATTATAAGTTTATGTGGACAAACTATAAATTATGACATGGAAGTTATTAAAAATAGATATATGCGAAAAATATTTGGTATGGATGAAATAGGTTATTCATCTATAAGTTTTATAAAGGATTATATAGGAGAAAACTGTGATATAAGAGGAAAAGAAAAAATCAATTTTCAGGATAGAGTGGTAATTCAGGAAGGATGTTGGATAAATATATCTATAATAAGATGTAATAATTCATACTATGGTATATTTTATAATGAAAATTTGAAAAAGAAGAGTTTACATCATAATAAATAGATTTTAGACAATGTGTTTATATAATTATTAAAAATACGAAAGAGATAGGAATAAATATATTTATCCCTAGTTTTTTTTCTAGATATATTAATAAGTCTAAGTGCAATATACTGTGGTTATTAATTTAACCATTTATCGATTTATATCAATAGAAGAAATATGGAGTTATAAATCTATCTTAGCATTGAGAAAAGAATCTTATTAAAATCCAATGTATGTAATTTTTATGTTTCGCATAGGAAATAAATATTAGCATAAGAGATACTTTTATAGATTTAAAGAAAGTAACAAATATATGGAAAAGATAAAGGGCTAAGTATTAATGATGGTTGTATAAAAGATGTATATTTTTCAACAAGAGAGTATAAAATTTATGATAGCAATTTGTATTATAGTAAAAGATGAAAGTGAGATTCTTGAAAAATTTTTAGAAGAATAAAAGATTACAATTTTTATACTGCAATTGTTGATACTGTTTCAACAGATAATATTAAGAAATATTTAGAAGATATATATAAGATATATATATGGGTTTAAGTACTATAATGATCATTTTTTTGTTAGCAGAATATTTAAATAATAATTATATAGCAATATTTTAATATATATTAATTAAAGATAATATAAGATATAACGATATATATAGTAATTAAATAATAAATTAGGAGAGATATTATGAGATTAAATCAAAATATGCAATCTTTAAATGTGTATAGGAATTACAAGAAAAATTTATCTACACAATCAACAGCTTTAGATAGAATAAGTACTGGTACAAAAATTAATTCAGCAAAGGATAATCCTAATAAGCTAGGTGTAAGTGAAGGCCTTAGACTGCAAATTAGAAGTCTTCAAATGGCTGGGAAAAATATTCAAGATGGAATATCCATGATGCAAGCAACTGATGGAGCTTTATCTGTTGTTGGGGAATCATTACTAAGGCTTAAAGAGTTAACTATTCAATCTGCTGGAGTTACTAATGAAAGAGACTTAGAAGTAATTCAAGTTGAAATAGATACTCTTAAGAAAGATATTGATACTACAGTTAATAGTTCGGATTTCAATGGAGTGAAATTGTTGAATTCAGATAAGGTAGCTAATAACGATTATCCTAAATACTTAAAGCATGTAGTAGGAGCAAATGCAGAGGAAGAAATAGAAATTCCAATGTATAATTTAACAACAGATATACTTTCAGATAATAAGGGAAACACTTTAAAATCAATAGATGTTACTAATAGGGATGATTTAGATAAAAATATGAGCATAATTCAATCAGCTATTAGCACTATTAATTCTGTAAGAAGTAGATATGGAGCTATTCAAAATAGAATGGAAACATCTTCAGAAAACTTAGGTGGTAGTTCATATAATTTGCAAAGTGCAGAGAGTAGGGTAAGAGATACTGATATAGCTTTAGAAATGGCTGAATATGCAAGGACATCAGTCCTACATGAAACCTCAATTGCTTTAATGAAACAAACTAATAATTTTCCACAAGATATATTAAGAGTACTTCAAAATTTAAAATAATGTATATAAAGAGAAGTTCTTATAACTTCTCTTTTTAGTGTCTCTTTATTTTAGTAATTTAATTTTAAAAAAATGATATAAAAAATAAATTAAATGATAAATTAAATAAAATATTTAAAAATATTAACAAAAATACGAAAAATGTAGAAAATTTATATGTATTTAATATGAAAATATTATAGAAAAATAAGTTATATTAAATTATAATGTAAATACAGGTAATTTTTGCATACTATTAGTTGAATAATTATGTTTTAAAATGAAAGTAGTAGAATTAACAAAAATGATGGGATAAAATGTAAAAGTAAAATATTAATTAGGGGAGAAGTTTATGAATATTGGTAATGATGTTTCAATGCAATTTATTAAATTAGGATTAGATGCCTCTGCATTAAGAGGCAAAGTTATAGCTAATAATATGGCTAATATTAATACAGATAATTTTAAAAAATCCTATGTTTCTTTTGAAGAGAATTTGAATAATGAAAAAAGTAAGTTTGTATTAAATACAACAAAAAAAGTGCATTTTAATGGAGAATTAAGTAATTCTTTAATTTCTGTCAAGGAAGATAATAGTACAAGTATGAGAACAGACGGTAATAATGTGGATATGGATTTGGAAAAAGTGAATCAAGCTGCCAATAACTTGATGTATAATGCTTTAATAACTCAAGCAAATTCAAAACTCAATATGACTAAAGCTGTAATATCAGGAGGGAATGTTTAATTATGGGACTATTTAATACTATGAGAATAAGTGCTAGTGGACTTTCAGCTGAAAGACTTAGAATGGATACTATAACATCGAATATGACAAATGCAACAACTACTAGAGGTGAGAATGGAAAGCCTTATGTTAGAAAAATAGCTGTTTTTCAAGAAAACTTAGATAAGGAAAAAGGGCTAAACGGGGTTAAGGCTATTGGTATAGTAGAAGATAAATCCCCTTTAAAAAGTGTCTATGATCCTACACACCCAGATGCAGACGAAAATGGATATGTTACTATGCCAAATGTTAATTTACTAAACGAAATGGCAGATATGATAGCAGCATCTAGGTCTTATGAGGCTAATATAGATACACTTAATGCAACTAAAAGTATGTTTACAAAAACACTAGAGTTAGGGAGGTAGCTTATATTGATAATTAATAATTTTGTTCCAGCAGAAAAAATATTTGAAAACAGTAATACAAATTCTGTTATATGTAATAATAACAATCCTTCAAATATGTTTCAGGATATTTTAAAGGAAAATTTAGATAAAGTAAATCAAGAACAAATAGAAGCTGATAACATAACTAATGATTTCATTGCAGGAAAAGATGTAGATATTCATGAGATGGTTCTTAGTATGGAGGAAGCTAAGATGTCGCTACAACTTGCTATTCAAGTAAGAAATAAAGTTGTAGAAGCAGTTCAAGAATTAAACAGAATGCAATTGTAATACGAAGGAGTGCTATTATTAATGGATAAGCTTAAAGAAATTCTTAGTAAGCTATGGGGAAGATTTAAGACATTTAATAAGGGAATAAAAATAGCAATAATAGTTACAATGATTACTTTTATTATCGCAATTATTTCAATGTTTTTTTATAACTCATCAACTAAGTATAAGGTTTTATTCTCTAGCTTAGAGGCAACAGATGCACAAGTTGTAATAAATAAGCTAAATGAGAAAAAAGTAGATATGAAAATAGAAGGAGATACCATACTGGTACCAAAATCACAGGTGGACAAATTAAGATTGGAATTGGCACCTGAACTATCAGATGGAAGTAGTGGTTATGAACTTATGGATTCAGGTAGTTCATTTGGAATGACTGATGAAGAATTTAAACTAAAAAAATTAAGAATGCAGCAAGGGGAATTAGAAAAAACTATTAAAAGCTTTCCTCAAGTAGAAACTGCAAGAGTACATATAACCCCATCAAAGGATTCAGTATTTGTTGAGGATAAGGAGCCAGGAAAGGCTGCTGTTTACTTACAAGTATCTTCTGGGAATAAACTAAGTAGGGAACAGGTTAAGTCAATAGTGGCACTTGTTTCAAAAAGCACAGAGAATGTTCCAGAAGAGAATATTGAAGTTGTAGATAATAACATGAATTTATTAACAGAAGGCTTATTTGATGAAGAAAATGTAGCTGTAAGTTCTGATGCAATAGGTCAACAATTTGCATTAGAAAAGAAATATGAAGAAGAGCTTCAAAAATCAATAATCCAATTATTAGAGCCTGTTGTAGGTAAGGGAAAGGTTAAAACTTCTGTAAATGTAGACTTGGACTTCGATTCAAGACAAAAAACAGAAACAGTAATAGATCCTAATAAAGTTATAGTAAGCCAACAAGCAATAAAAGAGATAAATGGAGAAAATGCTGGAGAATCTACTGCTAGTCCCGTAGATAACAATATGGGAAATACTATAGAGGAAGAAAATAACAATAATAATGGATCTTTAAGAGAAGAAGTAAGTACAAATTATGAAAGTGGAAAGACAGAAACAAAGACAATAAGTGCTCCAGGTGAGGTTAAAAGGTTAACCGCTTCAGTATTTATTGATGGGAATATTGAAGGTAATGTTCAAACAGCTATAGAAAGATCTGTAGCTAATGCTATTGGTATAAAAACAGATAGAGGAGATAATATTTCAGTAGTTGGAATGACCTTTGATCCTACTAATAAAGAAGACTTAGGAGATGGAACAGAAGCTAATGGAGGCTTTATTTCAGAAAATAGAGATAAAATTGTTCTATATTCTATATTAGGAATTATAGGGTTAATTATTCTCACAGTAACTTTAATCCTTATTAGAAGAAGAAAGAAGAATAAAGAGGAAAAGGAAAGCCTATTAGATGTTGTAATTGACGACAGGGTTTCTGATAAAACAAGGGAAGAAATTTCAAGTATTGATTTTGAAACTGTTAATCCAAAAGCACATATTGAAAATGAAATAAAGAAATATGCCACAGATAAACCTGATCAAGTAGCAGATATAATTAAAGCTTGGTTAGCTGAAAGTGAGAGGTGATAATATGGCAAGAGAATCAGTTAAATTAAATGGAATTAAAAAGGCAGCTATATTATTTATAACTCTTGGGCCTGAAGCATCTTCAGGAATATTAAAAAAGTTACCAGAATCTGAAATACAAAAAATTACATATGAAATAGCTAATATTTCTACTGTATCAGCAGAACAAAGAGAAGTTATTTTAGATGAATTTTTAGAAATGAATAAAGCAAGAGATTATATTATTGAAGGCGGTCTAGACTATGCTAGAACTTTATTATCTAAAGCTTTAGGAACCCAAAGAGCAAATGAAATTTTAAGTAAGGTAACAGAGGCAACTCAACAATATAGACCATTTTCTATTGCAAGGAAAGCTGATGCTCATCAATTATTAAATGTAATTAGTTATGAGCATCCACAAACTATTGCTTTAATCCTTTGTTATTTACAACCAGATAAAGCAGCTCAAGTTCTTGCAGAGCTTCCTGAAGATACTCAAAGTGATGTTGCTTATAGAATAGCTACTATGAGTAATACATCTCCTATGGTTATCAAGGAAATAGAGAGGGTTTTAGAAAGTAAACTAAGCACAGTTGTAAGAAGTGAAATGACATCTTTAGGTGGAGTTGAATCATTAGTTGATATTTTAAATCAAGTAGATAGAACTACTGAAAAGAATATTACAGAAAGCTTAGAAAGAGAGGATGCAGAACTTGCTGATCTTGTTAAGAGCTCAATGTTCGTATTTGAAGACATTATTACCCTTGATGATATTTCTATTCAAAGAATTCTTAGAGAAGTTGATGGTAAAGAACTTGCTCTTGCACTTAAGGGAAGTTCCGATGAAGTTGCTAATGTTATTTACAGAAATCAATCTAAGAGAGCTGCTGCTTCTTTAAAGGAAGATATGGAATTCTTAGGACCAGTAAGACTTATGGATGTTGAAAAATCTCAACAAAAAATTGTTGCTATTATTAGAAGATTAGACGATGCCCAAGAAATTATAATTTCAAGAGGTGGAGAAGATGCAATCATCATATAATTTAATCAAAAGTTCTTCAGCATTAGAAGCTTCAAAAAAGGTTATTGAAACAAGTTATACCATAAAGAATGTAGAAGAACTAGATAATGGGAGCTATTCAATTGAAGATGAATTTAGAAAAAATTATGAAGTTTTAGGGGCAAGTATAATTAAAAAAGCTAAGTCAGAAGCAGAAGAGATTAAAAGAAACTCTGAAATAATTGCATATGAAATAGAAAAAAAAGCCTATGAAGAGGGATATAATCAAGGGAAAACTAATGGTTATGAAGATGGCTATGAAAATGGATATAAAGAAGCTATTGAAAAAGTTAGGCTAGAAACAGAACAAGAAGTGAAAGATAGAATAGGCAGAGCTGAATATATTTTAGAAAATGCAAATAAGGAATATAAAGAATATTTACTTAGTAAGGAAGAAGAAATATTAAAGCTTGCCTTTGATATGGCAAGTATTATTGCTAAAAAAGAAATGAAAATTTCAGAAGGTATGCTACCTTTAATAGAAAGTATTCTAGAAGAAGCTAAGGGTGAAGAAAACATAATTATTAGATGCAATAATATTCATATAAAAGCTATAAAAGAAAAAGTTGATTATTATAAGAGAGCATACGCCATTAAAGGTGAGATATTTATTTTAGAAGATGAATTTATGGAACCTGGAAATGCAATAATTGATAAAGGGACTGGTAAAGCTACAATTGGCTTAGATATAGCTTTAGAGAAACTTCATAATACATTATTTAAATAGTAGGTGTAAATATGATAAATGTAGACTTTAGTTCCATAAAGAAAAAAATAAAAGAAGTTAATACTCACTACTTAGAAGGGACTGTAAAGGAAGTAATAGGTTTAACCATAGAAGTACAAGGAGTTAAGGCCTTTGTTGGTGAGTTATGTACTATTTACAATCAAGATGGACATCCAATTAAATGCGAAGTAGTTGGCTTTAGGAAAGATGCTGTACTTTTAATGCCCTTAGGTGAGCTTATTGGCATTGCTCCTGGCTGTAGAGTTGTACCAGAAAGAAGACCATTGGAAGTTAGATGTTCAGAAGAACTATTAGGAAAGGTATTAGATGGTCTTGGAAATCCTTTAGATAATGAAACTTTACTTAAGGGAGAAAAGTATCCAATAGAAAATCAACCACCAGATCCACTAAAAAGAAAAAGGATTACTGAAATATTACCAACTGGAGTAAGAGCTATAGATGGATTTTTAACAGTTGGTGAAGGTCAAAGAATAGGGATTTTTGCTGGTTCAGGAGTAGGTAAAAGTACTACTTTAGGAATGATAGCAAGAGAGGCAGAAGCAGATATTAATGTTATATCTCTTATTGGAGAAAGAGGAAGAGAAGTTTTAGAGTTTATTGAAAAGGACTTAGGACCAGAGGGAATGAAAAGGTCAGTGGTTGTATGTGCAACTTCTGACAAGCCTGCCTTAATAAGAATAAAGGGAGCATTAACAGCTACAGCTATAGCAGAGTATTTTAGAGATAAAGGTAAAAAAGTTATATTGATGATGGATTCTGTAACTAGATTTGCCATGGCTCAAAGAGAAGTTGGACTAGCAATTGGAGAACCACCAGCTCAAAAAGGATATACTCCATCTGTATTTGCAAAATTACCTAAACTTATGGAAAGGTCAGGAACATCAGAAAATGGATCTATTACAGCTTTTTATACTGTATTAGTAGATGGTGATGATTTTAATGAACCTATAGCAGATGCTGTTAGAGGTATATTAGATGGACATATAGTTTTATCTAGGCAATTAGCCCATAAAAATCATTATCCAGCTATAGACATTTTAAATAGTATAAGTAGACTTATGCCGAATATAGCTACAGATAATCATAAAGAAGCTGCTTCCTTTGGCAGAGATTTACTTGCTACATATAAGGATGCAGAAGATTTAATAAATCTAGGTGCTTATATTAAAGGCAGTAATAAAAAAATTGATTTATCCATTCAATTTAATGATAGATTAAATAAATACTTAAAGCAGACAATTAATGAAAAATCAAATTTTAACACTTCTTTAAATGAATTACTATCAATGTTTAGAAGTTAAAGGATGTATGGGGATGTCAAATAAATTTAAATTTAGATTAGAAAAGCTTCTAGAAATAAGATTAGAAAAAGAGGAAGAAAGTAAGAGAAATTTTACAAAGACTCAAAGGGAAAAACAGGATACAGAAATAAAACTTACAGGACTTAAAGAAAATTACCAAAAATATAGTGGAATGAAAGATGGAGAATCTGTAGTTTATCAAAAGATTAAACGTAATTATTTATTTGCTGTAGATAAGGGAATTTCTGAAACAGAGAAAAATTTAGCAATAAAGACAAAAGAATTAGAAATACGAAGAGAAGATCTTATAAAAAAGCAAGTAGATAGAAAGACTGTGGATATATTAAAAGAAAGAAAATACATAGAATTTACAAAGGAAGAAGAGAGAAAAGAACAAATTTTAATTGATGAACTTTCTCTATATGCTTACATAAGGAGTCATTGAAAGGAGGTGATATAGTTGGTAGACAGTTCTGTAGTCATTAATTTAAACAATAAGCTTAAGACTTTAAAATCATATAATAAATCTGATAATAACAAAATAGAAGATAAAGCAGATTTTAAAAATTATTTATCTAAAGAAATAAACAATAATACTACTAATACAAAGGCAAATAATTCAGATGATAAAATAAATGAAAATGCTACTGTAAAAACAATGGATTTAGAAGAAAATAATATTTCAAATAAAGAATTGATTTCTAAAGTTTCAGAAAAAATGGAAAAGATTCTTGAAAATGAAGATTTGAATGTTGATTCTTTAGATGAGGATTTAAATGAAATAATTCTTTTATTATTAAATTTAATAGAAATTAATGTGAAGGAATTAAATATTAGTAATCCAGAAGAAACTATTTCTAATAAAACACAATCAATAGAGGGATTTGAAGATTTAAGCTTTACAAAGAATTCAGATTATTCATTATTAAAAGATAATGGGAATATAATTGAAAATTCTAATGGAGCAAATGTAATAGCGGATACTAAAGATGCATTAAGAAATATTAATACCTTATTAGTGAAATTAATAGATAATATGGATTCTGATAAAGTTATTGAAGATGTATCAATTAATAATATTGAAGATGAGCTATTAAAAGAATTTAAGAACTTAGTTAATACTCTTCCAGAAAAGACAGTAAAAGAAGTAGAAAAAAATTTAAATACTGACATTAGTAAAGAAATATTTAATACTTTAGTTTTAGATTCAAAAAAAGATATTAGCAATAGAGATATAGTTAATAGCCATAAATCAACAAAAGTTGAAGTTAATACTAATATAAATAACAATGAATTTACTTCTACTTTAAGGGATGATTTTAAAGATGAAAATCTTAATGATAATTCTTCTTTAAATAGTAAGGAAGTTAATAAAGAAGAAAAGGTTCTTATGAAAATATTAGATGATGATAATAATACAAACTTTTCTAAAGTCTTAAATTATTATGATAAATTAAATAAAACTAACTCAGTAGTAGATGTAATAAAAGAGCCAGTAGTTATTAATAAGAATAATGTAAATATAGATTTCATTAAAAATATAAAATATATGGTTAAAAATTCTTTAGAAGAGATAAATGTTAAAATTTATCCAAAAGAACTTGGCGAAATGACTATTAAGTTAATTTCTCAGGAAGGGATAATGAAAGCTGAAATAAAAGCTACTTCTAAAGAAACTTATAACTTATTAAATTCTAATTTAAATCATATAAAGAAAACATTAGAAAATCAAAATATTAGAATCCAAGAAGTTAATATTGGAATCTATAATGAAGATACTACTTTCTTTAGTGGTAGGGAAAATTCAAAAGAAGAATTTGAAAATCAAGGGGTAGGCAAAATAAATAAGATATCTTTTGATGAAGAAGAAGTTGTTGAAGATTTACTTAATGAAGGAAATGTAAATTTATTAGCTTAGGAGGCGTATAAATGTCTAATGTTATAAATAACTATACTGGAGCAAGAGCTACAGATAGGGGAACTAGAATTGTTAAACAAGGACAAGAAATGGATAAAAATGCTTTTCTAAGAATATTATCAGCAGAATTATCTAATATGGATCCAATGGGAAATAATGATTCAACTCAATATGTAACTCAAATGGCACAGTTTGCATCTATGGAACAAATGACTAATTTAAATACTACCATGAGTAGTTATGCAAATAATTCATTAGTAGGTAAGGGAGTAACATTAAAAAGTGTTGATAGCCAAGGGGTTAATTATACAGGTATAGTTAAATCAGTTACCACTAATTCATCCAAAACTACTGTTGCAGTAGAAGTTAATGAAAATGGTACTAATACATATAAAGATTTCGATATAAGCGATGTTCTTACTGTTTTAGATGTACCAGATTATTCCTTACCATCTATTAATAATATTAATGGAAATATGTCATTCTTAGTTGCTTCATCATTTATAGGTAAGCATATCGAACTAAATGAAAAGGATGATAACAATACTAATAAAACAGGGGAAGTTCTAGGAATAGTTAAAGATCAAGGTGTAGTTAAAGTAAGGATAAGGCTACATGATAGTGATGAGATACAAGAATTTACTTATGACAAAGTTATAAAAGCTTCTAACAAAAAGGAAGATATTAAACCAGAAGTAACTGAAAGTTAAGAATAAGAGTAGGTGATATTTTGGGATTTAGAATCATAAATGGCCAAGCTTATCCTATAGGAAATTTTAAGTTACCAAGTGAAAGTCTAAAGGATAGAGCTGTTGGTAAAAAAGATAATTTTATTGAAATATTACAAGATGAAATAAAGAAGAAGGAATCTTCTTATACTTTATCAAAACATGCTGCTGATAGGCTAAAAGAAATACAGTTTACAGAAGCAGATATGAAGGAAATCGGAAAAGGATTTAAAATAGCAGAAGAAAAGGGTTCTAAAAATTCAGTTATGATATATAAGGATGTAGCTTTAATTGCTAGCATAGAAAATAAAACTGTAATTACAGCTATAGAGAAAGAGAGAGCAAAGGATAATATTTATACAAATATTGACAGTGTTGTAATTTTATAAGCTGGACCTAAATTAGGAGGCTTAATTCTTGTTGAATGATAGATACAAGAAAAAATAATTGGTTGGAGGTCAAATAATGTTAAGATCAATGTATTCCGGTATAAGCGGTATGAAAGTTAATCAAACAAAATTAGATGTTATAGGTAATAATATATCAAATGTAGGAACAACTTCCTTTAAATCATCAAGAGCAAGATTTAGCGATATGCTTAGTCAAAATGTTTCTGATGCTATGGCACCATCTAATAATCAAGGGGGAGTAAATGCTAGCCAAGTTGGACTAGGGGTACAACTTGCAAGTATAGACTCAGTAATGACTCAAGGTATGATGCAACCAACAGGTAGGCAGTTAGATGTAGCTATAGATGGTGATGGATTCTTTATGGTAAGTAAAGGACCAGCAATATATGGTTCTACATTAGAAGTAAATCATAGAGCAGGAGCACATAATATAACTGAACAATCATTAAGTAACTCAGGATCAGAAATTATGTATTCAAGAGATGGTTCATTTATATTAGATGAACAAGGAAATTTATTAACTGGTGATGGATTTAGAATTATGGGATATTCATTAACTAATGATGATAGTGCACAACTAGCAACAGGATTATCTCCTAATGCAGTAAATACTGCTGGATTAGATTTTAGATTTGGACCAGGATCTCAATTAAATGGATTTAAAGTTGTTTTAGGTTCTATTGGACCTGGAACAGTAACTACTGCTGATGTTAATAAAGGAGAAAAGACTATAGTAGTAAATGGAGATTTCTCTAGCACAGGAGCATTAACTACAGCACAAGTGGAATCAGCAATAAATAAAGGCTTATCTTCTGCAGGAATTTCTCAAAGAATATATGTAAGTGGAAAGCCAATAAGTTTTGAAGGCCTAGGTTCTGAATCTGTTTTAGGTGGTACAGATGCAATAGCGCCACAACTAGTTTCTATTGGAGGCTTTAATATTCAGTTTGACGAAGGTAGTGAACTAAATGGATATAGTTTCGCAATAAATGGAAAAATTGAACCTGATGCGAATAATCCACAATTAGAAGTAAGTATAAATACTGTAGATAAAGTGATAGAAATTACTGGGAATTTCTTAGATAAATCCTTTAACTCATCAGATTTACAAAATGCTTTAAATAATGCATTACAAGGTGCTAATTTTACTCAAGAAGCCAAGGTTAGCGGAAGTGCTGCAACTTTAGCAAATAGCAAAGGAAAACTAAGCAATTCTGCTACATCTAATATAGCAGGATTAAGTGTTGCAATATCTAAAGGAACATTAGCAAAGGATATAGATTTTAAAATAACAAATATAGCTGATTCTAACGGTTTATCAGTAGAATATGATGATGCAACAGGATTATTAACAATAAAAGGAGATTTTACTAAGAAAGTTAATGCAAGTGATTTAGAAAATGCAATAAATGCTAAATTACCTGTGGATACTTCAGGAGTTAAGCTTGAAGTTAAGGTATCAGGAACATCTAAGCCTTATACAGGTTTAACATCTGATAATATTCAAGGTGGAGAAACTGATAAAGCACCTTCTAAAGTAACAGTAGGAGGAGTAGAATTAACATTTGATGCTGGTTCAGCACTTAATGGTTATAAATTTGTAGTAGGAACTATAACAGAAGGAACTAGAACATCAGCTAAAATAGATGAAAAAGCAAAAACAATAACTATAAATGGTGATTTTGTAACACCTAATGCTATTACAGCAAAAAACATTCAAGATACATTAACAAGAGTACTACAAGAAAAAGGAATTAATCAAGGAATAACTGTTTCAGGTAAGCCTATGGAAATAGGAGGAGTTGTTTCAGAAGAAACTTTTGGTGGTACTTCTGTTGAAAGTATTAACCAAGATGGAAGTATAAATTTTGTAGATGCAACACAAAATTTAAAATCCTATGATGGACAACTTAAAACTTTAAAAATTCCAGATAAGGTTAGAATACCAGGAACTGATACAGAACTTAGAATTAAGACATATACAATAGATAAAAATGGAGTAATTAATGGAGTATTAGAAGATGGTAGAGTAGCTGCACTTGGACAAATTGCTATGGCTAGCTTTAAAAATCCAGAAGGCTTAACAAAATTAGGTGGTAATCTTTATAGTTCTTCAGTTAACTCAGGAGAAGCAGTAATTAAAAGTGGAATTGGAACATTAAATGATGATAACTCAAAGGGATATGGAGATAACCTTCAAGGGATGCTTGAAATGTCTAATGTAGATTTAGCAGAGCAATTTACAGATATGATAACTTCAAGTAGAGCCTTCCAAGCAGCAGGTAAAATGATTACTACTGGAGATGAAATATTACAAGATATTATAAACTTAAAGAGATAATTTAAATTCTATATATTTACTATTAGGAGCTTACTTTATAGCTCTTAATAGTAAATGATTTTTAGAATTTATAAAATATAAGTAAAGAGGGTAGATAGAGAATGATAGATTTAACTGCTATGAATAATAGAGCTTTTATCTTAAATGCAGATCATATAGAAAAGATAGAAGAAGTTCCAGAAACTCTAATCACTTTAACTAATGGTAAAAAATATATAGTACTTGAAAGAGTAGAAGAAGTAGTTGAAAAAGTAATTAAGTATAAAAATAAGATAGTTACTTATAGATTGTAATGGGGGGAAATAATATATGAAAAAATCAGACATATTAACCTCAGTAGGTTTAGTTTTGGGTATAATTCTAATGCTTTATGGAATGCTTCTTGGAAGTAGCCTTAAAATATTTTGGGATTTATCATCTGTAATTATAACTGTGGGAGGATCAGTAGCAGCACTGTTAATTACATATTCTTTAGAAGAAGTAATGAACATGGGAAAATTATTTGTTGAAGCTTTTAAAGAAAAAAGTTCATCAGGAAAAGATATAATTGAAAAATTTAGTGTTCTTTCAAAAAAGGCAAGAAGAGAAGGATTATTATCATTAGAAGATGATATTTCAGAGATGGAAGATCCTTTCTTAAAGAAAGGTCTACAAATGGTAGTTGATGGTATTGAACCAGAAACAATAAGAGAAATATTAGAACTTGAGATTGGCGAAATGGAGAGTAGACATGATAAAGGAGCAGGAATATTTTTATCCTGGGGAGCTTATGCACCAGCCTTTGGTATGCTTGGAACATTAATAGGATTAATACAAATGCTAGCTAATTTAACTGATGTAGCTAATATAGCTTCTGGGATGGGAAAAGCATTAATTACCACCTTCTATGGATCAATATTAGCAAATCTTCTTTGTAACCCTATAGCAACTAATTTAAAACAAAAAAGCTCTAAGGAAGTTGGAGAAAGAGAAATGATGCTAGAAGGAATACTTGCAATACAATCAGGTGTTAATCCTAGAATTGTAGAAGAAAAACTTATAACGTACTTGCCTCCAAAAGAAAAATTAGAGTATTTAAATAACAGCATTGAGAATGGTGAAGGAGTTGTTATTTAATGGCTAGAAATAAGAAGAACAAGGGTGGAGGGTTAAGAGGAGACGAATGGATGGCTACATATGCCGATACCGTAACTCTATTACTTACATTTTTTGTATTACTATATTCTATGTCTTCAGTAGATTCTGAGAAAACCAAAAGTATATCTAATGCCTTTACATCTATGATGAATGGAGAAAGTGGAAACAGTATACTTGAATATAATTTATATAATGGGGAAGTTCCTTTAATAGGGGGAGAAACAGAAGAGCCAATTGAAGGTGGAGAATCATTAACAGAACAAAAAAAATTATATAATAATCTTAAAAAATTTGTATCTGAAAATAATTTGCAGGGTGTAGTAGAAATTATTGATGATGAAAGAGGAGTGGCAATTCAACTAAGAGATAATATATTATTTGAAACTTCTAGTTCTGATTTAAGAGAAGAAAGTAAGGCAATACTAGATAAGTTATTAACTATTATTTCACCGATGGACAACCCTATATTAATAGAAGGTCATACAGATAATAGAGCAATAAATACATCTAAGTTTCCTTCAAATTGGGAATTATCTGCAGATAGAGCAGTTAATGTAGTTAGATATTTTGTAGAAGTTAAGGGACAAGATCCTAAGAGATTTTCAGCTATAGGCTATGGAGAATTCCAGCCAGTAGCACCGAATGATAGCTATGAAGATATGGCTAAAAATAGAAGAGTTGATATATTAATAGTGACGTCTGATGAGGGGGAAAGTTAAAAATGGCTGGTGGCAATAAAAATAACAAAAAAACAATTATGATTATAGTAATTATTTTAATATTAGTAGGTGGAGGTACCTTTGGTGGCACATATTTTTATATGAGTAAAAATACTGCCTCAAAGCCTGTATTTATAAAAGAAGGTTTTATTGAAATTGGAGAAATATTCGTAAATCTTAGTGATGAGGGCTCTAGAAGGTATGTAAAACTAAATATGTCTGTAAGTTATGATGAATCGAATAAAGATTTAGCCAAAGAATTAGAGGAGAAAAAAGTAATAATTAGAGATGTATCTAACTTTTATATAAAGTCTTGTGATGCAAAGGATTTTGAGCCAGTTAATGAAGTGGTTTTAAAGGGAGACTTAATTGCTAGAATAAATCAAAAGCTTACTAATGGAGTATTAAAGGATATATATATTAGTGAAATAATCGTACAGTAGAGAAAGATGAGATAAGATATGGATTTGGCATTTTTATTTTTAAAGTTAATATTTGCCTTAGCTGCTGTATTAGGCTTAATGTATCTCACCTTTAAATTAAGTGGAGAAAAGCTAAGTAAAATTAATAATAATAAATATATAAAAGTATTAGAGAAAAGTCAAATATCAAGAGAGGCCTCTATAGCAGTTATTAAGGTTGGAGATAAGGGATATATATTAAGTATATCTAATAATAAAATTGAAAAATTAGATGACATATCTAAAGAGGAAATACTTATTATAGAAGAAGACAAAATACGAGAAAAAGAAAAAATAAATGAGCAATACAATGTATTACTATCAGGACTTAAATCTAAGATTAATAGTTTTAAGAGGAAAAATAACTAAAAGGAAGATTTATATGAAGAAGAAAAAATATATATTCATGATATTTGTAGTTATGGCTTTAATATTTACCTTTGATAAAAGTGTTAGAGCAGAGCCTATAAATATACCAGACCTTAATATATCTGTTGGAGGAGAAAGTACATCACCTGCAAATTATGTTGATAATATAAAGTTGTTAATAGTACTAACAGTATTAACATTATTACCATCAATTATAATAATGATGACTTCCTTTACAAGAATAATAGTAGTATTTTCTTTTTTAAAAAATGCACTAGGAGCGCAACAATCAATTCCTAACCAAATTCTTATTGGACTAGCATTATTTTTGACAATTTTTATAATGAAACCAGTTTATACTGAAATTAATGATAAGGCTTTTGAGCCATTTATGAATAATGAAATAACCCAAGAAGAAGCAATGGAAGTTGGAAGCAAACCATTAAAGGATTTTATGCTAAAGCAAACTAGACAAAAGGATTTAGAGTTATTTGCTGAAGCTTCAAAAATTAATATGGATGAAATAACTAAAGAAAATATTCCACTAACTGTAGTTATTCCAGCCTTTGCAATAAGTGAATTAAAGACAGCATTTCAAATAGGTTTCTTACTATTCTTACCATTCCTAATTATAGATATGGTAGTAGCAAGTATACTTATGTCAATGGGGATGTTTATGGTACCACCTGTTATGGTAGCTCTACCATTTAAGCTTCTTTTATTCGTTATGGTAGATGGTTGGTACTTAATGGTTAAATCCTTAATAATGAGTTTTGGAGGATAAGTAAAGAAAATGAGTGAAAGTTTAGTAATAGGAATAGTAAAAGATGCATTAATGACTGCTTTAAAAGTAGCAGGACCAATCCTATTAGTATCAATATTAATAGGATTGATAATAAGTATATTTCAAGCAACTACTCAAATTCAAGAGCAAACATTAACATTTGTTCCAAAACTTATTGGAATTGCTGCAGTGGGATTATTTTTAGGTAGCTTTATGCTTCATAGCTTAGTAAGTTTTACACAAAGAATATTCGAATTAATAATTAGAATTTCTACATAGGGAGGTAGGTAAGTATGATAAATACAGCCTACTTCTTGGCACTATTTTTAATATTTTTAAGAGTGACTTCATTCTTTATTATAACAAATGTTTTTTTCCCTAAAGGAACTCCAATAACATTAAAGGCTATGTTCTCACTTATATTTTCCTTTGCTTTATTAGGAGGAATAAATTATTCAAGTATTGAGGGAATTACAAGCAATTATCACTTAATTATTTATATGTTCTTTGAAGTTACAAATGGGTTGATACTAGGGTTGATTTCTAATATAGCCTTTGAAGTATTACTTATGGCTGGAAGTTTAATAGATGTACATATAGGCCTTAGTATGTTAAATACTATAGATCCTAATAGTAAGACAAGCACTACAATAACAGGGAATTTACTTCACTATGTAGCATTAGTTATATTCTTTATAATAAATGGGCATCATATGCTAATTAAATCTCTTATAGAAAGTTTTACATTGCTACCTATTGGCAAAGGTTTATTTTATGGAGATACCATGATGACTATTATTGAAATTATAGCAAATTATTTTGTAATAGGTTTGAAAATAGCAATACCAATAGTATTGATAATAATATTAGCTGATGTTTGTATGGGATTAATATCAAGAGCAGTACCTCAAATAAATGTAATGATTTTAGGTATGCCTGTAAAAATGTTAATTGGAATTATAGCAATATCAGTTTCCTTACCAATAATAATTAAAATATTTGTAAGTAATATTAGTTATTTACCAGATATTTTTAGAAAAATTATAACTACAGTTCCATTAGTATTTCTAATTGGAGCAGATGAAAAGACAGAAGCAGCTACACCAAAGAAGAAAAGTGATTCAAGAAAAAAAGGTCAAATTCCTAGAAGTAAAGATATAGGACTAGCTATTACATTAATAGCTACTACATTAGTAATAGTAGCTTTAAGTGGTATTGTTATTTCAGTTTTAAGAGATGGAGTAGTTTATTTCCTAGGTGATATGGGAACTATGGAAGTAACAGAAAGTAGTTTAAAATCTATAAATATATTAGTATTAAGTAAGGCTGCTATTGCTATTATGCCTGTAATATTACCTATTATGATAGCTGGAGTAGCAGCTAGTTTACTTCAATCTGGTTTCTTAGTAGTTAAAGATGCTATTAAACCATCCTTTGGAAAACTAAACCCTTTAAATGGTTTTAAAAATATGTTTTCAAAAAAATCATTGGTGGAACTTACAAAAAATTTAATTTTAATATCTATTATTATATTTATAGCTTACAATTATATAAGAGATAATTTTGACAAAATAATGCAAACTGGTAATCTTTATTTACCTACATTAGGAATTGAAATCAAATCTTTATTAGTAGGAATTTTTGTAAAAATATGTATATTACTTGTTGTTATTGCAGTAATTGACTATATTGTTCAATATATTTTATTTCAAAAAGATATAAGAATGACAAAACAAGAAATTAAAGAAGAATATAAGCAAATGGAAGGGGACCCACAACTTAAATCAAAGATAAAACAAAAACAAAGGGAAATATCACAAAGAAGAATGATGCAGTCAGTGGGGGAAGCTACAGTAGTAATTACAAATCCTACTCACTTAGCAATTGCTATTAAGTATACTGAGGGGCAAATGGAAGCACCAAAGGTTGTTGCAAAGGGAGCTGATAATATAGCCATTAAGATTAAAGAAAAGGCTATGGAATTTAAGGTTCCAATAATAGAAAATAAACCTTTAGCAAGATTAATATATGAAACAGTTGATATAGATAAGGATATTCCACAGGATATGTATCAAGCTGTAGCAGAGGTACTAGCAATGGTATATAAATTAGATAAAAAGAAAAAAGGTACTAGAAAATAAAGGATGGGATAAGGTTGCTTGTTAATAATAAAATAAATTTAAAGAAAAATTCAGATGTTTTGGTGGCCTTTGGAGTATTAGGTATAGTACTTATGATAATTATACCTCTTCCATCAGCCATTTTAGATGTTTTATTAGCTCTTAATATTACATTATCTGCATTAATTATAATGATTACAATGTTTACAACTAACGTTTTACAATTATCAGTTTTTCCAACACTATTACTTGTAACTACTCTTTTAAGATTAGGTTTAAATATTTCCTCAACAAGACTTATATTAAGTCAAGGAAGTGCTGGAAAAATAATAGAAGCCTTTGGTGAATTTGTTATTGGAGGGAACTATGTTGTTGGTGTTATTATATTTTTAATTATTATAATAATTCAATTCGTGGTAATTACTAATGGTGCTGGTAGAGTATCAGAAGTTTCAGCAAGATTCACATTAGATGCAATGCCTGGTAAACAAATGAGTATAGATGCAGATTTAAATGCAGGTTTAATAGATGAAGTAACTGCAAGAAAGAGAAGAGAAGACTTACAGTCAGAAGCAGATTTTTATGGATCCATGGATGGTGCTTCTAAGTTTGTAAAGGGTGATGCCATAGCAGGTATTATAATTACTATTATAAATATAATAGCAGGAATGGTAATTGGAGTAATGAGTGGAAAAAGTTTCTTGCAAGCTGGTGAGTTATATACAAAACTTACAATAGGTGATGGGCTAGTTAGCCAAATACCAGCATTATTAATTTCAACAGCTTCAGGTATATTGGTTACTAGATCAGGAAGTTCAGATAACTTCGGTAAAACCTTTAGTAAACAACTTACAGCTTTCCCAGTGGCATTAGGGATAGTATCAGCTGTTATGTTCTTCTTAGCATTAATACCTGGTATGCCTATGCTTCCATTTCTACTAGCAGCTATTACAGGTGGATTTTCAACATTTATGCTTATAAAGGAAGAACAAAAAACACAAGAAATAGAGCTTGCAAGAGTTGAAGAAGAATATACAGAAATGGAAAGAAAAGAACCAGAAAATGTAATGAGTTTAATTTCTGTAGAACCGATGGAAGTAGAAATAGGATATGGTCTAATACCATTAGCCGATGAGTCAACTGGAGGAGATTTATTACAAAGAATAGCTTCTGTTAGAAGACAATGTGCAATAGAAATGGGAATTGTAGTACAACCAATAAGAATTAGAGATAATCTACAATTAAAAACAAATGAATATGTAATTAAAATCAGAGGTACAATAATTGCTTCAGCAGAACTTATGGCTAACATGCTACTTTGCATGGATCCTTCAGGTGATAATTCACAAATTGCAGGTATAAGAACCATAGAACCAACTTTTAATCTTCCAGCAGTTTGGATAAATAAAGATCAAAGAGAAGAAGCTGAAATTAAAGGATTAACAGTTGTGGATCCAACTACTGTTATGGTAACTCATTTAACAGAAACAATTAAGTTACATTCTTATGAATTATTAGGAAGACAAGAAGTTCAGTTAATAGTAGAAAATACTAAAGAAAAATATAGTGCAGTAGTAGATGAGCTTATTCCAGATCTTATGACCATAGGAGAACTTCAAAAGGTATTACAAAACCTATTAAGAGAAAAGGTACCAATAAAGGATATGGTTACTATAATGGAATCTTTAGCTGATAATTCAAGGTTAACTAAAGATTTAGAACTACTAACAGAATATGTAAGATTTTCTTTAGCCAGGACTATATGTAATCAAATTATAGATGAAAATAGAGCTATAACTGTAGTAACATTATCATCACAGATTGAAGAAATAATCACGGCTAATACTCAAAAATCAATACAAGGTTCTTTCCCAGCAGTAGATCCAGATACAACTACTAGGATATTTAATTGTATAAGAGATACTTTAGACAGAGTTTATTTCTATAATAACCAACCAATTATATTAGTATCTCCTAATATAAGACCAGTATTTAGAAAACTTATAGAAATGGTATTTCCACATGTTATGATAATATCATTAAATGAAATTCCTAACGATGTAGAAATAAGAACAGAAGGAGTTATATCACTACAATGATAATAAAGAAGTATATAGTTAAGAACATGAATGAAGCTTTAACTAGGATGAGATATGAACTAGGGAAGGAAGCTATTATAATTAGCCAGAGAAAAGTAAGGGATTCAGGAGTTAAGGGATATTTTAAACCAAAACTAATTGAAGTAACAGCTGCTTTAGAAAATAGTAAACTAGAAAAGCAAAACAATAGAATTAATAAAAATAATGAAGTAGATAACTTTAAGACTTCTTTAAATAGCATTAGAGATATTATAGAAAAAGAAAATAATAAATCTAAAGAACCAACAGAAGAAAACCTAAAGGAAGAAGTAAGAGAAATT
Organism: Bacillota bacterium; assembly: GCA_023445445.1. Taxonomy (GTDB): domain Bacteria; phylum Bacillota; class Clostridia; order Clostridiales; family Clostridiaceae; genus Clostridium. Next base: position 86,590 of record JAEXLD010000039.1, read on the forward strand.
AAGGACTTATTAAATAAAGTTATTATAAATACTAATAAAGAAGTAAAGGACAATATAGTAGAAAGTTATTTAGAGGAAATAGATGTAGATAAATCTTTAATAGATGAATTAGATTTAACTTCCTACAATAATATTGAAGATTTCAAGGAAGATTTTAAAAAGACACTTTATAAGGAGATTAAAATTACTGAAAAAGAACTAGTAGGGAAAATAGCATTAATTGGACCAACTGGAGTAGGAAAGACTACAACTATTGCAAAGCTTGCAGGAAGATTATCATTAATTGAAAAAAAGAAGGTTGGATTGATAACTATTGATACTTATAGGATAGGAGCAGTAGATCAATTAAAGACCTATGCAGAAATTATGAATATCCCCTTTAAAGTAGTAATAACCTTAAAGGAAATGGAGGAATCCATAAAAGAATTAGAGGGTTGCGATGTAATATTAATTGATACTACGGGAAGAAGTAGTAAAAACACAATGCAGATATCAGAATTAAGAGCCTTTATTCAAAAAGTAAATGCAGATAATATATCCTTAGTAATTAGTGGGACTACTAAGAACAAAGACATAGATACTATCTTAAAGGGATATAGTGAGATAAATTATGAAAACATAATAATTACAAAGTTAGATGAAACAAACTCCTATGGATGTATTTACAACATTATAAATAAATCTAAGAAGGAAATATTATTTATATCAACAGGACAAAATGTACCAGATGATATAAAAACACCATCAAAGGAGGAAATCTGTAATCTAATTTTAGGGGAGGAAGCTATATGTTAGATCAAGCTGAAAGCTTAAGAAGATTAGCAAATGGTGAATCCCTAGAAAATATAAGAAATAAACCCCAAATTATCACTATTACCTCAGGTAAAGGTGGAGTTGGTAAAAGTAATTTTGTTGTTAACTTGGCTATTAATTTAGTTAAAAAGGGGAAGAGAGTTTTAATATTTGATGCTGACATAGGCATGGGTAATGATGACGTTTTAATGGGGATATATCCTAAGCATAGTGTATTAGATTTAATAAATGGAAGGCTAGAAATAGAAGATATCATTGCAGAGGGGCCTGAAGGAATTAAATTACTTCCTGGAGGCAGTGGACTCAATAATATTGAAGACTTAGAACAAAATCAAAGAGAGTTATTTTTAAGGAAAATTGAAATGCTTGAAGATTTTGACTATATATTTATTGATACTGGAGCTGGAATAAGTAGAAGTGTATTAGCTTTTATCTCCTGTTGTGATGAAGTTATTCTAGTAACAACTCCAGAACCAACTTCCTTAACAGATGGATACAGCTTATTAAAGGCATTAAATCATTTTAAAATAAAAACAAAAGCAAACATAGTAGTTAACAAGGTTTTAGAAAAAAAAGAGGGAGAGAAAACCTTTCTTAAATTAAAAACTGCAGTTAATAGATTTTTAGCTTTAGATGTGAATTATTTAGGTTATATTTTTGATGATAGAAAAATTACTATGTCAGTTAGAAATCAGTTGCCTTTTATTATTGGATATCCATCCTGTGATGCATCAAAATGTATAGAAGAAATAACCATAAAGATTTTAGGTAATAATAATGACATTAGTGGCAGTGGAGCTCAAGGCTTATTTAAAAGATTATTTAGTATATTTTCTTAGGGGGTAAATATGGAAAACTTAGATATAACAATAAACTCTATAGTTACCATTGTATGGGAAGAGGAAACGTATAAATCCAGTATTCAAGATATTAGGGAAGATGAGATTTTAATTACTATACCTGTCAATGATGGAATTTATTTAACATTAAATGATGGAGTTGAAATTGAACATTTTTTTTATGATAAAAAGAGTAATTTTTATGAATATAAAACTAAGGTATTAGGGAGATATACGGAAAAAGAAATACCATTTTACAGGGTAAGTAAACCTTATGATATAAAGAAAATTCAAAGACGAGATTTCTTTAGAGTAAATGTAGTTCAAAGAATTAATTATATTAAGGAAATAGATTTACAAAATGATATTATAACAGAAGAAAACTATGAAAATGCCTTGCTATTGGATTTAAGTGGAGGCGGAATGAGAATTAAGATTAAGGAGAAGTTATCTTATAATGAAAGTATAATTTCTAACTTAAATTATGATAATGAAAAAGTAGTTATTAAGGGTAAGGTTGTAAGAATAGAACAGACAGAAGATAAAGGGTATATATACGGAATTGTTTTTAAGGATATAGATAATTCAACCAGAGAAAAAATAATAAAAATAGTTTTTAAAATTATGCGTAAGCAAAGGGAACTAGTTTAGGGAGGTATAATAATGGAATGTCAAAGCCCTGTAATTCAAAAAGAAAAAATAGTTGAAAAATACATACCATTAGTTAAGTATTTAGCTTCAAGAATAATGCTAGGTAAAACTAAATACATTGAATATGAAGATTTGGTAAGCTACGGGATTGTTGGGCTTTTAGATGCAATTAATAGATATGATTCATCTAAGGGGATGAAATTTTCATCTTATGCAACACTAAGGATAAAAGGGGCTATGATAGACGAAATAAGAAAAAATAGACCTATATCTAAAGGAGCAATGGACAAACTTGCTAAATACAATGAGTCTGTGGAAAGATTACAAAATATATATATGAGGGAGCCATCTGTCAAGGAAATAGCATTAGATTTAAATGTTACAGAATCAGAAGTAGCACAAGTAGAAAATTATATTAATTATATGTCTATACTATCTTTAGAATCAGTAATTTACTCTGATGATGATGATGTAACAATAATGGAAACCTTAGAAGATAAAAATGCAATTGCTCCGGAGGAATCTTTAGAATATAAAGAAAAACTTGAGGTTTTATCTCAGGCTATAGAAAATCTTAAGGAAAAAGATAAGCTAATATTAAAGTTATATTATTATGAGAAATTTACATTAAAGGAAATAGGACAAGTTTTAGAGGTATCAGAATCTAGAGTTTGTCAGTTACATAGTAGAGCTATTAGAAATTTAAGAGAAATTATGCATAAAAAGAATTATATTTAGTTAAATGAGGGATGTGTATGCTTCCTATATTAATTATTATATTAGGAATTGTATTAATATTATTAAGTTATAGAATAATAAAAAAAGAAGACAAATCTTTTGAAAAAATATTAGAAAGAGAAGAAAACACTACTACTAGAGACTATGATGTTGAAATTATTAAAATAAGAAAAGATATGGCTGAAACTGTATTAGACCTTCAAAAGGAAATAGAAAACTTAAAATTAGAAATAAATTCTATTAAGGAAAGTCATATTGAAGACGATAATAAGAATAATGTAGAAAATTTTAATGTTAATGAAATAGTTTCAAAAGAAGATGTTATTTCTAGTATAGATTTTTCAAATAAAATAGAAGAGAAAGAAGAAGGATTACCTAGAAGTGAAAAACAAAAGAAGGTAAAGATTCTTTTAGATAAAGGTTTATCAGATGATGAAGTTTGCGAAAAACTATCTATTGGCAAGGGGGAGATATTATTAATAAAAAATTTATTAATAAAATAATTAGTTTGCTTCAATTCTTAACTGATAGAAAAGTACTTATGGGAATAGGCATTGGTATGATTTTTACGTCCATTATTTTATTTGGATTTAATAATAACACCAAATTATCAGATAGTGATATTGAAGAAAAAGCAAGAGCTCTTGGAATGCACTATAGTGATGAATGCAAAGTATTAATTAAAGGGGATGAGAAAGTTGATTAGAAGTTTATATACTGCTGTATCAGGGTTAATAACTTTAGAAAATAAACAAGATACCATAACGAATAATATGACTAATGCAAATACTACTGGATTTAAAGGTGATAATTTATCAATAAAGAGTTTTGATGACGTTATGTTACAAAACAGAGACAAAGTTGTTAATGGTAGAAATGTAAGACAAAGATTGGGGACTATTAGTTTAGGGGCGAAAATAGATACTGTGGATACTGCATTTACACAAGGATTAATAAAGAACACAGATAAAAAAACAGATTTTGCAATAGAAGGTAGAGGCTTTTTTGCAATAGAAAAACAAAATAATAATGGTAATGGAGTACTTTATACTAGAGACGGTAATTTTAAGATTGGTAATAATGGATATTTAATGACTACAACTGGCGATAGAGTATTAGGAATAAATAAAAACACAGGAAATCTAGAGCCTATATTTGTAGGAGATAATGAGATACTTTTAGACAAAAGTAATAATCTTTTTGTCGGAAATGTTGCAACATATACCCTTGCTACAGCTGATTTTCAAGATTATAATTCATTAGAAAAAGTAGGGGATAATTATTATAATGGAGAAAATCCTATTTTTAACGCTGAAGTATCTATTGTTCAAGGAGGGCTAGAAGGTTCTAATGTAAGCATAACTAATGAAATGGTAAATATGATTACAACAATGAGAAGCTTTGAAACTAATCAAAAAATAGTACAAACTATTGATGAGACTTTAGGAAAAGCAGCAAATGAAATAGGTTCAGTTAGATAATAGGAGGAAGAATTTATGTTAAGGACTTTATGGACAGCTAAAACAGGTATGAATGCTAATCAAGATAAGTTAGATGCTATATCTAATAACATAGTTAATTCAAATACTATTGGATATAAAAAAATAGAAGTAGGATTTAAAGATTTATTATCTGAATCTTTAGATAGATTAGGGAATCCTATAAATGATAAGGATTCTATAATAGGAACAGGTACAAAAACTTCAGAATGGTATAGGGATAATACACAAGGTAATTTACAAGAAACATTGTTAAGCACTGATTTATCCATAGATGGACAAGGATATTTTAAAATATTAACTCCAGATGGTAATGAATTATATACAAGAGATGGATCTCTAGCAATAGATGGTAATGGAAAACTTGTAGATAATAGAGGTAATAAGATAGAATTAAATTATTTAAATGGATATTCAGAAAATAATGTTACATTTAATAAGAATAATTTTTTAGTTGATAAAAGAGGACAAGTGTACATAAAGGATAATGGGAATTTTAATCAAGTAGCTGAAATTCCAGTATATTCAGCAATAGGTGATAGAGCATTTATTTCTATAGGTGATAATTTATTTACTCCTGCCCCTGGGGTTCAAGTTCAAAGAACTAATGATTTTGACATACATCAAGGTGTACTTGAAGGATCTAATGTAGATATGGCTGAAGAATTCTCAGATATGATTCTTACACAAAGAGCTTTCCAATTAAGTTCTAGAGGAATAACCACTGCAGATGAAATGTGGGGAATGATTAACAACATGAGAAGCAGATAGAAAATTAAGAATTAAAAGTGAAGAATTAATAAAAAAACTCCCAAAGGAGTTTCTAAAAAATGCAATATTAGTAATTTCGAAGAAATTATATCAATAATTCTACATTCTTCATTTTACATTTTACATAATAAAAGAGCTATCATATGATAGCTCTTTTATTATACTAGCCATTTATGGCTGAAGTTATTGGTGGTACCACTTGTTTCTTTCTTGAAAGTACTCCATCTAAGAATGCAGTGCTATCTTGTAAAGTAACATTGAAGGCTTTTTCAGCTATTTCTGGTTTGTCTCCAGCTACTAATATCTGTGATCCTTCATTTAGGATATCAGTTAATAATAGCAATGTCATATCTAAACCAGCTTCTTTAGCTTTGTTATTCATATATGCTAACATTTCATCTTTTAAAGGCATAAATCCTTCTATATCCATAGTGTTAACTTGAGCTATACCAACCTTAGTTTCTCCAATTGCAAATGGCTTAAAGTCTTGATTAAAGATTTCTTCAACTGTTTTTCCTTTAAGAGAAGTACCAGCTTTAAACATTTCCTTAGCAAATTCCTCTACATTAATTCCAGCTATTTCAGCAAGTCTTAAGCAAATTTGCTTATCTATTGGTGTGCAAGTTGGACTTCTAAATAATAATGTATCTGAAATTATTGCTCCACATAAAAGTCCTGCTGCTTGTCTTGATGGTCTTATTCCATTTTCAAAGAAACATTTACCTACTATAGTAGAAGTACTTCCAATAGGTTCACTTCTGAAGTATAGTGGGCCACTAGTTTGAATATCAGCAACTCTATGGTGGTCAATGATTTCTAAAATATCAGCATCTTCTAATCCATCTACTGATTGACTTCTTTCATTGTGATCCATTTGGATTATTTTCTTTCTGTAATTTGAAATTAAATGGTATCTTGACATAGTTCCTAAAACTTTTCCGTTTTCATCTATTACAGGATAGCTTCTAAATCTAGTTTCAACCATTACAGGCTTTATATCTTCAACTAACTCTTCAGTAGAGAAAGTAACTAATTTATCCTTTATCATTACATATCCAACAGGGATACTTTGAAGTATAAGTCTAGATGCTGTAAAGGAATCGTGAGGAGTGCTTATTACACTTACATTAGCTTTTTTAGCCTTCTCAAGTATTTTTTCAGTTGGAGCATGTGAACCAGTTATTATCATAAGTGATATTCCTAGGTCTAATAATGCATTTTGAACTTCTTCTCTATCTCCAACAATAGCTATATCACCAGCTTCAATATGATCCTTCATACTTTCAGGTTTCATTGCTGTAACTACAATTTTACCTGGAAAATTGTTTGTATTAGTATTATATACTTCCTTTGCTGATAACGTATCAACTATGTTTTCAAAAGTTGTATTACTTTTTGCTAAAATCTTATTATCCCATATATCCATATAACAAGAAGTCAAGTTAGAAATAGCTAAAACTCCTAGAAGATGATTATTTTCATCAGCTACAGGTAGAGTTTTTATATTTTTAGTTCTCATTATGTTCCAAGCCATTTTTAAAGATATTTCAGGTGATACAGGAGTGATTCTATCAAAATCAAGATCTCCTACCTTTAATTTAACTGTTTTTAATAATTGTGGGGCTTCTACTCCAAAATAATCTAAAATATATTGAGTTTCCCTATTTACATTACCAAGTCTAACTGGAATAGCAGGCATATTGCCTGTCTTATTTTTAAATTCAGCATACGCAAAAGCTGAACATATTGAGTCAGAATCTGGATTTTTATGACCAGTTACGTATATTACATCTTTCAAGTTATTACCCTCCTTAGTTTATAAATCGTCTATACATATTCTATAGTTATATTTTAATTTTGTAAAGATATCTAATAGAAGTATATGTAGAAATTTAGTATATAAACTAGAGATTTTAAAAGTATAAATAAAATCTTTGTAAAGTTTATAAAAAAATCATATCTATAGATTTACTAAATATAATATATAGAAACTATTATAAGGAGGACAACTGGTGATACAGGAACGAGAAATATCAATGGGACTAACTACAAAGGAAGCAGAAAAAAGACAAAAAACCTATGGATTAAATGAAATATCTCATAAGAAGAAGACCTCACCAATAGTAATATTTTTATCTCAATTTAATGATTTTATAGTTTGGGTATTAATAGCAGCAACACTTATATCTGGGTTAATGGGAGATGTGGCTGATGCTATTACAATACTTATAATTGTAGTTGTAAATGCCATTATGGGTTTTGTACAAGAGTATAGGACTGAAAAATCATTAGAAGCCTTAAAAGAACTTGCAGCACCTACTTGTAAGGTTATAAGAGATGGGATTTTAAAAGTAGTAAATTCTATAGAAGTTACTTTAGGAGACTTAATAATTTTAGAAGCTGGAGACAGAATACCTGCTGATGGGATTTTTATTGAATCATCAGGAATAATGGTAGATGAATCACTTTTAACAGGGGAGTCAGTTGGGGTTTCAAAGGACTCAAAAAAGGGAAAAAACCAAGGATTTATGGGAACTACCATATTAAAAGGAAGAGGCGCTCTACTTGTTGACAGTATTGGAATGGGTACTGAAATGGGAAAAATAGCAAATCTTTTAGATAATATAGAAGAAGAAAAATCTCCACTTAGAGAGAGGTTAGATTCACTAGGAAAAATTCTTGTAGCACTTTGTTTAGTAATATGCGCTGTTGTAACTATTCTTGGGATAATTAGAGGAAATGAGATTACAGAAATGTTTCTACTTGGAGTTTCATTAGCAGTAGCAGCTATACCAGAGGGATTAGCAGCTATAGTAACAGTTGCTCTTGCGCTAGGGGTTTCTAGGATGTTAAAGAAAAATGCATTAGTTAGGAAACTTCCAGCTGTAGAAACCTTAGGATGTACATCTGTAATATGTTCTGATAAAACAGGAACCCTTACACAAAATAAAATAACAGTAAAAGAAGTCTATATTAATGGAAGAATTTTTGATTTAGATAAGGAAGAATTAAAAAATCATCTAGCTTTAATGAAGGCCTTTGTATACTGTAATGATTTTAATTATGATTTTAATAGTAAAAAC
>JAEXLD010000044.1 GCA_023445445.1 Bacillota bacterium
AACTCGCCCCTAAGCTCCTCTGGAGAGAGGTTACTGGTATAGATCGTAGTGAGGTTATTAGATACTCTGGTATTTATAATACTTACCATCCTCTCCCTTACCCAATCTGTTACCCTCTCTGCTCCTATATCGTCTATGATAAGGAGCCTACAGGTTTTTATCATTCTGAGTATCTCATCAAACTCTGGATCTTTGTTATCATAGTTATCTCTGAGATCTTCTAAGAAAGTGGGGAGAAAAATATATAGCCCCTCATTTTCCAGCCCTGTATTAAACGCTATTTTTCTGAAAAAGTAACTCATAATCTTACAAGCCCATGAGGTTTTACCATTCCCTGTACTTTTCCCCCAGATATATAAACCTCTGCCCTCATCTACCATACTGAGCACATCATTTTTATAATTATCCAGTGTTGTAAACGCCTCCAGATCCTCTCCATTCTCTGGCTTAAGAGCGATAGTATAACGGTATCTCTCTGGGATCCTGCTTAAATTATATAAAGCTCTAAGTACTCTGTAGCCTCCGCATACATCACTACAGGAGCTTTTATCTTTCTGGCAATAATCACTTGCATAGCATTTCATCCGCTTTTACCTCCTTTTGAGTAATCCTAATCACAAAAGAGGTAAAAATTTAGAGGAGAGCTTTTACACTCTCCTCCAGATTACTAAAATACAATATCCTTACCCTCAGCATCTTTAAGGGTATTACCGCTAAACTTTTTACTAACCGCTGTAGGCTTTCCTCCTACTTTTTTATTCAGATCCTTTAATGGGTATATATCCTGCCAGCTATTGGTAATACTTTGATCCAGTATAGCTCCTGCTAAAGCAACATCCTCTCCAGCTAATTTTTTTAACTTTGAGATGATATTTTTTAGAGCTCTGTTTGTTAGAGGTTTCTTTATGAGTTTACGCATTTTGATAAATTCCACTAACACGCCTTTAATATCATCATTATCCACTAAGGAATTTATTATATCGTCAAAGCTCTCCTCTGGCTCTGTTTTACTTTCTTTCTTCTTATCTGGTTTACTATCTGTGTTTATATCTGGTATAGGTTCTACATTTTTGTTGTTTGCATTTAACACTTTTGTTTCTTCCATTTCACAATTTTGTAAAATGCAATACCCCTCTTTTGTGATGGCATACCAGAGAGTACGATCAAAGGAGGCTTTATTGTAATTTCCAGTAATTACATAGCCTCCATCTATGAGCTTTCTTAGTGCATACTCTATCTGCCTCTCTGTGAGGTATGGAAATTGCTCTACAAAGGCTTTTCTACTGTTATAAGTCCAGTAGTAACCATCGTGAAAATGCTTATCGTTAGCCCTGTTTTTATCAATCCACCAGTACAGATTGTTTAGTATTACCGCTGAGGCTATCCCCAGCTTTTTAGCCACATTTATATTAAAACTGTGATCCATAATTACCTCCAGTTAAGGAGAGAGGAGAGATACTCTCCCCCCCCCCTGTAAGTATTACTCCATCTCTGAGATGGTTTTCTCAATGTTATCACAAACCTCATCAAAAGCCTGTTTAATAATAGCCTCTCTCTGCTGAGGGTTCGTACCTCCATCAATCTTAAGATCCATCTTTACTGTAGGTTTACACCAGATACCACTCTTATTCTGTACACTCATACCCAGCTCTACGCTGATACCTGCTACCCTTGCTGTAAAATCATTTGCCATCTTTGTTATCCTCCATCTCTTTTAAATTCTTTTCTCTGCGTGCCATTCTACGGTTATACTCCTCCACGGATTTACATCCCATCTTTCTAGCTACTACCTTTTTATGGAGGAGGGTACCGTTATTCTTTTGGATCTGCCTCTGCATTTTCCTTTTGAAACTGCTCACTCTTTTCTGCCTCCATTTCTGCTACGCTGTGCCATACTTCATCCTCTGTTTCAATCTCACACTCTTTATCGTGTGGATTGATAGTAACCGTTACATCACAGCTATTAGAGCTAAAGCTAGGTAATCCAGATCCATAACCACCATTACCCTTAAGTTTAGTTCCTAAGGCGGTAGAAATAATATCCTCTAAGGATTTACCATTTACCTCTAAACCGTATCCGTGATCCGATACCTCAGCATTTGTAAAACTGATTTTAAGCATCCTGCTTACCTCCTTTTCTTTTGATACTTAACCTAATCACACAAACGGTAAATTTTTAGATAGCCCTCAAAATTAAGGGCAAAAAAAAGAGGAGAGCTGTTACACTCTCCTCACACTTAGGGCTACTTTTTAAGTTTTGCTTTTCTCGGTAATGAGGCATAAGCCTTTATAGCCTCCAGATCCTCCTCATACCAGTATCTATAGCCTCCCTCATCTCTTACGCTTGCTGGAATAGCTCCAGCATCTTCCCAGAGGCGGATAGATTGAGTAGAGGCTCCTACCAGATCCGCTACCTCTTTTCTTGTGTATATTCTTTTTCCTGTATCTGCATCTATTGTTATCACTCTCATTATATACCTCCATTTTGAGTTATTATATCACACCTGTATATTAAATGCTAAGTAATTTGTTAAGGATGGTTTTAATATCCTGCTTAGATCCTTTACCGTCTACTACTCGATCAATGAGATCTTTATTTTCTAACAGGTAATCCTCTACCGCCTCATCTATGGTACCCTTAGCCACCATAGAGATTACATTTACAGCCCCTACGGTACCTATTCTGTGGGCTCTATCCTCAGCCTGTGCATTATCTCCGCTATTCCATGCTTTATCCATAAAGAATACATAAGAGGCTTTATTTAGAGTTAATCCAGTACCCATAGCTCCGATAGTTCCTATAGCTACTTTACAGTGTGGGTTAGTCTGGAAATTGTCTACTAATTTCTGCCTCTGTTCTGGAGGTACCTCTCCTGTAATTACAATAGGATCATACTCTTTAAGCTCTAGCCCCAGATCCTTAGCTATCGTGCTCCACTGAGAGAATATGATAGCCTTGTGACCGTTAGGGATAATCTCCTCCTCCAGCATCTCCTTAATACGATCCAGCTTAGGGCTATCATCTGTTAAGTTAGGATTACCGCTGGTAAGCTGTCTGAGGCGGAGAGTACAGTTAAGCGGATTAACAGAGGCTAAGATATTTTCCATATCCGCTACAATGCCATTTTTAATATCCCTGTAC
>JAEXLD010000062.1 GCA_023445445.1 Bacillota bacterium
GAATCAAAAGATACAATTAGAAAAACTGCAAAAGTATTTGGAGTAAGTAAAAGTACAATTCATAAAGACATGACAGAAAGATTACCTAAGATAAATCCAACAATAGCCAAGGAAACACATTCAATATTAGAATTAAATAAAGCAGAAAGACATATCAGAGGTGGAAATGCTACTAAAATTAAGTATAAAACTTCTGGACAATAGATTTATGTAAATAATCCTTTATTATAAATATAAAAATATTGAAGGTTTACCATATTCCATATATAATTAGAAATAGGGCAAATATTGTAAATTTTTATGAATAAGTTATTGTTTTATTAAATTATATAGTTTGAGATTAGGAGTGAACAGGAATGTGGTTTTGGAAAAATAGGGGTAATCTAGGGATTGACTTAGGAACAGCTACAGTTTTAGTTTATGCTGAAGGTAAAGGAGTAATACTTAAAGAACCATCAGTGGTAGCTATAAATAAAAATAATAATAAGGTACTAGCAGTTGGTGAAGAAGCGAGAAAAATGATAGGAAGAACGCCAGGAAACATAGTAGCAGTCAGACCTTTAAAAGATGGCGTTATATCAGATTATGAAATAACAGAAAAGATGTTAAAGGAATTTATAAGAAAAGCTTATGGAAAGAGTAAGATTGCAGCTCCTAAGGTAATAGTATGTGTTCCATCTCAAGCAACTGAAGTGGAAAAGAGAGCTGTAATTGATGCTGCAAGAAATTCTGGAGCGAAAAAGGTTAATTTAATTGAAGAACCACTAGCTGCAGCAATTGGAGCAGGGTTAGATATAACTAGACCTAATGGATCTATGGTTGTAGATATCGGTGGAGGAACTACAGATATTGCTGTAATATCTTTAGGTGGAATAGTTGTAAGATCATCTATTAAAGTAGCTGGAGATTCCTTTGATGAAGCTATAATTAAATATGTTAGAAATAAGTACAAGATAATGATAGGTGAAAAAACAGCAGAAGAATTAAAGGTTACTGTTGGGTCAGCACTAAAAGATTCAAGAAAATTAACTACAACTATGAAGGGTAGAAATTTAATAACAGGATTACCAGATGAAATTTCTATTACATCTAATGAAATTAATGAAGCCTTAAAAGAATCTGTATCATTAATTGTAGAGAGTGTTAAATCAGTATTGGAAAAAACACCACCTGAACTTGCTTCTGATATAATTGAAAGAGGGATTTTAATGACTGGTGGAGGTTCTTTATTGTTCGGATTAGATAAACTAATAGAACTTGAAACTGGTGTAAATGTTGAAATTGCAAGTAATTCTGTTGAAGCAGTGGCAGAAGGTACAGGTAAGGTTTTAGGATATTTAGATAAGTTAGATATTAATATAAATGATGAAGAAATAAGTTTAATTGAATAAATGTAATTTCTACATAAATAAAAAGGAGCTTAAGGCTCCTTTTATTTAATTAAATTCTATTGAGAGTAAGCTGATATAATAGCCTTAGATATTACCTTAGCCATTTCCATAATCAAGTATAATCTAATACTTCTGCTAGTGAAAAAGGCAGCACTGTCACTTGAATCTACTATACCTATTATTGAGATTTCGCCTACATCTGGTAGTGATTTGCCAACACCTTTTCCAGGATGAATTGGATAATCACGAATATGAATTTCACCGATAGAGCTTTCTTCCCCTAAGCAAGCATCTATTCCAATAACTAATGCATTAGGGTGAAGTTTATTAATATATTTTAATTTTTCTTCAATATTTAAAGCGTGAATAGGCGATTGGAGAGTTCCGAAAACTGGCAAAAGGAAGCTCTTTTCTACTAAAATACTACCTACAAGTGGACCAAGAGAGTCACCAATACATTTATCTGTACCTACACAAATTATTACTGTATTTTCAGTAATATATTTTTTTATTTTATTAGCAATTTCAATGTAGGAATTATGATCATCATAATGTACTTTATGCTTCACTATAATTCACCCCCTGATTATACCAATATATGTTTAAGATAATTTAAATATAATAAAATGTATAAAAAAATATAAATAGGAAAGAAATTAAATTAAGGTGGTGAAGCATATGAAAAAATTAATAACATATTTATTTACTATTATATTAGGTGCAAGTATTCCTATTTATTTTTTACTTATTTGGGAACCATTAAAAAGTGAAGAGGCTTTAAGTAAGAATGTTTTTATTGAAGATGTGAATACAAATGAAGGCATATCTAATAATGAAATAAAAGCAGAAACTATTTTATTAAAGGAAAGTAATCTTTCCAATACTATATTTAATTATCTTGATAAAGATAGAAAAGAAAAGCTGGATGTAATTATGAAAAAATTATCAGTTTTAGATTCTATTAAAATTAAGAACTATTTTTCAGATAAAAATAATGATGAAAAAATTAGTAAAGGTATAGAATTAGCTAAAAAAAGAATGACTACCTCTGACTATGAAATATTTAAAAATATATTGGAAAACTCTATAAATTCCAGTATTTTAGACTAAATTTAAATTTAATAAATAAAAGTGCTAAAAATATAATTTCAAAAAGATATTAGCATTAAATAGGAGAAAATGAGAGAAAAATAGAACAAAGTAGTTATAATTTCGTTTAATGAATAAATATTGCACTTGAAATTAATAAATAATAAATATATACTAGTCATTGTCAGTCGAGCGAGTAAAATCAAATGACTGAAATAACTAAATAAATTTTATGGGGGAGTTCCCGAGTGGCCAAAGGGGGCAGACTGTAAATCTGTTACGTTTCGTTTCGATGGTTCGAATCCGTCCTCCCCCACCATTAAATTTATTTTAATATGCTGGCATGGCTCAACGGTAGAGCAGCTGACTTGTAATCAGCAGGTTGTAGGTTCGATTCCTATTGCCAGCTCCAAAAGCTTTAGATATTCTAAAGCTTTTTTGTTTTTTAATAATATTTTCTAGACATTTATAATGCTAAAGTTAAATATCAATATAAAATTTTAATATATTTTCTATTTTAATATATATTAATAACAAAAAAAGCATGGGATTGTATTAATCCCATGCTTTTTATAATTAAAAAATATAGTTAAATTAATATAATCATTATCTCTTTTCTTATCTTCTTTTTAGATTAAGCTGAATTCTTATATCTTCAGTATAGAACTTATAAAGTTTAAAGTTACCTAAAAGTCTTGAAGAAATTCTTTCAGTATAGGTTGTTCTTATATCAGATAAGCTTAAGTTTGTTGATATAATCATTTTCTTTTTTCTAAGTAATTTTTTATTTAATAAATTGAAAAATTCAGTTGTTGTG
>JAEXLD010000105.1 GCA_023445445.1 Bacillota bacterium
ACTAAAAAAGGTAATAAAAAACATTATTAGTATTTCTTAAATATAAAAAAATATTACTGGAAATCAAAATTTCCAGTAATATTAAAACAAACAAAATAATAATTACACAGAATTATCTATTCTCTCGACAACTCCTTATTTGTATTTTAAATATACTTTTATTATTCTTTAAATACTTTTTCATAAAATGTTTTTATTAATTCTTCTTCACTTATACCTTCAATTGTAGATATTTCTATCATCTTGTTAGGAGAAATAATTAGATATCCATGTCCATATTCATTCATATATACTTTTGTATCTTTAGGTAAATTAGTTTCCTTTTCTATATATCTTATATTATGTTTTTCATTAAATTCAATTAATTTTTCAAAATTATACTTAATAGGCCATTTATACTTACTTTCAAAAATATGATAATTTAGACTTATTTCTTTTCCATCATTAGATAATAATATATTCAATAATAATACCTATTTCTATAAGCATAATTTATATTACAAGTATATATTTTATTTATCAGTCAAGTAAATCTGAAATTCAATTACTTACAACTTTGTTTATATGGAATTCATTTTTAATTTTTATTTCAAATATTATTTATTTATGTTTCTATAAACTATATATTTATTTCTATCAAAAAAGTAAAACTTAGATAATAATAATTTAGAAGGACTATTAATCAGTCCTTCTAAATTATTATTTAAATATATCATATACTTTATCATTTTTTATATACTGCAAATCTATGGCCTTATTTGATACAGGAGTTTTTAAATAACTAACTTCACCATCAATTAGCTTTATATAAGAATAAGTATATTCTTCATCGTATGTATAATAGGATTCATCCATTAGCAATGTTTCAAGTTTATCATCTAGCTCTTCATATTTAGTTTTTATTAATGTGTTCTTTTCAACATTATATATATACATATCTTCACTACTAGAAGGATGAAGTGATATTATATTCCCATCCTTGCTAACAGAAACTATACATACATTATCTCCCTGTGTAGATCCACAACCTATTGATTTAACATCAATTCCTCTAATGACTTTTTCAGTATTTAAATCATAAACAAAAAGCCCAAAATTTCCATGAAAAACTATTCTATCATCTGATGCATAGTTAAGAGTTGCAACATCTACTCCTATCCAAGTTTCTTCATTAACATTAACCTGGAATGGCTTAATTTCTGTAATTGTTTCAATTCCTATTGGAACATCTTCTTTATTTTTATCATTTTTACTACTTAGAGCCCCACATCCAATAAAAAAAGTAGTTAATAAAAATATTTCAATAATAAAATAAATAACCCTTTTATATATTATAATCATCCCCTATCCACCTAATTTTTACTAATTTTAACATATAACTATCAAATAAATATTACAAAAAAATTACATGCAAATGTTTTTAATTTACTAAAAAATTTCTATATTTTTTTACTTAAGAATTTAATGAATATAAATTTAATATAAAACTAACAATAAGTACGTAAAAAGTAATACGAAGAAATATAATTTAGTAAATAGGAGATTAGAACTATGAAAAAATTTATAAAATTATTTACATCAACAATAATGTTAGTATTTCTTATAATAATATTGCCTGTATCCTATATTTATTCTAATGCATTTACACTGGTAAAAGAAGATAAAAACATTATAGAAATAGCTAAGAGTGATGGAAGATTTAACACATTAGTGGAAGCATTAAATAAAGCAGATTTAGTAAATACACTTGAAGGTAAAGGTCCTTTTACTGTATTTGCTCCTACAGATGATGTCTTTTCTAAACTTCCTGCTGGAACTTTAGAAAACTTATTAAAACCTGAAAATAAAGATACTCTTAAGGATATATTACTTTATCATGTTGCTAAAGGTAAGTTAAGTTCTGCAGATATACTAAAATTAGATGGTAAAAAACTTACATTACTAAATGGTAAAACAGCTAATATAACTGTAAAGAATGGTGATGTGTTTATTAATGATGCTAAAATAATAATTACTGATATTGCTGGAAGTAATGGTATAATTCATGTTATTGATGCAGTATTAATACCTGAAAAGTAAAAACTTAATATAAACTATAAAATAACTGTATCTTATAAATTTAATTCTTCTTTCATAAGATACAGTTATATTTTAAACTTAAATTTATTTAAAATTAATAAATTAATTTAACTAAGGTCTTGAAGGCATTTCACCTCTTTGCCCAGGCATTTCGCCTTGTCCTGGCATTTTTCCGGTTCCTGGTCCACCAAATCCACCAGCACTTCCTCCTACATTAGTAACTGCGCTAGATATTGTAAAGCTATCGCCTTCTGTTCCACCTGAATAACTTCCTCCTGAATATAATCCATCAGCTACTGTACCAGTTGATTCTCCACCAGTATAAATTTTATAAGTTGTTCCTGTTTTTATGTCTGTAGAAGATATAACTATTGAAGTAACTGATTTACTAGGTGAAAATGTAATTAACTCATTTTCACTTTCATCTTCAATATGAAGCAATGTATTTGCTGAAACTGAAGTAAATACATTAATTGAATTTTGCTTTGAAGTATCACTTGGTGATTGAGCCATTCCTG
The DNA here is from genome assembly GCA_023445445.1 of Bacillota bacterium. GTDB lineage: Bacteria > Bacillota > Clostridia > Clostridiales > Clostridiaceae > Clostridium. The sequence continues at coordinate 2,598 of JAEXLD010000105.1, forward strand.
AACTTCCTGCTGCAATTAATAATCCACCAGAAATTTCAAATTTTCCATCATAATCTAATGCTCCATTCCCATTGTCTTCTGGTCCATTTACTATAACTACTCCATCCTTCATATATATAGAACCATTTGCATCTAATCCATCTCCACTTGCATCTATAACTACTCTGCCACCATTAAAATTAATTGAAGCCTTTGATGATGAAGCGAAATTATTTTGTCCTGGTCTACCATTTACAGCTGATCCATCATTCCCTCCAGCTGCATTAATACCATCATCACTTGCGACTACTTTAATATTCCCATCATTAATATTTATTGTTTCTGCTTCAATTCCTTCATAAGATTTAGTTATATTAATTTCTCCAGAGTTTATATCTATGGTTGAATCTCCATGAATTCCATCATCCCCTGAGGCTATATTTATATTTCCTCCATTAATTTCAACATTTCCATTAGAATGTATTGAATCGTCAGATGAATCTATATTTATATTTCCTCCATCTATTTTCACTAATGTACTTCCCTTTATAGCTTTTGCACTTGGGCTATCATCTTCAATAGCAGTTGCATTGCTTCCAAAGTCCATTGGTTTACCCCAGCCTCCCCAAGTGCTGATAGTTGATTTACTACTATTTTCACTACCTCCACCTGAATTAATAGTTAAATCTCCTCCAGTAATAGTTGCACTAGTTTCCGCTTGTATTCCATCTTCTCCAGATGTTATGTTTATATTTCCACCTTTAATTAATATATATCCTTTTTCATCATCTTCAGAATTATTGGATTTCATAGCATCTCCAGAAGCATTTATATTAATATTACCACTAGAAATAGTTATAGAATCCTTACCTCTTAACCCATCAGCTACTGAAGTTATTTCTATATTGGCATCTTCTATTTCTAAATCATCTGTGCTAGTAATTGCGTTATTATAGTTAGAGTTAACTGTTAACTTACCAGTTCCGCTAATAAACAAATCATCCTTACTAAAGATAGTTGCATTTGGTTCATCACTAGTTTCATCTTCAAAAACATAGTTTTCTCCGTCTGTAATAATATTTTCACTACTCTCAGCTAAAACTAAATATGCATTTTTAGCATTCTTTATATAAATGGGGGAACTATTAGAGCATGATATATTAGCTCCCTTTAAAACTAATTTAACATTATCTTCATCACCTGCATCAACTATTATTTGACCATCCTTTAAAGTTCCTGATATGCCGTAAGTTCCTGCAGAACTTATTGTAATTTTATTATTTTCAACTGTAACTCCATTTCCTTCAACTGAAATTGCATCTCCTAAAAGAATATTAGTGTCTACTTTTTCTATACTTTCACTTGATATAGTAGAATTATCATTGGATATAATATTTTTACTGGTACAACCTGTAACAGTTGTTAATATAGCCATTATAGAAAGAATCGCTATAATCTTTTTACTCATAATTACTCCTCCTAGTATTTAATTGAGTAAATAATATCATTTTTACCTTAAATTAATCTTAAAGCAAGGTGCTTCCGCACAATGTAAAATGAAAAATGTAGAATGTAAAATTAATGTAATAATTCCTCATTTCATTCGTAATTATGAATTTATTTGCAGAATACACTTTTTAACTTATCTAAAAAATAAAGTAGCTAGAAAATTACAATCTAGCTACTAAACTTTTATTTTAAAGCTTCTTTAAAATAAATGATTTTTTATTTAATTTAAGTTTACCATTTGAAATATTTATAACTTCCTTTTCTATAAGATCTAAGTATTGTCCGTTATTTAAATTAAAATCTAAATGGTAAATATTTTCACTTAAATTAAATATACCTATTAGATTTTCATTTTGTAATTCATATGAAGCAATTACAACTTCTGTGTTAGGTATTGTATTTATATCATAAAATCCTTCTCTAACTATATCCATTTGTTTTATTTCATATAATTTTTGCATTAATAATGTTAATTCTTTATTTTGATTTTTTATGTTTATTTTATCTATATCAAATAAGCTTGGTGTATGACTTTCTAGGGATTCTTGTCCATTATAAATTAATGTACTTCCCTTTTGAAAATACATAAATTCTGTCCAAACTTTTAATAATTCAAAATTTTTAATTTTACTTGCTATTCTTGGTTGATCATGATTTTCTAAGAATCTTAATTTTATATAATTCTCTGGATATATAACTTCTTGTTGTCTTACTTTTTCTATATAACTTTCTAAGGTACCTCTACCATCTAGGTAATTAATATATTCCTCATTTACATCATAATCATAACAAAGATCAAAAACTTCATATAATTCACCATCACTATGAGCTGTAAACCCAGCCTTTCTAATTTCTCTTAAAAAGCTCTGATGAACTGATTCTGCAAGCCATATTGTATTGTTATTAATTTTTGAAACCTCTTCTCTAGCTTTAATCCAAAACTCTAGTGAAATTAAAGAAGCTACATCACACCTAAATCCATCTACACCTAAACTTACCCAATATTTTAAACTTTCTATTAGTTAATCCCATAATTCCTTATTTCTATAATCTAAATCTATTATATCTGTCCAATCTCCAACTTTATTTCCAAAGCTACCGTCAGATTTTCTATAAAAATATTCTGGAAAAGCTTCTAATAAATATGAGTCTGGAGAAGTATGATGATAAACAACATCTATAATACATTTCATTCCTAAGTTATGAATTGACTTTATTAAACTTTGAAAATCTTCTAAGGTTCCATACTCTGGATTTACTTCCCTGTAGTTTTTAATAGCATAAGGGCATCCTAGTGATCCCTTTTTATTTTTGACACCAATTGGATGTATTGGCATTAGCCAAATTATATCTACTCCAATTTTTTTTAGTCTTTCCAAATCTTCTTCTAAATCTTTAAATATTCCATTATCACCATAATTTCTAATGTAAACAGAATAAATAACAGAATTTCTTAAATTCTTATTTGTATCTTTAGCCATATGTTCACCCTTACCATAATAATATTATAGAATCTTCTTCTATAATTTTATTTTATCTTATAGGATTATTATTTCTTGTTTTATATTGCTATATATTATTACTATTTTGCTATAAAAAAAAGAGCATTTATATGTTAATAGCTCTTTTTAGTATAATTAATTTTATTTATCTTTTATAAGATTTATTAATTCTAATATGAATTAGTATTTTTTGATGTATATTGATAGTTTATTATATCTTCATTAGTAACATCATCATTTATTTTTAGTCTATCTAAGTCTTTATTCATATCTAGCACTGTATTTCTTTTAAATTTATCTTCAGATAAGTTCTCATTATTTTTTACTTCTAGTTTATCTAATATATCTTTCTTCACAAATAACACCTCCATATTTATATATAAATATTATTTGTAAAAATCATTATTTTACTCAAAGTTTTATTTTTTTAATAAGATTATCCAAATAATATTATACATTACTATAAATTTTTCTAGTTAAAATAGTATTTATTTTGTACATTTTATATAATATTAATATATATAAGAAATAAGGAGATTATAGTATGCATATAAGAAAAATGATAATAAATGATTACAATGAAGTCTATAATTTATGGTTAAAAACACCTAATATGGGCTTAAATAATCTTGATGATTCTAAATATGGAATTGAAAAGTTTTTATATAGAAATCCAGAAACTTGTTTTGTTGCAGAAGAAGATAATAAAATAATTGGAGTAATTCTAACTGGACATGATGGTCGTAGAGGTTTTATCTATCATGTAACTGTCTCACCTGAAAAACGTAATAAAGGCATTGCTTCAAATTTATTAAATACTGCTTTAGATTCATTAAAAAATGAAGGAATCAACAAAGTTGCTTTAGTTGTATTTAATAAAAATGTATTAGGAAATTCATTTTGGGAAAAAAGAGGCTTTTCAATTCGTGAAGACCTAGCTTATAGAAATAAAGCTCTTACAGAAATAATTAGAATTGATACTTAATACTTTTAATAAAAAAGTGCTGTGGCACAAAGTAAAATGAATAATGTAGAATGTAAAATTAAAGAAGTAATTCCTTTGGAATTGCAACAATAATTTTACATTCTACATTTTTAATTAAGCTTTTTCTTCTTTTAATATTATGTTTAGTATTAATGCAGTAATGGTTCCTGTTGATATACCTGAAGCAAAAATCATCTTTAGTCCTTCTGGTAATTGAGAAATAAATTCTGGTCTAAAGGT
>JAEXLD010000116.1 GCA_023445445.1 Bacillota bacterium
AATTTGATCTAAATCTAATTTAAATCCTATTTTCATATTTAGGCTTCCCTTTGCCATATCCGTACCATATGTTTTAAAACCATAATACATACTTTCCATTCTGTTTGGTTCTGGATTTAAATTATCAAAATAAATGTATTTATCATTTACACTTTGGTTGTTTTCATCTTTAATCTTTTCTTCTTTTGTATACTCTAATCCATAAAAGTTAGCTGCTTCCTCAATTCTAGATGTTATTTCTACATTTAATTGAGAAACCTCTTCTATAGTGTAATCATTCGCCCATACTCCTTCGCCTATGAAAGGTTTTTCACTTTCCTTACTGTTAGTACTTTCTTCTACTGTTTTTTCACTTTTTTCATTCTTAGAAGTTGGACTGCATGCTACTAAAGATACAATAGTTACTCCACTTAAAATTGCTATTAATATTTTTTTAATCATAATATCCTCCTTAGGATGCATCCATTTTTACTGATCTTTTTTATTTTTTCCTAAATTCATCTTATTATAACACTAAAGGTCTTACATTAAAAGGGCTTGACACTTAACTGTCATATTACAAAAAAATAAAGAGATACCTGTTATATTCCTTGTAACCTCACAAACTCCAAGTCACTATAATATAAGCTGTATCTCCTTCTAGACTAAAGGAAATTATATCTATTTATTTTACTACTTGTGATACTATAATAGCGATTCCAATTAGTGCCCCAGCTAAAAATATAGCTACTGCAATATTTCCCTTTTCTAACTCCTTATTAAAATCAGCGGGTATAATTGCATCAAATACTTATTTTATCCTTTATTTTTTCAAAAGTTTTCTCTCCTATACCATCAACATTTTTAATATCCTCTATAGATTTAAAGCCACCATTTTTTTCTCTATAATCTATTATACTTTGAGCTTTAACAGCACCTATGCCATTTATTTTTTGCAAGTCACTTAAGGATGCAGAATTAATATTTATAATTCCATCATTTGAACTACTACCTTCACTATTTATTATAGTTCCATTAATTATACTTTCATTATCAGGAATAACTATAAGTTGATTATCCCTTAGCTTTTCTGCTCTGTTTATTTTATTTATATTAGCTTTTTCTGTTAATCCTCCCGCTATATTAATTAAATCCCTTATTATACTTCCCTCTTCCACTTCATATACATCTGGCCTTTTAACTTCACCTTTAATTTCTACAAGTATTCTATTTTTATTAGGAATAACTACATTATTTCCACTAACATTAGTGACTTCTTCCTCTAAATTATTTTCTTTTACTTCTTCTACAAATATATTTTTCATATATTCATCTTTGAATACCTTTGATTTATTTCTCCCATACAAATAAAAAGATGTAATAAGGCAAAATAAAGCTAAAATAATTAATATGCAATTTTTTATATTTAATATATTTTTTACCCCTTTATTCACTTTTTCCTCCAATTAAATAATTATTCCTTATAATTATTAACTAATTCTTAAAATTTTATCTCTTTATATTTAATTATTTATAAATTATAGAAAAACTATAATTTTTTTGATAAAATGTTTTTGTCTATATGAAATAGTTAATGTGGGAGAATTATTATGAAAAATTTATTTAAGAAATTTCTTCTATCCACTTTATTGCTCAGCAGTGTTCTTTCTAGTCTTAATTTAGTTAAAGCTAGCGCTACTGAACTGCCTCCAGTTTATTCAGAAGGTGCAGTTTTAATGGATGGAAGAACTGGTAAAATACTTTATGCTAAAAATGAGCATAATCAATACGAACCAGCCTCAACAACGAAGGTAATGACAGCATTAGTGGTTCTTGAGAAGGTAAAATTAACAGATAAAGTTACTATAGGGGAAAATCCACCTTTAGTGGATGGCTCTGCAATTGGTATTCAAAAAGGGGAAGTATATACTGTTGAAGAGCTTATGCTTGGGCTTTTACTTGAATCAGGAAATGACTGTGCAGAAGCATTGGCTGAATATGTTGCTGGTTCTAATGAAGAATTTGCTAAACTTATGAATGCTAAAGCCAAGGAACTTGGAGCTTTAAATACAAACTTTAAGAATCCTAGCGGTCTTCATGAAGATGGACATGTAACAACAGCTTATGATCTAGCACTTATAATGAAAGCTGCTGCTCATAATGATGAATTTGTAAGAATTGCTAAAACTGAATATTATAAATATGTAAATCAACCTTTTTCTGATGGTAGTGAAAAATGGGCAACAAATAGAAATCAACTATTTAATGAATATAGTCCTTATTTTTACTCTAATGCATACTGTGGAAAAAATGGATATACACCAGAGGCTAATCACTCCTATACTGCTGCTGCAGTAAAAGGTGATCAAATGATGATAGGAGCATTTATAAATGCTACAGATAAGGATAGTTTTTATACTAATATAGGTCCATTATTTGATTATGGTTTTGATAATTTTGAAACAGTAAAATTAATTAGTGAAAATCAATCATTAGATAGCTATAAAATTAATGATACTATAACTCTTCCTTTATTAGCTAAAACCGACTTTTATTATACTAAATCTAAAACTGAAGAAGTACCTAAATATACAATTGAATATGATAAAAGCGATATAAGTAAAAAAGAAATTAAGTTAAATGATGTATTATTTAAAGCTAAAATTAATATTGCTGGAGAAACTATCTCTACAATGGATTTAATAAGCGGAGGAAATAGAGAATATAATAACGAAATTATGTTAAAAGAAAATTTTTCAGACTTTGCTAAGAAGCCAAGTAATATAATTTATACGTTAATTATAATATTTGTTACCTTTTTATTATTAAGGGTTGTATTAATATCTATTAAAAGAAAAAGAATAAGAAGGAAACGTCCTAGATTTAGTAGATAAAGAGCTGGAACTCCAGCTCCTTTTTTGTTATTTAATTTTATTAATTAAAGCTTCAATATCCTTAGGTAAGCTTGCTCTTAAGATTAGAGGTTTCTTTGTTCTTGGAGATTTAAAATCTAATCCATAGGCGTGAAGAGCTTGCCTTGTTATTATTTCATTATCTTCTTCATATCCATATAGGGTATCTCCCCAAATAGGGTGACCTAATGAACTTAAATGAACTCTAATTTGATGTGTTCTTCCTGTTTCTAACAAGCACTCTACTAAGTCAGAATCTTTAAATCTTTCTACAACCTTATAATGTGTTATACTTCTTTGTCCTCTATCATCAATAACTCTTCTTATGGTACCTTCTTCTTCTGGTCTATAAATAGGTAAGTCTATAGTTCCTTCCATCTTTTCCATATGACCATGTACTACAGCTAAATACCTTTTTTCTACATTATTTAAACTCATTTCCTTAGATAGCTCCATATGTGCATACTGATTTTTAGCAATTATTATTAGCCCTGAAGTATCCATATCTAGCCTACTTACTAATCTAACTATGCACTTTTGATTGCTTTCTTTAAAATAATACATTAAAGCATTGGCTAAAGTACCACTTTGATGTCTTTTAGTAGGATGTACTACCATATTAGGTTCCTTATTTACTACTATTATATCTTCATCTTCATAAATGATATCTATAGGAATATTTTCTGGATCTATGTTTTGTGTTTCATCCTTCATTAAATTAATTAATATATTGTCATTACCCTTTAAAATATAATTCATTTTAACAGCTTTATTATTAGCAAATATTCTCTTATCTATTGAAGCTCCCCTAATTAACCTGGAAGAAAGACCAAGTTCTTCTTTTAAATATTCTCTTATTTTTCTTCCTTGGTACTCTTTAGGAACTACTTTTTTAATAGTACTCATAATTACCTCCTGTTTGAATGTAAAATGTAGAATGTAGAATGTAGAATTATTGATGTAATTTGTTCCAAATTACTAAAAAAATAAATTTTAGGAGCTGTCATAAACAGCTCCCAATTAATGTAAAATTTAAAATGTAGAATGTAGAATTATTGTTGTAATTTGTTCCAAATTACTAAAAATAAATTTAATTTAGAAACTCCCTAAGGAGTTTCATCATCAATTCTACATTCTACATTTTTCATTCTTAATTAAATAAATTGTAGTCTTCTCCTAATAGTATTACTGCGTCATATTTCTTATATTCTGACATGCTTATTTTCTCAAACTTATCTATATCTATATCGCTTTTTAATAGTTGTTTTAATTCTTTATTTTCTGTTTGTATCAAACTTTTAGAAATGGCAGTAGTATTCCCCACTTCAATATCGGTATACCCTAAGGATTGAAGCTTATCTCTAGCAGTAGAAGCTAAACCATTTATTTTAGTTCCGTTTAAAACTAAAATACTTAAATCCCCTCTTTTTATAGATGTTATACTATCAGCTTCTGATGGATTATCAGCATTTAAAGAATTTATTAAATCCATATTATCTTCTTTATAAGATACTAAGAATTCTTGACCATAAATGTTTTCTGGCACTCCTTGAAGTGTTGTCATAACTATATCAGAGGAATTTAGTCTTAATACCTTTAGTCCTAATGATATTAATTTATTTGCTGGAATATTAGTATCAACATTATCACTAATAGCCTTAAGTATATTTGGAGCCTTTAATACTATGCTAGGGCTTAATGCCTTATCTAGTAATTTACTCATAAGTAGTTGTTGATTTTTAATTCTGTCTAAATCACCATTTGCAAATCCTGAGCCATCATTATTTTGTCTCCATCTAAAAAATTCTTCAGCTTTTCTCCCATCTAAATGAACTGTTTCTCCAGCAGTAAAGTTTATATGCAGATCTTGTTCTTCATCATCATAAAACATATCTTGCTCTATTGTCATGTCTACTCCACCAAGTGCATCAACAACACTTCTAAAGGCATTATAATCAACTTCTACAATATAATTAATATTTATATCTAATAATGATTCAACATGAGTAGTTATTTCTTCTTCTCCGCCTAAAGCATATGCTGAATTAATTTTCCAATATCTTTGATATTCCCCTGTATCTAAATATGCATCTACTTCAATCATAGTATCTCTTGGTATAGAAACTAAATGAACCTTCTTAGTATTAGGATTATAGTTAAATACCATTATGGTATCACTTCTTCTTATAGATTTATTAGCTTGATTATCAGTATCTCCTACATCCATACCTAAAACTAAGATATTAATTGAGTCATTTGAAGATGCTGGTGGTATTCCATTTCCTAATTTATTAGTTTTTAAGCCTGAAATAAAAGAATATGCATATATCGCTCCAGCAAATATTAAAACAAATATAAGAGTAATTATAGAAAATAATATTCTCTTTCGTCTTCTTTTTCTCTTCTTAGCTTCTATTACTTTTCTTCTTTTTATTCTTTCTTCTCTAGTAAGTGGTCTTCTTTCTCTATTTCCAACATCTTCCCTACTATTACCCATCTTTAAATCCCCTTTAAATAATTACTTATGCAGCAATAAATAATTTCTTGCCTTAATACTATTTATATCAATAGCAACACCCTTATTTAACAAGTACTTTATAGTATGATTCAAACCTTGAAGAACACCATTATCTAAATCTTTAAAGGTTTCTCTTCTTAGATTATCCACACCTGGAAAATTTCTATTTGGTTCTATCATATCTGCCATATAGATTACCTTATCTAATTTACTCATATTTTCTTTACCAGTAGTATGCCATCTCATAGCACTTAAAATCTCTTCATCTTGGATTTTAAAAATTTCTTTAGCCACTATAGGACCAACCATACTATGCCAAAGTTCTTGATTCTTTTCTTCATCATAAGATAGCTCTATATTATTTTTATCTAATATTTCTTTTAATTCATAAATTGTCATGTTTTTAGCAATATCATGTGCTAAAGCAGCAATTTCTGCTTTTTTTTCATCTACCCCATTAATTTTGGCTAATCTTATGGCTGTGTCAACTACACCTAATACATGAATATATCTATTCTCAATTAAGTTATTTTTAAGGTAGACTTTCATTTCATCTGTACTAATCATAATTCTCTCCTTAAATATCACTTTTATTAGAGCTTAATATTGTTACAATAATTATATATATTATTCTCTTTAATAAAATTTAAAACCTCTTTAGAAAGGAAAAAATCAACTCTTTTACCTTCTCTTATTCTTTCCCTAATCATAGAGGATGAAATTTCTAAGTCTATTATATCTAAAAACTTTATACTTGTGTTAAACTTCATTTCAATTTTATCTTTTTGAATTATTAAGTTTTTCTTACTGTAACCAGGTCTATTAAATACTACTAACTTTGAAAGCTTAAATATTTCTTCTGGCTTTTTCCACTTTTCAATATCCATAAGACAATCAGCACCTGTAATGAAATATAATTCATTATTCTCTGATTTAAACTTTTCTAAGGTTTCATAAGTATAACTGTATCCTGTTTTATGAATTTCGTAGTTGCTTATTTCAAAATCCTCATAACTTTTAATAGCTTCACAAACCATATTATACCTTAAGGAAGCCTCTAATACCTCTTTATCTTTCTTATGAGGTGGGCTTCCTGCTGGCATAAATATTATTTTATCTAAGTTTAATTGGCTCTTAGCCTCGTATGCTATATACAAATGTGCTAAGTGAATAGGATTAAAGGTTCCTCCTAATATACCAATTTTACTCATATTATTACCTAGGTAATTCTATCTTTGGTTTTTTTGAGGATTTTTTATATAAAACTATTTTACTACCAATTGCTTGAATACCTTCGCAATTAATTTTTTCACATATTTCATTTGATGCTTCTCTTGTATTTAAACCACTATTTTCAAGCACCTTTATTTTAATTAACTCTCTAGCTTCTAAAGCTTCTTCTAATTGATTTAAGAAAGTTTCCTCTATTCCATTTTTACCTATTTGGAATATTGGGTCCATATTATTGGCAAGCCCTCTTAAATAAGCTCTTTGTTTCCCTGTTATCATCTTAGTCCTCCTAAATATTATAATAGATATTCGAATTCGAAATCGTTAAGTCTTACTATATCCCCATCTTCAATGCCCATTTCTCTAAGTGTATTAAATACTCCCTTATTATTTAGAACCTTATGGAAGTATCTTAGGGAGTCAGCATCATGTATATTAACTGAGTTTAATAATCTATCTACGAATGATCCATAAACTACATATACTTTGTTTCCTTCTTCTCCATCTTCAATAGAAACATCATAAGTAAATCTCTTTTCTTCTTGAACGAATCTTTCTTCTTCACTAATTTCTAAATCAGTTATTGGAATTTCTGTAAGCATTCTTCCTGCTTCCTTAATAATTGTATCTACTCCTGATTTAGTAGCAGCTGACATCTTATATACCTTATCAAAGCCTAATTCATTTACTTTTCTCTTAAAGTCTTCATAAACTTCTTCATCATAAAGCATATCAGCCTTATTAGCTACAACTATTTGTGGTCTATCCCAAAGCTTAACTGAATACTTCTTAAGTTCTTCATTTATCTTAAGGAAATCATCAAATGGATCTCTTCCTTCAATTCCTGATATATCAACTACATGTATTAATAGTCTAGTTCTTTCTATATGTCTTAAGAAGTCTAAACCTAACCCAACACCTTCAGCAGCTCCTTCTATTATTCCTGGAATATCCGCCATAACAAAGGCATTCATTCCTTCTGCTTTAACAACACCTAAATTTGGTTTTAGTGTAGTAAAGTGATAGTTTGCTATCTTTGGTTTAGCAGCTGTAACTGTTGAAAGAAATGTTGACTTACCTACATTTGGGAATCCTACTAAACCTACATCAGCTAATAACTTAAGTTCTAATGTAATCCATCTTTCTTCTCCTGGCATACCAGGTTCAGCAAAATGAGGTGCTTGCCTAGTAGGTGTACAGAACTTACAATTTCCTTTTCCACCTTTTCCTCCTCTTGCAATGACAAAAGTGTCATCTTTATGAGAAAGATCTGCTATTATCTTATTAGTTTCAAAATCTCTGATAATTGTTCCCATTGGAACTTTTATATGTAAATCATCTCCGTCTTTTCCATAACACTTAGAGCCTTCACCTTTTCCACCAGCTTCAGCTACAAACTTCTTTTTATATTTAAAGTCTATAAGTGTAGTTAGGCCTGGATCAATTTCAAATATAATGCTTCCGCCTTTTCCACCATCTCCTCCATCAGGACCACCTAGTGGAATGTATTTTTCTCTTCTAAAGGATACGCATCCGTTTCCTCCGTCTCCAGACTTAACAAATATTTTCGCCTTATCTATAAACATAAAATCACCTATCTTTCATAAAGTATTTTAACCTTATTCTTATTATTTCAATCTTCTTAAGGTTTATTATAACATAAGTGTAAATAACAAAATTATTACTTATGTTATTAGAAACTAAATTAAAGTAATAATTTAGTTTTAACAGTTGTCACAATATCTTTTCTATTATAAATACACGGAACAAAATGTAAAATTATTTATATATTTTAAATCAATTTATAAAACATATTTATTTTTGAAACTCCTAAAGGAGTTTCCTCCTTAATTCTACATTTTACATTCTTCATTCTACATTGGGCACAAGCCCATAAATGGGCAATTGACAGTGTACAATGGGCAAGCTTATTCATTGTCAATTGCCCATTTTTTACATTTGATATTTTCATAAAATAAAGCACCCTAAACTAGGGTGCTTTGTGAAAATAATATTATTCTGCTATTTCTTCAAGATTTACTGGGTAAATGCTAACTTTTTTCTTATCTCTACCCATTCTTTCAAATCTAACAACGCCGTCTTCTTTAGCAAATAGAGTGTCATCTCCACCCTTACCAACATTAGTTCCTGGATGGATCTTTGTTCCTCTTTGTCTAACTAAAATGTTACCAGCTAAAACGAACTCTCCGTCAGCAGCTTTAACTCCTAATCTTTTTGATTCAGAATCTCTACCGTTCTTTGAGCTACCTACCCCTTTTTTGTGGGCAAATAATTGAAGGTTCATCATTAACATACTATTGCACCTCCTCTTTCAACAATCTTATATATTCACTGTCTTTCTTATTTCCAAAAGTTAATTTAAGAGATTCCATCAAGCTTTCTATACTTTTTTCAAAGGTTAAAAGTAATACTTGAGTCTTCTCTATTTCTTGTTTTTTAAGATTTGATAAATTTATATGTAAAAATCCATCATTGATACTATACTTAACCTTAAGCTTTAATACCTCTTCAATGCCTATTATAACACTTTGAGATAATACAGAAACTGAATTGCAAATTAAATCATATGCATCTCCACTTTTCTCTATTTCAGCCTTAGATAAAGCATGACCTTCTATCTTAAATCCAAGTCTTAAATTTTCTTTTTCATAAATCTTAATCTCAATCATGATAATTAAGCTTCAATTTTTTCAATTACTAACTTAGTGTATGGTTGTCTATGACCAGTCTTCTTTCTGTAGTCCTTCTTTGCCTTATACTTGAAAACTGTTATTTTCTTAGCTTTACCTTGAGATAAAACCTTAGCAACAACCTTAGCACCTTCTACAACTGGTGTACCAACTTTTAAAGCATCACCATTTGAAACTGCTAATACTTCTGTTAATTCAACTGTTGAGTCAACTTCAGCGTTAAGTTTTTCAACGAATATTACGTCTCCTTCTTGAACTCTGTATTGTTTTCCTCCTGTAGATAATACTGCGTACATTAAAAACACCTCCTCTTATTACGGTTTCGCCAACCGAGGTACAAAGCTCTAAACTTTGTTTATATAAAAACCTCTTATGCGCGGTTTAACAAATGATATTTTACCACACTATTATGTAGATTGTAAAGCAATTTATTCATATTTTTCATAAGCTTTCACAAGATAATTTTTTACATTTTCCTTTTGACTATTAAATATTAAAGGTTCAATTTTATAACCCTCAATTCCATCTACAAAATTCAAATAAATTTCATTATCTAAAGAGCTTATATTTGATAAAAATGAAAATTCATCCCCTCTAACTATATCTTCATAATTTTTATCTAATTCGATATAAAAGGACTTTATTGAATTTTCTTCTTCTGCTTTAATCACTTCATTTTTAATTAGTTTTTCTATATATGATAGCTTTAAAACAAAGCCTTCCTTATGGCATCTCTTGCAACCCTCTTCTAAGTATTCATATATAGATTTTCCTCTTCTCTTTCTAGCAATTTGAACTAAATCTAGTTCTGTAAAAGGAAATACTTTAACATTTCCCTTATCTGCCTTTAAAGAATTTTTTAAAGCATCCATAACCAAAGCTTTTTGTGAATAATCTCTCATGTCTATAAAATCTACAACTATTATTCCAGCTAAATTTCTAAGTCTAATTTGCCTTCCAATTTCATAAGCAGCTTCAAGATTAGTTTCTAATATAGTTTTATCAAAGCTTCTTCCCTTAGTATTTTTAGAAGAATTTACATCTATCACATACATAGCTTCTGTTTTATCAATAACTATATTTCCACCACAATTTAGAGCAACCTTCTTGTGTCTAAGCTTTAATATTTCTTTTTCTATTCCATAATACTCAAATAAACTTATATTATTATGATACTTTTCAATAATTATATCTTCATTAGATTTTAGATTTAAAGATATTTCTTTTAAATCTTCATCATCATTTGAAATTATTTTACATTTAGTTCCTAGGTTATCTATAATCACTTTATTTAAAATGATATTTTCTCCATATACTTTACCTAAATTAAGACTATATCTTAGCTTATTTATAAGCATATCAAATTCTTGTAATAGTCTTGTTTTTTCTTCTAATAACTCCTTACTTGAAGCAGTTACTGATTCAGTTCTCATAGTTATGCCATAACCATCTATTTCATCTATAATTTTAAAAATCCTACTCTTTTCTTCTGGACTATTAATTCTCTTTGAAAAGCTAATTCCACTTCCCCCTAGGGTTAATACCATAAACCTACCTGGAATACTTACATTTTTGCTTACCTTAGCTCCCTTATTATTTAAAGGCTCTTTTATTACTTCTACTAAAATTTCGTCACCTTTTTTTATCCCAGTATTCTTAAGCTCATTGCTATAATACATATAAGCTTCTTTCTCTAACCCAATATCTACAAAAATTGAATTTATAGCAGGAACTATATTTTTTACTCTTCCCTTATAAATCTCTCCCATTTTAGGATCCTTAGAAATTTCTTCAAAGAAGCAATCAACAAGTTTTCCATTTTCTTTTATGGCAATTCTTAAAAGCAATTCATCTCTTTCAATGAAAATTTCTCTCATAAAATACACTTCCCTAAATAAATTTATATATTGGCATGTATTTCTCATTAGTTAATACATACATTTCTTCTCTCTTTATATCAACAAATGCATCTTCTTCTATTTCAGGAATATTATTTTTTATATAGCGTGCTACTAAATCTGGTGATAAGTGCTCTCTACTTCCAGATGAAACTACTATATTAATAATTAATTCATCATTATTTATCCAATATTTCATTTCTTTAATCATAGTTTTTAGATTTACTTCTTTTTCACCTTTTTTACTTTTCTTTATAGTAGTCCATTGACTTTCTTTTTCTAAAGATTTCATTTTTTCTTCTACTATATTGGAATCTTTACATATCATCTTTATAGTAAATCTAGCAGCATCTACTAAAGCCATAGTTTGAGGGACTTTCTTTTCCCCTTCTTTAGTAACTACTTTTTTAGCAGTTAAGAACTTAATTCCTGATGCAGTTTTCTCATTTAATCTATTAATTATTTCATCTTCACTTAATTCTTCAACTAATACTATATCCATATATTCAGCATCAGAGTATACTCCAACAGATAAAGGTTGTGCTATTGACATTGCCATATGAGGATTAAATCCCTTTGAATATTCCATTGGAAGATCTGCTCTTCTTATTACCCTTTGGATTGTTCTCATTAAATCCAAATGAGATATAAATTTAATACTAGATTCTTTAGTAAACTTAATTACATAACGCACCTTCAAAACACTTCCCTTCTTTAAAGTTTACATTTACTCCACAACCTGTACAGCCTTTTCTACAGTTTTGAGTAAGTTCTGCTTTCTTTGCTTTTTCATTTTCAACTTCTAAATATCTTCTATTAACTCCAATATCTATAAAGTCCCAAGGAAGTATTTCGTCGTAATTTCTATCTCTATAAACATAGAAATCTTCATCTATACCACATTCTTTCATAGCTTCCATCCATATATCATACTTAAAGTACTCTGACCATCCATCAAACTTTGCACCTTTTTCAAAGGCTTTTATTAATAATTCACAAGTTCTTCTATCTCCTCTTGCAAATACAGCTTCCATAAAGGATGTTTTTTGCTCGTGATAGTTATAGTGTATAGCTCTAGTTTTTATAGCACCCTTAACTGCATCTATCTTCTTCCATACCTCTTCTGGTCTAGCCATTGGTGCCCATTGGAATGGTGTAAATGGTTTTGGTACAAGTATTGATGTACTTACATTTATCTTTAATCCTTTTGCTCTCTTATCTTTATGAACTCCATAATAAACAGCAGCCATTTTTTCAGCAAGTTCTCCAATTCCAGCTGCATCCTCTAATTCTTCATAAGGAAGACCTAGAATAAAGTAAAGCTTAATTGTGCTCCAACCTGATTCAAAGGCATTTTTTGCTGCTTCTAATATTCTTTCTTCAGTTAATCCTTTATTTATTATGTCTCTCATTCTTTGAGAACCAGCTTCTGGAGCAAAAGTTAATCCTGTTTTTCTAACCTTTTGAATTTCTTTTATTAAATCAACTGAAAAGGCATCTACTCTAATAGATGGAAGAGCAACACCAACATTTTTATCTCCATGTTCTAAAATTAAAGTACTAACAAGGTTTTGTATATCTGAATAATCACAAATACTTAAGGATGCTAATGAAACTTCTTGATATCCTGTAGCTTCAATCATCTTTTTAGCTTGCTCTAACAAAGTATTTGTTGTCTTTTCTCTAACTGGTCTATAAATCATCCCTGCTTGACAGAATCTACATCCATTAGTACATCCTCTTGAGGTTTCTAAAACTACTCTATCGTGCACTATTTCAGAATATGGAACTATCATATCTATCGGGAAATCTACTTTATCAAAATTATTAACTATTCTTTTCTTTACCTTAGCTGGAACATCTTCGTATTTAGGTTTAAATTCCTTTATAGTTCCATCTTCATTATAAGTAACATCATATAATGAAGGAACATATACTCCTTGAATTTTAGATATTTCTCTTAAGAAATCCTTTTTCTTTCCTTTGCCCTTGTACTTTCTATATACATCTAAGACATCATTCATTATTTCTTCACCTTCACCTATTTCGAAGAAATCAACTATGTCATGTAGGGGCTCTGGATTATATGCACAAGGACCACCAGCCATAATTATTGGCTCATCTTCTCCTCTTTCTGAAGCTCTATAAGTAATTCCTGCCATATCAAGCATATTTAATATATTTGTATAACTCATTTCATATTGAAGTGTAAATCCTAATATATCAAATGCTGTAAGTGGATCCTTAGTTTCTAAGGTCATTAATGGAATCTCATTTTTTCTAAGCTCCGCTTCCATATCCGGCCATGGTGCAAAAACTCTTTCACAATATGTATCTTTTCTTTGATTTATTGTATGATAAAGTATTCTTGTTCCTAAATGTGACATTCCTACTTCATATACATCTGGGAAACAAAAAGCAAATCTTATATCAACATCTTTTGGATCTTTTACTACTTGATTTAACTCTCCACCAACATATCTTGATGGTTTCTCAACCTTATATAGAATATGGTCAGTAATTTTTTTCATAATAATTCCTCCTAGAACGAGAATTTAAAGAAGCCACGCTTATATGAAATGTAAAATGTAGAATGAAGAATGTAGAATTATTGAAGTAATTTGTTCCAAATTACAAAAACAATTTAAATGTAGAATGTAAAATGTAATCTAAATGTAAAATGTAGAATGTAAAATGTAAAATTATTGTTATAATTCAGCTAGCTGAATTATGAAATATTAGAAACTCCTTAAGGAGTTTCATCATTAATTCTACATTCTACATTTTTAATTCTACATTCATTCACTACATTCTACATTTTTAATTCTTCATTATTTAATAAACTCCCTTAGGAGTTTCATCATCAATTTTACATTTTTCATTGAGCGATAGCGCCAATATATCTTTAACATTCTAGCATATATGCTGGTAAAGGTAAAGGAGCTGCAATCACAACTCCTAATTAAGTATTTATAATGCATAACATAGAATTATCAAAATAACTTGTTACAAATTACTAATGTTAATTATTTCAAAAACTCTTAGTAAAATTTCAATATCCATTTTATATTTTACCTTCATCATTTTATATTAATTATATATTTTCAATAGCAGGAATTTACATCTTCCCTTTTATATATTCTTCCACAGTCATATTTCCATAGCTTTTTAAAGCTTCTATTAATTCATCCTCATGTAGTATGTAAATAAGTTTCATATCATCATTTAAAATATAAAAGGTATTAAACTTATTTCTATCTACCAAGGCTAATACACTAACAAGTCCTTGCTTGTAATAAACAGATATACTCTTATTTTCAATATAATTATCTTTTAAAAGCTTTTTTCTTTTTTTAACTATATTACCCATTGTTATATACATTGATGTATGTTGTTCCATTCTAGTAATATAAACTATAATTATAGCTCCTATAATTATACTAAAATTTAAACTATGTAGAAAAATATAAATACTAATGCCTGAAACAATAAATGAACCTGCTATAACATAACTAATTATACTAATGATTCTTTGAGCTCTTTTAAACAATATTCTCTTTGATAAAAGAATTTCTAAAATCCTCGATCCATCCAATGGATAAGCAGGTAACAGGTTGAAAAAGGCTAACCCTATGTTTAAACTAATGCCAGTGTCTATAAAAATATTTTTATACTTAAAACTAATTAAATAAAGTATAAATGCAGCTACTACATTAAATAAAGCTCCTGCAATATATACTGCTATCTTTTCTTTGTCCTTTAGTGTATTAATTTCTGAAAGCTCTGCATTTAGTCCAAATATATGGAAACCTATATTATAAAATTTACATCCATATTTAAAGGCTATTAATATATGTGCTATCTCATGTAAAAACACCCATATAAATGCAAATATAACCATTTTGTTATAGCTGCATACAATTAATATTAGCAATATTTCTGCTAAAATCTTCTTTGTTTCTCTATTCATTTATATCTCCCTAATAATTGCTACAAATCTATAAAACCACCTTCTATTTCTAAAGTTTTATTGTTATAAATTTAATCCATTATTAATATCCTCTGAATTTATATTAGTTATTTGATTTATAACTTCTTTATACTTTTCTTCTATATTGCTTTTAATACCACTATAATCAAAACCAAGTTTCTCTACTCCAGATAATAATTCTTTGTAATTAAATTCACTATTAATAGATGACTTACATATTTCATAAAGCTCTTTTGCTTCTTTATTAGGAAGTACTTTTAAAGTAAAGACCACTAAAAATAACATAAAAGTTATTATAAGCCTAATTATAAATCCATCTATATATTTATATTTCTTTTTACTAGAGTTACTTTGATAAGTCCCTTTTCCATAAGTATAATTTCTTACATTTGACGTATTAGGATATATATATTCTTTAGTCATAAGTCCATTATCACCCTTAATTTCTTTACCATTAACTTTTTTCCTAACTTTATCATAATACTCCTTATAAGCCTCGTTATAATTGTTAACCATACACCTCTCTCCCTACTCTTAATAATGTATTTATATTTAATTACTAACAGTTTTATTCCATAAAAAACAAGTAAATAAATAGTATATTCCTTGCCCCCTCATAAGTTCCAAGTAGCCAGAAAATAATATTTATATTTTCATATATGATAGCCCAAATAATGTATAATAAATCTATATTATTTATGTTTATATAAAATATAAACAATTTAATTTTATTATAAAATTATTTTTTTTCTAAAAACTAATAAGTTTTATACGAAAATTATATTATGCTTTAAATTTAGGAGGTGTCTTTGTGTATAAAATTTTACATATAGAAAATAGTACTTTTTTACATGAAATAGCTAAAGAAATTATAACCAAAAAAGGTTTTGAGTATATCTGTTGCGATACTTACACAGAAGCTTTAATTATACTTAATGAGATTGATATTGATTTAATATTAACAGCTACTAACATATCTGGAATGAAGGTAAATGACTTTATAGAGGAAGTTAAATATAAAAATGAGGCTTTACCCATATGTATAGTTACTTCTAACGATAACTCAAAATTATTATTTGATGTAGGTGCAGATAACTACATCTCTAAAAATAACTTAATTTATGAACTAGAATCATATATTGATAATACATTTATATCCTTATCAAATAATGATATATTTAATGATAAAAAAATTGCTATTCTTGATGATAATGCTTTGTCTAGATTAGAAATTAAAGATATTTTACAAAAATACAATAAAAAAAATATTTATTCATTCAAAAGTGGTATAGAGTTATTTAACTCTAATAAAATATTTGATATATATTTAGTTGATATTGTTTTAAAGGATGAATCTGGACTTAATGTAATAAAAAAAATAAAAAGCTTAAATGAAAACTCAATAATTATTGCAATTACAGCTTCATATAATCAAAACATATTATCTGAAGCCTTAGACTTGGGAGCTGATGATATTATCAATAAACCTATTAATGAAAAGCTATTAATCTCTAAAATAAATGCTAGATTAAGATAATAACTTAAAGTCCAGTAATTTGAACTGCCCCCTATCTACTTGACAGGGGGCAGTTCAGTTCAATTTACTGACTATTAATTAAACAGACTATATATAATATATAATTTTTATTTATAGAAAAACCCTTTGTCTTTAAACAAAGGGCCTTAAACAAATCATAATAAAATTTACATAATATAAAAATATATGTTTTAGTAATTTGGTGCAAATTACATCATCAATTCTACATTCTTCATTTTACATTCTTCATTCTTTAGAAGTATATCTTCTTTCTTCTCATACCAACATTTAAAATTAATCCTATGGAAATAACTGTAGTAAGTAATGAAGTTCCTCCATAACTAATAAGAGGCAATGTTATACCTGTTATTGGCATAAGACCAATTGTCATTCCGATATTTTGGAGCAATGCAAATAAGAAGTAAGATACTAATCCTACACAAATAATTGATCCAAATTGATCCTTTGCTGTTCTTGCAATTGCTATCATTCTTGAAATCAATATACCATATAGAAGTAATAAGAAACATGCTCCAATAAATCCCCATTGTTCAGCTATGCTGGCAAAAATAAAGTCCGTTTGTACTTCAGGTACGTATTGAGCTGCATAACCTACTGAATTTTCCTTAGTTATAACATTACCTTGTAAACCCAATACTCCACCATTTCCTATACTAATAAGGGACTGCCTTAATTGATAGCCTGATTCTGAAGAATCTGATTCAGGACTCATAAAGGAAGTTATTCTAGTTTTTTGGTAATCTTGTATTAACCCTGAATTCCAAACTATAACTATTGCAACAACTAATGTTAATAATCCACCACCAATTATCTTCATATCTAATCCAGCAATGAAAAATATTCCTATAACCATAAAGAATAAAACCATTGTCATTCCCATATCAGGTTGAATAACTATAAAAAAGGCTGGAACTATTGAATAAAAAGCCATAAGAAGAAAATTCTTTAATTCGTTTATAGTACCATTCATATCTTCTAATGTTTTACCTAACATCATTATTGTAGCTAACTTTGCTAACTCTGCTGGCTGAAAGGATGCTGGCCCAAGCCTTATCCATCCTCTTGCTCCATTTATATCTGTACCTATAAACATTGTTAATATAAGTAACAGTATTGATCCCCAATAAAATAAAGGAGTATAAGATTTTAATAATGAATAATCAATGGCCACAACAAAATATAATGCAACCAAACAAACTACAAACCAAACTGACTGTCTCTTTAAAAACAATGTGCCAAATTCCGCTGCACTTGCTAAGTATATATTTATTATTCCAAATATCATTAAAGCTATCATGGAAAATAGCAATAGTTTATCTATTTCTTTAAGCTTTTTAAAATCTATTTTAAAATGCGATAATGGTATCATTTTTTTGCAATACACCTCCATTTTTTAACCTAGATTTTATTATATCTAAAAAACTTTTATTTCTCTATAATATATCTACAAATTAATAAAATTTAAGAATTTATTAATTAATTATTAGCTAATTATTCCAGAAATAATGAAAGGTCTATTTCTAAATCTATTTACAAAATAGAACTAGATTAATTATAGACCTTCTAACAATGCACTTTTAGCAATGCATAATGCATAATTGGTAATGCATAATTAAAGAAATAACTCAGACAAGCTGAGTTATGAAATTTATAAATTCCAGAAGGAATTTAATCCTTAATTCTTTAATTACTTCCATTTTACAAATGCAAAAGAGAAGCTTTATTCTTTCATTTCAAAAACTCCCTAAGGAGTTTTCACCTTAATTATGCATTATGCATTACGCATTATGCATTATATTTGTGCATTACGCATTATGCATTGTATTATATTTTTAGTTTTTAACATTTTTAATTGGTATATTAGCAACTAATGCTGGGCTATTACCTTCTAAATTTTCACTTTTGCTTACAGCTATTTCAACATCGTCAATATCTATTTCTATATATTTAGATAGTACATCTAATATTTCTAATCTTATTTTATCAAGAGTTTCATGAGGTAAATCACCTCTATCATGTATTAATATTAATTTCAATCTATCTTTTGCAACTTCTTTTGGTGTTGGCTTTCCTGAAAACTTTTTAAAAAAATCCACCTCTCAACTCCCCCTCTTAACGCTTAAATAATTTTTTAATTGATGCGAAAAAGCCTTCTCCACCAGTTTTTAAATCAAGTAAAGGTACTTCTTCTCCCATTATTCTTCTTGCTATATTTCTAAATGCTTGGCCAGAAATTGACTTGTCATCTAAAACTATAGGCTCCCCTTTATTTGTTGAAACAGTAATGTTTTTATCATCAGGAACTACTCCTAATAATTCTATTGATAAAGTCTCAATTATATCAGGAACATCAAGCATATCCCCTCTTTGTGTCATTTCATAATTTAATCTATTTATTATTACTGAATGATCATCTAATCCTTTAGAATCTAATTTTCCAATAACTCTATCTGCATCTCTAACAGAAGTTATTTCAGGGTTAACAACTACAATTGCTCTATCAGCACCCACTACTGAATTTTCAAAGCCTTGTTCAATACCTGCTGGACAATCTATTAATATATAATCGAAATCCTCTTTCAATTCATTTACTATCTTTAACATATCTTGAGGTCTAATATCATCTTTGTCCTTAGTTTGAGCTGTTGGCAGCAAACAAAGATTTTGATATCTTTTGTCTTTAATTAATGCTTGTTTCAATCTACATCTGTTTTCTATAACATCTGAAATTGTATAGACTATTCTATTTTCTAAGCCCATTAATACATCTAAATTTCTAAGACCTGTATCTCCATCTACAACTACAACTCTTTTATTTAAAGCTGCTAAGGCTGTTCCAATATTTGCTGTAGTTGTTGTTTTACCAACCCCACCTTTACCTGATGTAATAACTATAGAAATTCCCATTTTTTATCTCCCTCCAACGCTATATATATTTCTTTGGTAAATACGGTTCCACTATAATAGTATTATCTTTAATTTTTGCAAGCTCTGGATAAGATGGCTTAATACCATCCTCTGGAGCAATAGTAACTATGTCAGCTATTTGAAGTATTTCTGGTTGAAGATTAAATGCTGATATTACAGCTTTCTTATTACCACCTACTCCTGCATGCACGTGTCCTCTAATAGTTCCTAAAACTATTATATTCCCTCCTGCATATACCTCTGCTCCATTATTAATATCCCCAATAATTACTATGTTTCCATAATATTTAATTTGTTGTCCACCTCTTATTGTTTTCTTTATAAACTTTGTTTTTCCTTCATATATTCCATTAAATATTTTATTTTCTTTTTTATCTTTAGATTCTGATTTCTTAATATCTTCAAAAATACAGTCTTTAATTTGAATTTTTTCAAATAAAGCATCTTTTAACCTTGATACATCTTCTTCATTTAATAACTTTAAATTTGTCTCTATTTTAAGGGATGCTCCTTTATAGAAGCCCTTTCCAACAGATAATTTTTTTATTAAGGTTTCTAACATATCATCAAAGTTATTAAACTTATCCATGTCTATTGTTGCATTGATACCATCCTTAGTACCTCTTATTTCAATTTTACTATGTACTTTCATTGGCCACCCTCCACCAATTACACTTACTTATTATCAAAAATGTCTGATACTTATAATTATACAATTATAATCTACAACTTAACAACCTAATTTTGTATTAAATTAAAAAAATCGGAGAAAATCAATATTATTATAAAAGTAAAAAGCTGAGAAAACCCAGCTTTTTACTTTTAATTACTATATTTTATTAATTACTTAATTTAATGCTATCATCCTTATTATCCTTTAGTGGAGATTCCAATACATATTTTCTAAAAGACTCTGATTTAGAACCATAAGAAGGATCTAATTCTAATAACTTTTCTTTAAAATAAGCTTCATATATAGCCTTATGAATAGTTGCACCCTCACTACCTCTGAAGCCATCATAAATAGTTGAAAATATAGCTATTTCCGGATCATCTAAAGGTGCAAAACTAATATAGTTACCATAAGCTAATCTTCCTTGAATCTTATAATTTTCATCTGTACTAAAGTCAGCTGTACCCGTTTTTCCTGCAACCTTAATTGGGAAATTACCAAAAGCTTGGTATGCAGTACCATTATTGGGACTTGTATTAACTCTGTACATTCCATCTTTAACAGCTTGAAGGTATTCTGCTGGTATATCTATTTGATCAATTATTTCTGGTTCAAATTCTTGTAATACTTCACCTGTTGGTGATGTAATTTTATCTACAAGAGTTAACTTACGTCTAGTTCCTCCATTAGCTAATGTTGCAACATAGTTTGCAATTTGGACAGGAGTAAAGTTATTCATACCTTGCCCAATAGCACTAGATATAATTTGTCCTGGAGTTTTAATCTGAAGTCCCGCATTACTTATAATGTAATAAGCTATTGCATCTGAAATAGTTCCAGCCTCTTCATCTATATCTACAGTTCTTCTTTTAGATGTTTCAATTACTGAAGCTTTAAATTCATCAGATAAATCCATTACCTTCTTAATATATGGAACTAAACTTTCAGCGTATTTAGTAGTGTCAGATACTTCTTCATCTGTTCCTACCTTTGCTAAAGTTTCTTTCATATAATTTTTCAAAGCATTTTTCGCTTCTTTTAAAGTGTCTGAATCATTATCACTATCTTCTATATTTAATGGTACAAAAGAATAACTATAATAATTTCCTGCCTTTAAAGCATCTACTATTTCATACATAGGAGTATTTACTATTTGATTTTTCCATGACTCAAAATTATAAACTTGACCAAAGGACTCTTCAATTTGAATTCCTGTAGACATAGTTTTAGAATTTTGTTTACTTGGTTCTACTCCAAGTCCAAACTTCCATGCATATTTAGCAAGAGTATTTAAAGCTTCAATATTTCCACCACTTACATCTCCTCCACTATTTTTATATAATCTATACCCTAACTCATAAAAATAGTAATTTGATGATACTTCTAGAGCTTTTCTTAAATCAGTTGCTCCATTTGCTGTACCTTGGAAGTTCTTTAATACCATTCCTGGCAAATCTTCTTTACTCCATGTACCAGAGGTATCATTCATAACTTCATATTGATTAACTACCCCTTCCATTAATCCTGCAATGGCAGTAAGAGGCTTAAAAGTTGATCCAGCTGGAAGAAGCCCTTGTGTTGCATAATTGAAAAAAGGCTTAGGATAAGTATCAAACTTATCTTCTCTTTTACCTGTTTCTTCATTTATAGGGAATAAATAATCCATTCCTCCAGTAGCACCAGTTCTTTGTATAAATTCCTTGGCATAGCTTTCTATATCTGGACTAAAGTATTGTCGAGATAACTCATCAGTTAGCTTTCCTGGAATAGAGAATACATTTGGATCATATCCTGGATAACTTACCATAGCAATAATTTTACCAGTTTTAATTTCAATTGCTACTGCTGCACCTCTTGTTGCATTTGGAGCTATACTACTCCTTATACGATTCATAGTATCTTGCATAGCTTGTTCTGCAGCATACTGAACATCTTTATTAATAGTTAAGTGTACATTATTTCCTGGATAAGAATCTAATTTAAATAACTCCTCTGTAACTCTTCCTTGAGAGTTTACTTTAACTGTAGTTCCACCTTTAGTTCCTTTTAATTGATCTTCTAAAGCAGACTCTATACCAGCAACTCCTATTAAATCCGAAGATACATCATATCCTCTTAGTTCATAATTATTTTCTTTAGATGAATCTATTGAAGATAAATATCCTATTACTCCTGAAGCTAAGCTATTATATGGATAAAATCTAATAGGCTCTATACTTACATCAATACCTGGTAAATCATTTAATTTTTGATACATAATAAAAGCAGTATCTTTCTTTATATTAGATGCAATGGTTACAGCTCTATATCCATTAAAGCTTTGCATTTTAATAGCATCTTTTACAACAACATATTTTCTTACATCTTGAATTGAATATGTTTCTAAAAGTTCATCTAATATTTCCTTACCAGACATTTCTTTATACTTATCATTATAAGCATCAACTCTAGCATTATAAGCTTTATTTGTCTCTCCCTCTTCTCTAGATGGCACTGGATTTACTAGTTCTTGAAGACTATAACTCTTAACTAATTTATAGAAGGTTTCTTCTGCTGATATTTTTAATAATTCTTCATCAACTTGTTCTGTTTCTTTATCATTAAATTCAGTCTTTTGATTTCCAAATAGGTCTCTCTCTATTTCTTCATTAAGACCTCTATCTCTTTTAAATCTTATTTCAACAACTTTTTTTGTACTTTCATCATCTGTTTTAAAATCAAAGTAGAATTTACCACTACTATCTACTTTTAACATTAATTCATCTTCAAAATTTTCCCCATTTTGTGAAAGTATATTAAATACCTTATCCATAGTTCCATAAAAATTTTCATTCTTATCATTAGGCTTAGTATATGTTAAGGTATAAGTTTGAATATTACTTGCTAAAACATTTCCTTCACTATCGTATATTTTCCCTCTAGGAGCATTTTCAGAAATAAGTCTTGTTGAACTAATATCAGCTCTTTCTTTATAATCTTCATGTTTATATACTTGAAGATAAACTAGCTTTGCAATAAAGGTAGTAAAAAGAGCTATCATTATTATATTTAAAACAGTATATCTAGAAATTTTCTTTTTCTTTTTGGGTTTATTTACTATCATCTAAACCTCCATGATCTCTTTTTATAATTTTTATTATAAAGCCTTAAAACAAAATCATATCCTAAAAACATTATTATTGAACTATATATTGATGAATATATACCAACTTCAATATTTATAGTTTTTCCAGCCATTTTTAATACTAAAAATATTGATATTACTTTTAGCATATATAAAAACATCATAGATATAGTTGGTATAAGTTTCTTTTCTCTATATATATTTTCTCCTATAACAGCTGCAAGTAAGCAAATTAACATGTTAATTAAAGCATTTACTCCAAAGCCTTCATAAAAATATATATCTTGTAATAATCCTGAAATAACTCCAACAAAAACAGCTTCTTTTTTTCCGTATATAATAGAATAAGCTATTGAAAAGACAAAAAGTAAACTTGGAAAGGCTCCTTTAATAGCTAAAAAAGGCATAAAGGAATTATCAAGTATTAAAAGTACTAATGAAATTAAAACTATAATCCACTTTTTCATATTCTACCTCTAATTAGCATATTTAACTTCTCTAGTTTCCTTTGGAACAATAACAAATAATTCTTCTAATTTATTAAAATCAACATAAGGTTTTACTATTGCTGTTTTCATAACTTTTATTTCATCACTCTCAACAGAAATAACCTCTCCAATTCTAATTTCCTTAGGATATATTTGTCCAAGCCCTGAAGTTAATATTACATCCCCTTCTTTTATTTCAGAATCTAATGGTAAATTAGTTACCTTTGTTAATCCCTTATTAGTACGAGTTATATATCCCTTTAATATTCCTGTAGTCTCCCTAGT
Source organism: Bacillota bacterium (assembly GCA_023445445.1). GTDB lineage: Bacteria > Bacillota > Clostridia > Clostridiales > Clostridiaceae > Clostridium. The sequence goes on from JAEXLD010000116.1 coordinate 24,296, forward strand.
ACTATTAACCATAACTGATACAGCTATGTTTTCATTTAGTAAACTTTCTACAATAGACCAATTAGACCCTGTACTGGTAACCTGTCCCACTAAGCCTTTGTCTGAAATCACTACCATATCTTTTTTTAACCCGTCATTTTCACCTTTATCTATTATATATCCATCAGAAAAGCTTTCTCCACTATATCCAATTATTTCAGTTCCTATATATTCATAATTATCTTTTGAATTCTTAAAGTTTAGAACTTCTCTTAACCTATCATTTTCTTCTTTAAATTTATCGTATTCTAAAAGCTTATTTTTAAGTTCGACATTCTCCTTGCTTAATTCCTTATTTTCATTTTTTACCTTAGAAAAATTCAAGAAAAAATCTAAAGAACTCTTTACTCTATCACCAATTGAATAAACTACCTTTTGTAGAGGATTTATTGTACTACCCAAACCACTTGAAACAGCATCTTTTTTTTCATTATTCATTGTATAAATAATTATACCTAAAAAGGCAACTGACAGCACTATTACAGTAGCTGCCAGTTTATTCTTATGACGTTTCATTATTGACCTCTTTGCGTCTTACTTAACTCATCGAAGTTTTCTAATGCTTTACCCGCACCTAATACAACACAATCAAGTGGTGCTTCTGCTATATGAACAGGCATATTTGTTTCATGGTTTATAAGTGCATCTAACCCTCTAAGTAATGCTCCTCCACCAGCTAACATTATTCCTTTTTCCATTATATCTGCTGCTAATTCAGGTGGTGTCTTTTCTAATGTTGTTTTTATTGATTCTATGATAGCATAAACAGGTTCCTTTAAAGCTTCTCTTATTTGAGTTTCAGTAACAACTACTGGCTTAGGAAGTCCTGTAATAAGGTCTCTTCCCTTTATGTCCATTTCTCTTTCTTCATCATCAATCTTATAAGCTGATCCTAATTCCATTTTAATTTGCTCAGCTGTTCTTTCACCTATCATTAAGTTGAATTCTTTTTTGATATACGCTATGATTGCTTGGTCTAATTCGTCTCCAGCAACTCTTAAAGACTTACTAGTAACTATTCCACCTAAAGATATTATAGCAACTTCTGTTGTACCTCCTCCGATATCAACTATCATGCTACCTGTAGGTTCTCCTACTGGAAGTCCTGCTCCAATAGCAGCTGCCATAGGTTCTTCCATTAATACAACATCTCTAGCTCCAGCAAATTTTGCTGCTTCTTCAATTGCTCTTCTTTCAACTTCTGTTACTCCTGATGGATAACAAACTATTATTCTAGGACTAGTAAAAGCACTCTTACTAGTTACTTTTTCAATTAATTTCTTTAACATAGTTTGTGCTACGTCAAAATCAGCTATAACTCCATCTTTTAGTGGTCTAATTGCTACTATGTTACCAGGAGTTCTCCCTATCATAAGCTTAGCCTCTGTACCTACTGCAAGTGGTCTTCTTGTTGTACTATTAATAGCTACAACTGAAGGTTCGCTTAATACTATACCCTTGCCCTTTACAAAAACAAGTGTATTAGCTGTTCCTAAATCTATTCCCATATCCTTATTACTACTGAAAAATCCCATATGAATTCCCCTTTCGCTATATTATTCCTTTTTCTTTTAAACTCACATACTGATCTTTACCAATTATTAAATGGTCTAATAAATCAATACCAATTATTTTACTACATTCTTTTAATCTAATAGTTATGTTTATGTCCTCTTTACTTGGCGTAGGATCTCCTGAAGGATGGTTATGACAAATTATTATACTTGAACTACTCTTTTTTATAGCTTCTTTAAAAATTTCTCTAGGATGTACAATTGATGTATTTAAACTTCCTTTAAATAAATCTTTTATTCCTATTATATTATTTTTAGTATCTAACATTATTAGTTTTAAAACTTCTTGTTTTAAAACTACCATTTCCTTCATTACATGGCTTGCTATATCACTTGGAGAAGAAATAATCTTTCCTGATCTAAGTACATTTAACTTATTAATTCTTCTAACAAGCTCTCCTATGGCCATAATTTGACTTGCCTTTATGTTTTTAACTCCCCTTATGCTTGTAATTTCATTTATTCCAGCATCTAATAAACCATCCAGTCCATTAAATTCTGATATAATTCTAGTACTTAAAGAAATTATATTTTCTCCTCTAGTTCCTGTCCTTAAAATTACTGCAAGAAGTTCTGGGTTACTTAAAGATTCTGGCCCGTTTATTAATAACTTTTCAACAGGTCTTTCTTCTTCTGGTATATCTATAATTTTTATACTATTATTCATAAATAAACTCCTAAAAATAATAACTTTATTTATAAATATACCCTAAAACTCTATTATTTAACCCTATTTAGCATTTTATTTAGAAGATTTAATGGTAATCCAACTACATTATAAAAACACCCCTTAATTTCTTCAACAAAAATGCCTCCATAACCTTGTATTCCATAGGCACCTGCTTTATCAAGCGGCTCACCAGTTTTTATGTAATCAAATATTTCTTTGTCTGTCAAATCACTCATTTTTACTTCGGTATATATAGCAGATTCTTCAATCTTATTATTATACATATTAATAACAACTATACCGGAATAAACCCTATGAGTTTTACCACTTAATTCTCTTAACATTCTATATGCATCTTCTTCATTTTTTGGCTTTCCTAGAATCTTACCATTTAATACAACTACAGTATCTCCAGCAATAATTATAGAATTATCTTGAAGGCTTTCCTTTGTACTAATTGCTTTTCCTTTAGCCAAATTAACAACATATTCTTCTACATTTCCATTAAATAAAACAGAATCTTCATCAAAGTTACTAACTTCAATTTCAAAATCACTAATTATTCTATGTAATAGTTCTTGTCTTCTTTCTGATGCTGATGCTAAAACATATTTCAAACCTATCACATCCTATTTTTATATTATTGAAAAAACAGCATGGTTTAAAACTAAATAAAGACAAAGATAGTTGCCTCTATCTTATATCTAATATAGTTTATCATTATATAAGAGTTGAAACAAGTAACTTTGTCTTTCTTTATTTAAATTTTATTTATTTTTAAGAGTTTTGTAATAATATTCCAAACAGGTTTTTTTATCTTTATATCTTACTTAATATTGAATATATATACTCTAATTCTTCTACAATATTATTCTTATTTATAGCCTCTGGTAATACTTTAATATGTTCTTTATATTCCTTTAATATATCAACTTTATCTCCACTAGAAATTTCCTCTAAATTATTAATCCAAGTTTTAAAATCACTAGTATTAACTTCTTTCACTTCTTCTTTTTCTACTGTATTTAATATTTCTAAATACCCTACTGTAATGGCACTAAGTTGATTTTCCACCTTATCACTCTTATTTAATTCTAATTTTACCTTAATATTATCTATTCCCTTTGATTTTAGAGCTTCCATAAGAGCATTACTATTTTCTTCTGTTGTAATTCCAGCAAGCACTCTATATTTCCCTTCTGCATCCTTAACTATAAAAGAATTAAAGTCACTACTTATTTTATCTAAAACCTGTTTAGCATTTTCCTCCTTAGAAAAATATCCACATTGAATTAAACTAAAGGTTTCTATTTCTTCAGTTGAGGAATTCTCAGTATTATTACTTTCTTCCACCTTAGGATTTCCATTAACGTCCTTTAATCCACCCATATTAGGAACTACTTTAAGTAACAACCATGCAGCAAGCACACCTATAGCTATTGCAGATAGTGTTGTCATTAATAAAGAAGTTAAAAGTTTAATACCATTATTTTTCTTTTTGTATTGATATTTTGTGTACTTCATTTTTATCATCCTCCTCTATCCATAGTTCATATATATTCTAGCTATCTTATTAATATTCATTATGTAAAACAATTATTTTATTTAAAACACGGAACTTTTAACAATGCGTAATGCATAATTGATAATGCATAATTGTTGTAATAATTCAGATAAGCTGAATTATAAAATTTATAAACTCCTTTGGAGTTTATTCCTTAATTATGCATTACGCATTATGCATTATTAATTAAAGAAAAAGCTGGTCTATAAAACTATAGCCAGCTTTCTCTATTTATACAATTATTTTAATTCCTTTAGTACTTCTAATAAGTATTCCCAAACATTTTTAACTGATGGAATACTCATATGTTCTTGTGGAGTATGAACATCAAAAAGATCTGGTCCAAAACTTATCATATCAAGTTTTCCTAGCTTTTCATTAAATAATCCACATTCAACTCCTGCATGAATTGCTACTATCTTAGCATCTTTTCCATACATTCTCTTATAAACATCTTGGCATAATCCTCTTACTTTTGATTCACTATCATATTGCCATTCTGGATATCCAGCAGTAGTTTCAAATTCTGCACCAAGTAATTCTCCTATAGTCTTACTTCTTAAAACTATTTCATCCTTTAATGATGCAACTGAACTTCTTATTGCACTATCGAATTCAACAACATCTCCATTAGTTGTTACTACTCCTAAATTAGTAGAACTTTCAACTAAATCTTCTATTTCAACACTATTTGTATTTATTCCATTTGGAATTAAGTATAATAGGTTTACTGCTTTTTCAGTATCAACTCTTGTAAATAGTTTTTCTACTTTTTCAGTATTTTCTATTATAGAAACATTAACTCCTGGATCTTGAGTTTTTAATTCATTTACTAAAATTGCATTCCATGAATTAATTATTTCCTTTGCCTTTTCTACATCTTGTGATTTTAAAGCTATTATAGCATCTGCTTCTCTTGGAATAGCATTATTCTTAGATCCACCATGAACTGATGCTAATTTATAATCTACAGGTAATAAGGATTTTAAAATTCTACCCATTATTTTATTTGAGTTTCCTCTTTCCTTATTAATTTCCATGCCTGAGTGACCACCCTTTAGTCCTCTTATAGCAATATGTAAGAAGTTATTGTAATAACCTATTTCTTCTAAATTAACCTTTAATATATGCTTACTTCTTACTCCACCAGCACAGCTTACTAATAAATGTCCTTCTTCCTCATTATCTATATTTAAAAGAATTTTTCCTGTAATATGTTCTTTTGAAACTGCCATAGCTCCTGTCATTCCAGTTTCTTCATCTGTTGTTATTAATACTTCTAGTGGTGGATGTGGAATATCTGTAGAGTCTAATATAGCTAATGAATACGCTACTGCAATACCATTATCTGATCCTAAAGTAGTATCAGTTGCATAAACCATATCATCTACAACTCTTAATTTTATTGGATCCTTTTCAAAATCATGTTCTGTTCCTTTATTCTTTTCACAAACCATATCCATATGACCTTGAAGAATTACAGTTGGTGAATTCTCATAGCCTTTTGTTCCTGGCTTTTTAATTATTACATTTAATGCTTCATCTTGATATACTTCTAAATTAAGCTTCTTGGCTACACTTACTAAATAATCACTTATAGCCTTTTCATTTCCTGATCCTCTTGGTATTTGTGAAATTTCTTCGAAATATTGAAAAACCTTTTTAGGTTCTAAATTTTGTAAAATATTCATTTTATTATCTCCTTTACTGCTAAATTATGTTAGAATGATATTATAAATAAAGTATATCATAGTATATATGATACTTAAATTATATTTTTTTATTATACTTATTCAGAATTTTCACAAATTTTATGTTTTGAGGTGATGTTATGCAAAAAACAAAAATGATTTTTACAATTGGTCCTGCAAGTGATAAGGAAGATATTTTAAGAAAATTTATTCAAATAGGTATGAGTGCAGCAAGATTGAATTTTTCTCATGGAACTCATGAAACCCATAAGGAAAAAATAGAACTTATAAAAAAGGTACGAGAAGAATTAAACTCTCCTACTGCCATAATTCTTGACATTAAAGGTCCTAAAATTAGAACTCATAATTTTGTAAATGATGGTGTTGAGCTATTTGAGGGTAATGAGTTTTCCTTTATTTGTGATGATGAAATATTAGGAGATAATAAAAAATGTACAGTTTCTTATAGAGACTTATATAAGGACGTTAAAGTAGGTGGAGAAATTTTAGTAGATGATGGATTACTAAGATTTAAAATTAAAGAAGTAATTGGTAAAGAAATTAAATGTATAGTTACAGTAGGTGGAACTATAAAAAACCATAAAGGTGTAAATGTTCCTAATGTAAAAATTAATCTTCCTTCAATAACTGAAAAGGATAAAGAAGACTTAATTTTCGGATGCGAAAATAAAATAGATTTTGTTGCTGCTTCCTTTATTAGAAAAGCTTCAGACATAGAAGATGTAAGAGCTGTCTTAAAAGCTCACAATGGAGATTATATTCAAATTATAGCAAAGATTGAAAACCAAGAAGGTGTTGATAACATAGATGAAATTATAGAGGCTTCTGACGGTATTATGGTCGCCAGAGGAGATATGGGAGTTGAAATACCAATTCAAAAGGTTCCTATAATTCAAAAAAACATAATTAGAAAATGTAATGAAGCTGGTAAAATAGTTATTACAGCAACTCAAATGCTAGATTCAATGATAAGAAATTCTCTTCCAACTAGAGCTGAAGCTTGTGATATTTGTAATGCTATTTTTGATGGAACAGATGCAATAATGCTTAGTGGAGAAAGTGCAAGTGGTAATTATCCAATAGATGCTGCAGAAATGATGTCTAAAATTGCAATAGAAACTGAGGCAAATTTAGATTATAACTATTTAAATAAGAGATTAAAGGAACCTTCTTTATCTTCTTTCTCTGAAGCTATTAGCTATTCTGCATGTAGAAGTTCCAATCTATTACATGCAAAAGCTGTTGTTGCAGCAACTAATAGTGGTGCTACAGCAAAGCTTATATCAAAATATAGACCAAAGTGCCAAATAATTGCTATAACTCCATATGATGAAGTTAGAAGAGGATTAAATCTTAACTTTGGTATATGCCCAGCAAAATGTGATGTATTTACAACTACCGATGAGATATTAAGTGAAGCAAAGAAGGTTGCAACTAATTTATCTTTTGCAGAAAAAGGTGATGATATTATAGTTGCTGCTGGAATGCCAAGTGCAACTACTGGTGGTACTAATATGCTTAAAATAGAAAAAGTGTAAATCTAACATTTCCGATTTTGAAGGCTAGAATTATAATATATGACTGTGGTACCAAATAATAGTACACAGTCATTTTTTTTATCTATTAAGTAATTATATTACTCTATTATTAGTTACTTGAATTTAATATAACTTTTATTATATGTGCTAATATTAGTAACCCTTTAAATAAACTATAAACCTCCAATTTATAACATAAACCGATAATATGTGATAAAATATTATAGTAAATAAAAATTTAAGGGGGATTTATAACAAATGAAAAAATTTAGGCCAAACCTTCATATTATTATAGGTTCAATAGTTCTTTATCTAAGTATATTATTTTTAGCAGCTGCCTTAGATTCACCACTTTTAGCTGCTATAGGCTTAATTATTGCACCAGTACTAACAATTTACTTAAACAAGAAATTTAAAATAAAAGGCTTTAAATATTATTCTGCTTTATTTGGAATTCTATTCTTTACTTTTATAGTCAGTGCTATTATTATGCCAACAAATGTAAATACAGGCAATCAGCAAAAACTAGCAAGCCAAAGTAAAGATGAAGTAATTGAAACTAAGGAAGAGAATAAAACTGAAGAAGAAACTAAAACTAAAGAAGATACTAAGCTTGAGGAAAATACAAAAACTGAAGAATATTCCAAGGATGATGAATCTAAACAAACTTCAACTAATGAACAAGAAGATATATTTGCAGGATATAGATTAATTGAAGTTTATGGTGGAGATTTATCTGGACACAGAGAACCTAATGTTGTAGTGGATATAGGATTTGGTGATAGAGAATATTATGCTTTCACCAATGAGTATGGACAACTAGTTAAAGTAATAGCTAAGGAAATTATCTTACAAGATGATTCAACGGAGCCTGTTAATTCAAATGGAAGGTATTATTCAGATGAAGCAAAGGTACCTGGAGTTGAAAGTAAGAACTTAGATGAGGGACATGTTATAGCAGATTCCCTTGGTGGAGTTTCCAATGCATATAATATAACTCCACAAAATAGTACCCTTAATAGACATGGTGACCAAGCTTATATGGAAAAGGTTATAAGAGATGCTGGTGGTTGTACAGACTTTGTTGCAATAATAACTTATCCAAATACAAGTACTCAAATACCAAGTCATTATAGTTATACTTACACAATCAATGGCAATGTAATTAAAGATGAGTTTGATAATATAAATCCCGATGAATACAATGAAAGTTTAGGACTAAACAACTCATCAAATAGTTCTAACTCTAGTAGCAATAGTACAGATAATAGTAATGCAACTAGTGGTAATTCTACTAGTAATAATGCCCCTGTTAATAATAATGCAAGTACCACTTCTAATTCTGGAACAGTTTATTGGACACCAAATGGAAAAAGTTATCATACTACCAAAAGTTGTCCTACTTTATCTAAAAGTAAAACTATTTTAGAAGGAACAATAGAGCAAAGTGGAAAATTTGATCCATGTGATAAATGTCACTAATGTGCTGACGCACAATGTAAAATGAATAATGAAAAATTTAAAATTAAAGAAAAAAAACTCCTTAAGGAGTTTTAAAAAGTATTTTTATTGGAGCTGTTATGTAAAACAGCTCCATTCTTATTTATTTAATTATTAAAATAATCCTTTAAATAAATCTCCTAAGGATACTCCTTCATCATTATCATTGTATTGTAAGTATTCCTTAGATTTTTCTTCTGCATCCTTTATAGTTAAAGAAATTCTCTTATTTTCTTTATTAACATCCAATACTTTAACTTTTACTTTTTGTCCTAATTTTAAAACCTCTGAAGGTTTAGCTATGTTTTCGTCTGTAATTTCATTTATATGAACTAGTCCTTCAACTCCAGGGAATAATTCTACAAATGCTCCAAACTTTAATAAGTTAACTACCTTTCCTTCTAAAACATCTCCTACTTTTAGGCTTTCTCCATTTTTAGTCCATGGATCTTCATTTATATCTTTTAAGATTAAAGATACTCTTTCATTTTTAGCATCAATTTCTCCAACGAAAACTTCTACCTTGTCGCCTTCTTTAACAACATCTTCTGCTCTATTAACTCTTCCCCATGATAAATCACTTAGGTGAATTAAGCCTGTTAAGCCTCCAATATCAACTATTGCACCAGCTTTAATTATCTTTTTAACTACTCCACTTCTCTTTTCACCAGACTTAATTGATTTCCATAATTCCTTTTTATTATTTTGGAATATTTCATCTTCAATTACTCTTCTTGAAGCAACTATTTTTCTTGATTTGAAGTCTAATTCAATTATTTTTACTTCTATTTCTTTTCCTATTAAATCAGAAAGATTTATTCTATCTCTTGATGCTAAAGATGCAGGAATAAATACTCTTATATTTCCATAATAAGCTACTAATCCACCTTTAACTTCTTCCTTAACATAAACTTTTATTATTTCTTCATTATCGAAAGCATTTTTAATATCTTCTCTTTCAGTTATTTCTAAAGCCTTTACTCTTGATAATTGAACATATCCTTCTCCATCATTTGGTGATAAAACATAAACTTTAATTTTATCTCCCACATTTACAATTTCTCTAGGATCCTTATCCATGTTAGTTAATTCACTTTTTTCTATAACTCCATCAAAGGCATAATTAATATTAACCATAACTTCTTTATCATTAACATCTATTACTTCACCATCTAATATATCTCCGGTTCTTATTCTCTTAACGTCAAAATCTTTTAATAAGTCACCCATAGTTCCTTCTAAGTTTTGATTCTCCATGTATTTCACTCCTTAAATTATGTTGTGTACTATTATAATTTTAATTTAATATGATATTGATTACAACCCTTTATGGACATTAACTTTTTTATCAGTATTAATCCTATATAGATTACTATTTTGGTATTATTTATTGTTAAAATAGTTATTAGGTAAAAATATTGAAAACTTAGTTCCTCTTTTACCAGATGTAACCTGTATATATCCACCATGCTTAGATATTATAATCCTTGTTAAATATAGACCTATACCTATCCCTTCAGTATTGCCTACATTATTTCCTCTATAAAATCTCATAAAAATTTTTGGTATTTCTTCTTCTTTTATTCCAATACCGTTATCTTCAATATCTATTCTTACAAAAATTTCATAGCTTTGTATTGTTATTTTTATTTCTCCATTTACCTGAGTATATTTTACTCCATTTTCTAAAATATTAAGAATAGCCTCTGTAATCCAATTTTTATCATGTAGAATTTTAATTTTATCTTTTTGAATTAGTTCAATGTTTATATTTTTTTCTCGTGCTTTTTTTTGCACTTGGCTTATTGCTAGTATCACTGTATCATTTAAATCATTAATTTCTGTTCTTAAATTTATTACTCCACTCTCTAACCTAGACATTTTAATCATACTTTCTACTAAAAAAGCAAGCCTATCTAAAGACAAAGCAATTATATCAATGAACTCTTTTCTTTCTTCACTATTTAAGCTTTCATCATTAAGAAGTTCTCCATATATTTTTAAATTAGTTAAAGGTGTTTTTAGTTGATGAGCAATATCTGAAATTAATGACTTAATTTCATTTTTTTCAATTTCAATCTGATTATTTTTTTCCTTTAATATATTAGTAAGTTTTATAGTTTGATATTGAAGCTTAGAAAACAATGTATCCTCTATAGTTGAAAATACTTCTTCGTCCTTCATATCTATAATAGTTCCTAGCATATCAGATAGTTGTATAAATATATTCTCCATATGCTTTTTATAAATTATTTTATAAACAAAAAATATAGAAATAATTAATAATGAAAATATTAAAGTTATAAAAAATACTCTCTTACTTTCTACCATCAAATATATGTAAATATTAAATATAATTGCTAATAATATACTAGTACCACTTAATATATTGTTTACCTTATCAAGTTTAATTTTCATAAAATTACTCTCCAAAAATATATCCAATACCAAATACAGTTTCTATATATTGTGGATTTTTAGGATCTTCTTCAATTTTCCTTCTAAGCCTTCCTACATTCACACTTAATGTATTTTCATCAACAAAGTTTCCATTGTTATCCCAAAGTTTTTCTAAAAGAATTTCCTTAGTTACAACTTTACCTTTATTTTTAACAAATATCTCTAATAACTTGTATTCTGTTGCTGTTAAATTAATGCTATTATCATTTATCCAAACTAACATCTTATCAAAATCTATTTTTAAATCTTTATATTCAAAAATATTTTGATTATTACTCTTTCTTTTTAAAATGGCATTTACTTTATATTTTAATAATTCTATTGAAAATGGCTTGGCTATATAGTCATCACAACCAGATTCAAATCCCTTTACCATATCCTCTTCTGTATCATTTGCAGTAAAAAATACTATAGGAAAATTCACATGTTCTCTAATTTCCTTACATAAATCTAATCCATTTCCATCTGGTAAGTTTATATCTAAAAGTAAAAAATCTATTCTATTATTTAATATTATTTGTTTTCCTTCTTCTTTATTATAAGCAGATACAGTCTCATATCCTTCATTTTTTAGTGCAAAGGATACTCCCCTGTTAAGTGCCTTATCATCTTCAATTATTAAAATTCTCACCATTTCTATCACCATTTTTATTATATCAAAATGTGGCAAGCTATGCTAACTTACCACATTTATTCTATTCTTTTATTTCTCTAATTCTATCTGTTACACTTTGTTTTGAACATGCTTTAAAAACTACTGATGGAGTTATTAAACATATAATAAATATTACAATTATCAAAAATATAAGTGGACCTGTTGGAAATGAGAATACTGCATAGTCTGCCATATTATGAACTAAAGCTGATACTCCAAATATAATACCAGTTCCTAAAGTACAAATTAATACTGTTGTTATTCCTGAATAGTATACCCCTTCAAAGACAAGCATCTTCTTAATTTGTTTCTTAGTCATACCTATACTTTCCATTATAGCAAGTTCTTTTAATCTCATATTAATTCCTGTTATCATAACATTAACAAAATTTAATATACCTATTAATATTAAAATCAGTGATACTCCACCACCAAGAATTCTTTCCACTATTGCTGCCTTATTAAACTCTTCAGTTTTAGTAGTTTTAGATTCTAAATATAATCCTTGACTCTTTGCTATACTTTCTAAAGCAGCTTTAATTTTAGGTTCATACTTTTCTTCTACATTTATATAAGAAAGATAATTTGAATAATTCGTATCTATATCTTCTAAAGCTGATTGACTCATGTAAATTGTTGGTATACCTAATGGAGCTGCTAACCCAGATGGTATATTCACATCTACTTTAACTACTTCAGTATTATATTCTAATGATTTATTAGTATTTGGATTAGTAATTTTAAGCTTACCCTTTATTTCTTTATAATTATCTCCATAATACCAGTTATCTATAAGAATTAACTTTCCTTTCTTAAAAGCTTCTAAATCAAATTTATCTGGATTTTCTATATACATTTTTTCAATAGTACTATCACTAATTCCAATTATACTAGCATTCATTAACTCTGGGTTACTCTTTGAATTCTTAATAAAACTATTAAGTTCATCCTCACTTAATCCAAATCTATTATATACTTCTTTTAAAGCAGGTAATAACACTTCATCATTCATAGTTAATCTAAGAGTACTTAATTTGAATGTATCTATACTTTCTACTCCAGGCATATTATTAATATTATCTAAAATATCATTACCCATTTTACCTTCAATTGCGCCTGCATTTTGAAGTGCAAAATCATTAGGTACATATCTATTTATATAATTTTCAACCTTCATACTATCAACAAATGTATTAACGCTTAGGAAAGTGATTATCCCCATAAATAATGATAAAAATACTAATATAGCTCTTTTTTTATCTCTAAAAACATTATACCAAGCCATTTTATAGAGCTTTCCACCATTAGTTGTATTTCTGTTTTTCTTTTGTTTTTTTGGTGTATTTCCTGTATATCTCATAGCTTCAATTGGTGAAATACTACTAGCTATTTTAGCCGGTTTTCTACAACTTATTAATACTGTTACTAAAGAAAATAGTGTTGCTAAAATAAATATTACTGGATTAAATGATACATCACTAGGCATTGCTGTTGAAGAAAACATACCCATAAATGCTGGTATTACTACAAATGAAACTATTGCTCCAAATACTAATCCTATTGGAATTCCAATTATAGAAAGCCTTAGGGCTTGCCCTTTTACTATCTTTTTTATTTGTTTAGGAGATGCACCTAAGGTTTTTAATCTTCCATAAAAATTAATTTCTTTGGTTACTGCTATATATAAAACATTATAAATTAACAAATATCCACTTAAAATTATAAATGTAACTATAACTAAAACTAAAATAGCAGTACTAATAACAGTGTCTAAGGAGTCCTCTACTATATATGAATAATTAAATTTTTGATTATTATTAAGATTAACTTTCTCCTTTAATATATCTTCTGAAGCATATTTATACTGATTCTTTACAGTCATTAAAAACATTCCATTATTTTCTATTGATAAATTATTTTCTTTAATAAAGTTTTCAGAAAGGTAAATATATCCTGTGTCTTCTACTAATCCATAAGAAGTAAAAATACCACTTATGGTAAATTCTTCATTAATAACTTCATTATTTATTTTACATGGAATACTTATTTTATCTCCAACATTTGCATCACTTTTCCCAAGTAGGTCTAATGCCAGTCTTGATATCATAATATCATTTGTACTAGTTGGATAATTTCCTTTTATATCACCTAATGCAGGTATTAATTGATTTTCATAGTTATCTTTATCATGATATTCTAATCTTATATTTGTTCTATTTTCAATTAAACTATCTAAACTTACCTTCCCAACATTTATCTGTGATCCTGTATTTTTAAATATATCTAATGTTTTTAGTTTACTTATTTGTTCTTCTGTTGGATTTGATAATGAAATATTTGCTGTTGTCCCTGCTAAACGAATATTCATTATTCTGTAGTTCTTAACAAAGCTTATTCCTATACTAAAAATTGAGGATATCATAAAAGTTGTTAATACTATAGCAATTATTGCAAATAGATTCCTTACTTTATTTGTTTTTAAAGAACCATTGATTATCTTTTTAATAACCTCTTTATTATTATTTTCAAACTTCATTACCTACCACCCCTCACATAAACTCTTCCATCTTCAATTCTTATAATTCTATCTGCAAGCTGAGCAATTTCTTCATTATGAGTTATCATAATCATTGTTTGGTTAAACTTTTTACTAGTTGTTTTTAAAAGTCCTATAACATCCATACTAGTTTTACTATCAAGATTACCTGTTGGTTCATCAGCTAAAATAAGACTTGGCTTTGTAGCTAATGCCCTTGCTATTGCAACTCTTTGTTGTTGTCCTCCAGATAAATTATTAGGCATATTAGTTAGCTTTTCACTTAGTCCTAATGTATTAATTATTGAATCCACATATTCTTTATCTATTTTTACTCCATCTAATTCTATGGGAAGTACTATGTTTTCATAAACATTTAATATTGGTACTAAATTATAATTTTGAAATATGAAACCTATATTTCTTCTTCTAAATACTGCAAGCTCTTCATCTTTCATTTTACTAATCTTTTTCCCATTTATAATTGTTTCTCCACTTGTTGGTGTATCTAATCCTCCAATCATATTTAATAAAGTAGATTTACCACTACCTGATGTTCCTATAATAGCAACAAATTCTCCATTTTCCACTTCTATACTTACATTGTCTAAAGCCTTAACTATATTCGGTTCTTGCCCATATATTTTCACTAAATTTTCTGTTTTTAAAATACGCATTTTATATCACCTCATAAAATTTTTCTTACTATACTTTGTATTTTAAATAGAACTTCTTACAATTCTCTGACAATAATATATTTTAATAGAAAATTTTATTATTTTAATCATAAAAAAGATTGCCAAAAGGCAATCTTTTATTTTTCTTTTATAAATACTAGATCTTTTTCTGTAGACATTTCTTCATTAAATAAATATCCATCTATATCTAGTTTTTTAATATCTTCTATATCTTCGATTTCATTTTGTATTATATATCTAGTCATAATGCCTCTGGCTTTTTTTGCATTAAAGGATATTATCTTATATTCATCTCCTCTTAATTCTTTAAATATAGGAGTTATAACATTTATCTTATCACTTTTTCTTAATGCTTCAATAGACATAAAGTATTCATTTGAGGCTAAATTAATTATAGTCTTATTTTTATGGGATTTTAATTCTTCAATTAGACTTTCTTCTAACGTACTTCCCCAAAACTCGTACAAGTCCTTTAATCCATTTACTTTTAGCTTAGTACCCATCTCAAGTCTATATTCATTAATACCATCAAAAGGTCTAAGAACTCCATATAGTCCTGATAATATTCTTAAATGTTCATTAGCATAAAAAAGTTCAGAATCTGATAAGCTACCTACATCCATCCCCCTATAGACATCTCCTTTAAAAGCTAGAATGGCTTGTTTTGCTGTATCTAAGCTCTTAGTCCATTTTTGGAATCTATCTCTATTTAAATCTGCTAACTTTGTACTTATTTTCATAAGCTTTTCTAAAGAATAACTATCATAATTTACAATTTCATTTATTATTTCCTGCGACTTATCTAAAAACCTAGGCTCACTCATTGGTAAGTTACTATTTTGTGCTTCAAAATCTAAAGTTTTTGCAGGAGAAATAACAATTATCATACTCTTCCTCCTTCTACCTTCTGTTTCTAAGTTAAATTATATTTTTCTTAACCATTTCACTATAACAATAATTTATTATATCACTTCTCTTTATTATGCCTATAAAAATGCCTTCGTCATCAACTACAGGCACAAAATTTTGAGTTGTTGCTAAAGAAATTAAACTTTCTACATCAGCATTTATTGAAACGCTCTTATGTTTTCTCTTTCTAGGTATATCAATTATTTTAACATTTTCCGTATTTCTAAAATTTAAATCTGGAGTATTTTTAAGCTTCCAAAGCAAATCTCCTTCTGTTAATGTTCCAACATATTTACCTTCTTTATTTATTAATGGTATAGCTGTATATCCATGATGCTCCATTCTTTCTATAACTTGTCTCATAGTTGCATCTAAATATTCGTATATCACTTCATTCTTAGGTGTTAAAAAAAATGCAATATTCATAATTTATCTTCTCCAATACTTAAAATTAAACCAAGTCATATAAAAATTCTATCATATTTTTAAGGCAATTATTTTACACTATATATAATCTTAATAGTTAATTAATTTATTTTTTACCTTTTTAAACTTATAGCTATAATTAATATACTCAATTTCATCGATTATAGTAGCTACTTCCTTGTAAATTTCTTGTCCACTAAAGCTTTGCTTAACTATGACTTCATCAATAATTTTATTATTACACTTTCCACATTTACCAATAGCTATAAATCTCCATTTCATTGGAATAAAATCATATTCAAAGTCTATATTTAAATTGCATTTAGGACACTTACACTGTAGCTTATTTGTATCTAATTTATATTCTTCTAAGTTTTTAATATCCATTGCTGGCATGTTATATATATCCTTAATAATATAATTTTTAAGAACTCTTGAGTTATATATTCTCTTAAATACTTCTGCAGTATAAACAGCATCATTTAAAGCATCATGTAGCTTACTACTATCAACTTTAATCTTAAATTCATCTAAGGCGCTTTTTAAACTCAAAGATTTCTTTTTCCCCAATATCTTAGTAGAATACTCTTGTAAATCTAAATAATTTTTTAGCCAATCTAAGTTATTATATTTATAGTGTATTGCATTATTAATTATCTCAATTATATCATCTTTTGCCCAAGAGCATATAATATCTCCATCATCAATTAATTCTGACAATCTCTTAATTCCCTCTTGAAATGATAAGCCTTTTTCTAAATCCTCATTTGTTATTCCAGTTATTTCAGAAATCTTTGGATTTAAAATTGGAATAACAGAGGGCTTTATATATGCTTTAAATTCGCTAAGTGGCTTCATATAATTATCTAGTTTTATTGCCCCAATTTCTATTATTTCATTATCCAAATCAACATTTTCCAAGCTTGGATACTTTGTAAATATATCTGGATAATATTTATGTATCCCTTCTAAGTTATTGAATTCTAAATCAATTATTATAAATGCCATTTCATACCTCTCAATTTTTATACTCACAAGTATATTATGCCATTTTTCCAAATATTTTTCACTATTATTTCAATAAATAAGTATGTAAATATCATATTCGTTGCTCCGTCGCAAGCTCCAAGTAGACGTCGTATATTATCTATCTCTTTTTACTAATTATCATCAAAGTTTATTCCTGCTATCTTCATTAAATGAACTGCATTTTGAGTCTTACTTCTACCTTCTCTTAATTTATAATCAAATTTAATTTTGTTATCTTCGTAATACTCTTGGAAATTATAATTCTTAAGCCAATTTCTAGTTTCTTCTAAATCGCAGAGTTCTAGGTCATGGGTTGAAACTAATCCCATGGCTCCATTGTTTACTAATTGATTTATAAGAACCTTAGCTCCATCATGTCTATCCCTTGAGTTAGTTCCTTTAAAAATTTCATCTAATAAGAAAAATACCTTTTTCCCATTTTTAGCTGCTTCTATTAATATCTTTATTCTTAGTATTTCGGCATAAAAAGAAGATATACTTTCTTCTAAGTTATCTTTAGTCCTCATGCAAGTATAAATGCTAAAAATGCTACAGCTAAATTTTTTAGCACAAACTGGTGCTCCAATATAAGCTAATAATAGATTTACTCCTATAGTTCTTAAGAAGGTACTTTTACCTGACATATTAGAGCCTGTAATTAAAGCTACTTTTCTGCTTATACCATTTTTAGAATCTAAAATAAAACTATTAGAAACTGCCTTTTCACCTAACATTGGATGTGCTACCCCTATAGCTTCTACTTTATCTTCATTACATATCTCAGGGAAACACCAGCTTTCAAAATCAAAGGATAAATTTGCAATACTTGATAAAGCCTCGAATTCTCCCATAATTTCAAGCCATTCCTTTAGATTTTTGCCATTTAAATTTTTCCATTCTTCTAAATTTCTTAAGATAAATGTATCTGATAATATAGTTACGTTTAATATTAAGTAATATGCATTTCCACTACTATCTCCTAGCCAATCTACTAGTGATTTTAATGCTTTCATTTCCTTTACTGCATTTTTCTTTTCATTAAACAAACTTACCTTTAATTCTTTTAATAACTTACTTTCAAAGTTTTCATTTTCAATTAAACTTAATATATTTGTATAAGCTTCAATATCCTTTTTATGCTTGCTTAATAATGATATTATTCCAGCAAGATCCTTTGTTAATATCTTCACTACTAAATAATTCACCATAAATACTAAAAGTAAATATGTTATAGGTAAAGTTCCTAAAGCTACTAAGAAAATAGAGAAGATTGTCATAGCTATAAAAATATAAGGTACAATTTTTAATAGTATCTTAATTTCCCTCTTATCTTCTGCCCAACTTAGCAATTCATTAGTATCCTTTAATCCACTTTTTTTGAAGGTAGACTTTACTTCTAATTTTTGTCTCCAATTAACTTTTTCCCCTAATTCCTTAATAGCTTCCTGTCTATGAAGTATTTCTTCCTTTGTTGGAATATATTTTAATGATATTATTTCACTTAATTTTTCTCTTCCAAACTTAGTCTTTGTAGAATTTATCATTTGAAATAATGAATTTCTCCCAAAAATATCTAAATCACTGGCAAAGGGGTGTTTATCATCTAAAAATTCCTCGCCTTTATCTTCTTCCTTGAAGTTTCCTTTTATTCTATTTATTCCTCTTTTATTAATAGTAATATATAGTTCAGCTTCTTTTCTATTCTTCATTTTTTTATTATGGAAAATAGCTACAATAATAAATACTAAAAAGCCAATAATAACGGATGAAATCAAAAATATAATTTTTTCTTTTTTATAAAAATAATAGGCTAATCCAATAGTTAATATAACTATTATTAATCTTATAGCTGAAATTATATTTATTATGTTATTTAAAGCTTTTATATCATCACTTTTATTTGTAATCTCTTTATTATAAAAGTTTAATGCCTTACTCATATATGCACCACCTCACCTAACTATTTTACCATTATTTTCTGATTTTACTAAATAAATTATTCTTGAAATTCTCTCATTAATAGACTTGTTTAATATCTAATATATATATATATTTATGTATAATAAAAAATATAATGCTAGCTATGACCCGAAAAACTACACGTCAAAGTAGCATTATATTTATATTATTTTAATGAATTATATATTGTTTCTAAATTATATCTCATGCCTTCTATGTAACTCATATTATCTTCCTTTGTTTCAAGGCTATATACCTTAACTACCTTAGCACCTACTGATTTTGCTAAAGTATCAGCATTACTACTACTTGAAGTAGATTCATTAAATATTACCTTTACTCCATTTTCTTTACTATAATTAACTAACGCTTCAAAGTCCTTTGGTTTAACTTCACCATCATCATCAAAAATACCAGTTATACTCTTTTGAGTTAGTCCAAAGTCTTTACATAAGTATCCAAAAGCTGCATGTCCAGTAACAAAATTCTTATTTTCTAAATCTTTAAATTTATCTTTATATTCGTTGTATAATGAAGTAAAATCACTTTTTAGCTTTTCAAAGTTTGTTTCATAGTAGTCTTTATTTTCTGGGTCTATTTCTGAAAAGACATTTTTAATATTTTCTGCCTGTATTATAGCATTATTTAAGCTTAACCAAACATGAGGATCTACTCCCCCGTGATTGTGATCATGCTCATGTTCTTCTTCACTTTCATGATCATGTTCATCTTCACCCTCATTTTCATGATTATCTTCTTCTGAAATATTAATTTCCTTAACTCCATCACTTGATTCTAAAACTTTTACATCTTTTCCTTCTATAATTCCTAAAACAGAATCTATCCATTCTTCCATTTGAAGACCATTATATATAAATATATCAGCGTTAATTAATTTCTCTGAATCTCTTGGCTTTGGATCAAAGCTATGTGCGTCACTACCATCTGGAATAATAGAAAATACTTCTACTTTATCCCCTCCAATAGCTTCTGCGAAATCCTTTAAAGGATTTATTGTAACTCCAACTCTTAATCTTTCTCCATTATTATCTTCTAAATCTTTAGTACTACACCCAGAAAAAGAAACTAATACTCCTAATATAAGTCCTAAACTTATTAATTTTTTCTTCACTATTCCACCTCGTTTATGCAAATGATTTGCATTATTCATAGGTTAATTTTATAGCCTTTAGTTAATAATGTCAATACTATTATTGTCATTATTATAAATTAATATAAGTGAAATCTATATTTTTTTTAGTAAAAATCTCTTTTTCTCTTCCTTGACAAGTAAATATAAGGGTTTGACTAAAATTAGAGTTTGTTAATAAATCTAAGGCTCTTTCTGTTCTAATATCATCATATTGAACAAAAGTATCATCTAATATTACAGGGAAATCCATCCCCCTATATATCATATTTATAAAAGCTAATCTTAATGACAAATATAATTGATCATTAGCTCCATTGCTTAATATTGCTCCAGGTAGAATATCTCTTCCCTTTCTTACCTTCATATCATAAGAATCAGATACCATAACATCTTCATAAGCTTTATTTGTTAGAGTTTTAAAATAATCAATTACATTTGAATTAAGTATATTACCAAAGTTTCCTCTTACTTCTCTAATTGATTCATTCATAACTTCTATTGCTATTTCTATTGATTTAAGTAGTTTTTCTTTTTTATCTATCTTCTCTATTACTTCTTGAATTTCTTCTTCAATTACAGGTATTGCTCTTTTACCTAGGAATCTATTATTTAAATGATTTTCAACATCTTTAATTTCCTTTTCAACTTCAATTAATTCATGAGATTTTAAAGAAACTTGATTATCTATTTCTTCTTCTGATGAATAACTATAGTTGATATTTTCATTAATAATGTCTTTTAAATCTTCCTTTATAGCTTCTATATCTTTGTCCTTAGTTAATGCCTTGTATGCCCCTTCTATGTTTTCTAAAGTTTTTAAAATTTCATCTCTTTGTTTAATTTTTTCTTTAATTTCTAATAATTTTTCTTCAAACTCATATAAATCTATATTTTCTAAACCTATATATTCTAATTTTTCTCTTATCCTTTTTTCTCTAATAGATAATTCTCTATTTAATTTTTCAATGGATTTTTCTTCTTTATCTATATCTATTTTTATAGATAATACTTCTTTACTTATTTCTTCATATTGAGAAATCATCCCTATTACTTTATTAATATCATCAGTATTAGCTAGATTTAAAATATTATTTATGAAGTTTTCATTGCTTTCATAATTTTCTTTAACTACATCAATATTTAAAAACTTAACTTGGGATTCTTTTTCTGATATTTTAATATTTTGTTTTTCTTTATAGCTATTATAGTCATCAAATAGCTTTAGTTTTTTCATAAAATCCTCGTAGGATGATGCCTCAACTAACTTAGTATGTTTAAATATTTCTTTTTCTATATTCCTTATATCCTCTTCTAATTCTTTAATATTTAAGGATGATTTACCTTCACTTCCCATTTCTATTTTTAAAGTTATGGTTCTATATAATAAAAGAACTAAAACTCCAGCAGTAAATCCTACTAACAGCATATTTTTCCTATAGAATATTATTAAAACTATTAAAAAGACAATACTAACAATAGATGCTAATGAAAAAATTTTAAAACTATTTTTTAATTTTTCTATTTCTAAATTTGATTTATTAGTGTAACTTTCAGCTTTAAACTTAAGTTCCTTTAATTTATCTTCATACTTTTCTAATAAGGTTCCTATTTTTTCCCTAACACCTTTAAAATTTATTGCACTTCCTATATATCTTTCCTTTTTAGATATATCTTCTTTTATTAAATTTATTTCTTTATTTAATTCCTCATATTTTTTAATCTTTTCTGTTAAATTATCCTTTTCCATAACTGCCTTCATAAAAGCATTTTTATCTTCACTAGATAATTCTTCAATAAATAGAAGATTCTCATACCCTTCTCTTTTAGCAGAATAAATTTCTTTACTTTTACTTAAACTTTTTTCTTCTTCGCTCTTCATATCTAAAAGGCTAAAGTAAAGGGAATTTTCATCCTTTATATCATTAAGTAAAACTTCATCTATAATTCCATTTCTAGAAGAAATACTTTCTTCTATATATCTTTCTTTTTTCTTTAGTTCTTCTCTTTTCTTTAAATATTCAGTAATTTCCTCATATTCTTTTTGTAATTTTGATTTTTTTAAATATTTTTTATAGATATCTAGATTTTTAATTTCTGTTCTTAAAGCATCTCTTTTTTCTCTTAAGAATATTAAGTTATTTTCCATATCTATATTTTCTTCCGATAACTTATATCCTTGGTATTTTTCTTGATTCAATTCATTAAGCCTATTTCTTAATATATCTAATTCTCCAGTTTTTCTTACAGTAGATATAGACTTTTTAATAGCCTCAAGTTTTTCTATAGATTTTTGAGCTGATATATTAGTATCCTCACTATCAAGTAAATTAGCTGCTTTATCTATTATTTCTTCTTCTTTATCCTTAGAAATTGCAACACCTAATTGATTTATAAATAGTGTCTTAAAGAAGGTAGATGAGTTTACATTAAAAAAATATCTTCCTGGTTCATCCTTTGGAATTTCTGTAACAACTTCTCCACTTTCTGCGTCCAGTATTTCTGATATATCTTCTTTTTTTGTAGCACCAAAACTTCTTTTAATTATATATTTTCTATTATTATGAGTTACATATAACTCTCCTCTTATTTTTTCTCCATCTATTGGCGCAAATCTTACTCTATCATTATTCTTCAAATCCTTAGTCCTTTTAGAGTTCATTCCATAAAGCCAAACTCTAATAAAGTTTTGAATAGTACTTTTCCCCTTTTCGTTTTCTCCATAAATTAAATTAATTTTTTCTTCAAAGTTAATTTCCTTATCCTTTAATCCTGCAAAAGAAATTATATTAATTTTATTTATAATCATTTAAATTCACTTCCTCATGGGATAGAGACTGTATTCCTAGCTTTAATGCCATTTTTAAAATCTCCTTATCACAATCTTCCTCTTTCATTTTCTCTAATAGTTTTTTTGCATAAACCCCTTTGATAGAATAGTCCTCTGATATTTTATCAAAGTCTAGCTTAACTTCTGTTTTATCAATAACCTTTACAAAATAAAAATCTTTCTTTATTTTTTCTAGTATTACAGTTTCATTAAGATTAATATAAGATTCTATTTCTCCTTTAAGTATTATCTTATATAAATTATTTTTTCTTTCTTCTTCATTAATATCTGATAGGATTTTAAGTCTTACTTCATCATAACTTACAGAATTACTTATATCTATTTCTTCAACATAATAATTTCTTTTTGATGTTCTAACAAAGTTTAAATCTACTGCTCCCTTTGTTACTTCACCTAGTATGATTCCCTTATCTCCAACTTCATCAAAGCCTCTTCCTTGTGGACATCCTGCATAAGCATAAAAGGTATTATTTTCTCTTAATATTCCACTAAAATTATGTCTATGACCAATAGCTATATAATCTAATCTACTGTTTTCAATATCTTTTATAGTCATTGGATTATACTCATTTCCATCATCAGTATTAGAAATATCTCCATGTATAGTCATTATGTTAATATAATTCTCTTTAATATTAACACTCTTAAGCATACTTTTTCTTACATGGTATTCATTAAAGGCGGCTCCCCAAACTACAGTATTTAAATCTTCTAAAACTACATTTTCCATGACGCCTTTAAATATATGAACATTTTCTGGCCAGTTTATCATCTTATAAAAGGACTTTTCATTATAAGGATCATGATTTCCAGGTGATATAAATACTCTTATGTTACTTATTCTTTCAAGTTGATTTTTAATAAATATCAGTGTTTTCTTATTTATAGTTAAGTTATCAAAAATATCCCCAGTTAATAATAATATATCAACAGAATTTTCCATAGATATGTCTATTATCTTACTGAAAACTTCTAATAGTTCTTCTTTACTAATGATAGATATGTTTTTATCTAAGTCCTTAAAAGGGGTATCAAAATGTAAATCTCCTGCTTGTAATATTTTAATTTTTCTCATATTATCACCTTTAATCTTTACGAACTTTTGTTCTATTTTATCATTTTTAATTTACTTATACAAGAGAGATAAATATCATATTCATTGCTCCGTCGCAAGCTCCAAGTCGCCTTCATATGATATTTATCTCTCTCTATTCTAAAGGTAATAATTCCTCTTTTCATTGAGAATTATTAAATTGCTTCTTATTATTTTTGCTACTATTGATGTAATATTGGTATTCTTATGGAATTATATTCCAAACGCCTGTATAATAGAAATATGTATTATTGGATAATTGCATTAAATTAAAAATGAATGGAGTGTTAATATGTTAATGGAAGAAGGAACTAAAAGCTTACTTATATTAGGATTTATTCTTGTATTATTGATTGTAGCCTCATGTATTGTTTTATTGTGGAAGAAAAGTCGAAATAATTCTTTATTGTGGTTTATACCACAATTAGGAATGCTATCTATATGTTTATTTTTATTTATTAGACTTATAAATACTCAAGGAACTATACCTGCTCCTATGCTTTCAGAGGAAAATAGTTTGACTATTGGTCTTATGGCTATTGTTTGGTCTTTAAGTATGGTCTTTATGACTATTGGAATTATAACATCATTAAAAAAAAGAATGGAATAAAAATAAATTGTTAGGGGTAAAATATGAAAAAAGTATTAATACTAATTATAATTTTAAGTTCCTTAATTATTAGTGGATGTACTCAAGGTAAAGACTTTACAATTAATTATAAAGAATTTACCCATGAACAAAATGAAGTGTTATCACTAACTGGTAATAGAGCTTTTAAATATGATTTAATAAACTTACCTGAAGATAAAAGCTATGAACTAAGGGTAGTATATGAAATTTATAAAAATAAAGAAAAAGTAAAAGAAGAAATGATATTTGCTATGGCATATGGCCCGACAGAGGATAAGATAGAAGATACTAATTTATCAATAAATATACAAGGAAATAAAATTAGCCTAATGTCTGGAGGCGGATATACTAGTTTCGAAATTGAAGAAGATATATCTAAATTTACAAACTATTATTTTACTGGAACTAGAAAAATAGATATAGGCGATGAAGTATATTTATTTCATGCTAATGATGGTGGCATGGGTTTAACCATGAACAGACTAGCCTTCTTATCAAAAGAAGAGCTAGATAGATTACTTGAGATAAATAAAGTTAATATTTTTATAAAATTAGTATGTGAAGAAACTAAAAGCTAAGTTTAAATTTAAAACATTGCAAATTGGAGCTGTGGCAACAGCTCCATACTTTTCATTATTAATATTAATTTAAAGCAGAACCATTTAATTTTATAAATTAATTGGTAATTTTAATTTCTCCTAATCCAACGCTAACATCAAAGGTATATTTTCCTTCATTTGATGTCTTTGCAGTTATTTTTGCCTCTCCAAGTCCAGCTTTTGAAGTAATATTTATTGGAGCATTAACTGGAACCTTAATAGTTGTACTACCCATGCCACCATCAAATCTTAAATCTCCATTTATATCTCCTAATGAGACATTAGTTTGACCAATTCCACCTTCTATATTGATTTCACCTGTCTTTTTACTTGTCTCTAAAGTTGTCTCTCCAACTCCACTTTTTAAGTCTATTTTATCAAAAGATATTTCATTTAAAGTTAGTTCACCCACTCCACTACTTATCTTAACATTACTTAATTCTAAATCATTAATTTCGCATTCACCTACACCAAAGGAAAATTCAAAATCTCCATTAAAATTTCTAGGAATGTCTATTACTAAATTACTTGAGGCGTCTGCCATTAGATTCTTATTATTTTTTGATTCTTCTATAATAATTAATCTATTAGATTTTGTTTCTGTTCTAACACCTCTTGAGTATTTGCTTAACTTACCTGAAATATTAACATTTTCTCCATCATAATAATTAATTTTTAAATTACTTACATCTATTTTTATATCTAATTTATTAATATCAGTAATAGCTTCAGATATGCTAATACTTTCCCCACTGTTACTAGAATCATCCATTGTAACTTCGTCGTTATAATTATTATTTCTACTTTCTATTCCGAATTTTATTCCACAGCCAGACAGCAAAATAGTTAAGGCTATAGCTACTGTTATAGTAATATACTTTTTCATTTTTTCCCCTCCTAAATTATATCTAGCTTTTTATCTAAATGATATATTGCTAGATAAACAATGAAAATAATCCATGCAAAGCTCAATAATGAATATAATAAATCAATTTCAATACGGCTTCCTATTCTTAAATAAATATAAGGAAAAAGATTTGTGACTATTTTAATAATCCATTCAATAATTCCTTGGATTATACCTCCACCTATTATTACAGTGATAATAGATAAAGCTGTATTTTTTATATAAGATGAACAAATTACCATAAAAGAAATTATCATAATATATGCAATTACAGTTCCATACATTACTGCAGTGGAAGATAAATTAATTAACCCCATTAAATTATTTCCTAAAGCTAATGCTGCTAAATTTGTAATAAGAACTACTATCCCTTGAATTATAATAAACTCAATAATCTTAGCTAGCATAAATTCATGGGATTTTATAGGAAATGTGAAAAGTAACTTTCCTTTTTCCTTAGATATTTGTGTTTGAAATCTAACTATTTGCCATACAAAATTTATTGATAAAAAAGTTACCACAAATCCTACATTCAATAAGGAAACTATTTCACTAAGAAATGGTACTCTAGTGAACATACCTATAAAATTAAAACATAAAATAATTAATCCAATTATATAAAATATTTTACTTTTACTCATATGATACTTTCCAAAGTTATACTTTAATAAATTAATAATATTTTTCAAATTATCCACTCCTCCCCATCCTACTCTGCAAAAGTCTTTCTATATATTTCATCAATGGATCCCTTATACTTCTCTCTAAGTTCTTCTGCATCTCCCTGTTCTACTATCTTCCCATCACCTAAAAATATAACTTCATCAAATATTCTTTCTAGTTCACCTATATAATGAGTAGTTATTATCATAGAACTATCTTCTGATAAGTTTTCTAGAATTGCGTCAAGTATTTTTTCTCTAGCTACAGGATCTACTCCTGAAATAGGTTCATCTAGCATATACAATTTAGCTTTTCTACTTAAAGCTAAAGATAAATTAAATTTTTCCATCATCCCTTTTGATAAATCTCTAATTCTAGCTAAGTTATCTAAATTCATAAAGTCTAGATAATAATCCATTTTTTCTTTATCAAAGTCACTAAAAAAATCTTCATATAAACTTATAGCATCTTTTATTCTCATAGATTTATTAAAAATATTTACGTCTTGAAGAAAAGATATATCATTTTTAGTTAAAGAACTTTGCAGGTTTCCATCTACTTTAATTTCACCATTATCAGCTTTTAAAAATCCTTGAATAACATTTAATAATGTAGTTTTTCCTTGCCCATTGGGTCCCATTATTCCTAGTACTTTTCCTTTTTCTAAATTAAAACTTATTCCTTTTAATATTTCTTTACCCTTTATTCTTTTGTATATATTATTTACCTCTAATAAATTACTCATTTTACTCCTCCTTATATCTCTCTGATATAATTGCTAAGATATTTTCTTTAGTAAAACCTAATGATTTTGAATCCTCTATAAATTTATCTATAGTTTCATTAAATAATTCTTCTCTCAAAGAATTAATTTTTTCTTCATCCTCTGTTACAAATTTCCCAATTCCTCTTTGGGTGTAAATTAGTCCTTGGTTCTCTAGTTCATTGTAAACTTTTTGTATTGTGTTAGGATTAACTTTTGCTTCACTTGCATATTCTCTAACAGACAAAACTCTTTCTCCTCCTTTCAATTCCCCAGAAACTATTTTCTTTTTCATATAAGCAATTATTTGAAGATATATAGGCTCTTTTGTATTTAATTCAAGCACCATAAAATTATCTCCTTTCTATTCAGTACTAGTGTATTAATTAAATAGTACACTAGTACATATATATTCGCATTGTCCATTATTTGCCTTGAACCCTTATTTACTTAATTTATTTTGATTTTACTCTATATCCCTCTAATTATCTTAATTTTTAAAATATTTTAAAAAAAAGAAAGAAACCTATTTAGGTAAAATATAAAATCTTACTTAAAATAGGTTTCTCCCTTTTTAGAACGGTAAAACTACGTTATTCTTTGGCGGTATATCCATCCTGTTTTAATACCTTAGGTTCTTTGTTCCTGTGGCTATTTTATTGAATTTTCGTATTGTTCTACCATTCTTTTTACCATTTCGCCACCAACGGAACCACATTGTTTTGAAGTTAAGTCTCCATTATAATCACTAAAAGGAACTCCTAACTCTGATGCAACTTCATTTTTAAATGCACTTAATCCCTTTCTTGCTTCTGGAACTAATGTTTTTGCCATTTGTAATTCCTCCTTTGGCTGTTGGTTTAGTAAACAGCTTTTAGATGAAGTTATCAATTAAAAGCTTTAATGTTTACACTATTATATTAACCCTATAGAATTTTTATATCCCTAGTAATTAATGGTGGTTATAGAATTTTTATCTTTAGCTTTTTTCAATTAATTAATAATTCTACATGTTTCATTCTACATTTTTAATTTAGGAGCTGTGGCGACAGCTCCTTAAACTATATTAACTTATATAAAGTAATCCTAAGAAAATTGCCACATAGTGTAAAGCACTTCCCATCATTACAAACAAGTGCCAAATGAAATGATTGTATGGCATTTTATCCACTGCGAAGAATATGCAACCTACTGTGTATGCAATTCCTCCAGACACTATAAGCATTAGTATATTAAATGGTATTAAAAGAAGTACTGTTTTTATATTTATTATAATAGTCCATCCCATAAGTATATATAGAATTGTAGATAACAGACCAAACTTATCTATCCAAAAAGCTTTGAATACTATACCCATCACTGCAATTACCCACAAGAAAATAAGTAAGTACATAGATTTCTTATCAGTATTCAAAAATATTAATATAATTGGTGTATATGTTCCTGCTATTAATAAATATATTGATGAGTGATCTAAAATTCTAAGTATCCTTTTTACTAGTTTCCCTGGTATGCTATGATATAGAGTAGATCCTAAATATAGGACTATTAAAGCTATACAGTAAACCCAAACTCCAGTAATTGCATAATTACTAGAAGTTTTAAGAGATTTTAAAATTAAAAATACACTTCCTACAATTGATAGTATAGCTCCTACCCCATGAGTTACAGCATTTGCAATTTCTTCACCCTTTGTATAAAAATTATATTCAAATTCTTCTTTTTTCATGGTAGCCACCTCCCAAAAGTTTTAATAACTATATCTCAATACCTATAATATTATTATTTTAATTTCTTATGTATCTGGACTACATTTTCTTCTAATACTTCAACTTTTTTATTATTTTCAAAATATATAAATTTATTATTTTCTAAGCCCTTAAATATAATTGGAGTTATTGGAGATTTAGCTTTTTCCTTTATAAGATCTAAGGAAAACTCAATTAAATTATCACCTACATTTACTATATCTCCTTCTTCTACAAAAGATTTAAATCCTTCTCCTCTTAACTTTAAAGTATCTATTCCTATATGCATTAGTATATCATATCCTTCTAAAGTCCTAATTGTAATAGAATGCTTTTCCTTAGATAATGTAATAACCATACCTTTTGCAGGTGCTCTTAAAATATTATCACTTGGATTTATTGCAAATCCATCTCCAATTATCTTCATGGAGAATATTTCATCAGGAACCTCTTCAAGTCTTACTAAAGTTCCTGAAATAGGAATACTTATTTGCCTTTCAGTTTTTATACCACTTTTAATTTTCTTTAATTTATTTTTCTTCTTTATTACTATTTCTTTTCCATCCATAATATCCTTCATTTGTTCTTTAATAATATCTGATTGTGGTCCAAAAATAGCTTGAATATTATTACCTATTACCATTAAGTCTGCTGCCCCTAAAGCTTTTAAATTATCTTTGTCAACCATTGAAAAGTTATTCACAGTTACTCTTAATCTAGTTATGCAGGAATCTAAATATTTTATATTTTTACCTCCACCAAAGGCATTTAGAATTTCATAAGGAAGCCTTTCACTAGACATATCTAGATTATTTATATTATTTTCATCCTCTTCTCTTCCTGGGGTTTTTAAATCTAGACTTCTTATTATGAACCTAAAGCCTAAATAATATACTGCAGCAAATATAAGACCTACTATAATTACCCATAACCAATTTGTTCTATTAGGTATTACTCCAAATAAAATAAAATCTATTAATCCACCTGAGAAGGTTAAACCAATTTTAACATTTAATATTTGCATTATCATAAATGATAGTCCTGCAAAGATACAATGTATAGCAAATAAAACTGGTGCTACAAATAAAAACATAAATTCTACTGGTTCTGTTATACCAGTTAAGAATGATGTTAGTGCAGCTGAAAATAATATTCCTGCAACTAGTTTTTTCTTTCCTTTTTCTGCTTCATGATACATAGCTAGTGATGCTGCTGGAAGTCCAAACATCATAAATGGATATTTTCCAGTCATAAATGTACCTGCTGTAAATTCTACTCCATCCTTTAATTGAGCAAAAAATATAGCTTGGTCACCTACTATTAATTGACCCGAAGAATTTATATACTCCCCAAACTGATACCAAAAAGGAGTATACCAAATATGATGTAATCCAAAAGGTATTAATGCTCTTTCTATAACTCCAAAAATAAATGCAGAAAGAGTTTCATTTGTACTAATCATGCTTCTAGAAAACTCCAAGAGAAAATTTTGGAAAGGAGGCCAGATAATTGCCATAATAATCCCTAGTATTAATCCAGATATAGCTGTTACTATAGGTACAAATCTTTTTCCAGAGAAAAAGCCTAAAGATTCAGGCAATTTTATATTATAAAATCTCTCATATAGTACTGCTGAAATAAGACCTATAATAATTCCACCAAAAACTCCTGTTGATAGAGTTGGTATTCCTAGTACAGTAGTGTACATTGGATTACTTGGAATTTGTGATATATCCACTCCTACAATTATTCCTGTAGTAACATTCATTATTAAAAATCCAACTATTGCGGCTAATGCAGCAACTCCGTCTCCAGATGTCATTCCAATTGCAACTCCAACTGCAAATATTAATGGTAGGTTAGTAAATATTATACTTCCTGACGTGGACATTATATCTGCCACCATTTGGAATCTATCTCCTGACAAAATTGGTACCATATTTAAAAAATCCTGATTTTCAAATAAAGTCCCAATGCCCATTAATAGTCCTGCAACTGGTAATAATGCTATAGGTAAAGTTATTGCCTTTCCTATCCTTTGCAAAACCCCAAAGGATTTTTTGAAAAATAAACTAATATCCATTTTTCCTCCTAAAATAATTGAAATAAGGACTTAAGTAAAATTACTTAAGTCCAAAATTTTCAAAGATATAAATAATAATTAGGTATTTCTAAGTACAGAAATAACTCTATGAATGTGCATAGTTAAGTAAACTATTTCATCTTCATTTACATTATAGTTATAATTAGCTTTAACATAAGCCTTAACCTTTTCAGCGCACTCATATGCCTCTGGATAACTCTTTTTAGCTATATCTATAAACTCACTATTGTTATCGCTATTTTGATTATTAGTAACTACCCTTTTTGCAAAATATTTTAAATGTGTTAGTAACCTATCATAATTTAAATCATCTTCATTAAATTCTACAGAATAATAATATCTTATAATATTTAATACACCTTTAATTATATTAGTTGCAATAACAGATTCTTTTGAAGATTCTTGATAACTTGCGTTAACTAAATGCAACGCAATAAAAGCTGCCTCATCCTCTGGTAAGTTTATATTCAGTTTATTATTAATATAGTCTACTGCCCATAAAGCAACAGAAAATTCTTCTTTATGGATTCTTCTTATTTCATCTAATAAATCATTTTTTATTTGTATGTTATTTTTGTATCTTTTTATAGCAAAAGCAATATGATCAGCTAAAGATATGTATATTTGTTTATCTAATTTTCTATCTAACTTTTTAGTAGAATAGGTAATAATTTCATGAGCTAATTCAAATATTCCATCTGGAATTTGATTTATTAATTTCTTTATCTTATTACTCATTTTTTTATCATCTACAACAAATATTTTTTCTATCTTATCTGCTTCTATCTCCTGACCCACTTTTCTTTTGAATGCGATTCCTGATCCCATAATTATTACTTCTTTTTTAGTATTAGGATCTATTGATACAACTACATTATTGTTCAATATTTTTTCAACAATCATCTTACATTCTCCTTACACTTGGAAAATAAAATACCTAAATTAGAGTATACTAATACACCCCAATTTAGGTATTGCCTGCATTCCAGTAACAATCCACATACTTAATAAATATATCTTATCATTGTAAATAACTACTGTCAATATGAATAAATTATCTTTGTTTTGTTGGTAAAATAATTATAAATTCGCTACCTTTATTAACTTCACTTTTAACAAATATTTCACCTTTATGTAATACTACTAATTGCTTAGTAAGTGTTAAACCTAATCCACTTCCGCCAAATTCTTCAGATACATTATTGTATGCTTGGCCAAATCTATCAAAAATAGCATCATGGTAACTTTTATCTATTCCTACTCCTGTGTCCTTTACAGAAATCCTTACTGAATTTCCAAGGTCTGAAATCCTTACTTCTATCCTTCCACCACTTTCAGTAAACTTAACAGCATTACCTACTAAATTAACTATACATTTTTCAATTTCTGATTCATCACACTCTATTATCTTTTCTTCTATTTCAGGATCTATAATTAGTTCAATTCCCTTTGACTTAACATAATTCTTCATAGACAAAACTACTTCTTCAACTAAATAAACTATATTATGTTCTTTAAAATCTAATTTGTAAGACCCTGACTCTATTTTAGATGTATCTATTATATTATTAATTAATTTTAAAAGTCTATTGGAATTTCTTCTTATAGCATCCATATAATAATATAATTTTTCTCTTGGAATAGTTTTTCTATCATCATTTAATTTTGTTATAAGTTGCTCAACTGAAATTATAACATTTAGCGGAGTTCTAAGTTCATGAGATAAATTAATAAAATAATTATTTTTATATTTTTCATTTTGGATTAATTTATTATATAATTCTTCATTTTCCTTGAATTTCTTGTTTAACTCATTAGATCTTTGCTCAACTAAGCTATCCAATATTTTAACTCTATTCCAAATTATATATATTATCATAAATATTAATAATAAATACATCATATATGCAAAGGGGCTTCTCCATGGTTTTGCTTCTACTACGAAACTTACACTTGTAGGTTTACTCCACTCCCCAGTAGAATTTCTTGCACTTATCTTAAAGGTATACTTACCAGCTTCTAAGTTAGTATAACTAGCATAATTTCTATTATCAGCTAATATCCACTCATCTTCTAATCCCTCTAATTTATATGCATATTGAATCTTTTTTACATTTCTATAATCAGGCAAGAAGAAATTAAAATGTATATTATTATTTTTATACTTTAAATGTATTTTATTTAAATCTAAAAGCTCCTCTTGATTTGCATATGCACTTCCTATAACTACACTAGGTATAAAGTTTTTTTCTTTTAATTGTTCTGGATAAAAGGAAGTTAGTCCATTAATTCCTCCAAAAAACATTTCTCCGTCATTAGCTTTATGATATGCAAAACCATTAAATTCATTACCTTGTACTCCGTCTGCTATATCATAATTGATAAATTTATTGTTTTTTATATTAAATTTAGATATACCATAATTGGTACTCATCCAAAGATTTCCTTCACCATCAACTAAAATTCCATAAATAAAGCTATTATATAACCCATTATTTTCATTATATCTTGTAAAACTTTCGTCTTCTCTATTGAATTTGTTTAACCCATAGGTAGTTCCAACCCAAACATTGTTATCTTCATCTACAGCTATACTTTTTATAGCATCAAAACTTATACTCTTTTCATTGCCAATTTCATTTTTATATACTTTTATCTCTTTAGTATCTTTATTTATCCTAATTAGTCCACCTTCTATAGATGCACCTATCCATATATCACCATTTTTATCCTGGGCTATTCCCGAAAACATATTATCAGTTATATTATTATCTAAAAATAATTTATTATAGGATTCAAATTTATTTTTTCTATCAAAGGTGCAAACACCATCATCTGTTGTTATCCACAAATCTCCATCATTATCTATAAATAAACTTCTTACATTATTTGATATTAAAGAGTTTTCATCTCCTTGGAAATAATTAGTAAACTTATTAGTATTTTTATCATATTTTGTTAATCCATTCTCAGTAGCTATCCAAATTTCATTATCGATTCCAGTAATATCCCTTATATTATCATTACTAATAGAATTTTCATCATTTGAACTTTTGTATTTAGTTATATTATTATTTTTTTTATTTATAATATTTATACCATTTTGAACAGTTCCAACCCAAATAAGCCCATCATTGTCTTTATAGATTCCTGCTATCATATTATCACTTAATGAATTGCTATCTAAATAATCTTTCTTATAATTAGTAAAGGAATTTTGGTTATTAAAAATACTTATTCCATCATAAGTACCTACCCATATTGATCCTGAATTATCCTCTGTTAAATATAATACATCATCACTAACTAAACTTTGTGGATCATATATCCTTGAAGTATAATTTATGAACTTATTATTATTTTCATCTAATCTACTAAGGCCTTTATTAGTTGCTATCCAAATTGTTTTATTCTTATCTTTATATATATGCCTAATGGTGTTACTTGCAATAGAATTTGCATCATTTGAATTATAATTATAATATTCTATATTATTTGTCTCTATATTTAACTTATTTAATCCACCATTATATGTACCTATCCATAAGTCATTACCATCAGAATATAAATCAAATATAAAGTTGTCTGAAATTGAATTACTTAACCCATTTGCATAATAATAAGTAATTTCTTCAGTTTCTCTATTAACTTTATTTAGTCCACCATCCTTGGTGCCTAACCACAAGTCTCCATTTAAATCTTCCTCTATTGCATATATAATTTGGCTAGATAGGCTATTTTTATCTTCATCTGAATATAATCTTATAAAGTTATCATTTTCCTTATTATATAAATTCAGTCCATTTTCAGTTGCTATGTACATATTATTATTTGAATCAATTAATATTTCAGTTATGTTATTATCTGATAGGTTACATCCCTCAATACCAGAAATATATATTTTAATTTCATTAGTTTCGGTATTTATTTTATTCAAACCTTTGGCTGTTCCAACCCAAATATTCCCCTCATCATCTTCAATTATAGCTGAAATATAATTATTACTTATGCTTTTATCATAACCTTCTCTATATTTATACACTTCAAATTCATGGCCATTGTATCTATTTAATCCGTCTGAGGTAGCTATCCACATATAACCCTTGCTATCTTGAAATAAATATTGAGCTGTGGTTTGAGATAATCCATCTTCTACAGTTATTCTTTTAAAAACAATATTTTTCTTATCAGTATTAACTGCGCTGGCTTGAAAACATAAACTATTAAGAATAATACTTGTTATTATTGAAAATGTTATTATTTTCTTTATCTTATATCTCATCTAATTATTCTCCAATAAATAATAATCAATTTTATAGTATATATTATATACTTTAAAACCGAAAAAATATATAAAATAAAAAAAAGACTAAAAATAAAATTTTTAGTCTTAAGATTTTGGCAGGGGCAGTAGGAATCGAACCCACAACCAACGGTTTTGGAGACCGCTACTCTACCAATTGAGCTATACCCCTTCAACAAAAGTTATTCTATCATGATAATTTAATACTTGTCAATAAAAATGTTACAAAAGTTATTCATATTCTATAAACTCTGTAATCATTATCATCTTTATTATTTAAAAGTTCAATGAAGATATTTAATTATAATGGCTAAATTTTACTGTTTTCAACAATTATTGCATACTATATTATATTTTACTTTATATTCCCTCATATCTATAATGTTCTTAAGATATTCATATATATATATAAAGAGGTGCAATATGTTTTCAAAATTAAAAAAAATTATCATTGGACAACCCTTAAAGTCTTCACAAATTCAACACGAAAAATTAAGTGTCTTTAGGGGGCTACCTATTTTATCTAGTGATGCCATTTCTTCAGTAGCATATGCTTGTGAAGAAATCCTATGGGTTCTAATTCCCGTTGTAGGTTTAATGGCCTATACATCCTTACTCTATGTTACCTTATCAATTATATTGCTACTTAGTATATTGATTTTTTCTTATAGACAAACTATAAATAGCTATCCTAAAGGTGGAGGTTCTTATATAGTTTCTAAAGAAAACCTAGGAGAAATACCAAGTCTTATAGCAGGTTCTTCATTGACAATAGACTACATACTAACTGTAGCAGTTAGTTCTTGTGCAGGTTCAGCAGCAATTGTATCAGCTATCCCTTCCCTATTACCTCATAGAGTATTTATATCTGTACTTATAATTTTACTTATGACTATCGGTAATCTTAGAGGAATTAGAGATTCAGCTAAAATATTTAGTATCCCAACTTACTTTTTCATTGTAATTACTATAATAATGATAGTTGTTGGAATAGTTAAACATGTTGCTTTTGGATATTCACCTGAAGTGGTAGTTGGAATACCTACTGTATATGGAGATTTAACTATATTACTTTTCTTAAAAGCCTTTTCCGCTGGATGTACAGCTTTAACTGGTATTGAAGCTGTAAGTGATGGTGTAGCTAACTTCAAAGAACCAGCTACTAAAAATGCTAAAATAGTTTTAGGATTATTATTTCTTATAGTTATAGTTATTTTTGGAGGAGTATCCTACTTATCAACTATTTATCACGCTGTACCAAGTTTAGATAAAACAGTATTATCACAAATAGCTGAAATGGTCTTTGGTTCAAATTCTATTATGTTTTATGTAATTCAAATTGCAACAACATTAATATTAATAATGGCAGCTAATACAGCTTTTTCAGATTTCCCATTATTAATATCCTTTATTGCAAGAGATGGATATGCTCCAAGACAACTAACAAAACGTGGTGATAGATTAAGTTATTCTAATGGAATATTAGCTTTAGCCTTTTGTTCATCTCTTTTAGTAATTATATTCAATGCCGAAAGCCACTTCCTATTACCTTTATATGCAGTTGGCGTATTTATGTCTTTTACCTTATCCCAAACAGGCATGGTGATGAAGTGGATAAGAGGAAAAGAAAAGGGTTGGAGACATAAAGCCTTTATAAATGGTTTTGGTGCTTTAATAACTTTTATTTGCACAATCGTAATAGGAATAAACAAATTCCTACATGGTGCTTGGATGGTATTTATTCTTATACCTCTAATTATTTTCTTAATGAAGAAAATAAAAAGCCACTATACCTTTACAGCTAAGGAACTTTCTATGGAAGGTGAAGAATTCCCTAAAATTAATGAAGATATAGTTAAACATTTTATAGTACCTGTTGGTGATTTAAATAGAAGTGTTATCAAAACATTAAATTATGCTAAATGTTTATCAGATGACATTGTTGCCTTTCATATATCAACCAATGATGAGGAAACTGAATATATAAAGAACAAATGGAAAAAATACAATATAGATATTCCTCTAGTAATTGAAAAATCTGATTATAGAGATATTATAGATCCATTAGAAAGATTTATTAAAAATCAAAATTACTCAAAACACGATATTATAACTATAGTTCTTTCTGAATTAAACACAGAGAAATTTTATGATAATGTCCTCCATAATCATACTTCTGATATTATTAGGAAGAATTTATTAAAAAATAAAAATATTGCAGTTATAACTGTTCCTTATATAATCTAATTATAATTAATGGAGCTGTCGCAACAGCTCCTAAATTGAAAATGTAGAATGTAACATGTAGAATTATTGATGTAATTCCAAAGGAATTACTAAAAAGATATATATTTTAGAAACTCCTAAGGGAGTTTCTTCTTTAATTTTACATTTTTCATTATTCATTTTACATTGTGCCACAGCCCCATTATAAATTATTATTTTATAAATAAAAAAAAGTCAGTAATTTACTTACTGACTTTTTGGCAGGGGCAGTAGGAATCGAACCCACAACCAACGGTTTTGGAGACCGCTACTCTACCAATTGAGCTATACCCCTTTGCGTGACAATAAATATTATAACTTATGTATATCTAAAAATCAACTACTAATATTAGTTTTATTTTTTTAGTTCTTCAAGAATATTAATAACATTTTCAGTTAATACATTTATTTCACCTTCAGAGCTTAGGCCAACATACTTATATTCCTTTTTCATTTTCTTATTTAATTCATTTACATTGTCAACATCTTTATCATAAACAAATATATTTTTAGTTAATTTTTCTTCGTCTATTTCTTCATTATTATCTTTTAATTTAATTACTTGTATTCCTAAATCTCTAAATAAGTAATCAAATTTGTCTGTATTAGTAAATATTTTATAGTCTTTATATTTACTTAATTCTTCTTTAGATTCACTTAAAAATTTGTCTAAATCTTCAGTTACTTTCTTATAATTGTCTTCATAAAAACTTCTGTTTTTAATATCTCTTTCTTGTAATGAAGTTTTTATATTATATAAAGCTATTTTATATTCATTAAATCCTAATAAATAATAAGGGTTTTCTTCACCTTCTTTGGATAATGATTTTATAATAGGCCTTATTCCTCTACTAGCATTTATAACACCTAAATTAGAATTCTTAGAATTATCTAATATTATATTTATCCAATTTTCATATCCTAAGCCATTATATATAAACAGGTCCATATTTAATACATTATTTATAGTATTTTCACTTATATTAAAATCTTTCATTTCCTTTTCACTACTAAATAAATACTCTACACTATGCTTATCCAAAGATAAAGCTTTAACCATATTATACATTTCTTTATTTACTGTTAATATATTTAAATAAGTATCCCTTTCTTCATCTAACTCATCTGTTGGATTTGCCATAAGAGGATTGTAGGAAAATGTTAATCCAAAAAATAATATAGAAGTAAAAATAACTAAAGCATATGTTAACTTCTTCATGTTAATATCCTCCTGGAAATTATAATAAACTAATCATATATATATTGTATCTTATCATGAGTAAAAAAGAATTACAAATCTTTTACATATTAGTGACAAGTTAAATTATGTATATATTTTTACCTTTCCTTTTTTCTTCATTTTAGATAGAATATATATTAGTATAAATTCCTTAGAAAGGAGATTTCAAATGAATTTTAATGTGAATAATAT
Source organism: Bacillota bacterium (assembly GCA_023445445.1). Taxonomy (GTDB): domain Bacteria; phylum Bacillota; class Clostridia; order Clostridiales; family Clostridiaceae; genus Clostridium. The sequence continues at coordinate 64,074 of JAEXLD010000116.1, forward strand.
AGAAGAAACAACTAGCCTTGGATTTGCTATAGGTAAGCTATTAAAACCTGGTGATATAGTATGTTTAACTGGAGATTTAGGAACTGGGAAAACTCATATAACTAAAGGAATAGCAAAAGGTTTAGAGATAGATGAATATATTACTAGTCCCACTTTTACTATAGTTAATGAATATGACTCTGGCAGGCTTAAATTATATCACTTCGATGTTTATAGAGTAAGTGATCCTGATGAAATTTATGCTATAGGCTTTGATGATTATATTTTTTCAGATGGAGTTTCTATAATTGAATGGGCTAATTACATTGAAGAAATATTACCTAATGAATACTTACATATATTAATAGAAAAAGATTTATCTAAAGGAGAAAATTTTAGAAATATTACTATTACTCCTTATGGTGAAAGATATAATTATATAAAGGAGTTAAACTTATGATAGTTTTAAGTATAGATTCAGCCTCAAAAGTAGCTACTGCAGCTCTTTTGGATGAAAATAATTTAATTGCAGAATACACAATTAATAATAAACTAGAGCACTCAACTTTAATTATGGATATGGTTGACAAACTTTTAAATGACTCTAGCTTAGACATAGATGATGTAGATGGATTTGTAGTTTCAAAGGGTCCAGGTTCCTTTACTGGATTAAGAATTGGAATGGCTACTGTAAAAGGATTAAGCTTTGGTTCAAATAAACCTTATATAAGTGTGTCTAGTTTAGATGCCCTTGCTTATTCTCTTGTAAACTTTAATGGAATAATATGTCCAATAATGGATGCTTTAAGAAGTAGTGTTTATACTTGTCTTTATAAAGGAAATAATGGAAGTTTAGAAAAACTAATAGATTATTCAGCTTTAGAGTTAGATGAATTAATAGCTTTATTAAAAGAAAAGAATGAAGATGTTATCTTTACAGGAGATGCCGTAAATAAACATAAGGATTATTTATTAGAGCATTTACCTAATGCTAAATTTGCTCCAAATCACCTTAGTATTATAAGAGCCTCTTCCTTAGGAGAGTTAGGTATTAAAATGTTATTAAATAATCAGCAAGATGATTTAAATTCATCTCCATTTTATTTAAAGAAACCTCAAGCTCAAAGAGAATTAGAAAAAAGGTTAGCATTAAAAAATGAAGATAACTTATAATTTAATGACTGATAAAGATGTAAAGGAAGTCTTTGATATATCAACCTCTTCTTTTTCTACACCTTGGAGTATGGAATCAATTAAAGGAGAATTAAATAATCCTTTAGCCAAGTATATAGTTGCTAAGGATGAAAATACAAATTCAGTTATTGGTTTTGTTGGTGTATGGATAGTAGTTGGAGAAGCAAGTATAACTAATATAGCTGTACATCCTAGATATAGGAAACATGGAGTTGGATATAAATTAATAGATTGCTTAATTAATTTATGTAATGATCTAGACTGTACTTTAATAAATCTAGAGGTACGTGCTTCAAATAATGCTGCTCAAGGTCTATATAAAAAAAGTGGATTTACAGTTGATGGCCTTAGAAAAGGCTATTATGAAGATAACAAAGAAGATGCAATACTAATGACTAAATACTTATAAGAATTATAAATGGATTCTCTCTTTATAAACTCAGAATAAATAATTTAATGCCATTTCAGGAGTGCATAGCATTGGCTATGCACTCCTATTTTTTATTTGCAATTTTTGGTAACTGTATTTATAATTTAGTAAGATACTATTGGTTCACCTACTAATTAATAAAAGTCTTTTTATTTTATTAAGCATGAAAGAAGGTAAGTTGTATGGGATTAATAAATAATTTATTTGGGAGAAAACAGGAAGAACAGAGAGTTAAAAAAAATCATGATATACCAACTAATTTCGTATTAGGAGTACGTGATACTTTAAACTTAAAAAAAAGTAATGATTTAATTGTTGTTGGTCCATTAAAAGGAACTGTACGAGTAGGTGATGCTGTTTATATTTCTAATTTAGGTAGTGATACAGAACCAATAAGCCTCTCCACAATAGTTTCTATTGAAAAATCACCAAATATTCCTACAATGGAGGCAAGTGATTGTGAAGTTGCTCTTCGTATTGAAAAAGGAAGTTTGTTATGTATTAGAAAAGGTACTGTTCTATATACAAGAATAACATCAGGAAAAGAAGTTCATGATGCATATATTAGTGCTATGGGAGATTGTTATGTAGCACAGATGGAATTGGATATTCCAGATACAGAATTAGAACTATTCAGTATAGCAGATTGTTATGAAGTTTGGAGATTATTTTCTTGGTTTCAATCCAAAACAATTAAAGAAGCAACTGAAGAACAAAATCAAATTAATTACAAAAAAATAGAAAGAGTTGCAAAGCAGTTAATAAAAAAAATATTTGAGGCAGATGAAATTTATTGTGTTTTTAATAAAAGAACAGGACAACCAAATATGTTCTCTACCACACAAAAAATAGAAGATGGATATATGTGTATGCCTCCAGATATTCTTATTTTCCCAAAATCATATAAAAATATGGCAGAAGCATATTTTAGTAAAGACCCCTATGAAATTAAAGAAATTAAGAATGGTGAAAGTAAGGATGGTATTTATAACTTTTTTGGAGAAACCTTCTATCTTAATGGTGCATGTGGTGTAAAGGTAATTTCAAATGATGTCGCAATTGCTTCAGGGATGCTTGTTCCAGAACCTAATTACGGTGATTTACCCGAAATCAATATCCCTATCACCAATCCTGGTCTTGAAAGATGGTTACTTCTAATGGGCCAACTAGGAAAGGTAGAGGACGAAGATTCTAAATTAATTTATGGACTTTACTATAATTTTATGAGTAAAGAATTGTTAAAAGCACGACTTCTTGTCCCTATTCAAAAGGATGGAGAAATTCCCCCTCCAAATGAAAATGGCGCTACTGTTTTAGATAAGGATGTGACATTGAAATTCCCTATTGCTAATGGGAAAAATGATAGACAAGCAATTCGCATGTATACTGATTGGAAACGTCTTAGAATGGTGTACGATGAAAATTGGTCAGGCCTTATTCAGTCAGTTAAGGATTTTATTGATGTATTCGACGTACTTTTAAATATGACAGAGTATTATGAAGCTGGTAGCTATATTAGTAAAGATAGCTATTATGAAATGGAAGCAGAAAACAAAAAATAGAATAAATATATAAATCTACAGAATAATATTTCACTTACCAAAGTTAATATAGCCATAGAGAAAATGAGCAAGAAATCAATGCCTTCTTGCTCATCTTTTGTTAAAGCATATTTATTATACCTTAAACCTCTTTGTTTTTTATACTTATTACAAGTATCTATCATTAAATTAGTATGATATTTTATATTATTCTAATACATATTCATTTACTTGGTCTTCGTATTTATTTTTCTTCATTTTTTTTAATAATAATATTCCTGTTATAGCTGAAGCTATTAAATCACTTAGTGGTTGTGCTATCCAAACCCCATTTAATCCTAGATTAAATACTCTTGGTAGTATCACTATAAATGGAATTAATAATATCACTTGTCTTAATAGACTCAATATCATTGCAGTCTTTGCTTCGCCAATTGATTGAATATAGTTTGTTCCAGTTATTGAAATTCCAACTATAGGTAACATTAATAGGTATATTCTTAACCCCTTAACAGAAATATCCATAAACTTAGGATCTTTATTAAATATTCCTATTATAGCTTCTGGGAAGCTTTGTACTACTATAAAGGCTATAACTAATATAATAGTTGCAACTATAAGTGATAATTTATATGCTTCTTGGGCTCTTTTTTCTTGCTTAGCTCCATAATTAAAGCCTATGATAGGTTGTGCCCCTTGATTTATACCAAAAATAGGCATTAAGCACATAAGTGCAACTGATGATATTGTAGCCATAGCTCCTATTGCAATATCTGTTCCATATGTTCTAAGTACATTATTAGCAATAACTTGAACTAAACTAGCTGCCATTTGCATGGCAAAAGGTGATGCCCCTATTGCTAATATTTTTATTATTATATCCTTATTTATCTTTAAGTTTGATTTTTTAAATATTAAATTTGATTTTCCACTTACATAATATCTAATACCTATTATAGCTGTTATTAATTGTGAGATAATAGTTGCAACAGCTGCTCCTTGAATACCCATATTAAATAAAAATATAAATGTAGCATCTAATACTATATTAGTTAGACATCCAATAATCATAATTGTGGCAGCAAGCTTTGGGTTTCCATCACCTCTAATAGTATTATTTAAAGTAAAGGCTACCATATTAAACACTGTACCTAATAGTATTATATATATATATGATTTTGCATAATATAATGTACTTTCACTTGCACCAAACTTAGTTAGAATAGACTCTCCAAAAACTATTCCTATTACAGTTAATATAACAGCAATTATTACAGATAAAGTTATAGCATTTCCTATTACTTTTTCTGCTTCTTCTTTTTTACCCTGTCCTAATTTTATAGAAATAGTAGTAGTTGCTCCTATACCAACTAACATACAAAATCCTAAAATAATAGTAGTTATAGGTAATGTTACTCCTACTCCTGTAATAGCTAAAGAACCTACCCCTGGTATATTCCCTATAAATATTCTATCTATAACATTATATAAAGCATTAACCAGCATACCAATTATAGCCGGTACTGAATATTTCAATAATAACTTACTTATTTTTTCTTTTGCTAGCATTTCTTGTGTGCTCATTAAATCATACTCCTTCTATATACACTTTTTTAATAAATTTAAAATTATTTCTTTTTCTTCATTAGTTAATTTTTTAGTTAAGTTTGATTCCCAACTTTTCGCAACCTTATATATATCTTCCTTATGGCCCATTCCTTTTTCAGTTAAGAAAATTCTATAAGCTCTCTTATCTTTTTCATCAGGAACTTTTGTAATAAAGTTTTCCATCTCTAATTTTTTTATTGCTCTAGCTGTCGTACCCTTATCTATTTTTAGCCTTAGTGACAAATCCTCTTGTCTTACGCCATCTTCTTTATATAACTCCATTAAAAAATTAAATTGCCCATATCCTAAACCTAAATGGCATAACTCTTTTAAAAAGAATATATTTCCCATTCTTTGAATTTCTGATATATATCTAGCTATATTTTCACATTCTAACTCTTTCATAGTAAGCTCCTAAATAATTAAGTTTAATACTCTTAATAATATAACAATATAGTTGCATTTGCAACTATGTTATTATATCATACAAAACATAAATTTTACAATAAAAAAGAGCTGTATAAACAGCTCTAAATTCTATCTTCTATTTAAATGGAACCAAGATTCCTTTTCTTCTATTATTTAAATTTGAGTCTACATGGAAAATTGGTACTGATACTTTCTTATATAAAACATAAGTTATTCCACATACCATTATAGCTTTTATACCATTGAATGGTAAAAGTCCTATAGTTACATATTGAGCTATATCGCTAGGTGACATTGTTGCTGCCATTCCGTATGCTGGTAATAAGAAGTAAACATTAGCTATAATAGCTATAATTTCCATACTTATAGTTCCTAATATCATTCCAAGTAAAGCTGATTTCTTGCTCTTATTTCTGTTATATACCCATGCTGCTGGAGCAACTAGAGAAACTCCTACTATAAAATTAGCCATTTCTCCAACAAAACCTGTACCAGTTCCTTTAACAATTAAAATTAATAAATTTTTTAGTAATTCGATTAATACCCCTGCCATAGGTCCAAAAGCAAAAGCTCCCATAAGTGCTGGAATATCACTTAAATCAATTTTAAGCCATGGAAATGGTAAAAACGGTATTGGAAAATCGAAATACATAAGCACTACTGCTATTGCACCTAAAAGTGAAATTTTAATAAATTTGTTTAGATTTTTGTTTTGTTGATTGTTCATTTTAATTCCTCCCAAAAGATATCCCCTGGGGCATGGGTTAGTGGCTTAACTCTGACAGTAATTTAACAACCTTTCTTATAATTTCAAATATTATAGATAAATAAAAAACCCTAATGTAAAATTACATCAGGGATTAAAATCATAAGAAATAAGATTTGCTAAATTAAATACATAATAAGCAATATCTAACACCTTACCTTCTTTCATCCAGACTATAACTGTCGGCCTCGGAGTTTCACCGAATCATGCTAAAATTAGCGCGCGGGCTATACCGCCGGTGGGGAATTACGCCCCGCCCTGAAGATAATTTATTTATATTTTTATTATATTACTATTTAAAATTACTTGCAAGTAAATTTTTTAACAATCTTCTTCTTTTATTCCTTTCATAGATAAAGAAATTCTATTCCTCTTACTATCTACTTCAAGAATTTTTACTTTAACTATATCACCAACTTTAACTATGTCTAAAGGATGCTTTACAAACCTATCTGCCATTTGACTTTTATGAACTAATCCATCTTGGTGAACTCCAATATCTACAAAGGCGCCAAAGTCTGATACATTTCTTACAGTTCCCATTAAAACCATACCTTCACTTAAATCTTTTAAGTCTATCACTCCAGTTTTTAAAATAGGCTTTGGCATTTCATCTCTAATATCTCTTCCTGGCTTTTTAAGTTCTTTAATAATGTCTTCTAAAGTAAGTTCTCCTATACCTAACTCTTTAGATATATTTTTTATTCCTTTTTCCTTTACTCTTTCATCTATATCATTAAGGTTATTTTCTTTTAAATCATTATTATTATAATCTAGTAATGCTATTAAATTCCTAGCTACATCATAGGATTCTGGATGCACTGAAGTATTGTCTAGTGGTTCTTTACTTTCCATAACTCTTAAAAATCCAGCACATTGCTCGTAAGCCTTTTGTCCAAGTCTTTTTACCTTTAAAAGCTCTTGTCTACTTTTAAATCCACCAACTTCATCTCTATAAAGAACTATATTATTAGCAATACTTGAATTAATACCTGCTATATAAGTAAGTAATGAAGGTGTTGCCGTATTTAAATCTACACCAACTTTATTTACAGAATCTTCAACTACTCCAGTTAAGGATTCATCTAATTTTTTTGGTGTCACATCATGTTGATATTGACCAACTCCTAAGGCTTTTGGATCTATTTTTACTAATTCTGCCATAGGATCTTGTAACCTTCTACCAATTGATATAGCTCCTCTAACAGTAACATCTAAATTGGGATATTCTTTAGTTGCAAGCTCTGAAGCTGAATATACTGATGCTCCTGCTTCTGATACTATTACATAAGACACATCTTTGTTTGTTTCCTTTTTTATTTCCGAAATTACTTCTGATATTATCTCTTCAGATTCTCTAGATGCAGTTCCATTTCCTAATGAAATTACTTCTACATTATGTTTATTAATTAAATTTTTTAATATCTCTTTAGTTTCTTTTACTTTATTTTGTGGTGCAGTTGGATATACTGTTGTATTTTCTAAGAATCTTCCTGTACTATCTAATACAGCAATTTTACATCCTGTTCTAAAGCCTGGGTCATATCCCATTACAACCTTCCCCTTAATAGGAGGTTGCATAAGTAATGATTTTAGATTTTCTTTAAATATCTTTATTGCTCCATCTTCACCCTTATCTGTTAATTCATTTCTAACTTCTCTTTCTATAGATGGATATATTAATCTTTTTAATGAATCTTTAATTGCCATTTTTAAATATTCATCAGTAATATTATTTCCCTTTAATACTTCTTTTTCTAAATAAGATATTATCTTATCTTCATTAACAGTTATCTTAACACTTAAGACTTTTTCCTTTTCTCCTCTATTTATAGCTAAAATTCTATGAGGAGGTATTTTAAATACATCTTCACTATATTCGTAATACATTTCAAAAGGAGTATGTTCATCACTTTGTCCCTTTGATTCAATTTTACCTTCTTTAAATACTAAGTTTCTTATCCATTTTCTATATTTAGCTTCATCTGATATTTCTTCAGCAATTATATCTAAAGCTCCATTTATAGCATCTTCTTCAGTAACTACTTTCTTTTCTTCATCTAGATAATTTTTAGCTTCTTCTTTTATATCTCCTTTAAACTCTCCAGATAAGATAAGCTCTGCCATAGGCTTTAGCCCTTTTTCTAAGGCAATTGTTGCTCTTGTTCTTTTCTTTTGTTTATAAGGTCTATAAATATCTTCAACTTCTGTTAAAGTTAAAGCCTTTTCTAAAGATTTTTGAATTTCTTCTGTTAACTTACCTTGTTCATCTATAAGTCTTAATACGTCTTCTTTTCTTTCCTTTAAATTTCTAAGATAAATTAATCTATCTTGAAATTTTCTTAATACTTCGTCACTTAATGCTCCAGTTTGTTCCTTTCTATATCTAGAAATAAAGGGAACAGTATTACCATCATCAAGTAATGTAATAACATTATTTACTTGAGTTAAACTTATTCCAAGTTCCTCTGCTATTCTTCCTACTATATCAACCATAGGTTTCCTCCTAAAAAAAATCATACTATTATTATAATACAATTTTATCTTTTTATATATTATCGTCTTGATATTATGTAAAATTAAGTATATAATTATAATTGTAAAAATTTTACAATAAGGTGATGTTATGAATAAATTTTCTATATTTATTAATAAAGTAATTAACATACTTCTAGTATTTTTCATAATTATTATTATTTTAAATCAATATTATATCATAGAGTTTTCAACTACCCTTAAATATATACTTTACTTTTTAACTTTAATTTTAATTCTTATTTCTTCTACTAAGGAAATAATAGTTAGTAAATCAGCCTTAACAAAATTTATAAATTGTATAATTTTGTTTAGCTTTATTGTTGGAGGGGTTTTTTCTATACTTTCTAATAAAATAAATATCTCTGTTTATATATGTATATTATTTTCCTTCACAAATGGATTTATAGATCTTATTTATAAGAAAGCTTAAGCATTTTAAAATATATATTTGTTATATTTTTAAACCTTAATTAATAGTATTAACTATAACTATTTTTTGAGGTATTTTTTATGAAGAAAAAATTATTTTATTATGTATCACTAGTTATTACATTGGTTTTATTATCTCTTTCATTATTTTCAAATTTTACATATTCACCATTTAACGCTGATAATGTAAAGAAACGTATAGCTATATTATCCTCTGACACATATTCTGGTAGACTTGCTGGTAGCAAAGAAAATTCCTTAGTTACAGAGTTAATAAGAAAAGATTTTCAGGATAATAAGCTTATTCAACTTAATAATAATTATAAAGAAAACTTTAAAGTTACTTCTCCAGTAAATAACAATAGTACTCCTTATTTAAAAATTTCTCATGAGGATGGCTATGAAGAAAATCTAAAATATGGTGTTGATTTTAAGGAAGATATGATTAATTTTAAGAATACAAAAGTAACCTTTTCTAATGAGGATAAAATCACTATATTTTCTAATTATATAGAAGTAAATACTAAGGAGGGAAAATTTCTTTTTCATTTAGCTCCTAATAATGACTTTTCTTTTAGAAGCTCATTTATAAATGATTTTCCTTATAATATGCTAATATTAATAAATACTGACAGCTATAATAAAATCTTAAACTCTTTAAGAGAAGGTGCTGAAGTCTCTATTAATATTCCATTTTCCACAGAGGAAAAAGAAATCTCTAATGTTGTTGGAGTTATTGAAGGAACGTCAAAATCACTTCCTCCATTAGTTTTAACTGCTCATTTTGATCATCTAGGCACAGATGCCCTTAATAATATTTATGGAGGTGCCTTAGATAATGCCTCTGGTACATCTTTTTTACTTGAACTTGAAAGATCCCTTGCAACCTATGGAAAACCAAAAAGAGATATAATTTTTGTAGCATTAAACGCTGAAGAATTTGGACTGTTAGGTTCTAAAGCCTTTGCAGAAAAAAATATAAAGAGATTAAAAGGAGCTGAAGTTATTAACTTTGATATGATTGGAAGTGATGGGTATCCACTTACTTTAATGCTAGGTGCAAACTATAAAGACAAAGATTCAAAGCTTCTTAACTCTATTGAAAAAATAGCTAAAAAGAATAATATATCTACAAAAGTAGCTTATGAAAATTCAAGTGATCATGCTAGTTTTAATGACCTAGGGATAGATGCTCTTAGCTTTTGTCATAGTGATTTAACTAAAATCCATACTCCTAATGATACTGTAGAACATATTAGCATAAATGCCATAAATAATGCTTATAGCGTAATAGAAGATAAGATTTTTGAATCCTCCTATAGTATGGTAACTAAATTCTTCTATGGCAAAACTTCAATATTTATATTTTCAATCTTGTTTGGATTTTTAGTATCTGCTCCATTTATAACATATATCAAAAAAAGAAAAATAAATTAGAAGCTGATATATAATGTAAAATGTAAAATGAAAGAAGAAACTCCTAGAGGAGTTTCTAAAAGAAATATATTTTTAGTAATTTGTTTCAAATTACATCAATAATTCTACATTTTACATTTTACATTTTTAATTCAGATTTATATTTCTATTCCCACTTGGAAACCTTCAGCAATAGCATGTTTTATACGTCGTGGTGATGTAGCATCTCCAATAACTCTAATATCCTTTAATTTTAATCCATCTTTTTCTTTTAACTCTTGTGAAGATTTAAATCCTAATGCTAAAACTAAAGAATCACATTTAACTTCTCTAATTTCATCATTAGAGTTTGTTAGTATAGCTTTATTCCCCTTTATCTCTGTTAATTTATTTCCTGTAATTATTTCTATTTTATTCATTGCTAACATAGTTCTAAGAGCTATCATATTATTTAATGCCATTGGTTCTGCTAATATACTATCCTTCATTTCAACTATTGTAACTTTTTTACCTTTTTGAGATAAATATATTGCTGTTTCACATCCAACAAAGCCTCCACCTGCAACAATTACCTCTTCTCCTATTTTACTATTATCAACTAATATATCAGTAGCTAGGTGAACATTTTCACTATTAATACCAGAAATTCTAGGAATAATAGGCTCACTACCTGTACTAATAACAATTACATCTGGATTTTCTTCTAATATTTCCTCTTCATTTCCTTCTTTATTAAATACTATATTTATATTTAATTTCTTTAATTGATTCTCATAATATTTAATTAATCTTTTTAAATCATTTTTAAAATTAGGTGCTGAAGCTGGAATAAGGTTTCCCCCTATTAATTCACCCTTTTCCCAAAGTGTTACTTTATGTCCTCTCTTTGCTGCTGTAACTGCTGTTTCTAAGCCTCCTGGACCTGCACCTATTATAAGTACAGATTTTTTAACATCTGCTCCTATAATATCTTCTCCTTCTCTTCCACAAAGAGGGTTTACACCACAGCTTACAGGCTGCCCAGCTAATACTGAAAACATACATTCATTACATCCAATACAAGGAACTATATCCTCTTCTCTATTCTCTTTAACTTTATTAGCCCATTCAGGATCAGCTAGAGAATAGTGACCTAATGCTATAAAATCTGAAACTTCCTCTTGAAGTATTCTTTCGGCAACTTCAGGGTATCCTAACTTTCCATGACCAATTACAGGAATATTTACTTCTTCCTTAATAATTTTTATATATTTTTCATGCATTGCAGGTTCTTGATAAATTGTAGGTATAGCATTATGCCAACAAGCATGACATCCAATATCTACATGTAATGCTGCAACGCCTGCAGCTTCTAAGTACTTAGCTATTTTTATTCCTTCTTCAACTTCTCTTCCACCATTAATTAAATGTGTTGGTGTAAATTTATATATAATTGGATAATCTTCTCCACAAGCTTTTTTTATCCTTTTAATTATTTCAATTCCTATTTTCATTCTACCTTCAAAGCTACTACCATATTCATCTGTTCTAGAATTCCAAAGTGATGAATGGAATTGATCTATTAAATATCCACCATAGCCATGTATTTCTATAGCATCAACACCTGCACTCTTTGCTAGTGCTGCTGCTTTTTCAAAAGAATCTAAAAGTCTATCAATTTCACTTATAGAATATGGAGGGTTATTTTCCCCAACATAACCAATTTTCCCAACCCCTAATGATAATTGAAGAGATAACTTTGAATTATAAGAATGGATTCTATCAGCTAATTTCTTAACTCTTTCAACTTTGTCCTCACTGTCTAATAAAAAGGCACTTTGAGGTTTCTCAAACTCCTTTGATACTAAAGTAGCACCAGTTATTATAAGACCTGTTCCCCCTTTTGCTCTAGCAACATAGTAATCAATGGCCTTTTCTGAAAACCCATAGTCTTCATCTATATAGTCGATTCCCATTGGTGCCATAACAATTCTGTTCTTTAACGATAATGTTCCAATCTTCCCATCATTAAATAGTTTCATAAATATCTCCACCTCATGTTATTTTTTTAACAAATAAATGAAAAGCTTTCCATTTAAATGTATATCTATATTGTATATTATTAAAAACATTAAATCAATTTGTTTTAATCATTTTGTTTTAAAAATTTATTCATAGAATCACATTATATAACTTCCTATAAACTAAAAAAGAGCTGTAATAAAACAGCTCAAAATTAATAATATATTTATTTATTATTCTTTAGGTATGCTGTAATGAAATTATCGATTTCTCCATTCATAACAGCATTTAAATTGGCAGTTTCTTCATTAGTTCTATGATCTTTAACCATATTGTATGGGTGGAATACATAGGATCTTATTTGACTTCCCCATCCCATATCTTTAAGTTCACCAGTTAAATCTTCAATTTTCTCTTTATGAGCTCTTTCTTTTAAATCAATAAGCTTAGATTTAAGCATAGACATAGCTGTATCTTTATTAGAAAATTGACTTCTTTCACTTTGACATTGTACTACTATCCCAGTTGGCAAGTGAGTTATTCTTATAGCAGATTCTGTCTTATTAACGTGCTGTCCACCAGCTCCACTAGCTCTATAAGTATCTATTTTCAAGTCTTCACTTCTTATTTCAATATCTTGATCCTTAGTTAGTTCTGGTAAAACTTCTACAGAAGCAAAGGATGTTTGTCTTTTACCATTTGCATTAAATGGAGATATTCTTACAAGCCTATGAACGCCCTTTTCTGCTTTTAAATAACCATAAGCAAATTCTCCTTTTACCTTTAAGGTAACACTCTTTATTCCTGCCTCATCACCTTCTAAGTAGTCAATAGTTTCAACCTTAAATCCTTTTTTCTCACACCATCTTGTGTACATTCTTAGTAACATTTCTGTCCAATCATTTGCGTCACTTCCACCGACACCTGCATGTAATGTTAATATAGCATCATTTCTATCATATTCCCCAGACAATAGTAACTCTATTCTATATTCATCAACATCTTTTTCTATACTTCTTATTTCACTAATAACTTCATTTATAGATTCTTCATCATCTTCCTCTATTAATTCTGCTAAAACTTCTACATCTTCAACTCTTGTAACTAAAGAATCAAATCTTTCTATTTTATCTTTAATTCTCTTGCTTTCTTTCGTAACTTCTTCAGCTCTTTTTATATCTTCCCAAAAGCCTTTTTCTTGCATTTGTAAATCTAATTCTTGTAACTGTTTTTCTAAGCTTTCTTTGTCAAAGAGAAGCCCTCAATTCTTCTATAAATTTCTTAATATCATTAAGCTTAGCTAACTCTGCTTCTAACTTAATTATCATAATATCACAACCTTTTTAAATTAATAATGTAGAATGTAAAATGTAAAATTATTGATGTAATTTGTTCCAAATTCCTTATAATATATGTTTTATTATTAATTTTACATTCATAAATAAGGGCTGCCTTATTAAGAAATTATACACAATGTATTAATTTTATAGTTAAAATTAATACATTGTAGTATTTCTTTTTTAATGAAACAGCCCCTTAATTTTTCGTAATTTGGAACAAATTACTTCCTAAATTTTTAATTCTTCATTCTTAATTTTTCATTTAATTGCCCTAAGGCAATTAACTAAGCTTCTCTTCCACAGCAATTTTTGTATTTCTTTCCACTTCCACATGGACAAGGGTCATTTCTTCCAACCTTATTTTCATTTCTTACAGGTTGTTTCTTAACATCTCCTTCATCTCCACCGTGGCTTGCTGAAGTTTCTTCTGCTACTCTTTCTCTTTCAACTGGTTTTTGTATTTGAATATGATATAAGTATTTAACTGTATCTATTTTTATTCCTTCTATCATTTCTTCAAACATAGCACTACCTTCCATTTGGTATGCTTGAATTGGATCCATTTGCTTGTAAGCTCTAAGTCCAATACCTTGTTTTAAGTGATCCATATTATCAATATGGTCCATCCACTTTTGATCAACTACTCTTAGAAGTATAACTCTTTCGACTTCTCTAAAGTGTTCTTCACCAAATTCTTCTTCTTTTTCATGGTATATTTTTTCTAATAAATCTAATAATTTCTTTATAATTTCATCATTAGATAAATTAATTAAATCTTCCACTTTAACAAGTTTATGTGGTAAACATATATCTTCTAAGTAATGAATTAATTTCTCTATTTCTACTTCAAGGCTATCTGTTATATTGTCTAAGTGACCTTTAACAGCATCTGTAACTATATCTCTGATCATTTCATTTATTTGATCTCTTAAATCTTTACCTTCAAGAACCTCTGATCTTTGTTTATAAATAATTTCTCTTTGCATATTCATAACATCATCATAGCCTATAAGGTTCTTTCTTATATCGAAGTTATTACCTTCAACCTTCTTTTGAGCATTTTCTATTGCCTTACTTACCATCTTATGATCAATAGCTTCATCTTCTTCTAATCCTAACTTATCCATTAAGCCTTGGATTCTTTCTGATCCAAATATTCTCATTAAATCATCTTCAAGAGAAATATAGAATGCAGATTCACCAGCGTCTCCTTGACGACCAGCTCTACCTCTTAATTGGTTATCTATTCTTCTAGATTCGTGTCTTTCAGTACCTATAATCTTTAATCCACCAACTTCTTTAACGCCTTCACCTAACTTAATATCTGTACCTCTACCTGCCATATTAGTAGCAATTGTAACACTACCTAGTTCTCCTGCATGAGATATTATTTCTGCTTCTTGTTCATGGTATTTAGCATTTAATACTTTGTGTTTTATTCCTCTCTTCTTTAATAAAGAAGATAAATACTCAGATTTTTCTATACTTACTGTACCAACTAATACTGGTTGACCTTTCTTATTACATTCTATAATATCTTCTATTATAGCATTGTATTTTCCCTTAGTATTTTTATATATTAAATCACTTTTATCTATTCTAGCAACTTCTTTATTAGTAGGAACTACTATAACGTCTAAAGAATATATTTCTCTAAATTCATTTTCTTCTGTTAAAGCAGTACCTGTCATACCTGATAGCTTATTATACATTCTAAAGTAGTTTTGGAATGTAATAGTTGCTAAAGTTTTAGATTCTCTTTCAATCTTAACTCCTTCTTTAGCTTCTATAGCTTGGTGAAGACCATCTGAATATCTTCTACCTTCCATAAGTCTACCTGTGAATTCATCAACTATTATTACTTGGTCATCCTTCACCATGTAGTCCTTATCTCTCTTCATTCCATAGTTAGCTTTTAAAGCTTGAGTTATATAATGTTGTAATTCTAAATGTTCAGCATCTGCATAGTTATCTATTCCAAAAGCTTTTTCTGCCTTAGCAACACCAGAATCAGTTAACATTACAGAGTTAGCCTTTTCGTCAATTGTATAATCTGTTTCAGCTAATAATTGCTTAACAAAATTATCTGCAACATTATAGAATTTTGTTGACTTTTCTCCAGCTCCTGAAATTATAAGTGGTGTTCTAGCTTCATCTATAAGAATAGAGTCAACTTCGTCTACAACTGCAAAGTTCAATTTTCTTTGAACCTTTTCTTCTTTGTAGATTACCATATTATCTCTTAAGTAATCAAAACCAAACTCATTATTAGTTCCATAAGTTATATCTGCTGCATAAGCTTCTCTTCTTTGTTCAGAAGTTAATCCATGCACTATACAACCTGTAGTTAAACCTAAGAAATGATATAATTCTCCCATCCACTCAACGTCTCTTGTTGCTAAGTAGTCATTAACT
The DNA here is from genome assembly GCA_023445445.1 of Bacillota bacterium. Classification (GTDB taxonomy): domain Bacteria; phylum Bacillota; class Clostridia; order Clostridiales; family Clostridiaceae; genus Clostridium. The sequence continues at coordinate 80,160 of JAEXLD010000116.1, forward strand.
GTTACTAAGTGAACACCTTCACCTGATAAAGCATTTAAATATAATGGAAGAGTTGCAACTAAAGTTTTACCTTCTCCTGTTTTCATTTCTGCAATTCTACCTTGATGAAGAACCATTCCTCCAATAAGCTGAACTCTATAATGTTTCATTCCTAGAGTTCTCCATGCAGCTTCTCTACAAACTGCAAAAGCTTCTGGTAATATATCATCTAAGGTTTCCCCATTTTTAATTCTATTTTTAAATTCTTCAGTCTTAGCTCTAAGTTCGTCATCTGACAGCTTTTGCATAGCTTCATCTAAATTTTCTATTTTATCTGCGATTTTTTCTAGCTTCTTTACTTCCCTTTCGCTATATGATCCAAATATCTTTTCCAAAAAACCCATTTTAATTTTCCCTTCTAATTTGTATATTTTTTATACTTATATCCTTAATATTCATATTTATATAATTCCATTTATAAATTATACCATTTTACTTATAATTAATTCAACAAATATGTAACTATTTAATAAAATTATAACTAAAAAAGGAAGTGTTTATGCACTTCCTTTAGTATTTTACCCTAAATATTCAATAATTAAATATAATCTGGTTCTAATAAACCATAGTCTCCATCTTTTCTCTTATAAACAACATTTACCTTATTTCCATCGAAATCTTGGAATACAAAGAAGTTATGACCAACTAACTCCATTTGAAGTATAGCTTCTTCTACTGACATAGGTTTTATACTAAACTTCTTAGTCTTAACAACCTTTCCGTTTTCTTCATCTAAGACATCTTCGTTTTCGAAAGCATACTCATCTATTTGGGTAAATCTTAATGATTCATTATTCTTTCTAGATAATTTTGTTCTTTGCTTTCTAATTTGTCTTTCTAGTTTGTTAATAACTAAATCAATTGATTTATACATATCCTCAGTTGATTCTTCTGCCCTAAGTATAACTCCATTAAAAGGTATTGTAACTTCTACCTTTTGTTTATTCTTTTGCACTGATAGGGTAGCTTTGGCTTCAACATCAGGATTAAAATATTTCTTAACCTTAGATAATTTCTTTTCTACCATATCCTTTAATGCAGGTGTTGCTGTAGTGTTTTTTGCTATTACTGAAACTCTCATAAAAGTTCATCCCCTCTCTATAAGCTTAAAGCTTAAACAGTAGAATTATTTATTTGTTTATAAATATATTATACTATCAGTAACCGTTTTTATCAACAACATTATCCATAATTTTCAGAATGTTAACTTTTTTTTAATTGAAGACAAAAAAAAATTAACTATTAGCTAACTAATAGTTAATTGCTGTAAAAATAGCTGACCTGGATTTTGACCCCACACTCGCCTACTGGAGCTTTTGCTACTAGGAATTAACCCCTCACTACTAACCCTCTCAATTGCTTGGTAGGACTTACTTCTACACCGCACCATGCTCACTTAAAATTTTTCTAAGCTTACGTGGATCGTTTCGCCTGCGACTGGCATCGACTTTCATCCACAGACCTATCTTTACTCTAATTATTATATATAACTTTTAGCTACTGTCAACATTTTTATTGAAAGTGCACCGCTTTCTTTAAGTAACTTTTCACATTCATATAAGGTTGCCCCTGTTGTCATAACATCATCAATTAGTAATATCTTTTTATTTTTAATGTTTTTATCAGTTTTTAATGAAAAGGCTCCTTTTATATTTTTGTATCTCTCTTCTTTTGATAATAGCTTTTGCTCTTTGATATATTTATTTTTTATTATATCTTTACATATACTGATATCTAACTTTTTATTTATTTCTTTCGCTAAATATTCACATTGATTAAACCCTCTATTTTTTATTGCCCTTTTACTGCTGGGTATATATACTATATAATCTATATCTATCTTATTTTCTATAATCATATCACATAGAAAATCTACTAATATTGACCCTGCAACAAAATTTTTATTATACTTAAAGTCTAAAATAAGTTTCTTCAGCCCCCCATTATAATATCCATAAGAAAGAACTCCATCAAATTCCTTTACCCTTTTTATCTTACTTTTACATAATGGACATAATCCAACAAATGGACTTTGGCAAATTATACAACTATTCTTAGGAGGATAAATAATATCTAGTAATTCATCCTTTAAGGAAATTAATATTTTAGCAATCCATTTTCCCATATATTCTTATTATATCTCCTGGTTATATCTTTAGCTAAATCCATATCTTCAGATATATCTCTAGCCACTAATAATACTTCCCCCGTGCTTTTATCATGAGTGTTTTTCCCTACATCTGCACAGAAATATAGTATTTTTTTATAGTTATAAAAAGCTTCATCTGCAAATAATGCAACTATATCTATACCTTCTGTCTTCATTGAATATTCTCTTATATAATTAGTAATAATAAATGTACTTTTATTAACGTAACTGGTATCTATCTTCTTAGAAGAATCTCCCTTTAGTAGCCTAATTACATTAACATCCTTTATTTTTATTTCTTTAGTATAGTAATTATAAACTCTGTTAACTCTATCTTCCGTAGGAACATAAATTATTACTTTTCTTTTATTATTTTTAAACCACATTAGATAATCATATAATGTGTATGGAATATCTTCATCCAGATTTACTCTAGTTGTTATTATCCTTGGTTCTACAAAGACTTTTTTTCTCATTAAATCACCTATATCAAAAGAGTTTCCCATGTTTATGACTTTATCTACTGAATATGCTATTATCCTTTTAGCATAAATATATAAGTACTCTAATACAGATCGTATTTCTTCCTTTGATACTGTTGAATAAACACTTATATCATCGATAATGCAAATATCATAATAATTTCTTATCTCTTTAATATTTTTATAATTTATAAAGACTAAATCTTCAGAACCATCTAATTCCTTACTACAAGAATACTTAAAATTTATTTTTTCTTTTTTTAATTCTATTAATATTTCCTCATTGCATTTTTCCCCATTCCATACATACAGAATCTTTTTCTTTTCTTTAATTAACATATGAATTATATTAAGAAATATTAATGTTGTATTATATGGATTGGTTACTATATTTAAGATTTTTGTTTGCTTATTATACCACTTATTTATTTTAGATACACAATTATTAAACTCTTTACCGTTAATTAATATATTATCTAACATTTAAATTCTCCTACTCAGTGAATATTTCATTATTAGTAATATCTAAAATTCTATTTTTTAAAGATGAATATCTACTTACACTCTTATCATTGGTAATCATATATTGCAGTGCCTTTGTAATTCCAACAACTACAACTAATTCCTTAGCTCTAGTAATTGCAGTATAAAGTAAATTTTTATTCATAAGTAGGGGTGATCCCATAAAAGCTGGAGTAATAATAACTTTAAACTCACTTCCTTGACTTTTATGAATAGTTATTGCATAAGCTAATTCTAATTCATCTAAATATATATAATCATAAATAACTTTTCTTTCATCATCAAAAATTACAGTTAGGGTTTTTTCTTCATCATTAATGCTTTCTATAAAACCCATATCTCCATTGAATACGCCTACTCCTTCATTATCTCCATATCCGTTTATTCTAACCCACTTTAAAGAATAATTATTTTTAATCTGCATTACCTTATCCCCTTCCCTAAAGGTAACTTCCTTTAAATCTTTTTCTCTCTTGCTTGGGGATTTAGGATTTAATACATTTTGTAGTTCATTATTCAAATTCTGTACTCCAAGTATTCCTTTTCTAGTAGGAGTAAGTATCTGAATATCTCTATATTTATCCCAATTTGTATTGAACTTTGGAAGCCTTCTATTAATTAAATCTATTATAGTTCTTAGTATTTCATTAACATCTTCCTTATTTTCAAAGAAAAAATCACCATCTTTTCTATTTAAAATTGGCATTTCTCTATTATTAATTTTATGTGCATTAGTTACTATTAAACTTTCTTTTCCTTGCCTAAATATATCTTTTAATCTAACTACTTTTATAAATTTACTTTCAATTAAGTCTTTTAATACATTTCCAGCTCCTACAGAAGGTAGCTGATCTACGTCACCAACTATAATTAATCTAGTTCCTAATTTTATAGCTTTAAGTAAGCTATTCATAAGCATTACATCTATCATAGATGCTTCATCTATAATAATTACATCTGCTTCTAATGGTTCACTTTCACTTAGCTTATAATATGATTTACCTTCATCACTAACACCCATTTCAAGTAATCTATGTATTGTCTTGGCTTCTCTTCCAGTAGATTCACTCATTCTTTTTGCTGCTCTTCCAGTTGGTGCCCCTAATACTACCTTCATATTGTTATTCTCATAGATTTCAATTATAGCTTTTATTATAGTAGTCTTACCTGTTCCTGGACCTCCTGTAATTATTTCTATTCCATTATCAAAAGCTCCTACTATTGCTTCTCTTTGTGATGGTGCAAAATTTATGTTGTATTTTTTTTCAAAAACTCCTATTTCAAACTCAATATCTGAATTAATATTTCTAAAATTCTCCATACTTAAAGTTATTATTCTATTAGTAACACCTAATTCACAATAATAATATGGTAATGCAAAAACTGAATCTTTTCCTTCTATTTTTTCAACCTTTATCTTTGAATCTAAAGATAAATTATATAAACTATCCTCTACCATTTCAGGAGTAGCTCCTAATATCTTGCTTGATTCTCTTATTAATTCATCCTTTGGCATAAATGTATTCCCTGCAGCAGAGAACTGATTTAATATATATCTAATTCCGCTTTGAATTCTAAAAGGTGAATTTGCTTCTATTCCTATACTCTTTGCTATTCTATCTGCAGTTATAAATCCAATACCACTAATTTCATCCGAAAGAATATAAGGATTCTCCAAAATTATTTCTTTAGCATTAGCTCCAAAGGTTTTATGAATCTTTATACATTGATTTGTACTCATTCCATGACCTTGAAAAAACATAACTATATCTTTTAAATCCCTTTGTTCTAGATAAGACTCTTTAATAATCTCAAACTTTTTTTCACCAATTCCTTCTACTAATTTTATTTTGTCTATATCTGTATCTAAAACTTCTAAAGTTTTTTCTTTAAATTTCTCAACTAATCTCTTAGCTGTAATTGGACCTATTCCTCTTATTATTCCTGTAGATAAGTATCTTTCTATTCCCTTTGTAGAGTTTGGAAGTATTTCTTCATATTCCTCTATATTAAACTGTCGTCCAAATTGCTTATGAACAACCCATTGACCTTTTAATTTAACATGTTGACCTTCTTTTATAAAAGGAACTACTCCCACTGCATTTATTATTTCCTTTTCAGTTCTAATCTTACTTACTATATATCCAGTGTCATCACTTTTAAATACAATAGATTCCACTATTCCATTTATACAATCTTCCATGTTACATTCTCCAAATCTAAATATTTTTTTCTTTATACTATTTTTATTATATAATATATCTCCAATAATACATAACAAAGATTATTTATTTTTAAGAATATTGTTTCAATATGGTATAATAATTATATGTTAGGAAGTATGGAGGTGTTTATATGATTATTAAAAATTGTAATATCATATATCTTGATAAGATAGAAAAGGGATCTGTCTTAATTGAAAATGGAAAGATAAAAGAAATTAATCCTAGTAATTATAATGGTGAAGAGGTGATAGATGCTAATGGTTTATACTTATCACCTGGATTTATAGATGTACATATTCATGGTGCTGGTGGTCATGACACAATGGATGGAACCTTTGAAGCAATTAATGAAATTTCTAAGGTAATAGTTAAACATGGCACTACATCCTTTACTCCAACTACTATGACAGTTGCAGTAGAAGATATTAGAAAGTCAATGAAGGCGATAAAAGAAGCAAAGGAAAAAGGAACTGATGGAGCTATAGTATTAGGTGCTCATTTGGAAGGTCCATTTATTAGCCCAAAGGCTATAGGCGCTCAAAATCCTAATTATTTAATTCCACCAACATTAGAAAATTATAATTCAATGGTTGAAGATGCTGAAGATGCTGTAGTATCAATTACAATTGCGCCAGAAATACCAGGTGCAAAGGAGTTAATTAAAGAATTGTCTCAAAGAGGAGTAGTTTGCTCTATTGGTCATACTAAAGCTACCTATAATGAAGCTATGGAAGGAATAAAGTGTGGTTGTGGGCACTCAACTCATCTTTTTAATGCTATGACACCTTTTGCTCATAGAGAACCTGGAGTTGTAGGTGCTATATTTGATAGTGATATAACTACTGAAACTATTTCAGATGGAATACATGTATCTTATCCTTCTCTTAGAATAGCCTATAAGCAAAAAACTTCTGACAAAGTTCTTTTAGTTACAGATGCTATGATGGCTTGTGCAATGCCTGATGGTATGTATGCTTTAGGTGGTCAAGATGTTGTGGTTAAGGAAGGTGCAGCTAGATTATTAAGTGGAAGCCTAGCAGGATCAATTCTTACTTTAGACAAGGCTGTTAAAAATGTATATAAAAATGTAGGTATGCCTCTATATGAAGCAGTAAAAATGGCTAGCTATAATCCTGCTAAGCATTGTAAAGTTGAAAATAGAAAAGGCCTTATTAAAGAAGGTTATGATGCAGATTTAGTATTATTTGATGATGATATTAATATTAAAAATGTTTTAGTAAATGGAAAAGTTTTATTATAAAAGCATAAGTTTTATTAAATAAAATAAATATAAAAAGATATAGGATTTTGTAGTTTAATAAACTACAAAATCCTATATCTTTTTATATAGTAAATGTATTAAATTTAACTTAAGTTACCAGTTTATAATATATGTATATTACTTAAGCATTTTTATTAATAATTATATATTATGTCTTATGCTTTTTGCACAGCAAAGCAATCATTAATCATAGTATCAAAAACTTTTAATCTTCGTATTAAATTTTTTAGTTGCTCTTGATAGCTTTTTAAAGCACTTCCTTTATACTTAAATTGTATACTTTGATCAATTAGTTCTATTTCTTTTATCATTTTATTTATCCTCATAGATATTAAATTTTGAGATTTAATAATAGAGTCTAATTCCATAGAATCATAAACAGCCTTCTCAATAACATTATTAAAATAAGCTTTCATATTATAAGTATTAGACTTAAAATTCTTAATAAATGTAATGGCATTATTAAACTTGTTTGAAAATGGAATAATATTCCTGCGAGCATTTCTAATAGCATCTGCAACTTCACTAGGAAATATCTGAGAAAAACTTCCATGATTTTCTTTCTTTTGTATTACTTCATCCTCATTATATCTATAATTATACTTTACTTCATAATGAGTCGATGTTAAAGATTTGTCTAAGTCTTTTTGAAGATTTCTTATGCAATTATTAAACTTCTCAAGCAAACCGCATATTATTTGAAATTCATTACATGTACTCACAATAATACTATTAAAATCTGAAACAACACTTTTAGAAAGATTACTAGCTGCAGATTCTACTTGCATATCATATGCTTGAATAACATCCTTTACATCATCAAATATATTATTTTCTTTTAAATATGCTTCATAAACTTCAGAAATATTCCTAGTAGAATAGCTTCCTCCGGTATTGCTACCCATAATATTTCTACTTAACCAATTATCCATATCACTAAAATTATTTCCTAGCCCTTCTGCGGCTTTAGCTATACTCAATATCTGTTTTTCTAATTCTATAATATTTTTTTCTTGAACTTCTAATACTTCTGAAATAGAATTAACTATTGCATCATTTTTACCTGAACGTAACCCTGTTCCTTTAAAGGCTTGTTCTGCTTTATTTAAAAATTTATTAGTTACATTAACAAATGCTTTCCCTACTTCAGATATAGCATTATATCTATATACTTCATTAGTTTTTGTGTGTGACGAATAATAAGGATAGTCTATTGTTGCTGTAGTTTGATATAATAACCGTTCAGCATAAATCTTCAAATTTTTAATATTTTTAATTACTTCATCTTCATTAAACTTTTTCCCATTAAGATACCAAGTTCTTCCTCCACTTGTACCCCATATATCTAATTTTCTAGTAATACTATAGGTTTTAAAGGAAGATAATTGTTTTAGTGTGCTTCTATTATTTCTATTAATCAATTCTCCGTGAGAGTCATTTATAGATGAAATTACTTTAGTTAGACTAGCATCATTTAAACCTTCAACAATACTTTTACAAAGAATATCTTCTCTTTTGTTTATATTTTGCTTTAATGAATCATTCTTACTTTTACATAATCTAATGGCACTTCGTATCCAATTAATATCATTACCAACCATTTTATTTTCCAAATTATTTTTTAAATAATAAAATGCTGAAGGATCTATTTCAACTGCTATTCCATTTCCACTACTTGCTCCACTTTTATTAAAGTAATTACTAACAACTAACTCCTTAGAAGATAAAGATAAATCCATTATATTATCTCCATCAAAATCAACAGATAAATCCTTATCTTCAATAAAACCATATTTTTCATTTAATAAAACTTTAGAAATAAATTCTTGTTCTTCTTCATTAGTGAAAAATTTCATATCATGAGGTTTACCATTGTTAATAATAAACTTTTCTCCTATATAAAATCCATCTGCTACATCAGATGCAATATTCAACGGATCTTTACTACTTACAAATCTTATAACTTTACCATCATAATCTTCAAGTTCCTTTCTTATTGAATGTGCATTCAAAGTTAACTCGGCTGTTGGTAATACATAAAGAGGTGCTCCATTATATGTTACTACAGAAGGAATATCATGATAAATTCCTGTATAGACTGATAAGGCTCCACCTAATGAATGTCCTGTAACTTGAGTAATATTATATCCATCTTCTTTAATTTCATTAATGAATTTATTAGCCTTTATCATATATATAGATTCTTTATGAATTCCTAAAATTAATAATCCTGCTGCATCTGTAATTACATCTTTACTTCCTTCTATTAGACCTGGAGAAAAATTTGTACCAGCAAATCCAACAATTGTTTCTCCTGTATTGGTATCTAAAAAGGCACATCCACT
>JAEXLD010000019.1 GCA_023445445.1 Bacillota bacterium
GATTACTCTACGTTTGCTATAGGAGAATACTTCTCCGGTACAATAATAGTATTATCTACTCCAAAGCTTTTTATTCAATTTTTTATTTAAAAAGCCCTTTATTATAAGCCTCAATTACCTTATCTAGAAAAATAGCCTTATTATGGTCTACTATACTTTTTATAGCTACCAACATTTGTACATTCTCATCCTCTTCAAGAAATTCCTCTTTTATGTCTTCTCTACTTTCTTCATCATACACTTCATTATCAGATCTATCTAGATTTTCTGTATTTGGTATATTATTATTATATCCAGACATATTAGTTCCATTATTAGATAAGTTAAAGTTTCCAAAACCTAGTCCATTCATGATATTTTGGAGCGGTGAAAAATCAAATCCCATTGGATTAGCTTGATTATTATTTTGCTGATTATTTTGATTTAAGTTGAAATTATTTAAATCTACACCATCAGTTTTCATAGAAGATAGCATACTTCCAATTTGATTAAGATCTATGTTACTACCCAAAAGGTTCATAAGTTGGGTTGGATTAATTCCAAAAGGAATGTTCCCTAAGTTACCAGAGGATTGGCTATTTATTCTATCCTCCCTACGTCTTCGTCTTCTTTTAGACATTAAGGTTCCTCCAATTATATTTCTGTTGTTTTATTATATGTAAAAAGATTTTTTTTGACTATATTTTTGAGCATTTTTTTGGAGGGCATTGCCCTCCATCCTCTATACTAATATCCGCAGCCGTCTCCACCAAACATATTTCCGAAGCAGCCTCCGCATAGTAAGAATAATAATATTATTAAAACTGAGCAGTTACTATTTAATAGACCAGAAGCACATGCAATTAATAAGAATATAATTGGAGTAATACAACTATTTAATCCACCAAATATATTTCCTGTTCCACAGCAAGCATTTCCCATTGGCTCGCAACATACTGGTTCACAGCAGCAGCAATCATCATATTTTTTTTCACGGCAATGTTTTCTCTTTGACATGATTTTCTCTCCTTTCTAATTCATATTAGCAGCATCCGCCAAATAAATTTCCACACCCGAAGTTACCACAGTTTCCAAAACCTGAACCATTACAAAGGAATAAAATAACTAATAGGAATAGATAAGGTGTACAATTTCCTAATCCACCATATCCGCCGTATCCGCCATATCCGCCACCATCACAGCAGCATTCTTCACAGCAGCAATCACGTTTACGTGATTTCTTACAACAGCAACGGTTTCCGCCTCTATTACCATATCCTCCGCCAAATCCTCCACTATAGAATAGGATTAATAAGATCCAAATCCAACTTCCAAATCCACCAAAACAACCACCGTTATTACAACAGGATCCAATTGGTTGTTGTGGACAATTAGGTGCAACATTATCATTACAGCCACATGAATTTAAACCATTTAGAATTTCATTCATTTCCATAACTTACTCCTCCTTGGGATTTTTAGTTTTTTTCTTTTTATAGTATATGATATTCCCTCGAATAATAATTGACACTGTTTTTTATTGTAATAATTTAAAATTTAGTATATAAATATTGTATTACTTGCCACCTCGGAAACTCCAAGTTGACCTCATAGTATACTTCTCTCTTTCTACTCTAATGGTAATGATTCCTCACTTTTTTCAGAATTATGAAAGTTATTTGAATGATAGTCTATATATTCTAAAACTATTATATTAATTAAAGTGTCCCTTTGCTCCAGGTAACTGCAATCTTATATATGGCACTTCTATACTAAAGGTAATTATTTATATAAAATATGGAATTATATCCCAAATAAATATATAATAAAAATATACATTATTACGCGATTGTAATAAAATACTTTATAATGGAGAGAAAAAATGAATAGAAAAAATATAGTCAAACATCTTATTTATCTTATTCTTATTATAAGTTTATATTATTTAGGTTCAAGTATATTAGCAAAGCAATATGAAGAAGCAAAAATAACTTTTATTTATAATTATTGGTTAATTACAATAATAAAACTGATGTTTTTCGGAGGAATTGGTGTTGTATTAGGCTTAGATAAGTTCTTATCAGAATTAACTCAGAAAGGAAAATGGAGCTTTGATATTATTAAATTTTTAATTTTAGGAATACCTTCTCTTATTTTTTCTATGCAATATTTAGTATTAACTTTTATTCAAATTCCAAGTTCATTTAACAATATGTATACTATAGCAAATATTGTTTTAGGACATACTTTAATATCAAGCTTCTATAAAGAACATTATTAGTAAATAATTTTAAACCATTACCAATTGAAAGTGGATAAATAAATTTATCCACTTTTATACTTTCCATTATCAACATCAGTTTAAAACAGAGGCAAATATAAAAAAGGATATAGGCATTATATTAATTACAAACTAGAATTAATCCAAGTTGCAGTTATATAATATCTATATCCTTATATACTGAAAGTAGTAATTTTTATTGATAATAATTAAAATTATTCACTTTCTGTTTCAGTTTCTACTAAAGGTCCAAAAAGGTCATCTATTAATTCATCTTTTCCTTTTTTATTAACAGATGAGAAAAAGTATAATTTATCTTCTTTTCCTAGCTTCAAAGTATCTCTTATAACTTTTTCATTTTTTCTTAATTCATTATTAGATAATTTATCACTCTTAGTAGCAATAATTACCTCATCATACCCATAAAACTTAATCCACTCATGCATTTGTATATCATCTGCAGTAGGTTTATGTCTAGAATCTACTAATAAAACTACTCTTTTTAATTCTTCACGACCACTTAAATATGTTTCAATAGTATTTCCCCAACTAGCCTTCTCTGTCTTAGATACTTTTGCATATCCATAACCAGGTAAGTCTACTAAATATAACTCATTATTATTTATTTCAAAAAAGTTAATTAATCTAGTTTTTCCAGGTGTTTGACTTACTTTAGCTAATTTTCTTCTATTTGTTAGTGCATTAATTATAGAACTTTTCCCAACATTTGAACGACCCACAAAAGCGATTTCTGGAAGGCCAGTTATTGGATATTGTTCTTTTTTAACTGCAGATGTTACGAAATCTGAGTTTTTTATCTTAAACAATGGTATCAACTCCAATTATAGCTTTTTTTAATACCTCATCAACATGATCAACAGTATAAATATTAAGTTTATTTTTAACCACATCAGGTATTTTACTTATATCTTTTTCATTTTCCTTTGGGATTATTATAGTATCAATTCCTGCTCTAAAGGCTGCAATTGATTTTTCTTTTAATCCTCCTATAGCTAAAACTCTTCCTGTTAGTGTAACTTCTCCAGTCATAGCTACATTACTTCTAACCTTTTTATTTGTTAATGCTGAAACTATTGAAGTTATTATAGTAACTCCAGCAGAAGGTCCATCTTTTTTAATAGCTCCTTCTGGGAAGTGAATATGAATATCTGTGGTTTTATAGAAGTCCTCATCTATTCCATACTTACTTGCATTAGCTCTTACAAAACCAAAGGCTATTCTAGCAGACTCTTGCATTACATCCCCTAGTTGTCCAGTTAAAGTTAATTTGCCAGTACCTTTCATAACTACAGATTCTACTGGTAATGTATCTCCTCCAGCAGCTGTCCACGCCATTCCCTTTACAACTCCTACACGGTCTTCTTTATCTCTAACATCAAAAGTATATATTTTATTTCCTAAATATTTCTCTAATCTATTTGCATTAATTGTAATAGAATCTTTATTTTTCTTCATCATTTCAGTAAGAGATTTTCTTATAAGTTTTCCTAAAACTCTTTCTAAACTTCTTACACCAGCTTCTCTTGTATAATAATTAATTATATCCTTTATAGCCGCTTCTGATATCTTAAATTGATTACTATCTAATTTATGCTCTTTCAATAGCTTTGGAATTAAATATCCTTTAGCTATATGATATTTTTCTTCATAAGTATATCCTGATACTTCTATTATTTCCATTCTATCTAAAAGTGGTGTGGGAATTGTATCAAGGGAATTTGCAGTTGTTATAAATAAAACTTTAGATAAATCCATATCTAATTCTAAATAATGATCCCTAAAAGTATTATTTTGTTCGCTATCTAGGACTTCTAAAAGTGCATCAGCAACATTACCTCTATGATCAGAACCTAATTTATCTATTTCATCTAATAATATTAGAGGATTATTTACCTTAGCTTCTTTTAATGCATAAGCTAATCTTCCTGGAATTGCTCCTACATAAGTTCTCCTATGGCCCCTAATTTCAGCTTCATCTCTAACACCACCTAAAGACATTCTAGTATACTTTCTATTAGTTGCATGTGCTATAGACTTTGCAATAGAAGTTTTTCCAACTCCTGGTGGTCCAACTAAGCATATTATAGGACCCTTAAGGCTGTTTGTATATTCTTTTACAGCTAAGTACTCAATTATTCTCTCTTTTACTTCCTCTAAGCCATAATGCTCATCATTTAGAATATCTTCTGCCTCTTTAATATTAAAGTTATCCTTAGTTGATTTGCTCCATGGAATATCCAAAATCCAATCTAAATAAGTCCTTATTACATTACTTTCTGAGCCTTGGCCTGCAGATGACTTTAGTCTATTTAATTCACTTTCAGCTTTATCCCTAACGTACTTAGGTAACTTAGCCTTCTTTATTCTACTTTCGTAATTAGTTATTTCCTTCTTTTCTTCGTCATCTTCACCAATTTCTTCTTGAAGAGCTCTAATTTGTTCTCTTATATAGTATTCTCTCTGAGACTTATCAATACTTTCTTTAAGTCTTTTTCCTACTTTTCTCTCAATATTTAATATATCTATTTGATTTTCTATTATAACTAATAGCTTTTCTATTCTCTTAATACAATTAACTTCTTGAAGAATTTCCTGTCTTTTATCCTCATCAATTATTAAATATGAAGCTACTACATCTGACAGTTCACTATAATTTTTTATGGTATCAAAAATAGACATGATACTACTTCTATTATTTCCAGAAAGGTTTAAATATTTACTAAAGCTCTTTTTTAACAAGTTAACATAAGCTTCTATCCCTTCATAGTCTTCGTTAGAAGGTTCTTCTATTCTTTCCACCTCTGATTCCATATATTCTTCTTTGTTATTTATACTTATAAGTCTACCTCTATCTATACCCTCTACTAATACTCTTATAACATTATTAGGTAATTTTATAATTTGTTTTATTCTACAAATAGTTCCAATTTCAAATATATCATCAAAATCTGGTTCTTCTATTTCATAATCCTTTTGTGTCGATAAGAATATTTCTATTTGATTGTCCATAGCAGCTTCAATTGCAGCTTTAGACTTTTCTCTCCCTACATCAAAATGTATAATCATATTTGGGAAGATACTAATACCTCTTAAAGGAATTAAAGGTAGAGTCATAAAATTTTCACTCATTATTCCCATCCTCCTTATTTATCGTATAACTTTATTAGTATACACATAAACTAGCTTTTTTTCAATCTATTTTATATGCCTATATTGGCAAATTCAAAATATATAATAATTAATATTTAATAATAATATATATTCCCTTTATCAGTTTATTAATATTATAATACATATATAAAATTTAGCAATTAAAATAGATATTTTTCTATTAATTAAAATAAATATCTATTTAAAACATAAATTCAAAGAAAAAAACTCCTTAAGGAGTTTTAAAATTAATAATTAATATAATTTGTATTTTTATATATTATTCTTTTTAATCTTCAGATTTAGCTGATAATATATCTAAATTATTGTTTATTATAATATCTTCAGAAATATTTTCTTTATATATAGCTTCATCTATTACTTCTCTTAAATTATTCACTGCTATAACATTTATTCCTTCTATTTCTTTAAAGTTCTCTCTCCAATTTTCAATTGGAATTATAACCTTAGTTGCTCCTGATTTTTTAGCAGCATATATTTTCGCATTGACACCACCTATAGGTTTAACCTCTCCTAATAAGCTTATTTCACCTGTCATAGCTATTTTGTTATTAATTTTTACTTTGTTAATAGCACTATATATAGCAGTTGCTATTGTTATCCCTGCTGATGGACCATCAACAGGCATTCCACCTGGAATATTTATATGTATATCATAACTTTCACATTCTAATCCAAATATATTATTTAATACAGTTAATACATTTTGAATTGATGAATAAGCTGTACTTTTCCTTTTAACCCTTCTATTACTATTACTTATTTCTTCTTCTTCAATAACACCTGTTACTTTTAATATTCCTAGTCTATGACTTATCTTCCTTGCTGTAGCTTCAACTTCCATAAGAATTCCTATATTGGCGCCATGAACTGCTAATCCATTTACTATTCCTACTTCTGCTTTTTCTCTAATCTTTTTATCTGGAATTTGAGTATAGTTTCCATTTTCTATTACCCATTGTATATCTTCTATATTAATATCATTTCTATCTTCATTAATAGCAACACCAGAAGAAAGCTGAATTAAATTAACTACATCTCTACCATTAGTACAATATTTTGATACCAAATCCAAAGACTCCTCATCTATCTTTAATCCCACCTTCACAGCTGCATTCTTTGCAATAACTTTAATTTCATCAGAATGAAGTGATCTAAAAAATATTTCTACACATCTTGACCTTATAGCAGGAACTATTTCCTCTGGACTTCTTGTAGTAGCTCCAATTAATCTAAAATCTGCTGGTAATCCATTATCAAATATTTCTTTAATATAATCTGGCATATTAGGATTTTCGCTACTGTAGTAAGCACTATCTAAAAATACTTTCCTATCTTCTAAAACCTTTAAAAGTTTGTTAAGTTCTATATGATGTAATTCACCTATTTCATCCATAAATAAAATACCACCATGAGCTTTAGTAACGGCCCCTGGTTTTGGTTGTGGAATCCCAGCTATACCCAAAGAACCAGCCCCTTGATATATTGGATCATGTACTGAACCTATTAAAGGATCTGCTATTCCTCTTTCATCAAATCTAATGGTAGTAGCA
Organism: Bacillota bacterium; assembly: GCA_023445445.1. Lineage (GTDB taxonomy): Bacteria > Bacillota > Clostridia > Clostridiales > Clostridiaceae > Clostridium. Next base: position 7,006 of record JAEXLD010000019.1, read on the forward strand.
TCTATTTCTATAAACTTAGCCTCTTTCTTAAAAGGTGACTTTGAAAACTTTTTAGCTTCTTCAAGTACTAATCTAGCAGCAGCAGTTTTACCAACTCCTGGTGGCCCATAAATAATAACGTGTTGAGGATTATGCCCACACAGTGCAGCTTTTAGTGCCTTTATACCTTCTTCTTGCCCTATAATTTCCTGAAAAGTAGTAGGTCTACTTTTTTCTGTTAGAGGTTGTGTTAATTGTATACTTCTTAACTTCCTCAATTTATCCATTTCTTTAACATTCTCTTTTTCAATAACTGTCTTATTGCTTGCATGACCTTTATTGATGTTAACAATATAATAAATAAATAACAGCATAGTTGTTATTTGTAGTATTATTAATACTTCTGCCATATATTTTGCATTAACTATAATAGCAAATGCGTCCTCCCTTCTATCTGTTATATAAATATTATTAACTTTTTATCAAGTTAATATTCTATAGAAAAAGGATACTTTACCATTATTTTTCTACAAAAAAATAAATGCTATTATATTTAAATATAATAGCATTAGTATAAAAAACATCTTAAAGTTATAATAACAATAAGATGTCTTTTAATTAGGCAGTTTCTATACCTTTTCTTTTCTTTATTTTCTTAGCTTTTAATTGTGGTCTAACTTCACCTTCTGGAAGCTTAACTACTTCAGGATCTTTCTTTTCAGTTATACACTCTTCATTAATGATAACTTTTTCTATAGATTCATCAGAAGGAATATCAAACATAACTTCTGTCATTGTTTCTTCTACTATAGATCTTAATCCTCTTGCTCCAGTTTTTCTCTTAATAGCTTCATTAGCAATAGCTTCTAAAGCTTCATCAGTAAAGTCTAATTGAACATTATCTATTTCAAATAACTTTCTATATTGCTTAACTAAAGCATTTTTTGGTTTTGTTAAGATATTTATTAAAGCATCTTTATCTAATGATTCTAATGTTACTACAACTGGTAATCTACCTACAAACTCAGGTATAAGACCGAACTTTAATAAATCTCCTGGCATTATGTCTTGAAGTAACTTACCAACATCTTTATTAATCTTTGAACTAACACTAGCACCAAAACCTATAGAACTCTTTTCAGTTCTTTTTTCAATTATTTTATCAATACCATCAAAGGCTCCACCACAAATAAATAATATATTAGAAGTATTTATTTGTAAGAACTCTTGATGAGGATGCTTTCTTCCACCTTGTGGTGGTACTGAAGCAGTTGTTCCTTCAAGTATCTTTAATAACGCTTGTTGAACACCTTCTCCTGATACATCTCTTGTAATAGATGGATTTTCTGATTTTCTTGCAATCTTATCTATTTCATCTATATAAATAATTCCTTTTTCTGCTCTTTCTATATCATAATCTGCATTTTGTATAAGTTTTAGTAATATATTTTCTACATCTTCACCTACATATCCTGCTTCAGTTAAAGTTGTAGCATCTGCAATAGCAAAAGGAACATTTAAAAACTTAGCTAAAGTTTGAGCTAATAATGTTTTACCTGAACCAGTTGGTCCTAATAAAAGAATATTACTTTTTTGAAGTTCTATATCATCATCTACTAAATTAGAATTAATTCTTTTATAGTGATTATAAACAGCAACAGATAAAGACTTTTTAGCCTTTTCTTGACCTATTACATATTGATCCAAATAATTTTTAATTTCATTTGGTTTAGGTACACTTGTTGTATCTAATTCAACGCTTTCTTCAAACTCATCTGCTATTATTTCAGAACATAAATCTATACACTCATCACAAATATATACACCTGGTCCAGCAATTAATCTTTTTACTTGTTCTTGATTTTTCCCACAAAAAGAGCATTTTAATTGTTTCTTCTCATCGTATTTAGCCATAAATTCACCTCACTTGGTTAAAATAGAACTATTTATTAGTTACTACCTTTTTCATTTTTAATTATTACTTTATCTACCAAACCATAATTCATAGCTTCTTCTGCTCCCATAAAGTAATCTCTTTCAACATCAGATTCAATTTTTTCTAGTGGTTGATTTGTATTTTCACTTAAAATTTTATTTAAAGATTCTTTAATCTTCAATATTCTCTTAGCGTGAATATCAAAATCTGTTGCTTGCCCTTGGAAGCCACCTAGTGGTTGATGAATCATAATTTCACTGTTTGGAAGTGCGAATCTCTTTCCCTTTGCTCCAGATGAAAGCAAGAAAGAGCCCATTGATGCTGCCATACCTATACATATAGTTGATACATCTGGCTTTACATATTGCATTGTATCATAAATAGCCATTCCTGAAGTTATTGACCCTCCTGGACTATTTATGTATAAGTGTATATCCTTATCAGGATCTTCACTTTCTAAAAATAATAGTTGAGCAACTACTAAATTAGCAACATCATCATTTATTTCTCCACTCAACATTATGATTCTATCTTTCAATAATCTTGAAAAAATATCGTAAGATCTTTCTCCCCTACTAGTTTGTTCTACAACCATTGGAACTAAACTCATTTAAATTCCCTCCTTCTCTAAAACTTACCTTCTTTTATAATATATCCACATTCAATAAAAACTAATTATATTAAATTATATAAAGTTCTATTTAATTTGTTAATGAATATTTGAAATAATTGCCAGAATTAAATCCTGGCAATTACTACTTATTACTATTTATTATTTTCTACTAATTATCACTATTTATTGTTTTCTACTAATAATTTTATAGTTTTTGATATTTTAACATCTGCTGTAAGTGCAGCCTTTTGACTATTTAATAGTAATTCTACCATTTTTTCATCATCACCAGCTGAATACATTTTAGCAACTTCTTCAGCCTTTTCTTTTAACTCTTCTTCAGTAGCAACTATATTTTCTGCTTTTTCAATAGCTTCTAATACTAAGTCAGTTTTAACTTTAACTTCAGCATTTTCCTTCATATAATCTCTCATCTTAGCTTCATCTGTTCCAGTGAATTGGAAGTATTGATCTAAGTTTAATCCTTGATATTGAAGTCTTTGCTCTAAGTTTTGAACCATAACATCAATTTCTTTTTCTACCATAACTGATGGAACTTCAACTTTTGCATTTTCAACAACTGCTTTGATTATAGCATCTTCATGCTCTTTTTCAGCTCTGTTTGCATTAGCTTCTTCCATTTTCTTAGTTAAATCAGCTTTTAATTCATCTAATGTATCAAATTCTGAAGTTTCTTTAGCGAATTCATCATCTATTTCTGGTAATTCCTTCACTTTAATTTCTTTTACTAAAACTTCAAACTTAGCCTTCTTATTATTTAACTCTTCCTTACCATAGTTTTCTGGGAAAGTTACATTAACTTCGACTTTATCTCCAGCCTTAGCTCCTATTAATTGTTCTTCAAAATTATCTATGAAAGTACCTGAACCTATTTCAAGTGAATAGTCCTTACCTTCTCCACCTTCAAAAGCTACATCATCAACATAACCTTTAAAGTCAATAACTGCTGTATCACCAGTAGCTACTTCTCCATCTTCCTTAGTTTCAATTCTTGCATTTTTTTCTTGCATTTCTTTTAATCTTGCTGCTAAATCTTCTTCTGTTACTTCGTAAGATGGTTTTTCAATATTTAAACCCTTGTATTCTCCTAATTCAACTTCTGGATAAACTGTAACTTCAGCAGTATAAACGAAATCTTTTCCTTCTTCTGCAGTTACTATATCTACCTTTGGATAGTCAACAGGAATTATGTTATTTTCTTCTAATGCCTTTGAATAAGATCCATCTATTGCAAAGTTTATTGCATCCTCCATTAAAATTCCAGTTCCATAATATTTTTTTACTATAGCCATAGGAACTTTACCTTTTCTGAATCCTGGCACATTAAAGTTTTTAACATTTTTATTATAAGCTTTTTTTATAGCTTCTTGAAATTTATCAGCTCCAACTGTAATTTCAAATTTCACAAGGTTTTTCTCTATTTTTTCCATTTTAGCTTCCATCGTATTCTTTCCTCCTAAAATAGTAAGATACTATCATTATTGATATAACTAGCTTATTATAACATAGAATAATGTTTACTTTCAAATATTTGTTTATTTAAATTTCCTCAATTTATTAATTCTCCATTTGAGTTTATATATTTAACATTTCCATCTATAGTAACTTCTAAACCTTTTTCTTTAATTTCACCAAACTTAACTTCTCTCCCCTTAGAATTCCATAAAGTTTTGTGACTGCTATCATTTAAGTCTACTACCCAAATATATTTGCTAAGGTCATACCCAAAGTATGGAACATTACTTATATACGCTACTTTTGTGTTATTAATAAATTTGGCTTCTACATTCCATAGGTATCCATTATATGTTTGCAAAACAGCTGCTTTATTAAATACTTCTCCATTTGGAGCTACATACTTGTCTTTAGTTATAATGGCTTCTTTTCCATCGATGTTAAATAGTTTCATATCTTGACTATCATCAATAGTCAAAATTAAATTTTTATCTTGATTTAATGTATAATAAATATTACTTGGAGCATCTTTTATCCCCTTAAACTTAGCTACCCCATTATCTTCTTCATATTCTGCCTTTAATATAACTCCTGTTTTGACAGTTAAATCTTTTGTCTTACTTTCTGGTTCCTTAGGTGCTTCTTCTTCTTCTGTTGTCACTTCTTCGATATTTTCTTCATTTACATTACTATTATCATCTTGAGTATATTCATCATCTTCATCTATCCAGTTTTGAACTTTATTTCTTAAAGTCTCCATATTCATACTATTCATGGCTATCTTTAAGAATAATATACCAATAAGAAGAACCCCAAGGATTGATATTATAGCTATTTTTTTTCTTCTTTTTCTCATTTGCCTCTCATAGTCTCTACTGAATATGCTAGGTTTTCTCACACCTAATTCCCTCCTTATAAAATATTATTTATATTAAAAACTCTAAATATATAATTTATATATTTTGTTTCATTATTATATTATCTTCTACTTCCACAGCCACAAGAAGATTTTCCTCCTTTTGTACTGCAACATCCCCCACATTTAAGAAGACCATAATCTCTTAATTCTTTTACTGTTAGCTGAGCCTCATTTTCATCATATGCTTCATATTCAGGCGTAGCTTTCAATAAATCTTGTGTATTAATATTTATCATTTAAATCACCTCAATTTATATTATATACTTTAATTAAGTCAAATCTCCACAAATTTTGAATTTTTTTAATTTTATTTTAAGAATATATTTTTATACAGTAAATGATATATTATTTTAAAATATTATCAATTTCGATTTTTTTATAAAAACTATTGGATTCTTTGACCAATTATACTATAATAATAGTATAATATTTATATATATTGTATGTTTTGTATATAATTAATTTTCTATAAAGCCCATACTACTGTTAATACTTATTAACAGTTTTAATAAAACCCCACATATGTTCATTTATTCCCTTTCTTAAATGAACATAAAACCCTTTAACCTGTGCAATACTCTTGTACAGGTTCTTTATTTCTTAAATATATTTATTTAATCGTAAATACTTTAAAATCCATAATCATTTCCACTTCTAAATCTTTTATACCATATCTAAAGTTATAAATCTTCTAACACTCCCCAGGGGACCAGAAAACTGTAAAATAATTCTATATATTTACAATTATAACATTTTTATGCAAATGTTAGCTAAATTTCTTCTATATATTTTTAAAATAAAAAATACACCTTCAAATGTTAGAAAAAAAACATTTCTAGCATTTGAGGTGCAGTTATTAACATAACTTTATCTAATTTTTATATTTTTAGTTTAATTATTTATACATATGGTGATGGATCAATATGTTGTCCATTAATTCTTATTTCCCAATGTATATGAGGTCCCGTACTCATGCCTGTTGAACCAACTAAAGCTATAGTTTGTCCTCTATAAACAGTTGTTCCAACTCCTAAGAGAAGTTCACTGTTATGTGCATATAAGGTTTGAACTCCATTTCCATGATCTAATATTATTGTATTTCCATATCCACTAATCCATCCTGAATATACTACTACACCACTTTTAGATGCAGCAACTGGTGCTCCATAAGGATCTGCCAAATCTATTCCAGTATGGAAACCAGCTTGGCCTGTAACAGGATTTATTCTAGGTCCATACGTATCAGTAACAGGTCCATATCCTGGTCTTAGGAAACTCTCTGTACTTGGATCTCCTGGAACGCCCTCGCTCCCACCATCTTCTGGTGTACTTGGAGTGGTAACTTGTCCACCACCTGAATTGTTTCCATTATTTATTTCTTCAAAAATATTATCTAGCTCTTGCTGAAGTGCTGCATTATAAGAAATTAAATCTCCTATTTGGCTTTCTAAATCATTTCCTTGATCTGTTAAAGAAGCTATTAAATTAGATTTTTCAGACTCTAAATTATTTAATTCATTCATCTTACTTTGATGATATTCTTCTTTAACTAAGTATTCTTTTTGTGCATCTTTTAATTCATCTTGTTTAGCCACTACAGCCTTTTTATTTTCTTCTATTTGTGCTAATTGATTGGATATTTCTTCTTTTTCTTTTTCAAGTTGTGCTTGAATTTCTTTTGATTCATTAATTAATTTCTTATCAAAATTTATTAATCTAAAAATACTTTGAATATTATTAAAAAATGAAAGTATGTCTTCGCTTTTTAAAAGTAAATATATGTAATTGCTAGCTATATCAATTTTATAGTAATTTCTAAGTCTTTTTTCTATATTTCCTTTAATTCTTATAGCATCTTGTTCTTTTTCTTCAATTATTTTTTCTCTTCTTTCAATTTCAACTTGTGATTGATAAATTTCACTATTTATATTATCTATTTCACTTTGAACTTCATCTATTTTAATCTGAAAAGACTTAACTTCTTCTCTAGCAGCTTCTAAATCTGCACTTTTTTCATTTATTTGATTTAATATTCCGTTAAGTTCATTATTTTGACTGTCTATTTCACTTTCAATCTTATTTTTTTCATTCTCCAAATCATTAATTTGATTTTGATTTTCATTAATTTTATCTTGTAAAGAGGAGCTCGTCTCCGCAAAAGCTAAAAAATTCGCTGAAAAAACCACAGTAACAGCTATTGTTAGTGTCTTTAAAATTTTACTCATAACTATGCCTCCGTTAGCTAATCTATATTAAATTTTTGTATATCATTAATAATCCAATTATTACTTTCATATTCAATATGTGTTAAAAACGTTTCTTCAACATTATTTTTTAAAAAGGGTAATATTTTCTTTTTAATACTATAATTCAAATTAATGACTACATTTCCTTTATAAGTTCCATTTTCATAATAAAACTCACTACTTTTTAATTCAGTTTTTAAATCATTAAGTTCATAATTATTTTTTAAAAATAAACTTTCCCTTATTATGCTATCATAAATCTTACTTTTTGTGTCCTCTTTAGAATTAAGAATTAATGAAGAATCTGAACTATTTAATGCATTAAATACACTAGAATAAAAGACATCTGTTGCCTCATTAACATTATTAATAAGCTTCTCATTTACCATATCTATATCTATGCTTATATTTGGTAAACTCGAAACCTGCACCTTATTACTCTTTATTAATCCCCAAGGGAATTCTCTTTGTAACTGTATATTTATTTCTTTACTTAGTGGAATAGGACCATAATTTTTTATATCCTTAACCTTTTTATTAATTTTTTCATCATTAATAAATACATCAGCATCTTCAAAATTAGAAGTTAAACTTATATTTAAAGCTGGCATATTAAGGCTATATTCCATATTTTCTACTATATATAATTCCTTTTCTTCTTCAACTAAGCCATACAAAGTATTTAGTTTTCCTTTAATTAAATATTTCCCAGGAATTAAATTTTCTGATAAATCTGTACTTTTAAGTTCTTTATCATTTACATATATTTTAGCATTACTAAAATTTGTATTAATTTTAATAGTTACAGGAGATATTTCTATATGATAGTTGTCAAAAAATAATCTTTTTTTATTTACTAAAATAAAATGTCCACTTTCTCCATTATTCTTTAAATCTTTTATTAAATTATTTACTCTAGATGAGTTTTCAGAATAATATTCAGCTAAAGGTTCAAAGTCATTTTTACTTATTCTTTTATTTTGAAATTTTACTTCTCTATAAATCTTACTTGGTCTATTATTCTTTAACGCTATCTCTAAATTCTTTAAAATTATATTTTTACTTGATTTATAGCTTCCAAATCCAAATCCAACTAATGTAAAAAACAAAAGTATTCCTATTAAAAGAAACTTTCTCTTAAATAAGAATTCTCTTATATTTGAAATCTTAAATTCGCTTATATCTTCTTTTAATAAATCAAAATATTCTCTTAGGTATTGAAGAACTTCCTTTAACTTGTTCAATCCATTTCACCCTTTATTCTAAAATATCTATTATCCACTTTTTACAGTTTAAACATTTATATATTCTAATAACAAACATATCAAGGATTCCCATTGGCTTTTCCTTACTTAATAATTCTACTTCTTCCTTAGTAAAGAAATCATCATCCTCATTTAAAAAACCTTGAATTTCTACTATGTAGTTTTCATTTGTTGCCTCGCAACAATCATTTTCTCCTACTACTTCTATTTTTTCATATTCAAGTTCTGGACTAAGCTCCTTAATAAGACTTATTATATCTTCAAATTCTTCTATATTATCTAAGAATTCCTCCTTATAAAACACTAAATCCTTTATTTCAAATAATTTTTCCATAATACCACACCTTTGCCTTATTGTACTTTTATTTTATATTTATTAATAATAATAATCAAGATATTTTGATAGTCAAATTTTAGCAAGCATATGCTATAATTTATTATAAAAAGGGAGGTAATAAGATGATATTTGATAGCCATATGCACTCAAAATTCTCTACTGATAGCGACATGAATATAGAAGAAGCTATTAAAGTAGGAAATGAAAATAATATTGGGATAATTATTACTGATCACATGGATTTAGACTATCCTGTAAAAAGTGAATTTAGATTTGATATTCCTAGCTATTTTTCTGAATATGAAAAATATCGTTCTGATAAAGTAAAACTTGGAATTGAAATAGGACTTACAACAAACACCTTCTTAGATAATGAAGAAATTGCTAAAAATTATGATTTTGATTTTGTTTTAGGTTCTATCCATGCTGTAAGAGGATTAGATATATATGTAGATTATGTCCATCAAGGATATAATAAAAAAGATTTCTTCACATATTATTTTGAAGACATGCTAAAATGTGTACAACTCCATGATAATTTCGACTCCTTATCCCATATAGACTACCCTTGTAGATATTGCAAATTCGATAATAAAGAAATCTTAGTTTCCGAATTCAATGATATACTTTCAGAAATTTTCACTACTTTGCTAAACAAAGGAAAAGTATTAGAACTGAATACTACACGACTTCATTTACCAGAATCAAATAAAGCTTTAAGAGATATTTATAAGCTATATATGGACTTAGGTGGAAAATATGTAACCCTTGGCTCCGATGCACATAGCCATTTAAATGTAAATAAAAATTTTGACCTAGCTTTAAAATTAATAGAAGATTTAGGACTTAAAGGAGTCTACTTTAATAAAAGAAAGATGGAGTTCTTTTAATTCTAAAAATAAATAATAAAAAAGGAGCTGTCGCATTAGCGGGTAAAAAATTCGCTAGCGACAGCTCTATTTTTCGATAAAAAGAGGATATTCGAATCTTTGCCAACAAAATTAAATTATCTTTTAAAAAA
>JAEXLD010000058.1 GCA_023445445.1 Bacillota bacterium
CGTAACAAGGTAGCCGTAGGAGAACCTGCGGCTGGATCACCTCCTTTCTATGGAGAAATCTAGTAAGCATGGCGCTTATCTAGTATAACTTAGAAGATGGTTTATCTTAACTTCTGTTCAATTTTGAGGGATCTACCTCAAAATTATGTGGGGGTATAGCTCAGTTGGGAGAGCACTTGCCTTGCACGCAAGGGGTCAAGGGTTCGAATCCCTTTACCTCCACCAAGAAGTTATATTATTATAACTTCTTTTTTTTTGTAAAATTATATTTTAAATTTTATTACACAATTTATGTTAGTAATTAATTTAATAATGTAACTATTTGTTGATAAAAGGAGAAAAACTTTAAAAAATGCCTTAATTTTTAAATAGGAATAGGATAAAAAATATTATATAATTAATATATGAATAAATAATTATCAATGTTAAGGTCTTATCCTTAGATGGGAAGTGTTTGTATGGGCAAAAGGGATGACTTAGAGCTAAAATTAGTAGATTTGAAGTTAGAAAAAAGGAAATTAGTATTATTAGGGAAGAATACGAATACATTAGATGAATTAATAAAAGAAATAGAAGAAAAATTAAAAGAGCTAAATAAGGAATAGACAAATAATTAATAGATCTAAATAATAAGTTTAGATCTATTTTACTTTTTACTTTATATGTATTTAATATTTAAGAATAAATCATTAAAACATAGCATATTAAATTGTAAAGAAATAATCTTTCTATTTAATGAGGGGGAGTAAAAATGATTAGAACTGTTGTGTGTACCAAGGATGGTTGTAGTGGAAATAGATTTAATTTAGAAAGTAAAGAAGATAGTTTAAATTTAATTTGTTCTCAATGCAAATCAAGATATAATATAGATGTGAGTAAAAATGAATATATAATAATGCCTAATTGTTGTAGTTGTAATAATGATACATTTAAAGTATATAGGGATATAGAAAAAGATAATATATATATACAATGTGATAAATGTGGAGATACGCCTGAAAAGGTATATGTTGATTTAGATGGAGTGCAAGTATCTTATGAAGCAAAACTTTTAAATGACATAAAGCAAATAATGACCTTAATAGAGCAAAGAATATGTAATCTAGAAGTTAACGTTAAGGATTTAGAGGGAAGTCAAAATATACTAGAGCAATCCCTTGCATATATAAATAGATACTTAGTTGAAAAAAATTAACTGTATATAAACAGAAGGAGAGATTTATGAATAAACATAAAAAGATAATAGCGTGGGTTTTATTGCTTATATGGATGATAGTAATATTTTTTATGTCACATCAGCCTGGTGAGGTTTCAAGTAGTCAAAGTGATTTAATACTAAAGATATTTAACTTTATTGGAATAGAATTAAATGATTATTTTGGAGAATTAGCAACATTTATAGTAAGAAAAGCTGCTCATTTTTCGGAATATATGATTTTATTTTTTCTAGCATATAATGTTTCAATAAAATATACTAGAACAAAACAAGTAAGGTTTCTCTTAATTATTTTTGTATTTCTTTATGCTTGTACAGATGAATTTCATCAAAATTTTATACCAGGAAGAAATATGGCTTTTAAAGACGTGTTAATAGATACTTCAGGAGGAGTTCTAGGATATATAATAATAACTATAACGGATAAATTTAAATTAAGAAAAAGTAAGGACAACTAAAAGTTGTCCTTTATTTTTGACATAAATATAATATAAAAACCATAAATGAAATTGCAATAAAACAATCTTGCATTAGGCTTTCATAAAGAAAATATTTAATATTAAGTAAGCAATAAAATGAAGTATAAAATAACTTATTAAAGATTACATATTTTTAAGTCAATACTGATTTCAATATAATATTCATAAAATAATAATGATTATATTAATAAATTTTAATATATTTAAGGATAAAACTTGAAAAAAACTTAAATTGATTATATAATGGGTCTATGTTTAAACTAAAATTATACAAATTTGAATTAAATAAATAATGAAATTTCAACAGAATTCAATATTCATTTTGAGGGGGACAGAATATGAAAACAAAAGAAAAAAGAGTTAGGAGCAACACAGGGATCTTAGGTACAATTGAGAAGATAGGTAATAAGTTACCTCATCCAGGTACTATTTTCGTAATACTTTGTGCCACTATTATATTTTTATCTGCTATAATGGCTAAAATAGGAGTTTCTGTTACTTATACTGGATTAGATAGAAGCACAATGGAGATAAAAGAAATGTCAGCAAAAGTAATAAGCCTTTTAACTCCAGATGGGATTAGATATATGTTTACTTCTGCGGTAAAGAATTTTACTAGTTTTGCTCCATTAGGAACAGTTTTAGTGGCATTACTTGGAGTTGGTGTTGCAGAAGGAACAGGACTTATAGGAACTTTACTAACAAAATTAGTTACTAGTACACCAAAAAGATTAATTACAGTTGTTGTAGTATTTTCAGGGGTTATGTCAAGTATTGCATCTGATGCAGGTTATGTTGTGCTTGTGCCTCTTGGAGCTATTATTTTTCTAAGCTTTGGAAGACACCCAATGGCAGGATTAGCTGCAGCTTTTGCAGGAGTATCTGGTGGATATAGTGCCAATTTATTAGCAGGACCAACAGATGCATTATTAGCTGGTATTTCCACAGAAGGTGCTAAGTTATTTTCTTCAGATGCTTTTGTAGGACCAGCAGATAATTGGTATTTCATTATTGCATCTACCTTTATAATAACTATAATGGGTACTATAATAACTGAAAAAGTTGTAGAGCCTAAGCTTGGTAAATATGATGGAGATGAAAAGGCAAATTTAAATGATATTACAGCAGAAGAGAAAAGAGGGTTAAAATTTGCTGGAATATCAATGATTATATTTATTATTTTACTATTTATTTCTTTACTTCCAAATGGAGTACTAAGAAATCCAGAGACTAATGAAATATTAAACTCTCCATT
>JAEXLD010000059.1 GCA_023445445.1 Bacillota bacterium
GATCTGCGACGACGGTCTGTGGTTCTCCGTGAAGCCGGACGGGTAGAGGTCCGTCCAGGTTCGTCTCCGTAGACGGCCGCGCCACAGATAACATTGTCGGCAAGGATTGAGAAAGAGAGATGCCGCAATGCGGAAAGACACCTACAGGATTGGCGACGGGACGTTCGCGTTCTCCCCCGCCGTGTTCGATTCGTTGCTAGGACACGGCGCCAAAGGCGCCGCCAGGATGCGGGAGCTCGCGGGCGCGATGCACGTCTCGATCTCATCGATTAAGGACTGGCGGCGCGGGACGCACGCTCCGAGCGACTTCGAGAAGGTCGAGGATATCGCCTGCTGGGCGCACATCGACGTCGCCGACCTCCTCATAGAATCAGGAGATAGGACCATGGACGAAAAACTCACCGAAAACCAGCTGGATGTGCTCTGCGTGCTATGGAACCAGGCCTACGACCTCCTCGACCTGTGCGAGGAGACCGATCATTTCGTCTGGCCGACTACAGACCTGCGCTGCGTGCCGGACTCGATTCTGCACGACATCAAGGTGAACCCGGAAGACGATAAGTCCCGTCCTCCCTGGGAGATCGGCACCGAGGACCTGTTCCTCCAGACGCTCGACGTGTACCTCCGCGCGTGCCGACGCGCGACCCCATATGTCGGGGAGAGCGATATCTTCGTCAGGCTCCTGGGCCTCTGCGACATCATGACCGAGACCGCCTTCGGCGAGGACGACGGCAAATGGCTGCCAGACCCGGATATGATTTTCGACCCGCATGAGGATGGATACGTCAGCCCGATGGAGGCCGCGGAGCTCAAGTGCAGGAAGCTGCTCGATGAGATCAGGAATGACCTGTTGGCGCTACGCCCGACGGCGGGTAAATAAGGCTAGTTCCGCCAGATAGCACGACGGCCCCGCCCTCGGAAGGACTGCGCAGCGATGATCGATTCCGAGTTCGCATATAAGCGTTCGACATGGCGATGATTGATTGATTCCATATCCAGATTTCAAGACAGGGGCCGTTTTCGGCCCCGTCCTTTTCCCGAACCCGGTCCGGCGATTTTTCCGCGGCGTGCGTTTACGTTTCCCCTCAGGGGGTACAAGAGAGGTAGAGCAGGCGGTATGGGGCCGCCCGGTGCGCATATGGGAGGACTATATGGAAACGATCTTCGTGACGGAATCGCGCGAGATGCTGTTCACGGGAACCGAGGATATCGACGTGCGGCCGCTCCATTCGTCGGAGCTGCATTACGAGGGGGACAGCCGGGAGGAGGCACTGCGTGCGGCGCATAAGGTCTCGGCGGCCTCCAGGGTCGGGGTCTGCCAGCGCGGTTTCGCCCGGTTCGTCGCCACAGTGAGCGAAATCACGCGCGACGGCGAGGGGTTCACGGAACACATGGATACGGTCCACACCGTCGCCCCGCTCGACCGCATGCCCGAGCTGCGCACGCTCGCGCGCGAGGCGGCCGCGAACCGTGCGGACGGGAAGATCATCCGCCATATCGCCGGCCACACGGAGGCGATCGACGCTGCGAAGCGTGCCGGGGACTACTACAGCCTGTACCGCGTGGAGGGATCGGCCTTCGGGGACTTCTCTTGCTACCGGGTCGGACATGCGCCCTACAACGGGACGCTCTACCTTCCCGCGGGGTTCCACGATTACGGCATTGCCACCGTCGACGAGCTTTTCGTCGCACTCGTGGTCGGACGCTGCGAATTCCTGTGCGAATACCAGGACGAGATCGATGAGGTCTATCACGGGCTCTTCGAGAAGAGAATCTAGATGAAAGGAACGGATATGCAGACCATCCACACCAAGGCGGGCTTCAAGGTGCTGCGCGAGAGCCTGGGGCTCTACCAGTCCGATGTCGCGGAGGCAGCGGGCGTCGACGTGAAGACCGTCAAGAACTGGGAAAGCCCGCGCCTGCCGCGAGCCCGCGCCACTGCCGTGGCATGGAAGTACCTCGAGAATCTGGCGGAAATCCAAGAGCGCGAGGTCGGGTGCCTGGTGGAGAAGATTGTCGATGAGACGGATGGCAACCCCTACCCGCTCCCCTACTTCCGCGAGCAGGACTTAGCCGCGGAGGATGCGCGCGCGGCGCGAATCTCGAACGCCATGACCAGAAAGGTGGCCTTTGAGCTCACCAGGTTGGCCATCCCCTACGAGTTCCGCTTCGAGGAGGAGGCCGCGGACGATGAGCGGCTGAGCGAGATCTGGGATATGTAGGCAGTCGTTATTGGGCCGGTACCGTGGAGGTGCCGGCTCATATTAGAAAAGAGCTCCGGTTGCCCGAAGCCCCTGTCTCAATGATGTCGATGAGTACGTCTGGCAGGCACAGGTAACTCTCTGTCGCCACTTTGCCGCTCGGCCCGGTGAAAAGCATGGAAGACGGGGTTTCCACCGTTTGCGTCGAACGCGCGGCCATCGGCGAGCGCGACGGAAAGCTCCTCGAGCCCGTCGATGAGATGATCGGCGTTCGCAACGCCGCATATGTCGTAGGATGCGAGGTCGTTCCATATCTCGAAGCGCCTATACCACGACATCGACGCGATTTGACCATCGACGAGACTTGCAGCCTCCGATGCGACCTGCTCGCCGAAATCTTCCGTGACGCAGGCAAGAAACTCGCTTCGCGTATCCGATACGAAATCCTCGGCCGTGTAGGCCGACGTCACGGTAAAGCTGGACTCCACGGTGGCGGTCTCGCTATCCTTCGTCTCGGTAAGGATGCCAAAATCAAGCGCCGGGGCGGTTACGCAACGAAGGCCATGACGGCGACCACCCATGACTTCCTGCCGTCAGATACTCTCAGCCAGGCGCAGGTATCCGCGAAGCTCTCGCCTCGCGAAGTTCAGGCTTGAACGAAAATCACCGTTTACAAAAGGCCCGCCAATCTCACGCTCGCCGACAAATACCGTCGCCATATAGCTTTGCATACCCATATCGAGTCCCTTCTGAATATCTGCTTGTCCCTATTGATTGGATGCCAGGGCAAATCACGCGGTCGGGGTGCCTAGGTCGATTTCGGCCAGGTCGTCGCGGATATCCGCCACATCCCTCACTGCCATGACGATGCACCTGATCGATACCGCCGCCGCGACCACGGATGTCAGGAGGACTGCCACGCCGACGTCGTGGGCCCAGATGACAATCCCCACAGCCATAGTGATGGCGAGGCCAACGATCCAGCAGATGAGCGCGTTGCGCGACTCGTCGAGATACGATCGCGCATAGACCTCCAAAATCTCGCGGTCGATGCCCATCTTGCCGAACCTGTCGATGTATCTGGACATCCTCGACGACATGCCGTGCTCGGTCCATGCAACCATTTTCAGAAAACCCATGGTCGCAATCGCCGCGTTGAATGCCATGGCCATGCAAGGAACCAGGTCGATATTTTCACTGATGAACGGCGCCATGCGGACCATCCCCTCCCGTTTCGTCTCTACTCGATGTGAGTCTACCCATATGCGCATGTACGTAAACGCATAGACGCGCATATACATATATGTGTGGACGTGCGAGCGGGGCGGCCTATTGCAGGCCCGGGTTCACGATGCAGTAGCATCGCTCCGACCTCGGCTCCTTCTCGCCGGGCGCCATCACCTTGACCGTGACCGGAACCGTCTCAGAATCGGGGGCGAACGCCGTGAACGACTTCAATTTCCCGCCCGGCTCGATCTGCTTCTGCGCCCGCTGGTCCTGCACCTTGTAGGACCTGTCGAGCTTGATCCCGTCCTGGTATGCGTTGATGTCGGTATAGGGTGCGACAGCGTCCGAGTCCGTGACGTTCTCGAAGGTATAGGCAACCCGGATGTAGCGGAACGGCTTGCCGTCCGGCCCCGTGCCTTCCTCGATCGTCACGCGGTCGATCGAGATGCCGTCCACGGACGCCTGGGCGGACTGCTGCGGCGCGAACGGCGACGAGGTGCCGGCATCGCCCGACTTCCCGGCGCCGCCGTCGGAGGAGCCGGCGTCCGGCGCCCCGTTCCTCACGCAGCCCGCGAGTCCGGCCTGCGCCGCCATGACCGCGAGGCCCACGAACGCTCGCCTCGTCATCGCCGTCATCGTATAGACATTCTTCCCCGTCACCTGTGAATCTCCTTTATGCTCTTCAAAATGGGGGCGGTGCAGACGCGGTGCCGAGTCTCACGTATCGCAGCGCGCCTGGCCTCGTCCTGCATGAGCTTCGGTCTCCCCTCGCGAAAGGCCGCGGCCCTTCTCGCCGCCGCTGCGAATTTCCGCTCGGCCTCGTCGAAGTCGATATCGCGCCACGCGCGATCCCCGCCCGTGCCGGATATGAAAACCGACGGCACCACATGGCTGCTGTCCGCATAGTCCGCCGGGACGGACATCTCCGCATAGCCCGACGGCTCGCTGCCGTCCGGCAGCCGGTACACGACGAGCTCCTGCTTCCTGCGTTTGCTCACGCGGCGCTCGCACAGCTCGGGATGGAACGCCTCGTACGCCATGGCGCTATATGGGGAGCAGGAGAAGCGGTACTCGAATAGGCATTCCGCTTCCCTCCGATGCCGTTCCGCCTCCCGCACCCGGGCCGCAGCCTGCGCCCGGATCCGGTCGCGCTCGGCCGTCTCCTCGGGCCCGAGCTCGCGGAACGCCCCGACCACGGCGGCCTCGTCCAGGGCGAAGAACTCCGTCTCGCGGGCGTAGGCGCCGGTGTGGTGCCAGGACGAGGAGGCGATGAACCGGTCGAAGAGCGCGGCCTTGGTCTCGGACTCGACCGCAGGGTCGTAGAGCAGGTCCATCTCATCGCAGTAGCCCCTCAAGGCGCCGAGGATCGCCGTCTTGGTCCATTTCGAGCGGAGCATCTCCCCCGCCTCGTAGGCCGCCCGCGCGTTCACGCTCATGGAGGCGCCGCTGTATCCCTTTTGCCCATAGGCCACCCTAGACATGTCCGACCTTTCGCGCGGATGTGTACCGTCCCAGCTGTTTCTACCCCGTGCGCGGGAAGTCTTTCACTCGATTCG
>JAEXLD010000079.1 GCA_023445445.1 Bacillota bacterium
CATAGAAGATAGCACACCTTCTCCACAAGAGCTAGAATAGGAAGATATACGTAACAGAACTTTATAGAATCCTGATGAAGTATCTGGTGTTAGTGAACAAACATCTGAAGAAGTACCAGAAATTGCTGTAGCTACAGATGCTCAAGAAGCAAATGAAGAACAGAACACTAATACAAAAGATAAAAGTAATCCAGTACCACCAACTCCAACTCAAGTAGAAGACAGCAAGCCTGCTCAGGATGCTCCTACTATAACTATAGTTGATGGAGGTATATATGTAAATGATGGAACTACTTTTATATCTGATGAAGTATTGGCAGCAGAAGCTCAAATGCTAGAAGATACTTCTACTGAAGTATATGGAGAAACTGGCTACGCTAATATGAAACCTGAAACTGTTACTAATAACTCTGATGCATTGAGTAATAGAAAGGTATAGAAAGTAAAACATGTTTCTAACACGTTTTTCTTCCAACCAGATGCTACATCTCCAATGAATATTACTGTGAATGGTAAACCTATTACTTTTACTAATAGTAAAGGAGAAGTAATACCTGTATTACCAGGAAAAGAATTATCTAAAAGACTTTTAAAGAACGGTTGGATAAATTCTGTAAATGCTTATTATATAGTAACTAACCATAGATACGGAGACACTTCTCCATATATGCAAGCTATTCACTTAGTATTAGAAGATACTGATGGAGTAATGATAGCTTCTCTAAGAACTCCAGATTATGTAGATAAAGAAATAGCATCTGGTAATTATAATTCTGAACAAGTTCAGTAGTTACAAAAGTAGAAAGAAAAGTTAATAGAAATTAGGCAACAGATAGTAAATGCTTACCTTGGTAGTAATAAAACTATACCTACTACTATTATAAAGTCTGTTAAACCAGCTAAATTAAGAATAAGTAATGGAGAATTTAATAACCAAAAATCTCCAGAAGGAGCTCCTGTAAGACGTAAACTTACAGAAGTTAATGACTTTGGATTAGAACAAAATAACGTAATAAAGTTAGATCAACAAGTAAAGGAATTGCAAATTGGTTATGGTACTGGTTCTGTAGAAGACTTTGTTACTGAACCTTTTGTTATTCGCAAATTAGGGTCTAATGACGAATTAGCTGGTAATGGTGTTGGTAGATCTGGAGCATTATATATATTCCCAAAAGCAGAACAAACACCTAATGGTTCTATAGCTCCTATTCAATTGTCTATACATAAATTAGATTATGATATTTATGGAGATGAAGTTGAATTGGGAAAAGATGGTAAGGTTAATTCTTTAGCTGAATTAGCATATAAGTTATTAATTGGTAAAGTAAAACTTGGTGGAGCTGAGCAAGATGTGCTTGATATTATTGTTAATAATGGTTCCAAAACCATTATTGGTGATGAAGTTGGAGAAAAATATCCATTTCTAATGGATAAAATGTTGTATTATCATCCTGAAGAAGGTAATACGCATATACAATTTGCTGTAAGAAATTCTAATGGTAGACACATAAAAGTAGAATTTGATCCTAGCAGAGCTTCAGAATCTCAGCATAAATTAGCTATAAGAAAAATAGCTAAAGATCTGCATTGGAATACAGATAAGTATGCTTTATTGGAACCTATACCAAATAGTATTGTTAGACTAGCTACTTCTTATTTTAAGAAGTATCCGAATGCTAAACAATTTAAGATAGCAGGTTTAGAGCAATTAGCTTTTACTAGAGAAGACTTAGGAATAGGTACTGATAAAGGACCAGTGTCTTTACTTACTTGGTTAATTAACACTGGTAAAATTGAAACAGATTTAGGTGATACTATATACAGAGCTCCTTTCATATATACAGACGGAGTAGCTGTACCACAAGTTACTGAAACAGAATTAGCTAGTGCAAGCAAACAATAGCCAGTATAGAAATCAGCATAGAAAAAGGTAGAGGAAACTAACAATAAACAAGTAAAATTAGATAATAAACCTATTTCTACTACAGGTATAGAATATGTTTCTACTGATGAGAATTGGTCTGAAGAATAGATTAAAGATTGGATGAAAGCTAATTCTCCTCAATACAAATATAAAACTGGTAAATGGCAAATAATTCGTAGAAACGGTAAACTGCAAGCTGCTCAGAAATTAGCTAAAAGGGGTTTAACTTCACAAGTAAAAGGCGAAGGTAAATTAAATGTGGATGAAGCTAGGTAGTGGCTGCAAGACAAACTAGGTATTGACAAATCAGATATTGTTACTTCAGAAGCAGTATTTAGAATGGCTAATGCTCCACAAGTATATGGTGCTTTAAAAGTATGTATGGATAGACTTAGTAGTGATACAGCAGCTAGAATATTCTTATCAGAACAATC
Source organism: Bacillota bacterium (assembly GCA_023445445.1). GTDB lineage: Bacteria > Bacillota > Clostridia > Clostridiales > Clostridiaceae > Clostridium. The sequence continues at coordinate 2,359 of JAEXLD010000079.1, forward strand.
TGGGCAAGGAGTAGAATTCCATGAAGGTTTCCATTATGTAAGTTAGTTATTAATAAATGATAAGCTTAGAGAACAAGTATATCAAGATTACGTAAAACAATATCCATATTTAAAGGATGCTTCTAAACAAGAAGTAGAAGAGGCTCTTGCTGAAGAATTCAGACAATATATGCTAAATGAAACTAAACCATCTATAGCATATAGAATTAAGAAATTATTTAATGCAATACTTAAAGTATTAGGTATTACTAGGAATGGAGATTTAGTAAGAACTTTATTTAATAAAATACGTAAAGGAGAGTTTTCAAAATATAAACCATCTAAGTCTGTACTAGAAGATTTTGAAAAAAGATTTGGCGGTACGTTGTACTATTACGTTCCAGGAGTAGAGGATAAAGAATTAAAGAAAATAGCTTCTATAGCAGATGCTACTACTTTCTACGCAGTAGTAGATTCTTTAAATGCTACAGTAATGGATACATTTAATATTAGTAGCATTGAAGATTTACAAAGTTTACTTAAGAAGATTAATGATATATTCGATGATATTCTAACTACCAACTTAGAATTAGGAATGTATGATGAATCCCAAGAACAACTTATCAAAGATGTAATCAACAACAAAGAAGTATTCAAGAAGCAAATAGATGATTATTTAAGAAACTTTAGTATTATCAAAAAGAATACTGAAGAATCAGAAGAACAGGAAAGAGAAGAAAGAGAGCTCGGAGATAATCCAGATAATACTTGGGATAAAGAAAGTTATACAATAAGTAAAAAAGCTAATGTTGCTTTCAAAGCAAAATTATTCTTTTATTCTATACCTAAAACTAAGTATTAGTTTGATCCAGAAACAGGTAATAAGTACTTAGTGGAAGAAGAAGATGACCTATTGATGACTACTAGATCTGAAGATTTCAATGTTGTGTGGAATAAGATATTAGAGAATCTATGGAACGTTGAAAGTTATTTAGACTTAGTAGATAAATGTTATAATCTTGGTAAAGTAGATCCATTCTTTATGACTGTATATAATAAGTTAACTTCAAAAGATGATCCTATTGATGAGGTCACTTAGACTCAAATATTAAATACAGTTAAAAGTGCAAAAAATAGTTTAACTGCAATAATTGTAGAAAGAAAGCAGATACCTTTTGCACAGAGAGGATCTGATGAACAAATAGAATATGCTACACAAGAATATTCTAATAAATTAAAATGGAGAATTCAGAATTCTGATGTATATAGAAAGATAAGTAGATTACCAAAGAAATGGTCGCAATAGTTCTTCTTGTCAGATTTAATTGATGTTAATGAAGATGGTACTAGAACTATAAATCAAGATAAGTTTCATTCTGCTGTGTGGAAACATAAAATATTAATAGATAATGTATTAAAAAAGAAAGATAAAACTTTGGATGATTATATTAAAGTTAGATCTAACTTTATAGATATGTGTAATAATCTATCTATTAATATGGATGATTTAGCATTAGACTATTTACTTACTAATGGAACAGGTTAGCCTAACATGCAATCATTTGAGAATTTCTGGAGATCTGCAAATGCTAGTACTTCTTTAACTAAAAGTATATTAAATAATATTAACATAGCTGCAATTAGAGGTACAAGTAGTATAAAATCCAGAAGTGGAGAAACTGCTAGAACATTTGATAGAATATTTACTAGTAGAAAACCAGATGCTTAGATAAATCTAATGGCTATAGCTTGGGGTAGAACACACCCATCTCCAGAAGAATTTAGTGTAACTGGAGCGGATGGTAATCTAGTATATCCTATTACAGAGAATAATTATATGTCAGACCAAATAAGATGGTTGAAATATAATTTGAACGGTAAAAGAGAATTATTAGGCAAAAATCCTTACTCTGCAAATTCTTTGTTATTACAATCTATAAACAGTAATGCTGATTTAATTAAATTAAATACTTATCTAAACTTAGAAGAGAATCTGCAAAACACTAATCGTGATTACTTTGGTATATCTCCTATAGAGGATTACTTATCTAAAATGACATTTGGATTTAATAATCACTTATTTTGTCCTACTATGTCTGATAAAAAGACATGGCACACTATAAGTGGTATTCAAATGGTCAAGGATTTCTTACCATCTACAGCTATCACTGATTACGAATACAATGAAAATGGAGATATAACTAGAGTTATATTTTAGGATCAAAAGAGAAGATTCTCAGATAGAACTTTAAATATATTCAAAGGATATTTAAGAGATGAATATAATGCTATATAGAAGTATTTTGCTACTAAACAAAGTGTTATAGATAATCCCAATCTATCTGTTGGTAATTACTATGGTAGTAAAAAAGGTAAATACGCTGATGGTAATGGTGGAAGATTTAGATATTTTAATAAGATAACCATTAATGGTGATACTTATAATTTAAATGAAATTCTAGCTAAAGCAGAATATTCTAATGACTCACAATCTATACAAGATATTCTTAATGTAATCAAATAGGCATTAGATAACGATACTGTAATTAAGGAAGCTATCAATGATTTATTAGTAGGTTATGTAAATAATGAAATATCAAAAGCTGTAGAGTTAGGTGTAATAGGTGAAGACTTAAGTAATAAGTATATACCTATAAACTTTGTAGAAGAATTTGAAAAAATAAGTTCTAAAACTGATAGTAGAGATAAAGGAACAGATGTGATATACTCTATCATAGCTTCACATGCCATCAACAGTGCGATTTCTACTATAGAAATAGAGAAATGTTTTACTGGAGATCCAGCATTATATAAATGGCAAAAAGAACTTATGGTATATAAGCCCAATGATGATTCATTTGTGCCTGTTATATCAGATGAAAGAACATTAGAAGCTTGGATAGATAAACATGACCCAGATGGAGATAAATCAAGTTATTCTGCTTATTATATGATAACTGGTAGAGATGTAGATAAAATTAAACGTCTATCTTCAGTATTGTCTACTGGAACAAACTTGAGAACTAAATGGGGAGATACTAAGGATTAGGAAGATAGAAGTGATTCTAAATTCCAAGTATTATAGTTATCAGATAATGAAATAGGATCTACAGTATATGATACATTATATAGTATGTTTAGAAAATCCTTAATAAAGGATATGTTCCAAAAAGAGTTTGGTGTTACTGATTAGCAAGCATTAAATGCCGTTAAGGACGATCATGCTATAGAAAGTACATTAGGTAGATTACGTAAAAAGAATCCAGATGCTATTAAGTTTATTGAACAACAAGCTAAAAATAGCGCTAAACCATATGCTGACGGAGAAATTAATCAAGCAGATGCTGCTGTTTACATCAGACCAGAGTTCTATAAGAGATTGATGAAGTCTTTAGGAGAATGGAGTCCTGAAATCGAAGAAGCTTATAATATTATGGAGTCTGATGATAGCTGGTTGAGTGATACTGAGAAGTATCAAAAAGCAATTAAAGCTATTACACAACCTCTTAAAATGGTTTACTTTGGTGATCACTTTGATTAGACTCTTGGTATGAATGTAAACACATTTGATAAAATGGCTTTATTCCCACTATTTAAGACTTTTGCTAAAGCTGATAATAAATATTTATACGATCGTATGAATGATGCTAGTAAAGGTTATATAGACATGGTAGCGTTTGAATCAGCTATTAAAGTTGGTGGTAGAAAGAAGTTATCATTCTATAAAGATGATAAAGTAAACTTATCTGAATTAACAACTAATAGTGATGTGGATGGTGTTTCTGGTAAAGGATTAGCAACATATACTTAGGATCTAACTCAAATTAGATTGTAGCTAAATACTGATCCACACGAACACCTTGAAAGATCATTTGGTACACAAGCTATTAAAATTGGTTTTGCTAACGTAGTAGATACTCGTACTTATGGAGAAAATAAAGGATTAGCTGTAAAAGGTTCTGAAATTAAGAAGAATATTATGGATGCTATTAATTCACTCTCCAGAATAGGTTAGAACAAAATAAAAAAAGAGTTCTTTACTAATGGCAAAGTGGATAATCGCAAAATAGTAAATTATCTTCAGAGATAGGCTACAAATTCAGGTATGTCTGCTGAAATAATTGCCAATTTAACAGTTGATGAAAATGGAAATATTATAGTACCAATTGAAGCTCAAAGTATTAGAGATTGGATTCAAACTAAGATAACTTCTTTTGTCAATAAAGCAGTAGTAGATGTAAATACTCCTGGTGGTTCTGCTATTCAGATGTCTTCATTTGCATATGAAGCTGTTGGTAGAAGTGTAAAAACTGATGCAGAATTAGGTTCAGCTTTTAATCAAGGAAAGAAATTAAAATTCTTAGCTAAAGAAGGTCATATGCAAGTTATACTTAGTGAAAACTTCTTTAGAGATATATTACCAGAAGAACTTAAAAGTGCAAGTTTTTATAGTAAACGCAAATGGTTAATTGATAATGGTATAATAGGTAGTAGAATGGTAGACGGTGTAGAAGTAGAATCTAAACCTTATGGTATAGGATATCGTATTCCCACATAGGGTTTGTCTTCAATGTTCTCGTTCCAAGTAGCTGATATTATGCCAACTACTATTGGTGATACAATTATAGTTCCTGAAGAATTTACAGCTATGACTGGTTCTGACTTCGACGTTGATAAACTTTATCTGGCTACATATACATATAAAGATGGTAAAAGAGTAAGTTCAGATGAAAAATCGGAACAAGGCTATGTTAATAAGTTGCTGGATAATTACTCATTAGTACTAACTGACTTTACTAATATTGCTGAAACTAGAGCTTCTATTGATACGTTGACGAAGATTCTTCAAAAGCAAATTCTTCCAATCGTTCAACCAAAGAATACTATAGAAGTAAATCCTATGTATGAATTAGCTCCTTCTTTCTAGCTTTCTAGAAAGACAGAGTATACTGGTGGTAAAGCTGGTATTGCTCCATTTGCACTTAACTCTACTAATCATGCGTTAACTCAATTTACTCACCTATGTATCAATTATTCTAATGCTAATAGATATAACTTAGGTCAGTTAGATTAGGTATATGGAGAAGATGATCAACGTATTATGGACTGGTTATCAGCATTGATTAACGCCCACGTGGACGTTGCGAAAGACCCATATATTATGGCTTTGAACGTAAACTCTATTACTTATAATATGACTTCTCTACTCATTAGAGGTGGTAAAGGTGAGAATACTTTCTACTTCTTAGCCCAACCTGCATTGCGTAGGTTTACTAAAGAAATGTTAGAAAGTAAAGGTATAATAGGTGCAGAAAAAGGAATAACTGAAAGAGATAAACTTAAATCTATAGCTAAAGAATATATGACTTCTTTGAGAGAAGCGATTATATCATTAGATGATAGTGACTCTAATAAAGCAAAATATGCATAGTATTATAATAGTTTAGCTAGTGAATATTCACTTCCATCTATAGAAGGATATGATGCTGTTGAGGTCAATTATAATGATGTGTTTGATAAGAAAGTAGCATCTGAAGCGTTAAAAAAACCAAAAGAAGTCAATGGATTATATCAGCAAGTCATATCTATTAGAGCTTATCAAGATTTGTCTTCAGATACAGAAGTTTTATCAAATTTAGTTCAATTATCATAGATTGATACTAAGAAATTTGGTAATACCTTACCGTTACAGTTAAATTTCAAACGTAGATTAAATAGATATATAGATAATTATCAAAGTAGGTTCTATATTAATGGTGCTGATAATATAGAAAAACCTATAAACTATTACTTATCTTCTACATTCCTTAAGTAGAAACTAGATGCTGGTATAAATACTCCTAGAATATTATTAAGCGGACAGGTCATAGAAGCTACAAAAGGATATAAGACAATATTTAATGCTGCATGTGACTTCTTTTTAGGTAATTCTTCAGATAAAAACACTGTAGCTGAATTATCAAAAATATTAACTACCTCACTAAGAACTAAAGCTGTAGTGAATGCAGTTGAGGACTTTAATATTAGCGATAAGAAATTCCTTAATATGTTAAGAGGACCTAAAAGTATAGCTAAAAGGTTAACTTAGATTAAAAATGATTTAAGAAAACGTAATGATTTACCAGCAATTGCGTTCAATGGTCATATTAAGAATGAGTTACTTAACTATCTACAAGAATATGCATCTGATGGTACTAACTAGAAATATGATAGAATAGTAACAGCAGATAACGCTTTAACTAATACTGCTACTTATGAAAACAGATTATTGTCAGCATATCAAGATCTACTAGACTGTGAAGATGAAGGTATAAGAAAGTTTGCTAATAGATTGGGTGTATATGCTTACTTAACTAGTTTCGATAATAGAAGTACTGATTCATTCTTCGATGTAATAACTACTGCTTGGAAGAAACAAAAAGGTTATTCAGATGCAATTAAAGCTGCTATAGAAATACTTAATAATGATAAATTAGTAGGTATGGACTATTTTGGTTTTAATTCTGAAAACATGCAGAATAATAACTTTACAGAGTTATTTACAGAAATAGCTAGAAATGCTTATAGAAACGATAAGATAGTTAAGCCGTATCAATTAAGTAATTACGATAATAAATATGGCACATTAGTTCAAATAAAGCCTGATTCTAAACCAATGCCAGCAGTATTTAGTAGTTGGAGAGCTAATCAACCAT
>JAEXLD010000051.1 GCA_023445445.1 Bacillota bacterium
GGAATCATAAACTTTATCAGCTAGTCCAATATTTGATCTTACAACTTCATCTAAATACTTCATTTTTGCGTTTGCTGCGTATTTATCATTTGAAGAAACATTTTTTACATGAACTTCGCCCATATCACAGACTTCATGGCTTTTATTAAAGATATCTAGAAGGTTGTTCTCTCTTAAAATTTTTGGGCCTTTTTCTACTCCAGGATTATCACATCCATAGAATAAAGGCATATCAATAATACTAATATTCATAAAACAAACCTCCAAATTGAATAAATTTTTTAGGGCAATAAATATATATTAATAGCTTAAAGTGAATATGTAAATAAAAAAAATAATATTCTGTGAAAAATTAATTTTTTTTATGAATATTTAATAAAAATCAAATTTTACATATTATATTAATATAAATTTTGTCTAAAAATGTGAAAATTCGCAACTATTTTTCTTTAGTTATTTTATTTTTCCTAGTTAATTCTAAATTTACTAATAAATTTTGCAATTAATTTTTATATAAAAGCTACAAATTAAACTTAAATGTTATTACAATATATATAGTAATAATTAATATAAAGGAGTTAATAATGAAAAAAAATAGAGCTTTAAAAAGTATAATAATTATTTTAAGTATTTTAGTAATAGGAACAACCTCCTTCATAGTATGGTCAAATAATAATTATGAGCCTACTCTTGAGGCAATGTCAGTATTAAAAAATGAAGATACCATAGATATAAGTGAAGATGAGTTCATAACTTTTATACCTAAAAATAAAGAGATAAACAAAGGTTTTATATTTTATCCAGGGGGAAAGGTTAGTGAGGAAGCCTATTCTTTACTTGCAAAAGGTATAGCTGATGAAGGCTATTTAGTTGTAATAGTACCAATGCCATTAGATTTAGCAGTGTTTTCTCCGAATAAAGCAGAAAAAGCTATGGAAAGGTACGGTTATATTGATTCTTGGGCTATTGGTGGACATTCCTTAGGGGGAGTAATGGCTAGTAAGTTTGCAGGTGAGAATAATAGTATAAAGGGATTGGCATTATATGCTTCTTATCCTAGTGGAGATGAGCTTAAGGATAAGGAAATAGAAGTAGTAAGTATATATGGTAGCGAAGATGGAGTTGCTGATTTAGAAAAAATAAAAAATGCTACTTTATCTAATAATAGTTCTATATTTGAAATTAAAGGTGGTAATCATGCTCAATTTGGAAATTATGGTGAGCAAAAAGGTGATAATAAGGCTACAATTAGCTCAGAAGATCAAATTAAGGAAGCTGTAGACATAACAGTTAAAATGCTAGAAAGATTATAAAAATGAGGCTATTTAGACAGCCTCATTTTATGATATCATTTCACTAAGTTTTTGTAGAGCTTCATATTGTGAATCAAAAGAAAACTTATGCTCTTTTATATTGCTTTGATCTTTTTCTGGAAGATGGCTAATTGGTTTAGAATCTGTATAGACTTTCTTCTCAGATTCAATGATATTTCCGTTATTATCTGTTTTAAATATGGAAATATATCCATTATCTTCGCCTAAGTAATATTTATTAGCTTCAAATTTATAACTATTTACTTCTTGATCACGAGTATAAGTAAGCTTGTTTTCAGATTTTTCCATGAGTTTATAACCATCTTTTGATAGTTCTTTTGACAATTCTTCTAATGTTAATTTTTCTTTTAAATTTAATTTTTTCTTTATGTTAAGAAAATTATCTACCATATCTATATTATCTTTAGTTTTTAGGGTTATAAAAATATCATCATTTAAATATTCATTGTTTGAAAAGACACTTTCATTTTGGGTTTCTGCATTATTAGGTTTAGTTAAATAATCAGTAATAAAATAGCTTGCACAAAAAGCAATAGCTAATAATGTAACTATGACAACTAAAATTGCAGATTTTTGTTTTCTATTTAAATTTTCTTTTGAAGAATTATTATTCATATTATCCATGTTTATCACTCCTTGCTAAGATTATTGACTACAATTAGATTAATTAAACATAAATTAGTTAATAATTTTAAAAAGTGGTTATTATAATAAGGGATAATTAAAAATATATAATATTGTTATTATTTTGTAATGAAATTTTATTTTAATTTTTGTATAATAGAGAAGATGCTATTGAGGATTCTATGATAATAGGTATATAATAGCAAGGTAAAGGGAGGATTATGGATGAGTGAAAATGAATCATTAAGGAAGATAAAAGCAAAGAAAAAAAATAAAAAGCGTAAAAAGAAAATTATATTATTTTCTACATTAGGGGTACTAGCTATATTAATACTAGTAGCATTGGGGTATTATAATCAAATTAGAAATAGGATCCTTATAAAACCTACTAAAAAAGTTACTGAAGAGAAAAAGGTTGATTATGAAGAAGTTGAAGGAATTACAAATGTTTTATTAATAGGTACTGACGGTAGAACAGAGGATGAAGCTGCAAGGGCAGATTCTATAATTATTGCTACTTTAGATAATAACAATAAAAAAGTTAAATTGACATCTATAATAAGAGATACAGTAGTAGATATTCCAGAGTATGGAGAAGATAAGATAAATGCTGCATTTTTCTATGGTTCCGCAGAATTAGATGATGATGGAAAGTTAAGAGGCTTTGAAGGTGGAGCAGATTTACTTATGGATACCATAGAAGACAACTTTAACATTCATTTAGATAAATATGTTATAGTTAATTTTTGGGGATTTGAAGAAATAATAGATGAAATTGGTGGAATTGAAGCAGATATAAAGGATTATGAAATAGATGAAGTAAACAAATATATAGGTGAATCTACTGGAGTAAAATCACCTCCAATAACAGAGACTGGTATGCAAACTTTAAATGGCCAACAAGCTCTTTCTTATGCAAGAATAAGATATGTAGGAAATGGCGGATTTGAAAGAGGCGAAAGACAAAGTAAAGTTCTATTCCAAATTGCTACTAAGTTAAAGGAAGTGAATCCTTTAAAATATGTTTCTATTGCTAATACCTTATCGAAGCAAGTAAAAACTAATATGGATATACCAGAAGCTTTAAATTTAGCATATACAATATATAAATTACCTTCTTTAGAATTTGAGCAATTACAAATACCACAGGCAGAACTTATTGCTAGAGATGGCTTGTATAAGGATAGAGGATGGTGCTTACTTATTGATCTTGAACAAAGTTCAAAGATAATGCATGATTTTATATTTAATAATAAGTTACCAAATCCAGATGAATTTGATTTGAATTTAGTATATAATGTTGCAGCTGCTTATGATGCAAAAGAAGCTAGATATAATTCTTTATATAATATAAAACCAGAAGATTACGATGATAAAAACAAAGAAGAAAAAGCAACGCCAACACCACCAAAAACTGAAACGGAGAAACCAGCAACTCCTGAAACACCAGGAACAGAAACTGAGAAACCAGTAACACCTGGAACACCAGCAGAAACACCAACACCAGGAACAGGAACACCAGCAGAAACACCAACACCAGGAACAGAACAAACTCCTGGTAACAACATACCACCAGCAGGAACACCATCAACAACACCACCTGCATCAGGGCAAAACACAACACCAACACAGCAATCAAAACCACAAACATCTGCTGATACAACAGTTAAACCAAATCCATAATAATTTATGATTGTAAATAGTAAGAGTGGAATGATATGTATGTACATTCCACTTTTTGTTAAGTATATATGGTATAATTTAAAAAAAGCCAATAAGGAGGACTAGAATGGAAGATAGGATATTAGCAAAAATAATAGCTATACCTGCAATATTAATTGCTTTTGTTGCTCAAGGATATGCAAGAGCAAAAGTTGCAGATAAATTAGGAGATAAAACCCCTAAATTTAATGGAAGAGTAACTTTAAATCCATTAGCACATATAGATTTAATTGGATTTGTAATGATATTAATAGCAGGCTTTGGTTGGACTAAACCAGTAGAAATTAATCCAAGTGCCTTAAAAAGAGGTTATAAGGATGAAATAAAGGTAACAATAGCAGGACCACTAGCTAATTTAATAGTTGCATTTGTAGGTATGTTTATATTCCAGCTTTGGATGAAAACAGCATATAATTTAGTACCAACTTCAACATATTCTATTATAGGAATGATGCTAAGGAGTATTTGTACTATTAATATAAGCCTATTTATATTTAATTTATTACCTATACCAGGACTTGCTGGCTTCGATTTATTTAGAGAACTTAGTCCTAAGAATTTCTATAAATATGGAAGTAAAATGTATGACTATCAAATATTAATTCTTGTAGCTGTTGTAGCTTTAGGAAGCTATATTTTAACTTATCCTGTTGCTCTTATATACAATTTATTTTTTGTAATTGCTAAAGTATTTTTAGGAATATTCTTTTAAATAAATGAGATAAGCAATTAGAAATTAATAAATAGGAAGTATAAATAAAGCTTTATTATTTTATATTGACAATAAATCTTTCATTTATGTATAATGTTGATATTATATAAGAATATATTAAAATCTATGAAAAGAAGAGTACTATATTTGATTCTTTTTAGCGAGTAAGGGATGGTGTAAGCCT
>JAEXLD010000029.1 GCA_023445445.1 Bacillota bacterium
GTAAAGCAAAAACCGTAAAAAATTGTGGCTCGCCACAATTTATTTACTTTTTCTAGGTTTAAGACTAATTTGCCCTGTGGGACCTATGCGACTTACAGTCGCAGCTCCTAACGGAGCAATTAGCTAACGCTAATATTTGCTGATTAACCTTTGGTTAATCGTTCGAATCTTTTTATAGTGTATATATCATTCCTTGAATGGTATAATTTATATAGATAAATAACTGGAATGTATTTTACCAGCAGTAAGAAAATTTTTTGTATGATGAAAATTTATATAAATATAGGATTCTAGGACTGAAGCTTATATTTTAAGTATGAAAGTAATGTAAGGAAGTGTTTATGTGCAGCTGCACTTAAATGTTTTAATGACATTACTTTTTTTATTTGAAAATATTGAAGAATAGCCATTTTATAAAAGATAAGGAGGGGGAAGGTTAATTGGCACGTGGAAGAAAATCTGAACAAATAAAAAGAATAACAAGAAGTGATGGAGAAACTTTAAAGTCAATTGCCCATACTGGCTTAATAACTAGGTCTAATGCTAAAGAGTATTTCAACCTAAATGAAAAGAGAATTGAGCTTTTAAAGAAAAATAATTACTTAATTGAGCACACAAGTAATACAAAACAAGGGCTACAAACCTATTATACCTTAGGAAGTGCTGGATCTAACTTCATAAAAAGTAAAACTGACATTGATTATTTGTATAGGGGAAATAAAAATCAAATAGACCATGACATTAAACTAAACCAGGCATACTGCCAAATTACTCATGAACAGCGTCAAGGCTGGATAAATGAAAATCAAATTATACATAAGTGGGGTACCCTATCCCCTGATACAAAGCATGTAACTGGTGTTGATGCCATAGTTACTACTCCAGATGGAATAGTTGCTATAGAAGTTATAACTAGAAATTATGGGGAAATAGAGCTTCAAGAAAAGCAAGATGCTGCTAATGCACTTGGATGTAGTAGGATGGTGATGATTAATGCTTAAAAGCAGTATAGAGTATGATAAAGAAGATTTAAAGATATTAATTAATGATCAGAAGTTAGATATAAAAGTTTTAGACTATATAGAAATCGAAAATAAATATGATTGGTACTTAAAAGCATTTAGATTCTTTGGAAACTTTGCAACCTTTGATCATATTGCTTCAATACTAAAGGGGAAATATGGTAGAACTAAGGTCTTTAAAGACCTAAATAAGATGTGTTCGATGTCTCTATTAAGGAAAGAAGCCTTAGGTAAGTACGTTTACTTTGTTTTAACTAAAAAAGCACAGATATACTTAAAACAAAAGAATAACGTAGGTTATATTGCTAACCCATCAGATAAAGCCATGAAAAGCAATCTTCTCTTAGGCGATTATTTATTAAACAATAGATTAAATCTTACAACTGAGACTATTAGGAGCTCGGATAATCAAATAAGTATGCTTATATCTGAGTTTAGTAACTATGAAGAGTATATAAAATTATGCTATAAATTTTTATATAATAAAATGAAAAATATAGATGGAATAGAAACTGACTTTCTTCAGGAGCAAATTAGTCTAATTAATAAAAAAAGTGAATTTATTGATAATACTGATAAGTTAAAAGATGAAAGAAATTGTGATATTTTAAGTGATCTAATGTCAAAGGATATATATTTGATTAACGTTGAGAGTAAGACTAATGATATTACTATAACATTTTTAATACAAGATATAGGTAGGAGTGTATCCTGGTATAAGTTAGAAATACTAAAACTTTGTTCTATAATAGCAAAGTTTTACTTAAATCCAGTCGAAAACTACATTAAATGCAATTTAATAATACAGACAGATAGTATTGAAAATAAGAATAACTTAATTAAAGTACAAAATATTTTTAATAATTTAAAGAAATCTAGAGAATTTGCTGTTGAAGATATGCTTAGATGGAATACAGTAGAAACAAGGTATGTGGGAAGTTATTTTAGGCATAGAGGGGATTTGCCATGGGGTTTAAATGATATAAGTATAGTTGAACATAACACTATTAGATTTTTTGCCACTAAAAGCGATAAGATCAATACTATAGATAATAATCAAATTAATATACTTGAATTAGGTTAAAGGCTAAAAAACATACATTGATACTCAAATTAAGAAGGGAGAAATACTATGAATAACATAATAATATTAACTGTAAGTCTATTAGCACTAGTAGGAATACTTTATATATTTGTATCTGCTTTAAAATATATAATAAAGAAATAAATTTCTAGCCATATCTATTAACCTTAAATGTAAAGTAATTTTTATATATAATGAAAAATTTAAAAAATCTAGGAATTTCAATATCTAGGGTTCAAAAAAGCAGTATATTTTTTATATGTTTTAAAATATAAAAAAAGACTCTATACCCATTCTTCTATATGAGTATAAAGTCTTTTTTTAATCCCATCCTAAAAGCTTCTTTTCAAGATCGTCATAATCATAATCTCTACCTTTGAAATTATCAAATCTTAATTTTGGTTTTTGTTTTGCTTGGGTCATTGGTCTTCTAAAATTAGTTAATGTAGTTTGAAACCATCTAATTAAATTTCTATCTATTTCCTGACCTAAAGAGTATTCAGCTACTTCTTTAATTAACTTAAATGGCTCATCTCCAAGGGTCTTATGTAATTTCGCACATTTGTATAAAATTTTAGCTTCTTCATTACTAATTTCTTTATCTATTGTATATTTAATTATATTTTTTATTTTTGAAGTTATATCACTTTCACTATCTTCTATGACTGTTACTGATACTTCATCTATAGGATTAGTACTATTAGTTTCATTTATCTTTTTAACTTTATTTGAGTGAATATAAAATTTTAGTGAAGTTACTTTTCTTCCAGTTTTTATTTCTTCAAAATCAAAACTTATATCACTTAATTTTTTTAATTCTCTTTGAGTTTGCTCTATTATCTTTCTCTTAAAATCATTGTATCTAGGATAAATACTTTCAGCTTTTAAAAGTTTTCTTAAATCTTCAACTTTAATCTCAATATATCCTTGTTTTTTAAACTCATTACATTTTAAAATTTCATATATTCTAGGAGAATATTTACTTTTCATACTTAAAATATTAGCTAATTTATATTGAGTAAACATGCTATTAAGCTTTAGCATATATGGTTTTAAATCAGGATTGAATTTTAAAGTTACATAACCTGTTCCCTTTTCATAAATTGTTCCACTAAGCCAGGCAGATTGAATTATCCTATTTCCTTCTTCAATTTCAAAAACCTTTTTCATTAACTCTTTTGTTATTTTAGGAATCTCAGTATATTTAGCTTGATTCTCAACCCCTAAAAGCTCCATGAACTCTGAAATTTTAAAAATATACGGTTTAAACTCTTCATCTTCTGGTTGTACCATACTTGCAAGAGTCAATATTAATTTTTGCTCTTCTAAGCTTAAATCATAACTTGAATTCATAATGAAGTAATTTGATTTAGTTACTAAATAATTTTTATCCATATAGCTCCTCCCATTTAACAATATTTTACCAATTAAATACAACTACGTCAATACATTAGTTAGGTCGTATTTAACTATGAAAAGGTCGTATTATACTATGGAAAAGTCGTATTTAACTATGGAAAAGTCGTATTTAGATGAAATTATACTATGGAAAAGTCGCATTTAACTATGGAAAAGTCGTATTTAAATTTTAAAAGCATTGATATAACTAGCTTTTAAGGCAGTCTAAAACATTTAAAACAAAGTTTTAAATAAAACATATAAAACAACAACAGAGATGTTGTTGTTTCCCTATAATATATTTTAATTTTTTATTCAGATATACTAACTTAAATGATATATTAATATTAGATACAATTTGGTTATAAGGTGGTTAGTTATGATTTATGAAGATATGAGTTTAGATCAGATTATTGAATATATTAATACTGAATTACTAAAAGGTAGAACTATGAAGGATATTGAGGAAAATGATTTTAATGTTAATGAAAGAGTTATTGCTAAAAGATTAGCTAGAAAAAATGTTAAAAAGATAAACGGGCAATTTGTATTTAAAGATGGTTATAAAAAGCCCGAAGTAGTTAAAAAGCAAGTAACTGAGCCAGCTATTGAGAAAATAGATTCTAGTAATTCTATTGATTTAATGCAAAATCAAGAATTTTTATATTTAAGTAAAAAGGTTGATATGCTGGAGAAAGCATTTAAAGAAATGATGTGTATACAAGGTAGTTCTAAAGAAGTTACAAATGACTTAGGATTAAAGATATACTATAGCGAAGATAAGCCTACAGCTAAAACTGTAAGATTATATAAAGAAGTTTGGGATAAGATTGATAAAGTTAAAGAGAAATTTCCTCATTTGAGCTATCAGACTGTGCTAAATAGTTTAATAGATGAGATAACGGAAAAGTATTTAAATAATGGAGACGGAATATATGGAAAATAAATGCCTAGTAAGAAATAAGAAAAAGCAAAGAAGTTTATTTCATCAATTCACGTACACAGGAAAAGAAGTAATTAATTTAATAAAGAAAAATAAGCTTAAAGAACTAGATGTTATATATAAATTATCTGTAGATCCAATAAATTCAATATCAATGCATTATAAATTCTATATATTACTTCAGTCAAAACAACTTAAAATTGTAGAACTGGTTATAAAAGACTTAAAAATAGATGCTCCATTAACTGAAGATGCTATATGGAAGATTAATAATTTAAAGAAATTTTCAGGATCATATGCTGAGTTTGTAAAATCTGAATATGAAAGATATTTTAAAAAGTATAATTTGAATGATATAAAAATAGCATGTATTAATGAATTTGAAGATTAAAAAGAAAGACATAACAGTTTAAAAAGGTACTATTTCGTAACTAACATTGCGAAATGGTACCTTTTTTCATAGAAGTTTATTTATATTAAACTAAAAACTATGATTTTTTTAATTTTCAATATCCTACAAATGGCTTAAAATCGTAATTTTTAATTTCTTCGTGAAAATTCCTTTTAGCGAAATTATATAAATATATTACCATAAGAATAAATTTAATATATAGGATATACTAATTTAAGGTTTAAAATATTTTTATATGATTATATTAATCAATGTTATAATTGTTAGTTTTATCAAATAAGAAAAGCAAGCCATAATTATATGTCCTAGCAAATAAAAAATTAATTAATTAATTAATTAATTAAGAGTTTATGGTATATTTAGATTAAATAAATTAAGGGGAGATAATATGAGATTAAAATCAACAATAATTATTATTATGATATTAAGTTTAGTATTAGTTAGTTGTACGAATAGCAATGCTGGTACTAAATTAGAAGGTGAAATAACAACAATGGAAGGCGAAATAACATTTTATGTTGCTAATGATGATCTTACTAGTTGGGCAAAATACAATAAGGAAATCGATGGGGATTTGATAAATATTATTGAACAATTGAAATTAGATGAAAAAAGTTTCATACCCAAAGACACTAAAGTGCTAGATATAGACATTAAAGATGGAATAGCTTATATAAATTTAAGTAGTGAATTCGATACACCAGAATCAAATGCATCAACCCCAGCTTCATATAAAATAAAGTCAATTGTAAAAACATTATGTTTAAATAAAAAATTAGAAATAAATGGTGTAAGATTTCTGATTAATGGGGAGTATGTTGATTCTATAGGTCCAATTTTAACAGAAGGAATAATAAAAGATTAAATTTTTAACATTAGAATATTAGTAGGTGGTTAAATATATTTAACTACCTACTAATAGTAAATAGACTATATATTACTTAGGATTGCCCTACCAATTGCTTCGCCTAATACTTGTTCACCACAAACATCATATCTATAACAATCATATTGATTATCTATGAAAAATGGTTCAATAATAACAGCATGCTTAGTTGTATAAGATGGATTTGTTTCAATATAAGAGTCAACTTTAGCACCTCTGTCTGGGATTTTTAAATCTCTAGCAATAGCAGCAGTTATAGATTTTGCGATATTATAGGAAAGGGTATCTCCACTTTTATAAAATACTTCAGCACCACTTCCAACGCCTCCACCTATATTTGCATGAATGCTAACAAATAAATCAGCCCCCCAATCTTTAGCTTTTTTTAAGTCTCCAAACAATGCATCAGTATCTGTAGCGTACTCTTTGTAGCTATCACCACCAGTACGAACAGTATGCCCAGCATGATATAAAGTTTGTGCAACATAAGCACCATACGCATGTATAACATTAGATTCTTTTATTATTCCTGTCGCTGCAGTATGTGATCCATTAGTTAAAGTTTCATGGCCAAATCTTACAAAAATTTTCATTTTAAAACTCCTTTTAAATTTTATATTATTTAATTATTAAATATTTTTTTTTGCCAGCTTGAGTGACTAGTCATTAATTATAAAGTGAATTTAAAGGAATTTGTAAACTAAAAAATCATAAAGAATTATGCTTACAAAAGAAACGTAAATTCCCTTATTATTATATAAGGGGGGATATATATGGAAGATAATATGTTTATGAAAATAATTGAGTATAGAAACAATGAAAATATTAAGACAGGCAGTAAACCAAGCTAAAAAATAGAACTTTAAAAATTAAAAGGACTTATATAGATTATTACGAAAAAAAGCAGGAATTTAGGATTTAAATACCTGCTTTTTTATATCTTCAAGATCATTCTGTATTTCAGGAAGAGTATCACTAAGTTGCTTTATTATAGTTTGATAGTTTTCTTCTCTTATTTGATTTTGTTTTAAAACATAAAGCAATAGATATCCAAATAATAAAGCAAAAATTCCTTGAGATGTAAGAAAATTAAATAGTTCACTGTTCAAAATAAAACCTCCTTATACTAAGTATAAAGAATTAAATTAATGAATAGTAAATATGCAATTTTAAAGTATATGTATAAATATTAAAATAAATAGAGTTTAAAATCATAATATTAATGATTTTAAGTACAAATAGCAATTTTAAAATTTTCCGATAGAATTCGATATTAAAAATTGAACAGCCTAATTATTAACATTTCAATACTAATAACTTGAAATATTTTTTTAACGATAATAGTTGATTTATAAATCTTCTATATACATTTAAAGAGAAATAACAATTATTCCCAATAATGTTTACAAAATACATTTAAATTCCTTATTTAATTGAGGGGGATTTAAATATGGACAAATATATTTATGAAAAATTGATAAGAGCTAAAGAAGGGGATAAAGATTGTTTAGAAGAAATAATAAAAATATTTGATCCTTTGATAAGTAAATATTCTAGATTATTAGATTTGGAAGATACAAAACAGGATCTTTATTTACATTTAATAAGAGTTATAAATAAGATTTCAATAGAAAAAAATAACTTTAATAATGATAAATTTATAGTAGGTTATATAGTAAAATCAGTAAGAAATGAATATATAAGATTGTCAAAAATGAAATATAAAAAAGAGAGTAATGAAGTACAATTAAATTTGGATATAGAAATAGAAAATGAAAAATTTGATTCAGATATTGAATTGATAGACGTATTTAATAAATTGAGTAAAATGGAATTCAATATAATGAAGTTAATATATATTAATAGGTTATCAGTATCTGAAATCGCTAACAATATGAAAATATCACGGCAATCAGTAAATCAATGTAAGAATAGGGCTTTAAATAAACTTAGAAATATATACTTGACATAATAAAATTATTTAGATTGATTTAAATGTATAAAAAAGCAGATATTATTTAAATATCTGCTTTTTTATATCTTCAATGTCATTTTGAATTTCAGGAAGTGTATTACTAAGTTGCTTTATTATATTTTGATAGTTTGCTTCTCTTATTTGATTTTGCTTTAAAACATAAAGTAGAAGATAGCCAAACAATAAAGCGAAAACTCCTGAGTAGTTAAAAAGTTAAATAGTTCACTATTCATAAGATCACTCCTTTAAATATAAATAAAGAGTTTTTGAAAAATAGTAAACTATTATTTTAACAATACAGATATTATATTTAAAATAAATATAAAAACCATTTGCAAATGTAAAAGAAAACATTTAAAATTGTTATATAAAATTAAATAAAAAAAGCTCTTATTCAACTCTTATCTATAAGGTTCCCGCCTTAAAGATAAGCCAAACTTTACAAGGTATTCCCGTACCAAGAAAGCCGTTAGAAAAGAACTTCTTTTACAGTAACAACGTTACTTAAATATCATAATTGATAAGATTATGATAACCGATAAAGAAGAAAATTTCAAGCCTTTTGAGTATGGAAATACCTTACTCAAAAGGCTTTTTTAATTTAAATTTAAAAAAGGACAAGCATTGAGCATAGACAGTAAATTTATGCAGTTGCCCTATGACTTACAGATGGGAGCTTCTAATAGTTTTTGTTGAGATAACAATAAATTATTAGGGGAGTCTTGCGAAGACTATAAAGATTTGCTTATTGAAAGATAAGCATACAGAAAGCACAACTGATGCGAAATAGTGCCTACCAACGTTATACCTGGTCCTTATCTTTGGGTGTTGGTGTTGAGAGTGACGACTACTTAAAGGTCGGGTGTGGGAGTTCTAGGATCGTAGGCGATCGGGAACCATTAGCAGACAATTCGTAAGCATTAGGATAGAACCATAATGTAGAAAGCTTGTGGGTGCAAAGACACGTAACAGATAAGGTGCAGATAGTGAAGGCGACCGAGGTAAAACCTCGTATTCTAAATTCGAAATCTTGACGTAGTTACTTCCTTACTGATAGTCATAATTATTTTTATGTCTATTGGTAAGGGAATAACTGCGTCCTTTTCGGCTCCCTCAGTTTCCCTCGTATTCTATGCCTTCGGCACCAAATTGCAAGGGTTTTCCCTTGATTTATAGACCAACTGGAACCGATTGGGTTCGTTGAGCTTGCCGAAACGGTTCCTATCGGTGGAAGGCGGTAGCCAAGGAGGGTGAATGTCGCAGACAGAGGGAACCTAGTGGGTTCCCTTAAAGAAGGACTTTCAAATGAAATAAAGAATTATTAAAATAACTAACTTAAATAGAAAGAAGGTTATTTTATGGCTAAGAAGAAATCTAAATCAAAATTCTATGCTATAAAAGATGGTATAGGAGTTAAGGATATAATAGTTACTTCCTGGGATGAATGTTCTAAGCTTGTATTAGGCTATAATGCAGTATATAAGAGTTTTAGGACAGAAGAAGAAGCTAAGAAGTATTTAGGAAGTGTAGATGTTGAGAAGGTCAAAGAACAAGTTAAAAAGGGTATGGAAGAAAGAAAGATTAAAAAAGAAACTACAAGATCCCTTAATATCAGATTACCTAAAGAAATGTATAATGACTTTGAAGAGAAATGCAATAATATGAATTTAGATAAAGATAAGGCTATTTTTATGCTTATAGATGAATGGTTAAATTAAAGGATTTTAGGCTTTTATTTAGAGTTAATTAAGTGTATAGTTAAGGGGTTAATTAACAGTTAATTAACTGTTAAAAGTGAGGTGTTATAAGGGTTGTATGATATTAATAAAGTTTCAGAGTTAACTGGGGTTAGTAAAGTAACTATATATAAGAAAATAAAAAAGATAAAGGAATTAGAGCCTTTTATAGTCAGAAAGGACGATAAAACCTATATCTTAGAAGATGGATTAAGGTTAATTAAGGAGCAGTTAACTGTTAACAATAAGGTTAACTCTGAGATTGAATCAGAAGTTGCAATCGAAGGTATATCAACGGAGTTAACTATTAATAAAGAGTTAATTAACCTATTAACTGAACAGTTAAAGGAAAAAGATACTCAGCTTAAGGAAAAGGACAAGCAAATAGCTGAATTACATAAGCTAATAGAAAATAGCCAGATCCTTTTAAAAGAAGAACAGAAGAAATCAGATAAGCAGCTATATCTAAAAGAGCATTTTGAAGAAGTAGATAGTAAGCTCCAAGATTTAAGAGAAAAAATGGAGCAAAGAAAAAGTAATAATAAAAGTTTATTTAAAATATTTTCTAAATCATAGTCTTTTTAATTTATACTTTGTAGGTTCATTAGATTCTTTTAAAATTTAAAGAAATCTAATGGGATTTTACTAAGATTTTCTAAAATCTAAAGAAATTTAATAAATAATAATATTTTGTAATATTTTTTAGGGTATTTGTAGTGAATTGTAATATATCAATTTTCATGCTACTTTTTATGTGAATTAGAAAATTTGATACGATTTACACAAAAAGTAGTAGCTAAATAATGCGTTAAGCTTGTATTTATCAGAAAATACGAGATTTCTAATATCAGAAAATAGTATCAGGGCAAATTAGTCTTATTTCTCATGGCTAAAGGCCATTCGAAAACACCTAGAAAATTTTCCTTTACTTCGTAAAGCAAAAACCGTAAAAAATTGTGGCTC
>JAEXLD010000030.1 GCA_023445445.1 Bacillota bacterium
GTAAAGCAAAAACCGTAAAAAATTGTGGCTCGCCACAATTTATTTACTTTTTCTAGGTTTAAGACTAATTTGCCCTGTGGGACCTATGCGACTTACAGTCGCAGCTCCTAACGGAGCAATTAGCTAAAGCTAATATTTTGGGATTAACCTTTGGTTAATCGTCGGATTTTTATATAAATAGTTTATATATACTTTTCTTAAATGATATAATTTAAATAGATAATTAACTGGAATAAATTTTACCAGCAGTAAGAAAATCTTTTACGTGATGAAAATTTATATAAATATAAGATTCCATGACTGGACTTATATTTTAAGTATGAAAGTAATGTGAGAAATATTTGGGTACAACTGTACTTAAATGTTTTAATGACATTACTTTTTTTATTTGAAAATAGAGAAAACTAGCCATTTTATAAAAAGATAAGGAGGGGAATATTAATTGGCACGTGGAAGAAATTCTGAAAAGATAAAAAGAATAACAAGAAGCGATGGAGAAACTTTAAAGTCAATTGCTCATACTGGTTTAATAACCAGATCTAATGCTAAGGAGTACTTTAATCTAAATGACAAAAGAATAGAGCTTTTAAAGAAAAATAGGTACTTAATTGAGCATACCAATAATACAAAGCAGGGATTACAGACTTACTATACTCTAGGAAGTGCTGGAGTCAATTTTATAAAAAGTAAAACTGATATTGATTATTTGTATAGGGGTAACAAAAATCAAATAGATCATGATATTAAATTGAACCAGGCCTACTGTCAAATTAGCCACGAGCAACGTCAAGGGTGGTTAAATGAAAATCAAATTATACATAAGTGGGATACCATATCCCCCAATACAAAGCATGTAACTGGTGTTGATGCAATAGTTGCTACTCCTGATGGGATAGTTGCTATAGAAGTAATAACTAGAAACTATGGAGAGATAGAGCTCCAAGAGAAGCAAGATGCAGCTAATGCACTTGGATGTAGTAGGATGGTGATGATTAATGCTTAAAAGCACTGTGGAGTATGATAGAGAAGATTTAAAAGTAGTAGTTAATGATCAGAAGTTAAATATAAGTGTTTTAGACTACATAGAAACTGAAAATAAATATGATTGGTATCTAAAAGCATTTAGATTCTTCGGGAATTTTGCAACCTTTGAACATATTGCTGCAATATTTAAGAACAAATATAGTAGAACTAAGGTCTTTAAGGATCTAGATAATATGTGTAAGATGTATCTTTTAAATAAAGAAGCTTTAGGTAATTATATTTACTTAGTTTTAACTAAAAAAGCTCAGAGATATTTAAAACAAAGAAATAATGTGGGGCATATTTCAAATCCATCAGATAAAGCTCTTAAAAGTAATCTTTTATTATTAGATTATTTAATAAATGATAGAGAAGCTCTTAAAATTTATAATGATGAAAATCCTAAAAATAATATATTTAGGCTTATATCTGATTTTGATTATTATGAAGAATATATAGGATTTTGTTGCATTGATTTATATAGGAAAATGATAAAAATAGATAATATAAAAAATACTTTTCTTATTAAGCAAGTTAATACAATCAATAAAAATAGGGAATTTATTAAGCTCAATGGTAAGTCTAGGCATTCAAAATATTGTGATGACTTAAGTAGGCTAATGTCAAAGAATATATATTTAACCGGCATTGAAAGTAAGACTAATAATATAAAAATTACCTTTTTAATACAAGATATAGGGAGGAGTGTTTCCTGGTATAAGAATGAAATATTAAATATTGAGGCTATTTTAAGAGAATTCTATTTTAACCCAATAAAAAAATACATTTCATATAATCTAATAATACAAACAGATAGCATTGAAAATAAGAATAATCTAAGTAAAGTACAAAAATTATTTAACGACTTAAAATTAAAGGGAGAAAAATATATTAAAAAAAATCTTGATGAAGGATTGGGTGAAGAGACATTAATAGATTATTACTTATTACATTTAAAAAATATTCCATTACATTTAAATAACATAAGCATAGTTGAGTATAATACTGTTAGATTTTTTGAAACCAGGAGTGATAAAATCAACACTATAGATAATAATCAAATTAACATAGTAAATTTTACACAAAATAATGGTTAGATTATATATACAATATAGGTTACTTTTAATATCTAATGAAAAATTTGAAAATCTAGTAATTTCAATATCTAAGATACAAAAAAGTAATACTTTTTTTATATCTTCTGACAAATAAAAATCCTTATACTCAATATAAAAAATGAGTATAAGGATTTTTTATTGATCCCATCCTAAAAGCTTCTTTTCAAGATCATCATAATCATAATCTCTACCTTTGAAATTATTAAATTTAAGTTGCTTTGCTTTTTTTATTGGCTTTTCATAATTTCTCACCGTAGTCTTAAACCATCCTACGAAGCTAGTTTTTATATTTTGTGTTAAAGAATACTGTGCTACTTCCTTTATTAACTCTAACGTCTTATTAACATAATCTTTATTTCCAAGTGCAGATTTATAAATTTCATTTGCTGCTTTATCAGTTGTATCTTTATTACATACATGTTTTATTATATTTCTTATTTCTAAAATTATATCATCTTCAATATCTTCTACAACTGTTACTGATACTTCATCTATGGGATGAGTAATCTTATTTTCAGTTGTCTTTTTAACTTTATTTGAGTGAATATAGAATTTTAATGAAGTTACTTTTCTACCAGTTTTAACTTCTTCAAACTCAAAACTTATATCACTTATTTTTCTTAATTCTTTTTGTGTTTGTATAATTATTTTTCTTTTAAAATCAGCATATAGAGGATATATAGTATCAGCTTTCAAAAGTTTTCTTAAGTCTTCAACCTGAATTTCAATATATCCTTGTCTTTTAAACTCATTACATTTTAAAATTTCATATATTCTAGGAGAATACTTACTTTTCATACTTAAAATATTTGCTAGCTTATATTGAGTAAATAAACCATTAAGCCTTAACATATATGGTTTTAATCTAGGTGAAAATTCTAATTCTACAATCCCACTCCCCTTTTTATATACAGCAGAGCTTAACCAAGCTGTTTGAATAATAGTATCATCTTCTTCTATTTCAAAAACCTTTTTCATCAACTCTTTAGTTATCTTAGGTACTTCAGTATACTTAGTTTTAGTATCAACTTCTAGAAGATTCATAAAATCTGATATTTTAAATACATATGGTTTAAAATCTTCATCTTGTGGTTGAACCATGCTTGCTAAAGTAAGTATTAACTTCTGTTCTTCTAAACTTAAATCATAACTACAATTCATAATAAAGTAATTTGACTTTTTCACAATATAATTTTTATCCATATAATCACCCCCTCAACTATATATTACCAACTAAATATGACGCATGTCAATTTTTAGTCATAGTCATACTTAGGTACGGAAAGGTCATACTTAGGTACGGAAAAGTCATATTTAAATAATTTTTGGGTACGGAAAGGTCATACTTAGGTACGGAAAAGTCATATTTAAAGTAAACTAACTAGTTATATCAAGGCTTAGAAGCTTGTCTAAAACATTTAAAACAAAGTTTTAAATAAAACATATAAAACAACAACAGAGAAGTTGTTGTTTTTCTATAAGAGATTTTAATTTTTTTATTCAGATATACCAACTTAAATGATATATTAATATTAGATACAATTTGGTTATAAGGTGGTTATTTATGATTTATGAAGATATGAGTTTAGATCAGATTATTGAATATATTAATACTGAATTACTAAAAGGTAGAACTATGAAGGATATTGAGGAAAATGATTTTAATGTTAATGAAAGGGTTATTGCTAAAAGATTAGCTAGAAAAAATGTTAAAAAAGTAGATGGGCAATTTGTGTTACAAGATGAGTATAAAAAGCCCGAATTAGTTAAGAAGCAAGTAACTGAGCCAGCTATTGAGAAAATAGGCTCCATAAATACTATTGATTTAATGCAAAATCAAGAATTTTTATATTTAAGTAAAAAGGTCGATATGCTGGAGAAAGCATTTAAAGAAATGATGTGTATACAAGGGAGTTCTAAAGAAGTTACAAATGACTTAGGATTAAAGATATACTATAGTGAAGATAAACCTACAGCTAAAACTGTAAGATTATATAAAGAAGTTTGGGATAAGATTGATAAAGTTAAAGAGAAATTTCCTCATTTAAGCTATCAGACTGTGTTAAATAGTTTAATAGATGAGATAACGGAAAAGTATTTAAATAATGGAGATGGAATATATGGAAAATAAATGCCTAGTAAGAAATAAGAAAAAGCAAAGAAGTTTATTTCATCAATTCACTTACACAGGAAAAGAAGTAATTAATTTAATAAAGAAAAATAAGCTTAAAGAACTAGATGTTATATATAAATTATCTGTAGAGCCTATAAATTCAATATCAATGCATTATAAATTCTATATATTACTTCAGTCAAAACAACTTAAAATTGTAGAGCTAGTTATAAAAGACTTAAAAATAGATACTCCATTAACTGAAGATTCTATATGGAAGATTAATAATTTAAAGAAATTTTCAGGATCATATGCTGAGTTTATAAAATCTGAATATGAAAGATATTTTAAGAAATATAATTTAAAAGATATAGAAATATCATGTATTAACGAGTTTTACGATTAATTATTAAATTTTTTTAAGACATGACAGAATTCTTTAAAGACATGAATGTTAAAAGGAAAGACATGAATGTTAAAGTGAAAGACATAACAGTTAAATGAAAAGGGTAATTTCTAAAATGCAAAAGGTTTATCCACAGAATTTGAAAATTTAAGGCTGCAAAGATTAAAAATAATAAATATAACTAAGAAAAAAGGTACTATTTCGTAACTAACATTGCGAAATAGTACCTTTTTTTATATAAGTTTATTTATAGTAAACCAAAAACTCTAATTCTTATTAATTTCAATAGTCTACAAATGGCTTAAAATCGTAATCTTTAATTTCTTCGTGAAAATTTAATTTAGCGAAATAATAGATTTTTACAAACTAAATACAAAATTACCTTTAATTTTAAAAAATAGAATATTAAGGTTTGAAAAAGTGGTTTTATTTTTGTTTGAATCACTAGAAGCGTTTATTAATAGGGGGAGTTCTAGTGAAAAATATATTAGTTTTAATTAAAGAATTTAATAAAAGTAATAATTTTGAGCCTATTCTAGAGTATTACAAAAGTTATATTAAGTATCTTAGTAGAAGATTTAAAATAGAAGAATATTTATCAAGCCTATTTATTAAATTATGGAAAGTCATAAAGGAAATTAAGCTAAATAAGTTTGAAAATGAAAATTCTATAGATTTTTTTATAAAAAGGTGTTTAAAAAACTATTCTATAAACGTATTTAGAAAATATGTAGCAGATACCAGAATAGTTTATAATGATGAAATTTTAAATATAGAGGCAAATAAAGTATCTAACTCAACAGAAATGGAGATTTTATCTGAGATAAATTTTTATGATATCATAAAAAAATTATCAGCAGTACAGAATAGGATACTAGTTTTAAGATACAGAGAATGTTTTTCTGATAGAGAGATAGCAGAGGTATT
The DNA here is from genome assembly GCA_023445445.1 of Bacillota bacterium. Classification (GTDB taxonomy): domain Bacteria; phylum Bacillota; class Clostridia; order Clostridiales; family Clostridiaceae; genus Clostridium. The sequence goes on from JAEXLD010000030.1 coordinate 5,588, forward strand.
AGGAATTTCAAGACAAGCAGTATATAAAAATAGAAAATGTGCGTTAGAAATTTTAAAATATAATTTATTATGATAAATAAATTAAGAAAGGAAAATGATAATTATGAATGAAGAATTGATTAATATTGTTTCAACACAAGGTGTTTGGGCAATTCTAAGCTTTATACTTATTTTTTACATTTTAAAAGCTCAAGAACAAAGAGATAACAAACAAGAAGAAAGAGAAGAAAAATATCAAAATATAATAGCACAGCTTACTGAAAGATTTCAAGTGATATATTCAGAAGTACAGGATATTAAAGAAATATTAAAAAGATAGGTTTACAAATTAAGTGAAACATTTGTTATTACTTATGAAACAGCTGTTAATATTATATGAAAAATTTAGGTTATGCCTTATCCTTAAAGGCAATGAAGGAGATTAGTTATGAAAATTTATGTAAGATGGGGTCATATTAGAACAGCTTCTGGACAACAAACAGGAGCACCAGGAGTATCAGGTTTAAATGAAAGAGATTTTATTGAGGCATGTGCTCCGCATGTTGCTAATGCATTATATAGAAATGGTAAGCATCAAGTAATGACAGGTAATCCTGCTGTAGGTAGATTTCCAAATGATGATGCGTCACTTTCTGGTATGATGAATGAAGCAAAGGCTTGGGGAGCAGATTTGTTTGTAAGTATTCATGCAAATTCATTCGAAAGCACTAGTACTGGTTCAGAAGTTATATACAATACCAAAACTGCCTTATCCCTTAAAATAGCTCAAGCAATTAGTAGAGATACAGCTTCCCTTTTAGGTATACCAAATAGAGGGGCTAAAATCAATAACAATTTATATGAAGTTAGAGAAGCAGGTACAATGCATTCAGTAATTGTAGAGCCTTTCTTCATATCAAATCCAAATGACGTTGCAAAATATAAATCTGTAGGACCAGAAAAACTAGCAAGTTATATTGCTGGAGCAATCCTAAACAATATTTAATAAAAAAAATAAAAAGCGAAATTTTTTCGCTTTTTATTTTTTTAATCATTTACAACATTGGGACCTATTAAATTAACTGGTTCACCTTCTATTAAAAAGCAAACTTTATCTATATTAAGAGATTTATTATTTAATAATGTATTCTTTATAGAACCAATTTTAAATAAACTTCCAGTTGATGAATTACTAGCAGGATCACTTGCATATATTGAATTAAGATTTATATAAGCTATTGTATCTTTAACATCTATCCCTAACAGCTTGGTTCCCGTAGGAATACCACTTTTTTTATTATTAATCAATTCTTGAATAATTTCAATTAAATTGTTGTCAATGCGTTTTTGGTAAGTATCAAAATCCGTAGCATCTTTATTTGCAACATAGAAAGTTATTATAATTTTCGACTTATCAAATTCAGTATATTTTATAAATGAAACAATACCTATCACACATATTATAATAGTAATTAACGTAATTTTTTTTTTCATTTTCAACACCTCCTATAATTGTTTTTTTTATTATAACATACTATTGTTAAATTTTAACTACTATTTAAAGTAGTAATAATTAGCTAAAAAATAATCTACTTATAGTTAAAATTTTTAAATAAAAATAAGGGTGAGAGAAGCAAAGGTAAGGCCATAAAGTTCTCCATGCAATGGCACATCTTTACGCAGTAAATTATTAAAAGGGAGTTGGATTTTATGAATTACTTAGTATGACATATTCAAAAATTCAATACTAGGGGTGTTAAGGGATTACAGATACATAATCAAATAGAAAGTAAGAATTCCAAAAATTCATATATAGATAAAGATAGACACACCTAAATATTAACATACATAATCACAGTATCATTAATTATAATAAGTAGGAATGAATTTAACAAAAAGGAATATGATGAATGCTTAAATCTAAATATTAATAATATATATCCACTAATTGAGAGATATTTATATATACTAGATATTTAAATTAATATATATTTATTCGTTAAAGTTGAATTTAGCGCAATTGAAAAGCCAATGTTCATAGAGCATTGGCTTTTCCTTATTCACTAAAGATATTTTTAGAGAAGAAATTAAGAATAATCTATGAATTAGATATATTTTTTAAAAAAATATAAAATTTTATATAAAAGGAGGAAAATAGAAAAATATGAAGAATATGTAAAATGAGGAGTGATGTATAAATGAATAAAAGAATAATAACATATATTGTGATAGGAGCATTAACTGCTACATTTGGAGTACAACCAATAAAAGCGAATGCAATGCAAAATGAGCCTGAAATACAAGAAGAATTTCAGAATGTAAGAATTATAGAACCAGAAGAAGGAAAAGAATATGAACTGAACAAAGTAATTAAAATAATAGAAAATAAGTATTTAGAACAAAATGCAGATGGAACATTTATGATTAAAAATACGGCTTCAGATGAAATAGATAAAGAAGCACTAGCTTTAATTAATGAACAAATAGATTTTGTAAATGCAAAGATTAAAAATGGAGAATTGGAATTCAAATTAAATAATACTGAAAATGGTGTAAAGGTTGAAACAACAAAAGAAAACGTAGTTAACATGAATACAAGGGCAATTGGATCAAATATTTTCAACAATGATCTTTGCACATTTTCTTGGTATTGGTGGGGATTCTATGCTAATGTAGATAAAACTGGCTCACAAAAATTAATGAATGAATATACTTATTTAGCAGCAGTATATGGATCTGGTTTTGGACTAATGGCATTGCTACCAGGAGGAGCAGTACCAGCAGCTATAGGTGTTGCTGTGACTGCAATTTCAGTTGGTGATTGTATTAGAGTTTGTGCAAATGGTGCAACAGATAATGGTGTACTTGTTGGAGCATTAGGTGCTCCAAGTAGTCCGAAAATATTTCATCTTTCTGAAATGTAAAATTTGAAAATACTAAATAATATATTAAATAGAAAAGCAAGAAAAATTTGATTTATAAAAATAAAAGCCACTGATAAAGTGACTTTTATTTTTATATAAGTATTTTTAATTTTCCTTTATGTAGAAATAGATAATGATAGTAAAAGATTATAAGGTAATTTAAAGAATTAATATTAATAGAATTGTTATTGAAATTATCGAATATGAATGATAAATTTTACTAATAGGGGGTGTTTCATTTGAATTCAAGTAGTTTATTTGTACTTATTGTATATTCTTGCATTATTATAAGGTTTCTAATAATAACTTTTAAAATTATTACTAATTCAAAAAATGTAAAGTTTTTTCTTTTCACGCCAACTATAATTAATGAAAATAACAAGAGGTCTTTATTGTTATTTTCATTAGCTATTATAATTGTTTCCTTTTCGGTAATTATTGGATATATAGTATTTAATTCGTACTTATGGATGATGTTTTCAATTATTACGTTTATTATGATTTTATATAGAGCAGAAAAATATACAATATAAAAAATTATATTATAAAAATGCGGTTTTATAATTTGGAGAGACTTGTAAAAAGCAATCTAATTAACAAAAAATATTTAAAAATATAAAATAAAAAAGAAAATTTCAAGCCTTTTTACTCTGGAAATATAGTACTCAAAAGGCTTGAAATTTTCTTTTTTATTTTAAGAGGACAATCATAGAGCATAAATTTTAAATTTATTCAGTTGCACTATGACTTACATATTGAAGTTTTGAAAGGTTATGGTGAGATAACAGTAACTAAGTAAGGTAGTGTTACAAAGCCTATAAAGATATCCACCTAAAAGGATGAGTATAACAAACAGTACGGCTGACGCAAAATAGTGCCTACCCAAAATATACCTATTTCATATTTTCAGGAGTTTGTTGGGGTGTGCTAACTATTTAAATATTAATGGTAGGCAATCTGGACCCATTATTATATAGTTCGAAAGCTTAGGATAGAACCATAAGATAGAAAACTTGTGAGTGTAAATACACGTAACACATAGGCTGTATATAGTGAATAGTTAAATTAAAAGGATTTTAAAGATTTTTAAAGAATACATTAAAGTAGTTTAATCTTTTAGAAGTGAGGTTTTATGCTATGTTAAGGACAGTTGAAGAAACTGCTATTCAATTAGGAGTAAGCAAAACCACAATTTATAATAAACTTAAGTTGAAAGAGTATAAATATAAGATGGTTAAGAAGCAAGGAAAATCAATGATTGATGATAGTTTATTCAACTTGATTCAAGAAGGTTTAAAAGTTCAAACTGAAGTTGAAAATAAAGAAATTGAGAATGCCGTAAATGCAGAGATTTCAATAGATGAAGAAGGTTTATTCAACTTGAATAAAGAGTTGATTGAGAATTTACTTAATCAGCTTAAGGAAAAGGATAAGCAAATAGCTGAATTACATAAGCTAATAGAAAATAGTCAGATACTTTTGAAAGAAGAACAGAAGAAATCAGATAAGCAACTATATTTAGAAGAGCATTTTAAGGAAGTTGATGATAGACTTCAGGATCTACGAGAAAAAATGGATCAAAGAAAAAATGATAAGAAAAGTTTCTTTAAAATTTTCTCTAAATAAAAATACGTGGAGTAATTCTAATCTTAAGTAATTATTTATTAATCTACTTATACTTTAGAAATAATTTTATATACCATAAAATTATTAATTCAAATTAAATTGAATTAAAAAGAATTAAACTGAAGTAAATTGAATTATTTTAGAAGTAGTTATATTTTATCAGCTACTTTTTATGTGAATTAGAAAATTTAATGTGATTTTCAATAAAAGTAGCTGCTAAATCATATATAAAGCCTGATTTTATCAGAAGATACGGGATTTCTAATATCAGAAAATAGTATCAGGGCAAATTAGTCTTATTTCTCATGGCTAAAGGCCATTCGAAAACACCTAGAAAATTTTCCTTTACTTCGTAAAGCAAAAACCGTAAAAAATTGTGGCTC
>JAEXLD010000064.1 GCA_023445445.1 Bacillota bacterium
ACAACGCTTCCTATCGTCAGCGTTGTAAGTTCGAATTACTAAATTAAAATTTAGATTCTCACTTAAGACTTAAAAGAATTGCTGGTTTATTTTATACTTAACTTATATTCTGTTCAATTTTCAAAGATCTAAGTCTTGCGACTTGCTTTTTTATAATAACATTTCACTACTAAATTGTCAACATTTTTTTGATGCAATTTTTTGTTGTTATCTTGCCGTCGTTCCCGACGACGCTATTTATATTATCATGATTGTTTATGTACTTAAACACTAAACTATCATAATTTTTAATATTATAATTACTATTCTTATAATTACTTTATTTTTCTCACTTTTTCATATAGTGATACACCAGGTAAAGTTAACTTAATATTTGGTGTTATTATAGGTAAATTTTGATAAATTAATATAACTTCTCATTATTTCCTCAATTTATTTTACTTAATATACGATAATTTAATATAATGTATATTATTAATGAAAAATATTAGGAGGATTATTATGATAAAGAAATTTATTCTTCCAGTTATAGCTTCCTCATTACTTTTAGTTAGCTGTGCCACTAAAAGCAACGAAGCAATTGAAGAAAAAAAACAAAGCACCTTATCTACTTCTTATAAGGAGAATGTTACCACGGATAAAAAAATAGCTTTCTTAGGAAAATCTTATTCTAACAATAAATATATTTTTTTAGGAAATCTATTATTCTTCCCTAATCCTAGTAATAATGAAAGATTATCAGTAGCAGAAATTCCTCAGGATTCAACTAATATCCATGATGATTCAATAATTGATAGTTTTAATTATAATGTCAATTCAATAGTAACAGACGGAAATAGCATATATTTTTCTTCTAGTTCTATTGATAAAGGAATATATAAATTGGATTATCAATCAAAAGAAATAACTAATATAATTAAAGATAGTGCTATAGAAATGGTTTATTATGAAGATAAACTTTATTACATAAGTTCAATTGATAATAATATATATACATATTCTATTAAGGAAAAGGAAAGAAAGTTATTATCTACTTCTAAAACAAACAATCTTATAATTAATAACAACTCAATAATATATAAAAATTTAAGTGACCAAGCGAAATTATATTGTTTAACAACAGATGGTAGTAATAATTTTAAAATAACAGATTTTCCAATTGATAGTTTCGTAATACATAATGATGACATATTATTTTCAAACTCAAATGATAATAATTACCTTTACTCTGTAAATCCATCTACTTTTGAAACAAAAAAAATTCTAGATATACAAGTGTCTAAATTAAAGCAAAATGATAACAACATATACTTTATTAATAACGAAGATCCTAACACTCTTTATCAGCTAGGTCAAAATAACGAGACTAATAAATTTGAGGCTACTAAAGTATTTCCTTACTTTATAAATGACTATTACACATCAAATAATCTATTATTTATAGAAGCAGCTCATAGTTTAGATAATATAAAGATATTATCTACTAATTAAAAATAGGCTGTATTGAAATATCCTTTAATGTTTTATAGATATTTCGATACAGCCATTTTTAATTACTTTAAATTTTTAACTATTTCCTTATACTTATTGCCTCTTATTTCAAAATTAGGGAACATATCAAAGGATGCACAAGCTGGTGATAGTGTAACTATATCTCCCTCTTTAGCTATCTCCCTTGCTTTAAGTACAGCTTCTTCTAGAGAATTTACTTTAATATTAGGAACCTCTATCCCCTTCTCACTTTTAACTTTATCAAAGGCTTCTTTTATTAAATCTTTAGTAGCACCTAATAAGATCAATTCCTTTATATATGGATATCCTTCTTCAGCAAGAGGTTCAAAAGGAATATGTTTATCATATCCTCCCGCAATTAATATTACCTTTTGATTAAAAGCATTTAATCCTGCTAAAGTTCTAGTTGGACTAGATGCAATAGAATCATTATAGTACTTAACTCCATTAAGCTCTCTAACTAATTCACATCTATGTTCTACTCCTCCAAAGGTTTTTACTACTTTTTTCATAACATCTATAGATACTTCCTCTTTAGTAGCTAAGAAAGCTGCTAAATAATTTTCTATATTATGAATCCCTTTAATTAAGATATCATCCTTTGTGCATACTTCTTCTCCATCAACATAAAGGATATTATCCTTAAAGTAGGCACCTTTATCCAATCTTTCTTTTGAACTAAATTCTCTTACCTCTCCCCTAGCTTCTGATACAAAGCTATGAGTAATTTCATTTTCTCTATTTAAAATTAAAATCCCATCTTTATCTTGATGTAAGAATATATTTTTCTTAGCATTTATATATTCTTCCATATCCTTATGCATATCTAAATGGTTAGGAGCTAAATTTGTAACTACAGCTACATCTATAGGCGTATCCATAGTCATAAGTTGAAAGCTAGATAGCTCTAATACCACTTTATCTTCTGATGTTATTTCTTCTATATTAGAAAATAAAGGAGTTCCTATATTTCCTCCTACCCATGTTTTATATCCCTGTTTTTCTAATAACTTAGATATTATAGTAGTTGTTGTAGTTTTTCCATCAGATCCTGTTATACCATAGATTTTCCCTTTACAGTATCTAACAAACTCTTCCATCTCTGAAGTTATATAAGCACCTTCATTTTTAGCTCGTACTAATGCATCACTATCTATTCTCATCGATGGAGTTTTAAAAACAACATCAAATCCAGTTAATTTTTCTAAATATCCATTACCTAGTTCTAACTTAACACCTTTTTCTTTAAATTCTTCTGCAATTTTTCCTAATTCCTTTTCCTCTTTCATATCAAAAGCTGTTACTTTAGCTCCTAATTTCACTAAAAAGTTTATTAAAGGAATATTACTTACTCCAATCCCTACAACAGCAACATTTTTACTATTAATAAAATCCTTAAACTCTTTAAAATTTTTCATTACTGCCTCCAATTTTAAACTATAATTTTGTTCTCATTTATAGCTATTAATAATTCTTTCCAATTATATAAATAATTATATCATTATAATTTCTTATATTCTATAAATATAAATCTTATATAATATAAAAAAGGCAGTAAGAAATAATTATTAATAATCATTTCTTACTGCTTATTAATTAAAACTCTAAACTCTTAGCAATAAAGTCTGTTAATTTACTAATTTCAACTCTTTCTTGAGTCATAGAATCTCTATGTCTTATAGTAACACATCCATCATTTTCAGTTTCAAAATCAACTGTAATACAGAATGGAGTTCCTATTTCATCTTGTCTTCTATATCTCTTACCAATACTTCCTGTTTCATCATATTCAACATTGAAGTTTTTAGCTAACATTGAATATACTTCATCAGCTTTATCTGATAACTTCTTAGATAATGGTAATACAGCTGCTTTATATGGAGCTAATGCTGGATGTAAATGCATAACTGTTCTTACATCTCCACCTTCTAATTCTTCTTCATCATAAGCATCTACTAAAAATGCTAAAGCAACTCTATCAGCCCCTAATGATGGCTCTATACAATATGGTATATATTTTTCATTAGTTGTTGGATCTAAATATGACATATCAGTTCCAGAATGCTCTGCATGTTTCTTTAAGTCATAGTCTGTTCTATCAGCTATTCCCCAAAGTTCTCCCCATCCAAATGGGAATAAATATTCTATATCAGATGTTGAATTTGAGTAAAATGATAATTCTTCTTCACCATGATCTCTCATTCTTAAAGAATCTGCATTTACTCCTAAGTTTAATAAGAAGTTCCAGCAGTAATCCTTCCAATATCCAAACCATTCTAAATCTGTTCCTGGCTTACAGAAGAATTCTAATTCCATTTGTTCAAATTCTCTTGTTCTAAATGTAAAGTTTCCTGGTGTAATTTCATTTCTGAAAGACTTACCTATTTGAGCTATACCAAAAGGAACTTTCTTTCTTGAAGTTCTTTGAACAGATTTAAAGTTAACGAATATACCTTGAGCAGTTTCTGGTCTTAAATATACTGTATTGGCAGAATCTTCAGTTATACCTTGGAAAGTTTTAAACATTAAATTAAACTTTCTTATATCTGTATAATTCATCTTTCCACACTTAGGACAAACAATATTGTTTTTAATTATGTATTCCATTAACTCTTCATTAGTCCATCCATCAGCTGTTGCCACTTCAACTCCACTTTCAGTCATATGATCTTCAACTAATTTATCTGCTCTAAATCTTGATTTACATTCCTTACAATCCATTAATGGATCTGAGAAACCACCAACGTGCCCTGATGCAACCCAAACTTCTGGATTCATTAATATAGCACAATCAACTCCAACATTATAAGGACTTTCTTGAACGAATTTTTTCCACCAAGCCTTTTTTACGTTGTTTTTAAATTCAACACCTAATGGACCGTAATCCCATGAGTTTGCAAGTCCTCCGTAAATTTCTGATCCTGGGAATATAAATCCTCTACTTTTACATAAAGCAACGATTTTATCCATAGTTTTTTCTACTGCCATTTCACTACCTCCATCATTGTGATAACCTTTTGACATTCCTGTCAAATTAAATTAACAAAATTTATTTTTTATAATAAAAAAAGCCTTATAACCACAAAGGGACGAAAATAACTTTCCGCGGTTCCACCCTTCTTGGCTAAAGCCCAACTTTCATAAATTACACTCAAAAGCTCCTTTCATCTTACTATCTTAATGATTTACACCAACCATCATCTCTCTGAAAAGATAAATAAAATTACTCTTCTTTATCATTGCGTATATTAAATTATAT
>JAEXLD010000106.1 GCA_023445445.1 Bacillota bacterium
AAGGGGCTGTCGCACTAAAAATTAGTGCACAGCCTTTTTTTGCATAAAAAATAAATCCCAAACTCAAAGAGTTTAGGATTTATGGTAAAATATTTTTTATGCTAACAAAAAAAATCTTACGAAAAAATTATACTTTAAATCAAAAGGTTTATCAACTAAAACTTCCTTTTGATATTGATTGCATAATTCCAAGTAATGATTCTGTGCGATTGCTAAGCCAGTTTGTGGAGGAGATGGATTTGACTGAGCTATATTCTACTTATTTTAGAATAAGAGAAAATCAAGTATCGCCCATGAAAATGCTGAAAATTATGCTATATGCTTATATGAATGGAATTTACTCTTCACGTGATATTGAAATAGCTTGTCGTAGGGATATTAATTTTATGTTTTTATTAGAAGGTGCTTCCGCTCCGGATCACTCAACAATTGCAAGATTTAGAAGCCTACATTTTGCACCATGTTCTGAAAAGATTTTAGGTGAAATGAGTAATTTTCTTTATAAGATAGGAGAAGTGTCAGGTGAGAGCATATTTATTGATGGAACTAAAATAGAAGCTTATGCAAATAAATATACTTTTGTTTGGAAGAAAGCTGTTACGAAGAATATGGCAAGACTAGCAATTAAATTAGCCGACCTTGTTAAAGAATCCGAAGAACTTTATGGAATTAAATTAATTTATAAAGACAAAGTAGAAATTAAACATATAAAAAAATTAAGAAAAAAGCTTTATGAATTAAAAAAGTCAGAAGGTATAAACTTCGTCCACGGATGTGGTAAAAGAAAAAATTCACTTCAAAAGTCTATAGAAAAACTTGAAGATTATCTTTCGAAATTTAAGGAATATAATCAAAAAGTGTACACTTGCGGTGATAGAAACAGCTACTCTAAAACTGATAAGGATGCTACATTTATGAGAATGAAGGAAGATGCTATGAAAAATGGACAACTTAAACCGGCTTACAATGTACAACATGGAGTTGATTCAGAATATATTACATGGCTTACGGCAGGGCCTCAGCCCACAGATACAACTACACTAATACCATTTCTAAAAGGCATGGAAGAACATCTGAATTTTAAATACTTAAAGATTGTTGCTGATGCTGGATATGAAAGTGAAGAAAACTATTCTTTTATTGAAGATAATAATCAAATAGCATTTATTAAACCTGCTAACTACGAATTATCAAAAACAAAAAAATATAAAAATGATATTGGTAAAATAGAAAATATGGATTATGATTCTGAAAATGATCTTTTTATATGTCAGAATGGTAAAAAGCTAAAAATGGAGGGTGTAAAATTAAGAAAATCAAAAACAGGATACGAAAGTGAAAAAACAATTTATGTATGTGAAGATTGCAGTGACTGCAACTATAAGAGCAAATGCATTAAGGGAAATAACTGTAAAACACCTTTAGAAGAAAGAACTAAAAAATTTGAAACATCAAAAAAATTTAATCGTCAAAGAAAAGAAGATTTAGAAAGAATAATTAGTGATGAAGGTTGCTTACTCAGAATGAATAGAAGTATTCAAGCAGAAGGTTCTTTTGCTCAAGTTAAACAAGACATGAATTTCAGAAGATTTATGTGTCGTGGTCAGAGAAATGTTTTAGCAGAGATTACACTACTTGCTATGGCTCACAACATAAATAAAATGCATAGAAAAATCCAATCGGGCCGAACTGGTAAGCATTTATTTGAGCTAAAGAAAAGTGCATAATTAATTTTTAAAAAAGCCTTTTTTCTTAGGCTTATTAAAGTGCGTCTTTTTTTAAAAGATAATTTAATTTTGTTGGCAAAGATTCGAATATCCTCTTTTTATCAAAAAATAGAGCTGTCGCTAGCGAATTTTTTACCCGCTAATGCGACAGCTCCTTACTTTTTATGAATATAAAATAGTGCATAATTATTTCATTCTTTAATATTTAAAACTCCTTAGGAGTTTTTACAATAATTCTACATTCTACATTCTACATTCTACATTCTACATTTTACATTCTTCCTAAATTCCGACTTCGGAGGAATTTATACCCTAATTATGCATTACCCATTATCCATTATGCATTGTAAGTAGGCATATGCTTTGTGAAGATATTCCTTCGCCAGTTCCTGTAAAACCTAGACCTTCTTCTGTAGTTGCCTTCACATTAATTTTCGTTAAATCAATATTTAAAGCTTTTGCTATGTTCTCACGCATTTCCTTTATATAAGGAGCCATTTTAGGTCTTTGAGCAATTATAGTAGAATCTATATTATTAATTAAATAACCATTTTTAGATAATAACTTACCTACTTCTTTAAGAAGATTTATGCTAGATATACCCTTATACTTTATATCAGTGTCTGGAAAAAGAGTTCCAATGTCACCAAGGGCAGAAGCTCCAAGTAAAGAATCTATAATTGCATGAAGTAATACATCAGCATCTGAATGGCCAAGCAATCCTTTTTCGAAGGGAATATTAACTCCACCAATTATTAAGTCTCTTCCTTCAACAAGTCGGTGTACATCATATCCTAATCCTATTCTCATATTTATACCTCCAAGATTATTATTTAAGACCATTGTACTCTATAGGAAATTATAATATCAAGGATTTATATAAAACTTAATGAAGTTAATAGGTGTTATAATACTTTTCTAAAGTGGTAAAGCTTAATATTATTTTCAGTATTTATATTTTTGCTATGATTAATTTTAAATAAATTAGAAAAAAGGCTCTTAATATTTATTTTAATTTTATAAATTAATAGTAAAGGTTTAGAGGTGATTTTCTTTCGTTTAAAAATAAAGTCAACATAAATAATTTTTCTATTCATAAGTTACTCCTAAAAGATTAATGATTAAAGATCTTTATGTTATAATATATGATAAATGAATATAAAAGTTTATTGGGAGTTGGGTTATTTGAAAGAAAAGATTAGACGAATTACAGGGTTAATTTTAATCATTGTTGGCTTATCTATTATTGGGACTATAGTTTATAAGAAAATAGATACATCAAAAAAACAAAAAGAACTTCAAAATATATTAGAAGAAGTCATAAATGAAGAACCTAAGGAATTATCAAAGGAAGAAGAAGAAAATTTAATAAATGGATATAAGCCTATTGCTTTAATGGAAATTCCAAGTATAGGTTTATCTCAAGGAATAGTTGAAGGTATTAGTGATGATGTTCTTCAATACTATTTAGGTCACTTTGAAGGTACAGCTAAACCTGGAGAAAAAGGGAACTTTTCTGTGGCAGGTCATAGAGTTTCAGACTATTCAGAGGCATTTGTTAATTTATATAAGATAGAAATTGGTGATAAAGTATTAGTTAAGGCAAATAAAAAAGAATATGTATATGAAGTAACTGATAGCTTTATAGTATCACCTGATAGAGTAGATGTTTTAGATAATACTAATGAAGCAACCATAACCTTAGTTACTTGTACTGTAGGAGCAAAGGAAAGAGTTATAGTAAAGGGAAATTTGGTAGAAAGTAAAGATATGTAAGGTAGGGGATAGTATTGACAATGGGTATCTTTGAATACGATAAATATAAATTTTCAACTAAAGCTCCAGCAAATTTAGCTTTAGAGGATATAATTGAAAAGCGTGAGGATGAGATTAATAGATTAAAGGAAGAACTTTTAGTATATAAGATACTAATTAAGGATTTAATTCATGATGAGCCATCCTATATAATTAGAAATAAAATATTAAATATTGCATA
>JAEXLD010000112.1 GCA_023445445.1 Bacillota bacterium
AAAATTAGCATCTGCATCTGAGGTAGCATTTATTGATGATAAAAATGAAGTTCCAGAAAATGCAGTTTCTTTAGTTGTTAAAGGTGGAGAATTATTTATGCCTTTACTTGACTTAGTAGATAAGGAAAAGGAACTTGAAAGATTAAATAAAGAAAAGAAAAAACTAGAAGGCGAAGTTGAAAGAATAGACAAAAAGCTTTCTAACCAAGGCTTTGTAGCTAAAGCACCACAAGCTGTAATTGATGGTGAAAAAGAAAAGAGAGAAAAATATCAAGAAATGCTAAATGCAGTTTTAGTAAGAATAGAAGCTTTAAATTAGTTAAGAACTAAAAGGTAATAGTGAATAGTTAAGGTTGTAATTTGTGCCAAATTACGAAAATAAATTAAGGGAGAATAGTTAATAGATTAACATCTATTAGCGATACTCCCTTAATTTATTTATATTAAAAGATTTGTAAAATAGTATTTGCTAAATTGCTATTTGGATCATTTTCTAGGACTTCTTCTGCTAGTTTTATTGCATCATAAGGCTTTAAAAATGGCGTTGGTAAGGTAGAAAAAATTAAAATCCATTCCTTATAGTCTATATTATCATCATATTCTAAAGCTTTTTCAATATGATAATAAGCTAATTTTTCATAATCCAAAGGTGTTAAGACCACAAATACATAATAGGACATTAAGTAATTTGCATAAGCAAGTTCTTTATAGGAATTTTTTTCTTCAAGAGTATGTATTTTATTTATTAACCAAAAGTAAAAATTATTTCTTAAATAGTAGTCGCAATTCTTTAATGCAACTAGTTTTTCTTCGTTTATTTCGTAAATAGATATTTTATTTAAATCTAAGTCTAGAATTTCATTTAAATCATTCATCTTTAAGCTCCTTTGTTTACTTATGATAATTATAGTATAAAGGTTGACAAAGAAATTTAAAAGTGATAAAAATAGGTTAATTAATACTACATAATAAGAAAGTAGGTTGAATATGACAGGTTGGATAATTTATAATGGAACATTAAATGTTCCTAAAATAATAGAGCTTGTAGATTCCTTAGTTGAAGATGCTAGGAAGTTAGGTATAAATTTAGAGTCTATAAAAAATACAGAATTAATTCCTATGTATGATAATTATGGAGAAGCCAAGCTGATTTATAGTAGAAAAGTGGAAGAACCAAAGTTTATTATTTTTTGGGATAAGGATGTATTACTTGCAAATCATTTAGAAAAAATGGGATATAGAGTTTTTAATTCTAGTACTGCTATTAAAAATTGTGATCATAAGGGTCTTATGCATTTAGTTCTTTCAAATAATAATATAGATATGCCTCGAACAATTTTATCTCCAATGATATTTGATTATTCTTTAAATAGTGAGGATTATTTAATTAATTGTTATGAAACTTTAGGAGAAAGTGTAATAATTAAAGAATCTATGGGTTCTTTTGGAATGCAGGTTTACTTAATTAATAATAGGGAAGAATTTATTAATAAAGTTAAGGAATTAAATAAAAATAAAATAGATTTTATAATTCAAGAAAATATTAAGAGTAGCTTTGGAAGAGATATAAGAGTTAATATTATCGGCAATAAAGTTATAGGGGCTATGCTTAGAGAATCAGAAACAGATTTTAGAGCTAATATATCTCAAGGTGGTAAAGGTACATTAATAGAGCTAAATAAAGAGCAAGAAGAAATTGCACTTAAGGCTCATAGGGCACTTGAACTTGATTTTTCAGGGGTGGATTTATTATTTGGAGAAAATGATAAACCTTATCTTTGTGAGGTTAACTCAAATCTAAATTTCTTAAGCTTTGAAAAAATATGGGGTAAAGGCTTTGGTAAAAAAATATTAGAATATATTTTAGGTGAAATTTTATGATAGATGGTATTTTAATATACGATGAAAAAGATGTAGAGAAAAATAAATCCTATATAAATTGGCTTATTGAAGAGGGAAGGAAAAGAAATCTTAATATAAAGCTTTTCTTAGATAAAGATATTAATGATTTAAAATGTAACTTTAAATTTGCAATAAATAGATCAAGAAACTTTACTATTACATATAAATTAGAGGAAGAAGGAATAAGGGTTTATAATAATTATAAATTTTGTGTTTTAGGGAATGATAAATTAATTGCTTATGATTATGTGGAAACCTTAGGAATAAAGTATCCAAAGGTTTATAGAAGTTTAGAAAAAAGCTTTAAGGAAAATAAAGTTATTGAAAAACCTAAAAATGGTCATGGTGGTTCTAATATTAGAATAGTTGAAGAATATAATAATTTAGATTTTAGTAAAAATGTTTATCAAGAATACATAGAAGATTACATAGGAGATATAAGATTTTATGTAATAAATAATAGAATTGAACATGCAGTAATTAGAATTCCAAGAAAGGATAGTATTATATCTAATTTTACTAAAGGTGGAGAAGTGCGTATTTTTAATTATTCCAACAAAGAAGAAAAAATTATTTATAAAATACTAGAAAATATAAGTATAGATTTTGGTGGAATAGATTTTTTACTTTTAAAAAATGGAGATATACTATTTAATGAATTTGAAGATGCTGTTGGTAGTAGAATGCTTAGCCATTTAGGAATAAATGATACAATGGATAAGTTTTTAAATCATATTTCAAAGGATATTAAAGGGATGGTATAAAATGAAAGATTTAGATACATTAAAATATTTAGAGGAACTACGAGTGCTAGGATCAAATTATGGTCTTCAGCGTACAGAAAGGCTATTAGAATTATTAGGAAACCCACATAAAAAATTAAAATTAATACATATAGCTGGTACTAACGGAAAAGGTTCAACTTCTGCAATTTTAGGGAAAATATTAATAGAGCATGGATATAAAGTCGGTTACTTTAATTCTCCACATTTATATGATATTGAAGAAACAATAAGAATAAATGAAAAAAATATTAAAGAGGAGGACTTTATAACATTAATCAATGAAATAAAGCCTTTTGTAAATCAAGTAGTTAAGGAAGGGTTTAATCATCCAACTGAGTTTGAAGTTTTAACTTGCATAATGTTTTTATATTTATATAGAGAAAAAGTTGATTTCGGAGTTATAGAAGTTGGTTTAGGAGGAAGACTTGATTCAACAAATGTATTAACTCCTATTTTATCTATTATTACTTCTATTAGTTTAGATCATATGAATATTTTAGGGAATACAATTAGAGAAATAGCTAGAGAAAAAGCAGGGATAATTAAAAGAAAAGTACCTATAATTACATGTAATCAAAAGGATGAAGCAATAAAAGCTATTACAGAAAAGGCCCTTAAAGAAAATTCAAATTTAATTATAGTAAATCCTAATAATTATAAGACATTAGAAGTTAATAAAAATGAAATTATAAATCAAAGTGTTTTAGTAAATATTAATGGTACAGAAGAAATTATTAGTTTATCTTTACTAGGAGAACATCAAATTATTAATTTATCTTTAGCTATTGAAGCAATAAAGGAATTGGATTCATTAAATTATATTAATTTAGATATAAATAAATTAAAGTCAGCTACTAAATCAGTAAAATGGAAGGGAAGATTAGAAATCTTAAAATCAAATCCATATATTGTAGTTGATGGTGCTCATAATGTAGATGGTATAAAATATTTAAAAAACAATATAGAGAAGTATTTTAAATATAATAATTTATATTTGATTTTAGGCATTTTAGCTGATAAAGAAGTTGAAAAAATGTTAGAAATAATTGCACCTATGGCTAAAGAAATTTATACAGTTACATCTAATTCAATTAGAGCTACTAGTGCAGAGAAGCTAAAAAATGAAGTTTTAAAGTATAATAAGAATACTTTATCTTTTGAAGATTATAAAGAAGCAGCTAAATATGCAATAAATAAAGCTAAGAAAGAGGATCTAGTACTAGCTTCTGGCTCTTTATATATGATTGGGAAAATGAGAGAAACCATTAATGAAGTAATAAAGCATAATTGTTAATAAGGATTAAGATAACTCTTTTTAAAAAGATAATATGAGTATATAATATATTTGAGTAATAAAATATAACTTAAGGAGGCTTTTAATATGGCAAAGCATTTACACATAATGGCTAGTGAAGGAGCAATAGCGGAAACAGTACTATTACCAGGAGATCCACTAAGAGCAAAATTTATAGCTGAAACTTACTTAGAAAATCCTGTTTGTTATAATACAGTTAGAGGAATGTATGGTTATACTGGTACATACAAAGGAAAAAGAATATCAGTACAAGGAACAGGAATGGGATTACCATCTCACTCAATTTATGTAAATGAATTAATTAGATTTTATGGAGCTAAAAGACTAATTAGAATAGGCTCAGCTGGATCAATAAATGATAATGTAAACGTAAGAGATATAGTACTAGCACAAAGTGCATCTACTAACTCAGCAATAAATAACAGAAGATTCCTAGGAATGGATTATGCTCCAACAGCAAACTTTGATCTTTTATTAGAAGCATATAATAAAGGAAAAGAAAAAGGAGCCAACATAAAGGTTGGTAATATTTTATCTTCAGATTTATTTTATGATGATACAAATGTTGGCGGTTTAAACTTATGGGCAGAATATGGTTGCCTAGCTGTAGAAATGGAAACAGCAGAATTATATACATTAGCTGCAAAATATAATGTAGAAGCATTATCAATATTAACTATTTCAGACCATGTATTTAAAGGAATAGAAACAACACCAGAAGAAAGACAAGAAAGCTTTACAGAAATGATGGAAATTGCCCTAGAACTAGTTAAATAATAAAGAATAAAAGAATAAAAAAATGAAGGAATTAAGGAATAAGCTGCCTTGGGAGTTTGGAAAATATTTTTAGAAACACCGAAAGAGTTTCTTCTATAATTGTTTCATTTTTTCATTTCGATTTTGCGAATGCAAAAGAGAATCTTAATTCTTTAATTCTTAAAAACTCCGAAAGGAGTTTTTTCCATAATTACGCATTATGCATTATGCATTATTAATTGTGCGAAGCACATAAGGGTGGTGTTTTTTTGATAGATTTAACTTTGCTTGGATGTGGTGGAGGAATGCCTATGCCTAATAGACATTTATCATCACTTATGATTAATTTTAGTGGAAGAAAAATATTGATAGATGTTGGGGAAGGAACTCAAGTTGCTATAAGAAAAAATAGGCTGGGTTTTAAATCTATAGATATAATAATTATTACTCATGCCCATGGAGACCATATAGTTGGATTACCTGGACTTCTTGCAACTATTGGAAATAGTGGTAGGGAAGAACCTTTAACTATTATTGGACCTAGAGGAATAGGTGATGTTATAAAGGGCCTTAGTGTTTTATTTCCTTATTTACCTTATGAGTTAAAGGTAGAAGAAAATATAAAAGAGCTAGGTTTTGCTTTAAATAAAACTAATTTGAATATATGTGATATAAGTAAAGCTGATGTTATTTTAGAAACAGAAGAACTTGATCATTCAGCTCCTTGTTTAGGGTATAGTTTTTATTTTAAGAGGAAAAGAAAATTTAATTTAGAGAAAGCTATAGAAATGAAGGTTCCTAAAGTTTTATGGAGTAAATTGCAAAAAGAAGAAGTAGTGGAGTTTGAAGGAATGAACTATGATAGTGCTATGGTTTTAGGGGATGAAAGAAAAGGTATAAAGCTAAGTTATATTACTGATACTAGACCTAATGAAAAAATAATAAATTTAATTCAAGATAGTGATTTATTTATATGTGAAGGTACCTATGGAAGTGATGAAGATATTAATAAAGCTATTAAGAACAAGCATATGACCTTTAGAGAGGCTGCAACCTTAGCTAAAGATTCAAATGCTAATGAGTTATTACTTACTCATTTTAGTCCTGCTATGAATGAACCTAAAGAATATATAAATAATGCTAAAGAAATTTTCAATAATACAATAATTGGTGAAGACGGAATTACAAAAGCCTTAAAGTTTATAGATTAAACTTTAAGGCTTTATATTTAGTTACTTGAAGCAGCAGCAGCTGCTGCAGCACTAGCAGCAGAAGCAGCTGCTATTTGCATAATTATTACTACATTTAATGTAATATTATTTGCAGTATCTATAACCTTGTTCTTAATTAAAGAATCATTATTTTCAATAGATTCTAATGAGATTAATGAAGCTGCTATCATATCTCTAACAACAGAATTTAAAGAAAAACTTCCAAATCCCCTTTGTTTTCTTAAATATTTATTTAATGAAGTAAGCTCTTTAGCAAAGGCTTCATAGTCGCTAGTAGTTAATGCACAAACTCCTAGAATAGGTAAAGAATAACTTTTTAAAGGAGTTGAATATTTTTTTAGTATTTTATCTAACAGTATTACTTTATTACATTTTTCTTCTGAAGATCCTTCAAAAAGGGAAAGTATATGGGTTAAAGCTTGTAGATTATTTCCACCCCAAAAACCATTTTCCCTTAAAATATCATAACATCTTTCCATATCTTTAAAGGTTTCATTTAAATTGCTAGAGGTTGCAGCAATTAATGCAGCAGAACTTATATCTTCTTGACCAGTTAAAAATAAGTGATTTTCCTTCATAAGATCATATGCTTTTCTTGTATTTATTACAAGGAAATCTATATCATTAGTTCTTTTATAGCTATAAATTATTTGAGCAGCTAAAACTAAAAATTCATTAGTAAAAAATTGTTTTTTAAGTTTATTATATATACTCATAATTTCTTCAAAGCTTTCTTCTGGATTTGTTTGAATTGATAAATTAACAGCAGTAGTAAGTAAGTTATTTCCTCTAAAATTTGAGAAAAAGCTAGAATTACTTCTAATTAAATCTATACAGTTATTAATCTTATTTACATCTGCGTAAACTCCTCTAATAGTCAAATTAAGAGCATTACATCTTTTGAAAGTACCCATTCCAAAAGTGGATTTTACATTGTCTAAGGAATTACTATTTTTAATCAATAAATCTAGTTTGCTTTCTATCATATTCTCAACCCTTTCAAATATTATATATATAGTATAAAGATTATGCCTACAAAAGTCAAGAATAATAACCTATTAAGCGGTAATTGTTAACTTATAATTTAATCTTTATGATTTATTTTGTAATTATTATAAAAATGGTATAATGTTGTAAGTAGGAGGGGAGAAAATATGAATAAAAAAAGTAAAATTATATTTAGTTTATTAATGGTATTTTGTATGATATTTGGAGTGGTAGGTTGTACTAATAAAGAAGAAACCAATATATCAAAAAAAGAAATATCTTTTGTTACACCTAATGGAGTTCCAGCAACGGCTATATCTAAGATGATTAAAGAAAATATTCAAATAGATAATAAGTATAATATTAATTATACTATTGAAAATACATCGGATACCTTAGCTACTACAATTATGAAGGGGGAACCAGATATAGCCATAGTTCCATCAAATTTAGCAGCTCAAGCCTATAACAAGGGGTTAGGATATAAGCTAGTTGGAACTACAGGTCTTGGAGCTTTATACTTAATATCAACAGAAGGAGACATAGAACTAAAGGATTTAAGTGGTAAAGAGGTTTATAATATCGGTAGTGGATTAACTCCAGATATAGTCTTTAAAGCACTTCTAAAAGAAAGTGGATTAAAGGATGTATCATTAAGTTATGTAGGAGGAGCAACTGAACTAGCACCAGCTATTCTTGGGGGAAAAGCAAAATATGCAGTTGTACCAGAACCAGCATTAACAACTATATTAAAGAAAAATCCTAATATAAAAGTCATTGCTAGCTTAAATGATTTGTGGAAGGAAAAGTTTAATAGTGAAAGTGGATTTCCTCAAGCAACTTTAATTGTAAAGGAAACCTTAATAAATGAAGATAAAGATTTTATAAATAAGTTAATTGAAGAAGTTTCTAACTCAATTACTTGGGTAAATAAAAACAATAAGGATGCTGCAGCATATTCTATTGAAAATGGATCACAAGTAGAGGCAGCCATATTAGAAAAGTCTATAGAGAATAGTAATATAATATTTATAAAGGCTAAAGATAATAAGGCAGATTATATGGATTATTATAAAGTTTTAGAAAATGAAAATCCAAAATCTATAGGAGAGAAATTGCCAGATGAAAAATTCTTCTATGAAGGATAAAAAGCTTATTTTAATATCTTTAATTATTATAGCAATTATATGGATTTTAATATCTAATATAGTAAATAACTCTATATACTTACCTAAATTATCTGAAGTTTTCAGAGAATTTATAAATATAATAACAGAAAAGAACTTCTTGAAAAATATTGGATCGTCATTAATAAGAGGGATATTTAGTTTTCTCATAGCTCTAATATTTGCAGTTATTTTAGGTATTATTTCTAGCAATAATAAGATATTTTATAATTTTTTCTATCCTATTAATTCTATATTAAAATCTATACCAACAATTGCATTTATTCTTATAGCATTAATTTGGGTAAATAAAAACTATGCCACCTACTTAATTGGAATAATTATTGCCTTTCCAGTTTTATATGAAAGCACTTTAAATTCTATTTTAAATTCTAAGGAGGCTTTGTGGGAAATGCTTGACTCTTTTAGAGTTAAATATATTGATAAATTATTAAACTTATATATTCAATCAATTATAATAAGCATTTCTCAAATTGCAACATCAACCTTTTCTTTAGTTTTAAAAGTAGTAATTGCTGGAGAAGTTATTGGACAGCCAAACTTTGGAATAGGGACAGCCATACAAGGAGAAAAAATAAATTTTAATACTGTAGGAATATTTGCTTGGATAATTATAGTTACTATTTTATGTTATATATCTGATAGCATAATCAATATTTTAGTTAAGAGACTTTTAAAAGGTGGTAGATATTTAGTTGATTAGTTTTAATAATATAAATGTATCATTTAATGACAAAGTATTATACAAAGATTTTTCTATTAGCTTTGAGGAAAATACAATTAACTTTATAATGGGAGAATCAGGAGTTGGAAAAACCACTTTAATAAAATTTATAAAGAATGAACTCCTAGCTAAAAATAAAAAAGTAAGTGTAAGTTATCAAGAAAGCAGATTAATACCTTGGAAAAATGTATATCAGAATTTAGAATTAGTTATAAAGAAGGATTATGGCAAGGAAAAAAGAAAAACTCTTATTAATGCTGTTTTAAAAAACATGAATTTATTAGATTCAGAAGAGTTATATCCTTATGAATTAAGTGGTGGAATGAAACAAAGAGTAAGTATAGCAAGATCCATTATATATAATGGAGATATTTTTATAATGGATGAGCCTTTTAAGGGTTTAGATATAGATAATAAGAAGAAAATTATAGAATTTTTAAAAAATTATTTTATTGAATATAAAAAAACAGTGATAATAGTAAGTCATGACATAAATGAAGTTAAAGAATTTACTAGTAACTATATTTTACTTAAAGGAAATCCAATTATTAAAGAAATTAAATATATTTAGATGAGGTGCAAATGCACCTCTTTTATTTTTAATTATAAAAAATAAATTAGAGTAATGTTTTGCATTTCATTGTGAATTAAATAACAAAAAAATATTCAAACGTGATTATTATCACAGTTTGTAGAGGTTATTAATGCTAAAATATAATGGCTTAAATAAATTTCTATTATTAGAAGTGGAGATGTAAATAATATGAAAAAGATTCAATCAACTTGTAACTTATGTGCTTTAGCATGTAATGTAGATTTTTATGTTGAAGGTGGGGAAATAAAAAGAGTTTCTCCTACTAAGGACTATCCTGTTAATAAAGGATTTTGTTGTATAAAGGGATTAAACTTAGATAAGCAACAAACTAAAATAAAGGCGAGAAAGTCTCCATTATTAAGAGATGAAAATGGAGAAATGAAAGAAGTATCTTGGGAAGAAGGAATTAAGATATTTGTTGAAAAAATGACAAATATCCAAAATAAATATGGAAAAGAAAGTGTTGCCTATATTAGTACAGGTCAAATGACTACTGAAGAAATGGCTTTATTAGGCCATGTAGGTAGAAATTATATGGGTATTCATGGAGATGGAAATACAAGATTATGTATGGCTACATCTGTAGTAGCTCATAAGCAAAGTTTTGGTTTTGATGCACCTCCATATACTTTAAATGATGCTGAACTTTCAGATACAATAATTCTAATAGGAGCTAACCCTGTAATTGCTCATCCAATATTCTGGGGAAGAATAAGAGAAAATAAAGAAGCAAAAATAATTACAATAGATCCAAGAAAATCAGAAACAGCTATGAATTCAGATTTATGGATAGACATTAAACCAAAGGCTGACTTAGTTTTAATGTACACATTAGCTAATGTAATAATTGAAAATAATTGGATTGATAAGAAATACATTGAAGAACATACTGAAGGATTTGAAGAGTTTAAGAATCATGTTTCTAAATTTACTTTAGATAATGTAGAAGAAGTAACAGGAATATCTAAAGAAAGAGTTTTAGAACTTGCAGAAATAATACATAATGGTAAAAGAGTTTCTTTCTGGTGGACAATGGGAGTGAATCAAGGTTACCAAGCAGTTAGAACAGCTCAATCTATAATAAACTTAGCTTTAATCACTGGTAACATTGGAAGACCAGGAACAGGAGCAAACTCATTAACTGGACAATGTAATGCTATGGGGTCAAGAGCATTTAGTAATACTGCAGGACTTTATGGTGGTGGAGACTTCGATAATCCTGTAAGAAGAAAAGCAGTTGCAGAGGCTTTAGAAGTAGATGAAGATGTTCTTGCAACTAAGCCAACTTTACCATATAACGTTATAATAGAAAAAGCTATTGCAGGAGAAATTAAAGGATTATGGGTTATTTGTACAAATCCTAGACATTCCTTTACTAATAACGAAGAATTTAAGAAAGCTGCTGAAAAGCTAGATTTCTTAGTAGTTCAAGATATATATGAGGATACAGATACAGCTAAACTTTGTGATTTATATTTACCATCTGTTCCAGCAATTAAAAAAGAAGGAGTTCTTATAAATACTGAACGTAGATTATCAAAGGTTAACCCTGTTATTCCTAAGGAAGAAGGTGAACTTTCTGACTTTGAAATATTCTTTAAAATTGGTGAAGAATTAGGAATGGGAAGTCTGTTAGATAATTGGAAGACCCCAAGAGATGTTTTTGAATTATTAAAGAAGTGTTCTAAAGGAATGCCTTGTGATATTACTGGAGTTACTTATGAGATGTTAGAAGGAGAAAACATGAGTGGCTCTAAGGGAGTTCAATGGCCATTTAGAACAGGAGAAGTATTAGAAGCAGATGAAAGAAGACTATATGAAGACGGTAATTATTATACCCCTTCAAAGAAAGCTAAAATTTTATTCGAAGATATAGCAGAAAATCCAACTAAGACTTCTGAAGAGTTCCCTTATATATTCAATAGTGGAAGAGGAACGGTAGGACAATGGCATACTCAAGTTAGATCAAGAGAAATAGAACATAGTAAAATTTATAGTAAAGTATCTTATGTACTAATGAATCCAGAATTAGCTAAGGAATTAAATATTGAAGAAAATGAAAGAGTAAATATTACTTCTCAAAATGGAAATACTAGTGAATTTAATGTTGTGTATTCAGAAGATGTAAAGAAAGATCAATTATATGCACCTATTCACTATATAGAAACAAATTCACTTACTCCTTCAGTTTATGATCCTTATTCAAAGGAACCATCTTTTAAAACTGTTGCAGTAAATATTTCTAAGAAATAGGAGATTTGATATGAAAAGAATTAAAATTGATAGATCAAAATGTGTTGGTTGTTTAACATGCACCACAGCATGTATAGTATCCCATAATTCAGAAGATACAAGAAGTAGAATAACTGTAGATAGTAATGGAAAATATGCTCCAATATTCTGTAGACATTGTGATAGACCTGAGTGTGTATATACTTGTATGACAGGGGCTATGAGTAAGGATAAAAACACAGGAAAAGTTACTTATGATAAGGAACGTTGCGCAAGTTGCTATATGTGTATAATGGCATGTCCTTACGGAGTTTTAAAGGCTGATAGTAGAACTCATAAGGAAATAATGAAATGTGATGGATGCAAAGAGGCTGGATCACCACAATGTGTAGCAAAATGTCCAATGGCAGCTATTACATTAGAGGAGGTATCTAATTAATGAGATATGTAGTTATAGGAGCATCTGCAGCTGGAATTAGCGGTGCAAAAACATTAAGAGAATTAGATAAAGATGCTGAAATTATATTAATTTCAAAGGATACTGAAGTATATTCAAGATGTATTTTACATCATTATATATCAAATCATAGAAGCATTGAGAAATTAGACTTTACATCTACAAACTTTTTTGAAGAATACAATATAAACTGGATTAAAGGTGTAGAAGTTGTATATTTAAAAGATGAAGAAAAATTATTAAAGCTTTCAAATGGTGAAACTATTAATTATGATAAATTAATGATTTGTAGTGGTGCATCTGCTTTTATTCCTCCAGTTGAAGGTTTAAGAGAAGGTAAAAATGTAGTAGGTCTTAGAAATTTAGAGGATGCAATCTTAATAAAGGAAGAAGCTGCTAAGGTTAAAAATGTTGTTGTATTAGGAGCTGGACTTGTTGGAATAGATGCTGTAAGTGGACTTATAGATACTGGAGTTAATATTTCTTTAGTAGAAATGGGAGACAAAGTACTTCCTATTCAATTAGATAAATATACTTCTTCAGTTTATGAAAGTAAGTTTGCAGAAAAGGGAGTTAACTTAAAATTAGGAGTTAAGGCAGAAAAGCTAATACTTGATGAAGAAAATAATCCTAAGGCGCTATTAATAAACACAGGGGAAGAAATACCATGTGAATTAGTAATAGTCGCAACTGGAGTAAGATCTAATGTTGGATTCTTAGCTGATAGTAATGTTGAATGTGATAGATTTGGATTAATAATAGATGAAAAGGGAAATACTAATATAAATGACATATATGGAGCTGGTGATGTTACTGGAAGAAATCCAATATGGCCAACTGCAGTTAAAGAAGGTATAATTGCAGCTCATAATATGTTAGATAAAGAAATGATAATGACAGACTTCTTTGGAAGTAAGAATACAATGAATTTTGTTGGAATAGCTACTATGTCATTAGGGGATGTAGAGCCAAAGGATGAAAGTTATAAAGTTGAAATAAGCATAAATGAAAATAATTATAAGAAGATAATCCATAAAGATGGTAAAATCTATGGAGCTATAATTCAAGGAGACTTATCTTATGCAGGTATTTTGACTCAATTAATTAAAGAAAAAATAGATATTTCAAAGGTTACTAAAGATATTTTTGAAATAGACTATGCTGATTTCTTTAACTTAGAAAAGAATTTTGAGTTTAGTTATAAATAAAAATATTTATATGGAAGTTAGTATGCTAATTTCCATATAAATTTATTTTTTATTCTTTAGAAAATTATATAGTTAAATAAGCTATGTAGTACTTTAATATTTAATAAATATAAACAAAGAATAAGCTAAAGAATAAAACATGAATATAGAGATTGCTTAGGTAGTTTTTTTAGGGAAAGTTCAATAAATAAGATTCAAAAAAAATTGACTAATTGAAAGTAACTTGATAATATTTTTATTGGTTAAAATGATTAAAAAGATTATAATTATAAGTATAGAAAAAGATTACATAGAATAGTTATTAAATATTAAAAGTAAAGTTGAAGGATGAAGTATTATGCCTAAAGTTATAAATATAGTGGGAGATAAATCTAATGTAGGAAAAACCTTTGTTATGGAAGGTATTATTAGAGAACTTAAAAAAAGGCATCTTACTGTTGGAACTATTAAACACGATGTTCATGGTTTTGATATTGATAAAGAAGGTAAAGATACATATAAACATAGAGAAGCAGGATCGGAAACTGTAATTATATCTTCTCCTAAGAGATTTGCATTAATAAAGGAAGTTAATGAAGAAATCCCTTTAGAAAAAATTATTAATTTGGCAAAGGATAAAGATGTAATTTTAGTGGAAGGCTATAAGAAGAGTACTTTAAGGAAAATAGAAGTATATAGAAAGGGTTTTAGTGATGGAATTATTTCACCAAAAGAAAACCTAATTGCAATTGCTAGTGATGAAGACTTAAATTTTGAAGATATTTTAGTAGTAAAAAAAGATGACTTCAAAAAAATTGTAGATTTAATATTACAAGAAGAAGATTATAAAATTTAATAATATAATCAATAAAATTTTCTAGAGTATATGTTTCCTAAGGGTTTTCTATGGAACTTATACCTGAATTTAAATTCACAGGGTACATATTTGAAAAAATAGTATCTCCACGTTTATGGGAAGGAAAATAAGTTGATTTAAATATCATTTTAAGATTTAGGTTTGAGAATCTAAATCTAATTTAAGACTATTTATAGTTATTAAATATATTTAAATTTAGGCTTATTATTCACAAACATATGAATAATAAGTCTTTTTATTTTTAGGAGGGATATTGTGAGGTCCTTTATTTCTTTAGAAGAAGCTTTAGAGATTTTAAATGACAATATAGAAAGTTTAGATATTGAGGAAGTACCTCTATTAAATGGATTAAATAAGGTTTTAGCAGAAAATGTATACTCTAAAATAAATAATCCTCCATTTAATAAATCAGCAATGGATGGATATGCACTTATTGCTGAAGATGCCTTTATAAATAATAAGATTGAAGTAATAGATAAAGTTTATGCTGGAGGATTTAGTAAAAAGACAGTTACTAAAAATACAGCAATAAAAATAATGACTGGAGCACCAATACCTGAAGGTGCAAATGCAGTTATTAAACAAGAAGATGTAATTATCGAAGATAATAATATAATCATAAGAAAAGAAGTTTCTGAAAATCAAAATATTTGTCCTATAGGGGAAGATATATCTAAAGGAGATTTACTTGTAGAAGCTAAGAAAAAACTTGATTATTCAGATATAGGAATTATAGCTAGCTCTGGTATTGATAAAATTAAGGTTTATAGAAAGCCTAGAATTGCTTTTTTTAGTACTGGAGATGAAGTTACAGATTTAAATGAAGAACTTAAATATGGGAAAATTTATAATAGTAATAGATTTTCAATTATTTCAAGGCTTATAGAACTGGGATATGAAGTAAATAAGGTTAATCATATAAAAGATGATTATAAGGAAATAGGAAAGGTGATAAAAGAAGCATCTAAAGAAACAGATATGATTATTACAACTGGTGGTGTATCTGTTGGAGAAAAGGACTTATTAAAAGATGCAATTAAAAGTATAGATGGGGAAATATTATTTTGGAAAATAACTATTAAACCGGGTTCAGCAGTTTTATGTAGCAAAATTAATAATTGTATTATCATTAGTTTATCTGGAAATCCAACGGCTGCATTAACTACCTTTGAATTATTAGTAAAAACTTCTGTTAATAAGCTATCAGGAGAGAAAGATGTTAGAATTATTAGAGATAAAGCTATATTAGCAGATGGAATTATAAAAAAAGATTTTAAACATAAATTTTTAAGAGGGTATTTTGAAATAGATAATTGTAAGCAAAAGGTTTATATTACACAAAAAAAATCAGGCAATGGAATATTAAGATTAGCACTAAATTCAAATTGCATTATTGAAATTAATCCTAATAATGAAGAAATGAAAACAGGAGATTTAGTAGATATTATAAAACTTTAGGAGGAAAAATGATTAATAAGACTTTAGCAATATTAGCTGGTGGAAAAAGTAGCAGAATGAATTATAAAAATAAGGCATTATTAATATATAAAGAAAAAACTTTTATAGAAAATATAATAAATTCAGGAAAAGAATTTGATGAAATAATAATAATAGCCAATAATATAGAAGATTATAAAAGTTTAAATTTAAAAGTTTATCCTGACATATATAAGGGAAATGGACCTTTGTCGGGAATTCATTCAGCACTTAAAAATGCTAAAAATAATAAAGTTTTATGTATAGCTTGTGATATGCCATTAATATCTAAAAAAACTTTAGATTTAATTGGAAATATAGAAGGAGATTATGAGGTTTTAGTTCCTAGAATTAATGATAGACTTCAACCTATGTGTGCTATATATTCTAAAAGCTTAATTCCTAAAATTGAAAAGTCATTTTTTAATAGTGAAAACAAGCTTCAAAAGTTTATACTATCTACAAAATATAAAGTATTAGACAATAAATTATCCCTAAAGGATTTTTCAAATATAAATACAGAAAAAGAATATAAATTACTGGAGGAGATTTAATGTATACTGTTGGAATTATCACAAGTAGTGATAAAGGATATGCAGGTGAAAGAGAAGATAAAAGTGGAGCAGTTATTAAGAGAATAATGGATGAAAAAGGTCTTAAGGTTGAAAGACAAATTGTTCTACCAGATGAAAAGGAAATGTTAAAAAAAGAGTTTATTTATATGAGTGATGAATTAAATTTAAATTTAATTCTAAGTACTGGAGGAACAGGCTTTTCTAAAAGAGATATTACTCCAGAGGCAACAAAGGAAGTAATTCAAAGAGAAACCCCAGGAATATCTGAAGCTATAAGAATGTTAAGTTTAGAGATAACTAAAAGAGCAATGTTATCTAGAGCTGCTTCAGGAATAAGAGGAAACACTTTAATAGTGAATTTACCAGGAAGTCCAAAGGCTTGTGAAGAAGCTTTAGATTTTATATTAGATGAGCTAATACATGGTTTAGGAATTTTATTAGGTACAGAAAAGGAATGTGCAAGAAAATAATCATAATATAGGAGATGTTTCATATGAAAATGATTAGTGTATATGATTCAGTTGGATGTATATTATCCCATGATGTAACACAAATAATACCTGGAGAGTTTAAAGGAAGATTATTTAAAAAAGGACATATTATAAAAGAAGAGGATATAGAAAAGCTTTTATCAATAGGTAAGGAACATATATATGTATGGGAACCTAAAGAAGGTGAATTACATGAAAATGATGCTGCTATAAGATTAGCTAATTTAGTTCTTGGTGAAGGCGTAGGTAAATCTCCTGAAATAAAAGAAGGGAAAGTAGACTTTTTTGCAGATAGAGATGGAGTATTAAAAGTAAATAAGGAAGAGTTATTTAAACTAAATTCCTTAGGGGAAATTATAGTATCAACATTACATAATAACACTCCAATAAAAAAGGGTGAAAAAATAGGAGCTACTAGAGTTATACCTTTAATAATAGATGAAGAAAAAATTATTAAAGCAGAGGAATTAATTGAAAAAAAGATCATTTCTGTAGAAGAAATAAAAGAAAAGAAATGTTTACTAATTACTACAGGAAATGAAGTGTATAATGGCAGAATAAAGGATGCTTTCTTACCTGTGATAGAATCTAAACTTGGATATTATGGCAGTGAAATTATAAGACAAGTGATTTTACCAGATTCTAAAGAAAGAATAATTGAAGAAATAAAAAAAGGCTTAGATGAAAAGGTAGATATGATAATTTGTACTGGCGGTATGTCTGTAGATCCTGATGATGTAACCCCAACTGCTATTAAAGAATGTGGAGGAGAATTAGTAACTTATGGTTCACCTGTTTTACCAGGTGCTATGTTCTTATTAGCATATTATAATAATATCCCTATACTTGGAGTTCCAAGTTGTGCTATGTATTCTAAAAGAACAGTACTAGATTTAGTGCTTCCAAGGGTTTTAGCAGATGAAAGATTAACCTTAGAAGATATAGCAGCTTATGGACATGGTGGAATGTGTTTAGATTGTAAAGTTTGTACATTCCCTCATTGTTCTTTTGGAAAGTAGGAGGTTTTTATGGACAATAAATTAACCCATTTCGATAATAGTGGAAATGCTAGAATGGTAGATGTTTCTGATAAGAATAAAACAGAAAGAGTTGCTATTGCAGTTTCTAGAATAAGAGTAAGTGAAGAAACATTATCTCTTATTAAGGAAGGTAAAATAGGAAAGGGGGATGTGCTAGGAGTTGCTAGAATTGCAGGAATTATGGCAAGTAAACAGGCATCAAATTTAATTCCTATGTGTCACCCTTTAATGATTTCAAGCTGTAATGTAGATTTTGAAATAAATGATAAGGAAGTTTGTATTGATATAAAGGCTACAGTAAAAATAGTTGATAAAACTGGAGTAGAAATGGAAGCTTTAACAGCAGCAACTATAGCAGCATTAACTATATATGATATGTGTAAAGCTGTTGATAAGAGGATGGTAATTGAGGGGACTCATTTACTTAAAAAAACAGGAGGAAAGAGCGGAGAATTTAATTTTTATGAATAGCTCTTTAATTAATAATGAAAGATAAGTATGGAAGAGAAATAGATTATTTAAGAATTTCATTAACTGATAGATGTAACTTAAGATGTATTTACTGCATGGAAGAAAAAGAAAATGATTTTTTTAATGAAGAAGAAAAGCTTTCAAAGGATGAAATATGTAAGATAGTTAAGGCTTGTTCAAAACTTGGAATAAAGAAAATAAGATTAACTGGTGGAGAACCTTTAGTAAGAAAAGATATTGTTGAATTAATTGAAGAAATCAATGAAATTGAGGGTATTGAAGAGATATATCTTACAACAAATGGAATACTATTAGAGGATAAAATACATATGTTAAAAACAGCAGGTTTAAAGGGTGTAAATATTAGTTTAGACTCGTTGAAAGCTGGAATGTTTAATAAGCTAACACGCCTTGGCGATTTAAAGAAAGTCTTAGGAGCTATAGATAAATGTTTGGAACATGGAATTAAAGTTAAGATTAATTCAGTTATGATAAAGGGCATGAATGAAGATGAAATATTAGATTTTGTAAATTTAACTTTAGATAAAAATGTAGATGTTAGATTTATAGAACTTATGCCAATAGGAGTTGGTAGTAAGTTTAAAGGGGTAAGCAACGAAGAAATCATAAAGTTAATTAATGAAAATTATAGTTATATAGAAGAAGTAAATAAAAACAAAAATGGTGGACCAGCGACTTATATTAAATTAAAGAATGCTAAAGGTAAGATTGGCTTTATAAGTGCTATTAGTAATTGTTTTTGTGAGGAATGTAATAGAATAAGGCTTACATCAGAAGGATTTTTAAAACAATGTCTTCACTACAATTATGGTATTGATTTGAAAAAATTACTTAGAAATGGTGCAAGTGAAGAAGAAATATTAAACGTAATAAAAGATAATATTTATAATAAACCAGAAAAACACTTATTTATGAGAAAAAGTGAAAATAAAGAATTAAAGTTTATGAATCAAATTGGAGGATAATTAATATGTGCAAGGTATTAGCTATATGTACAAGTAAGCATAAGGGGACATTAAAAGAAGAAGTTAAGGAAGCAAACTTCATTGAAGACTTTGGAATAGAAGGGGATGCTCATGCTGGAAAATGGCATAGACAAGTTAGTTTATTAGCTTTTGAAAAAATAGATGAATTTAGAAAAAAAGGTGGAGATGTTGATTTTGGAGCCTTTGGAGAAAATTTAGTAGTTGAAGGCTTTGAATTAAATAAATTACCAATAGGACAAAAATTAGAAGTTGGGGAAGTATTATTAGAAGTAACTCAAATAGGTAAGGAATGTCATGATAAGTGTGCAATTTATTATCAAGTTGGGGAATGTATAATGCCTAAAAATGGTATATTTACAAGAGTTTTAAAAGGTGGGAAGGTTAGAGTAGGAGATAAATGTAAGATTATAGAAAATGAAAAGAGAACATTTACTCTATAAAAAATATTATTTTTATTATAAAAGAAGATATTTATTATATTTAAAATTTGGATTTTATAAATTCAAAAGAAATATAATATATATCTTCTTTTTTATTATTTGAAGAAATTATAAATTATTACTCTGTGAATAACTTAAGTAAATCCTTGTAATACTAAATATGAAAAGAATATGAAATAAAGGAGAAATATTATGAAGGTTGTAAGATCCACTTGTAATTATTGCTCAATAGCTTGTAATTTTGATTTTCATGTAGACGATAAAGGATTTATTGAAAGAGTTAAACCCTCTGAAGATTATCCAATTAATAGAGGCTTTTGTTGTGTGAAAGGGTTGAATTTAGATAAACAAAATACAATATATGAGAATCCGGTTTTACCACTATTAAGAAAAGAAAATGATGAATTTGAACATATATCTTGGGAAGAGGCTTTTAAAATTTTTGCTGAAAATGTAAAAAGGATTCAAGAAAAACATGGGAAAGAAAGCTTTGCATTTTTAAGCACTGGACAACTTTTAAGTGAAGAAATGGCATTGGCAGGGCATATTGGAAGAACATTTTTAGGTGGAAATGGAGATGGGAATACTCGCCTTTGCATGGCTACTTCAGTTGTAGCTTATAAGCAAAGTTTTGGATTTGATGCTCCACCGTATACTTTAGAGGATTTAGAACATTCAGATGTAATGATATTTGTTGGATGTAATCCAGTAGTAGCTCATCCAATTTTATGGGGTAAGGTTATAAAAAATAAAAATGAAAACAAAAAGGTTATAGTAATAGACCCTAGAAAGAGTGAAACTGCATCAAGAGCTGATATGTGGATAGATATTAAAGCTAAATCAGATATTAGACTATTCTATACATTAGCCAATGTATTAATAGAAAAAGGATGGATAGATACAGATTTTATAAAAAGTAATACGGAGGATTTTGAAGGCTTTAAAAATCATGTTAAAAAATATGATATTAATGATGTTGAAGAATATACAGGAATATCAAAGGGAAGAGTTCTAGAACTTGCAGAAATAATTAATAAGGGGAAGAGAGTTTCTTTTTGGTGGACTATGGGAGTAAATCAAGGCTTTCAAGCTGTAAGAACTGCACAGTCTATTATTAATTTAGCACTTATGACAGGAAACATAGGAAAGTCAGGAACTGGAGCAAATTCTATAACAGGTCAATGTAATGCTATGGGTTCAAGACTTTTTAGTAATACCACAGGTTTTTACGGTGGTGGAGAATATAGTGATGAAAAGAGAAGAAAAGTAATAGCTGAAGTATTAGAAGTAGATGAAGATATTTTACCTAAGAAAGCAACAAAACCATATAACGAAATAGTTGATGGGATAAATAATGGTGAAATTAAAGCACTATGGGTTATAGCAACAAATCCTTTAGTTTCTTGGATTAATGATTTAGAGTTTAAAAAAGCAGCAGAAAAATTAGAATTTTTAGCAGTTCAAGATATATATTCTGATACTCAAACTTGTAGATATGCTGATTTAATACTTCCATCAACTAGCGGATTGAAAAAGGAAGGTCTTATTATTAATACCGAAAGAAGATTGTCTAAAGTACTACCAGTATTAGAAAAAAAGGAAAATGAATTAACAGACTATGATATTATGCTTGGAATAGGAGATGCCTTAGGTATGGGAAGTTTATTAGATAAATGGAGAACTCCTAAGGATGCATTTGAAATTTTAAAGAAATGTAGTAAAGGTATGCCTTGTGATATAACTGGAGTAGATTATGATGCTTTAGATGGGTCTAAGGGAATACAATGGCCATATAAAGAAGGCGAAGAAAATGTTCAGCTAGAAAGACGATTGTTTGAAGATGGAAAATTTTTCACACCAAATAAAAAAGCTAAATTTATTTATGAAGATATTCTAAATCCACCATTTGATAGATCAGAAGAATATCCTTATATTTTAAATACAGGTAGAGCAACTGTTGGTCAATGG
Organism: Bacillota bacterium; assembly: GCA_023445445.1. Taxonomy (GTDB): domain Bacteria; phylum Bacillota; class Clostridia; order Clostridiales; family Clostridiaceae; genus Clostridium. The sequence goes on from JAEXLD010000112.1 coordinate 21,705, forward strand.
CATACACAAACTAGAACAAGAGAAATACCAGATGTAGAAGCAATAATAGTAAAAGAAGGCTATATAAATTTTAATACTGATTTAGCAGAAGAGTTAGGTATTAAAGAAAATGATAAAGTTAAAGTAAGTTCACCAAATGGTATAACTAACACTTTTTTAGTTAAATTAAGTAGAAGTGTGAAAAGGGGCGATGTTTATGCGCCAATGCACTATATAGAAACCAATTCTGTATTAACTTCAGTTTTTGATACTTATTCGAAGGAACCTAATTATAAATATGTACCAGTAAAGATAGAAAAGATAAAAGGTGATAACTATGAAGAGAATTAAAATTGATAGAAAGAAGTGTATTGGCTGCTTAACTTGTACTACAGCTTGTAAGGTTTCTCATGGTTGTAGAGATACAAGAGGTAGAATAGTAATTAATAGTGAAGGAAGATATGCTCCAATTTATTGTAGACATTGTACTAGACCAGAATGTGTCTATGCTTGCCCAACTGGGGCCATGAGAAGAGATGATGAAACTGGATATGTAATTTATGATAAGAGTAGATGTGCTACTTGCTATATGTGTATTATGGGATGTCCATATGGGGTATTAAAGATGGATTATCAAACTAATAGAGAAGTTATGAAGTGTGATATGTGTATCTCCCTAGAAAGTAATTATCCACAATGTGTGGCTAATTGTCCTATGGATGCATTAACACTACAGGAGGTAGAAGAATAATGAAATATGTAATTATAGGGGCATCAGCAGCAGGAATAAATGCAGCTAGAACTCTTAGGCAGTTTAACAAAGAATGTAAAATAGTATTGGTTTCTAAAGATGAACAAGTTTATTCTAGGTGTATACTTCACCATTTCTTAGATGGTAGAAGAGAAATAGAAGCATTAGACTTCACACCAGATAATTTTTTCGATATGTATGATATAGAATGGATTAAGGGAGTGGAAGTAGTTGGAATAAAAATTAAAGATAAAAAAATAATTTTAGATAATGGAAGTAATATAGATTATGATAAATTGTTATTATCTACAGGTGCTTCATCATTTTTACCACCAATAGAAAACCTAAGGACTGCCAATAATGTTATTGGTTTAAGAAACTTAGATGATGCCATTAGGATTAAAGAAATAGTAACAAAGGTAAGAAATATAGCTATATTAGGAGCAGGGCTTGTAGGGGTAGATGCATTAGCAGGACTGTTAGGATATGATGTTAATTTAACATTAATAGAAATGGGAGACAGATTACTTCCATTACAATTAGATAAGTATGCGGCCAGTAAGTATGAAGAAAGATTAATGAAAGAAGGGGTTAAATTAAAATTTTCAGTAAAGGCAGAAAAAGTAATTGTTGATGATGATAATAATCCAGTTTCAATAATGCTAAATACTGGAGAGGAGGTTCCTTGTGAGTTAATTATTGCCTGTGCGGGAGTAAGAGCAAATGTTGGCTTTTTAAAAGACACTGGAATTGAATGTGATAAGTTTGGATTAATAATTAATGAAAAAGGAGAAACAAATGTTAGAGATATATATGGAGCAGGAGATATAACTGGTAGAAGTCCAATATGGCCAATAGCTGTTAAAGAAGGAATGATTGCGGCAAATAATATGGTAGGAAAAGAAACTTTTATGGAAGATTTTTTTGCCACTAAGAATACTATGAATTTTTGTGGTTTAGCAACTATGTCTCTAGGTTTAGTTACTAAGCCAGACGATACTTATGAAGAAATAATTGATATAGATGGTAAGGATTATAAGAAAATAATATATAAAGATGGAGCTATTTATGGAGCTATAGTTCAAGGGGATTTATCTTATGTTGGCGTGTTGACTCAATTAATAAAACAAAAAATAAATGTTGATAGAGTTAAAAAGCCTTTATTTGATATAGATTATTCTGATTTCTTTAATGAAACACAAGACTTGCAGTTTGTTTATTAAAAGTAGGTGAAAGATTGGAAAATAAAAGTATAATAAAAAAAATTAAAAATATGCCAGTACCTATTTTACCTACTATGGTGGGAGCAGCAACATTATCTAATGTATATCAGATATTAGGCTATAATTGGATTAGACATATCACCATGATAATTACTACTTTAATTTTATTCGCATATATAATTAAGATAACATTATATTTTGATACTTGTAAAAGTGAATATAGTAATACAGTACCAGCAAGTCTTTATGCAGCATTTACAATGCTATTAATGATTTTGGGGTCCTATTATTTTAGTTATAATAAAGTGTTAGGAAAAGGCTTATGGATTATAGGAATATTATTACATGCAATTCATATAGTAATATTCACATATAGAAATGTATTTTTAGGGGTTAAAAAAGAAGCTTTTGTACCAAGTTGGTTTGTAACTTACAATGGAATTATGGTTTCTACAGTAGTTGGAAAGCCTATGAATGAACCTTTTATAGGGAAGATTATAGTTTATTATGGGATAATAGTATTTATAATAGTATTACCTTTGATGATTAGGAGATTAAGAAGGGAACCTATAAATGAAGCTTTATTTCATACACAAGCAATTTTACTTGCACCATCAAGCCTTTGTTTAGTTAGTTATTTAAATTATATAAATAACCCTAATAAGATCATAATTGGAATTTTATATATAATAATACTGCTAACACTATTATTTATAATATATATGTTACCAAAGTTTTTTTCCTATACCTTTACACCAGGCTTTGCAGGTTTAACATTCCCTATGGCTATAGGAATAGTTGCTTCTATAAAAGCATCTTCATTTTTTGAAAGTATAGGATATAAATCATTATCTTATATAGCAAAAGAAATAAGTGGTATTCAAATTTATATTAGTACTACAATAATAGCTTTTGTTTTATATAATTTTCTGCGTATGTTAGTTAAAAGCTATAAAAGAAGTTAATATTATATTTTAAAATAAATTTTACATATATCAGATATAATTATTGGGATAACCTTAAAGTAAGTATTTAACTTTCTTTGGGGTTATTTCTTTTTAAAGAAATAATTATTTTAAATTTTTTACTATAAAAAACTAAAACTGTGATAATAATCACAGAAATATAATTGGTATAAAGTATAATTGAAGAGAAAGTTTGTTTAATAATAAACAATCAAGTGAAATAATTAACATAGTAACGGATGAAAAGTTAATTTAGTATTCTTAAATTAATTTAGGAGGCAGAAATGAAAAATAATTTATTGAAAAAAATCGAAAATATTCCTGTACCATTATTACCGACAATGGTTGGAGCTGCAACATTATCAAATGTTTATTCTACATTAGGATATAGCTTTGTAAGACATTTAACTATGTGGGTAGCTACTATAATTTTAATGGCTTACTTAGTTAAAATTATAGCATTTACAAATACATGTAAAAAGGAATATTCAAATACTGTTCCAGCTAGTTTATATGCAGGTTTTACAATGATTACAATGATTTTAGGATCATATTATTTTGATTATAATAATTTTTTAGGAAAAGCATTATGGTCTATAGGATTAATATTACACACAATACATTTATTAATTTTTATATATAGAAATGTGATTAAAGGCTTTAATAAAGATACTTTTGTGCCAAGCTGGTTTGTTACATTTAATGGAATAATGGTTTCTGTTGTTGTTGGTTCTGCAATGAATGAGCCTCTTATTAGTGAAATAGTATTATATTATGGAATTTTAGCTTTAGTAATTATAATGCCATTTATGGTAATAAGATTAGTAAAATATCCATTAAAAGATGCTTTTTATCATACGCAAGCAATATTATTAGCACCATCTAGCCTTTGTGTAGTTTCATATTTAAATGTTGTAGAAAATCCTAATAAAGTAGTTATTTCTTTATTATATTTAGTTGCTTTTGTTACTTTATTATTTGTATTGTACAAGCTACCAGGATTTTTCTCATTTGAATTTACTCCAGCCTTTGCTGGCTTAACATTCCCTATGGCTATAGGTATTGTGGCTTCAATAAAAATGTCAGCATTTTTAATTAATAGTGGAAATGAGGTTCTAGGTAATATAGTGAAACAAATATCTGGAATTCAAATATATGTAACAACAGCTATAATATCATATGTTTTATTTAATTTCTTTAAAATGTTCTTAAAAGCAATAAAAACTAAATAAAACATCATTAAAAATTTGCATCATAGAGATGCAAATTTTTTTTTTTTGAAATAAATATAAAAAAGTATTCACAAATTATATAAAATAGAGTATTATTATATTATAAAAACATATCGGAATAGTAGGAAAAAGGAGAGGTAAATATGAAAATAGCAAAAAGTTTAGTTCAATTAATAGGAAATACACCATTACTTGAACTTGAAAATTATAATAATGAAAAAGGTACTTTAGGAAAAGTTATTGCAAAGTTAGAATATTTTAACCCAGGTGGTAGCGTAAAAGATAGAATTGGCTTTGGAATGATAGAAGCTGCAGAAAAAGAAGGATTATTAAATAAGGACTCAGTTATTATTGAGCCAACTAGTGGAAACACAGGAATAGCTTTAGCTTATATTTCTGCTGCAAAGGGATATAGATTAATATTGACAATGCCAGAAACAATGAGTATGGAAAGAAGAAATTTGTTAAAAGCTTTAGGAGCTGAATTAGTATTAACTCCAGGGGCAGAAGGAATGAAGGGTGCAATAGCAAAAGCAAATGAACTTAAAGCATCAATTGAAAATTCAATAATACTTCAACAATTTGAAAATCCAGCAAATCCTCAAATTCATAGAATAACAACTGCAGAAGAAATTTGGAATGATACAGATGGACAAGTAGATATAGTAGTGGCTGGAGTTGGTACAGGTGGAACCTTAACAGGAATAGGTGAAGTTCTAAAGGAAAGAAAAGCTGATGTGAAAGTTATAGCTGTTGAACCAACAAATTCACCAGTTATTTCAGGTGGAAAACCTGGACCACACAAGTTGCAAGGTATAGGAGCTGGTTTCATACCAAAGAACTTAAATGTATCAATAATAGATGAAGTTATTAAGGTTGAAAATGAAGATGCATTTAAAGCATCAAAGGATTTAGCAAGAACAGAAGGCTTATTAGTAGGAATATCATCAGGTGCAGCAATAGTAGCAGCTACAGAATTAGCAAAAAGAGAAGAAAATAAGGGCAAAAATATAGTGGTTATTTTACCAGATACAGGAGAAAGATATTTATCTACTGATTTATATAAATAATTTATTAATAAGTCATTGCTATTTTTAGTAATGACTTTTATTATATAAACTATAGAATATACAGAAAAAGGTGATTAAGTGAAGATTTCAACTAAAGGAAGATATGGATTAAGGGCTCTAATTGACTTAGCTATTAATATGGATTCTGAAAATGTTACTATTAAAGCTATATCAGAAAGACAAAATATATCTGAAAGATATCTAGAACAAATTTTTTCATTATTAAGAAAAGCAGGTATTATAGTAGGAAGAAAAGGTGCGCAAGGTGGATATAGTTTAGGGAAAAATATAGGAGATTTAACTATACTAGAAATCTTAAAGATTTTAGAAGGTGATAGTATTTTTATAGATATAAATGATAAGGAAGAAAATGAGTTAGAAGATTTTATAAATAAAAATTTATGGAAGGATATAAACACTGAAATTAAAGATTATTTTAATTCCATAACTCTAGAAGATTTAGTAGATAACTATAAAAAATCAAAAGATACTCTTATTTATTATATATAAAAAGGAGCTGTTTTCCAGCTCCTTTATTCTTAGAAGTATTTAGCATCTAATTCATTTGATATTGAAATATTGTATATATAAGCATTAGATACTTCAATAATAAATTGTTTTTGTTCTTCTTCAGTAAGTTTTAGATTAGCTAACATCATATGATATTTCATAACATATGCTTTCATGTCGCCTAAATCTTCATAAGCATAATATTTAAGAGCTTCATCTGAAACTTTGTATTCATCTTTTAATAGAGCATAGAACATTCTACCGCCAAATAAATCAGCTAGGAATCTTATATAACCATGTGCTATTAATAATTTTGGATTAGCTTCAGCAATAGCATTTATCTTATCAACATAAGCTAAAGTTGAAGAAAGAACTTCTAAATCTTTATTATCCCTTAGAGCTTTTACATCATTTCTAATTGCTTCCGTTCTGAAAAGTTCAGTTGTAACAAAAGGTTTAACCTCATCTAAATCCTTGTATTTATTTAAATTTGTTTCAATAGCATCATATACAAAAGATAAGTTATAAATATATTCTGTATAACTTTCTAGATTGGCCCCTTTAGCAAGAAATCTATGTGTAAAGCCTGAATTTTCAGTGGCTTTATGAAGAAGATTGCTTTTGTTTCTAATATCATTCATAAAATTGTTCATATTAACACCCCTTTAATAATTATTATCATCTAACATTAATTAAATAGTACTCTTCTCATTATAAAATATCAAATTCTATTTAAAGCTAAATAACATAGATTTTCTCATTAATTCTTCAATTATTAGCTAATTATAAAGGTTTTTGAACGATGTTCATTTTAAAATTTGAAATATAATATAATAGTAATTAAAATTGTAAATTTAGGAAATTAATAAATTTAAATATATAAAATTAAATATAAAAAGTATCATCAGATAATAGGTGATATTTTTTGTAAAAAATAAGGCTAAACTTTAAAAAACTATTAATTCACATAGCTTTAAAAAGGGTAATGGATATTGCAATGAAGCAGCATAAATGCTAATATGTAAATGATATCAGAGAAAGGTGGATGATGGTTCTTATGATAAAAAATAATTCTAAAAGCTTAAAAAAATTTATTACAATTTTTATTGCTAACTTAGTATCTTTATTTCTAATTGCAGGAATAATATCTAGTTTAAGAGGATTTCACTTGAAGGATGTACTTTTCATTGAAGGAATATTAATATTGATGATAGTATTATTCTCTTCGATAAGTGGTAAAAATCAAAGCTTATCTTTACAAGAATTTGGCCAAGTTAATCCACAGTATTTTGCAAATATAGTTTTAGAAAATAACATTGCTGAAAAAGAAAGAATAGTTTCAGCTTCTAATATTGAAATTAATATGGACTTAATTACTTCATCCATATTAATAGGATCTATTGTAGTTTTAATTAGTAGCTACTTATTATAATAAATATTTTTAAAGGTAAGTATTCTGAAATATGAATACTTACTTTTTTTTGCAATAAATTATAAGTATAGCATATTTAGGAGATTGTTTGTTTTGATTATTGTTATAAGAATAAAGAAAATATATTTCTATATTTTATTAGTTATAATATTGATTTTTTCTTTAGTTTTAGTTTTTAAAGATAGTATAAGAGCGTGTTTTAAAATAAGTTATAGAAGATATTATAATATTTCTATTTCAAGTACTGAAGTAGAAAAAATGGAAAAGAACTTAAATATTATACAGTTAGATTATAAATGGAAGGAAAATTTAAATATGAATAACAAACCAAATAAGATTATTATTCATCATGCAGCATTAGGAAAAGTTTCTCCTGAAGAAATTAATGAGTTTCATAAATCAAAGGGATGGAAGGGTATTGGATACAATTTTTACATAAGTAAGGATGGAAGTATTTATGCTGGAAGACCTGAAAGTTCAGAAGGGGCTCATACTATAGGAGAAAATAGTAGATCTATTGGTATTTGTTTAGAAGGAAATTTTCAGAAGGAAGAGGTAACAGAGGCAGAATTAAATAGCTTGATAAATTTATCATTATACATTTCTTTAAAATATGATATTTATAAAATTCTTGGACATAAAGAAGTTTATAATACCCTTTGCCCAGGGAAAAAATTTCCTTTAGAGGAAGTGAAAAAAATAATAATAAAAGATATAAAGGAGTATAAAAGTTTAGAAATAAAATAGGAGCTGTGTTACAGCTCCTTAAGCACTTAGCTTATATTCTTCTAAAGCTTTTGATAATTGGTCAGGGCAAGAAGTACCTTTATTACGGCAATCTATTCCCTTAAGCTTATTTATTGCATCGTCAATATTCATACCTGATACTAATGCTGATATTCCTGTTAGATTTCCTTGGCAACCTCTAATAAATTCTACGCTCTTTATAGTATCATTATCAATATCTAAATGAATTTCTGTGGCACATACCCCTTTAGTCTTATAAATAAACATATATTATACCTCCAAAATTTATTGCAAGATTATTATATAATCATATTCATTAAAAATAAAGTAATTTGTAGAATTTTAAGCAAAAAGATAAAATAATGGTCCGGAAAATTTGCTTAAACATATAATATAAATGTATCTATTATAATAAGAGTAATTAAAAGGTGGGATAGGATGAACTCTTTAATTGTATGTAATACTGGTAGTGATTGTATTAGTAAAATATCATTGGTAAAGTCACTTGATCTAAGTATAGATTATGAAGAAATATTACTAACTATAGGGGATAAACCACTAGGACCAAATGGAATTTATATAAAAAATAATATAGCTTATGTAGCTAATAGTTATAGCAATTCTATTTCAATACTAAATATGGATACCTTAAAGGAAATAGATTCTACTTATATTGGTGAGCATCCAAATGATTTGATTGGCTATAATAATAATTTGTACATTGTATGTTCTGAGTCTAATTCTGTTGTGGTTTATGATATAGATGAAAATAAAATAATATTAGAGATAAAAACTAATAATTGGCCCTATAATATTGAGTTAAGTAAAGAACTAGGGCTAATTTTTATCACCAATTTTCAAAGTAATAATATATCTGTAATTGATATAGTATCTAATAATATTATAGGAGAATTAACTACATTAGAATATCCTACTAAGGTTAGGGTTTCAAAGGATGGTAAACTATTATATGTTTGTGAAAGCTATATGGGGGACGAAAATAATGGATATATAGAAGTTTTTGATTTAATTACATTAAAATCATTAAGAAAAATAGAAGTAGGCAAAGTACCAATAGATATTATTGAAGAAGAAAATATACTATATATATGTAATTTGATGGATGGAAGTATAACAATAATGGATAAACTAAATCTAAATAGAATAACTGAAATAATAGTAGGGGGAATGCCTAGAGCTATAGTTAAATATAGAAATATATTGTATGTGGGAGACTATTTTAATGGAAGAATCCTGTGTTTAGATTTAAGAAACAATAATACAAAAGCCATAACAGTAGGGAAGGAACCTAATGCTATGACTTTATATTAGTTTGAATCATTAAATAAAGAGTTCATGATTTTATTATATATATCAGAAGGATTATCCTTCCACCTATTGCATAGAGAAACTGCTTGCTTTTTTGTAGGAACTGACACTTTTAGAGACATTAGTAAATTATCATTTTCTAAAGCTTGTAAGTCTACTATGAAGGAGTCATCCTCTCCAAGGGTATAATCACTATGAATAGTTAATTCTTTTTTTATAGAGTCTACTATGGAAAGAAGGTAATCATCGATTATCTTCTTTTTAATTGAAGAAATCCTATCAGAAAAGAATGAAAGTGTATTTGTACCTTTTTCAGTAATACGAATAAGATTCTTTTCGTTAACTGTTTCATATCTTAAAAAATCTGAAGTTATTAGTTCGCTAATATACTGCTGAAGAGTAAAGTAATTTATAAAGTTATTTTCTAAGATAATTTCAGTTAATTGAGTATTTGTAATAGGATGTTTCAATGACTCAATTACATATAATACTAATAATTTATTTTCTGCTAATTCAGCTGAGTTTTCGTACATATTAAACCTCCATTTAGAAAGTATAGATTTATTATAACATAATATTTAAAAATTTCATAACTACATATTATTGTCATTAATATAAAAAAAAAGAATATAAATTAAATGAATCATTTATTAGGAGAATTTATGAATAGAAGGTATAGAGTTGGGTTAAGCTTACTATTATTAATTTCAACAATAATAGTATCATTATTATTTACTGAAAAAACAAAACTTAGCTTAGCAGAAATTAAAAAAGATAAGCCTGTTTATAGAGTTAAAACAGAAGAAAAGGTTATAGCTATTACTTTTGATATAAATTGGGCTGAAAAAGAGGAATTATATAACATATTAGAGGTACTGGATAAATATAATGTAAAGGCAACCTTTTTTATAATGGGAGGTTGGGTTAATTATAGTGATGAAAATAGAGAGAAACTTATAAAAATAAAGGAGGGAGGTCATGAAATAGGAAATCATAGTTATATGCATCCTATGTTTACTAAAATTACTGAAGAAAAGATGAAGGAAGAACTTGATAAGACTAATAAAACTATTAAAGATATCACTGGTGAAGAGGTAAAGTTATTTAGATTTCCAAGTGGAGATTATAATAAGAAATCTTGTGAATTTATATATAATCAAGGAATGATGGCTATTCAATGGGATGTGGATTCTGTAGATTGGAAGCAAAGTGGTGCAGTGGAAGAGTATAACAGGGTTATGAAAAAAGTTTCTCCTGGATCAATACTATTATTTCATAATAATGCTAAGTATACGCCTGGAAATTTAGATAAAATAATTAATGAACTACTTAAAGAAGGTTATAAATTTGCTAAAGTAGGTGATATCATTTACTATTCTGATTATTTTATTAATGAAAATGGAGAACAAATAAAAAATAATTAAAAAATATTGAAAAATGATGATATAATGTATTATAATGGAAATGTATCCATAAAGATTTAAAAAGCAAAGGAATAAAAATTATTACTAAGGGAGAGAGGGGTTAGTGATGGACAACTTGATGTTAAATAACAAGATTTATTTAGAGGGAAAAGTAATATCAGAATTAGAATTTAGTCATGAAATGTATGGGGAAGGGTTTTATACATTTTCTATGGAGGTTATGAGACTTAGTGATTCAGTTGATATTTTAAATATAACTGTTTCAGAGAGATTAATAGCAAATATGGATTTATCAATTGGTAAAGATATAATTGTAGATGGTCAATTAAGATCTTATAATAAATTTGTAGACGGATCTAATAAATTAATATTAACAGTTTTTGCTAGGAACATAGAACCGTGTATTGAAAGAAGTAAGAATCCTAATGAAATTTTCTTAGATGGATATATATGTAAGGAACCAGTTTATAGAACAACACCATTTGGAAGAGAAATTGCTGATGTATTATTAGCTGTAAATAGAGCTTATAATAAATCAGATTATATTCCTACTATAGCTTGGGGAAGAAATTCTAGATTTTGTCAAAGTTTAGAAGTAGGAGATAATATTAGAGTTTGGGGTAGACTACAAAGTAGAGAATATCAAAAAAAGGTTAGTGATACTGATGTAATAAAGAAAATTGCTTATGAAGTATCAGTTTCAAAAATGGAAAGAGTTCAAGAAGAACAAGTAGACCCTATTAATGAAGTTAATGAACAAGAAGTAATGTAATAATAAGGAGCTGTTAGCAGCTCCTTATTTAATATGTATTTTATTTTCTTAAATCTTCTAATATTTTTGTTTTATCTTTTGTATGCTCATCTACAGATTTGATAATTTTAGCTGGACTACCTGCCACTACAACACCAGAAGGAACATCTTTTGTTACAATAGAACCAGCAGCGATTACAGCACCATTACCAACACGAACCCCTTCTAAGATTACAGCATTTGCACCAACTAATACATCATCTCCTATTTCACATGGGGATTTGCTTGGTGGTTCTAAGACACCAGCCACTACAGCCCCAGCACCTATATGAGATCTTTTTCCAATTTTAGCCCTAGCACCAAGGACTGCATTCATATCTATCATAGTGCCTTCACCAATTTCAGCACCTATATTAATAACTGCGCCCATCATAATAACGGCGTTTTCTTCTATTTTTACTCTGTCTCTTATTATTGCACCAGGTTCGATCCTAGCATTAACTTTTAAAAGATTTAGCATAGGAATAGCAGAATTTCTTCTATCATTTTCTAGTCTAAAGTGATTAATTAAAGACTTATTATTTTCTATAAATTCATTTAGGATATTTGATTCTCCAAATAAAATATAAAAATTATTATTTCCATACCATTCTATATCTTTGAAGTCTGCTTTACTTAAATCTCCGTTTACGTAGGCTTTAACAGGTGTTGTCTTTACAGAATCTCTTATAAATTTTGCAATTTCATAAGGATCAGTTAAATCATTATAATTCATAAATAAATCCTCCCCAATTAATATTAATTTGAAGAAATTATATCAATATATTGGAAGGATAGCAAGGGTTAGGAAATATAAAATGCAAATAATAAAATTATTTGCAAGTAAATTATACTTAATGTAAAATCTATAAAAAGGAGTTGATAATATTGAAATTAGAAAAAGGATTAATTCAAGTTTATACAGGAGAAGGGAAAGGAAAAACCACAGCAGCTATAGGTCAAGGTATTAGGGCTTATGGAAATGGACTTAAAGTATATATGTTGCAATTTTTAAAAGGTGGCAAAACTGGTGAACTTAAAACAGTAGATGAACTTGGAGAAAATTTTAAAATATTTAGATTTGAAAAACCTAAGGATTTTACATGGAACTTATCAGAAGAGGAACTTGAAGGATTAAAATTAGAAATTAGAGATGGATATAATTTTATACTTGAAGTTATTAAGGAAGATAAATGTGATGTTTTAATTATTGATGAAATTATGGCTGTATTGTCAAATAAATTTCTTACTGTAGAAGAAGTTATATATATATTAGATAATAAACCTAAAACGATGGAAATTATATTAACAGGGAGAAATGTTCCTAAAGAAATAATAGATAAAAGCAATTTAGTAACAGAAATGAAGTGTATTAAGCATTATTATGAAGAAGGGGTTCCAGCTAGAGAAGGAATTGAATTTTAAACAATAGGGGGCTAAAAATGAATGAGAATTTAAATGAGATAAGAATGTCTGGAATAAGAAGGTTTTTTAATAAGGTAAAAAATGTTGATGGGGCGATATCGTTAACCTTAGGGCAACCTGACTTTAAGACACCAAAAGAAATAAAAAACGAAATGTTAAAAGCAATAAAAGAGGATAAGACTGTATATACAGATAATTTTGGACTCTTAGAATTAAGAAAAGAAATATCAAGGTATTTAAAAGATAAGGGAATTAATTATGAATATGATGAGATTTGTGTTACTGTTGGTGGAAGCGAAGCTCTATTTTCATCGTTAATTACTATTATAAATAGAGGGGATAAAGTTTTAATTCCAACGCCAGCTTATCCAGCATATGAAAATATAGTTAAAATATTAGGTGGAAAAGTTATAAACTATAGATTAAAAGATGATTTTTCTTTAGACTTCGAAATTTTAAGAACATTAATAAAAGAAGAAGATATTAAATATATGATCTTATCATATCCTTCAAATCCAACTGGAGCTATATTAAGCAAGAATGAATATAATAATTTATTAGAAATTATAAAAGAAAATAATATAACTGTAATAAGTGATGAATTGTATGAATCTCTTTGTTATGATGAATATTATAGTGTTGCTATGAGTAAAGAGATTATAGATAAGATAATATATATTGGTGGCTTTTCGAAAATGTTTTCAATTACAGGCATTAGAGTAGGGTTTGTAGCTGCAAAGAAAGAAAAACTTGACCAGATTGGGAAGGTACATCAATATAATGTTTCTTGTACCAACTCAATAGGGCAGTATGGAGTTTTAGAAGGCCTTAAAAGTGGACTTTATAATGTAGATTATATGAAAGAAGAGTTTATAAAGAGAAAGTCATATGTAGAAGAAAGACTTAGAGAAATGAATATAGATTTTATTTCACCTAAGGGAGCTTTTTATATATTTCCCTCTATAAAGAAATATAATTTAAAATCTGAACTATTTTGTGAAAGGCTATTATATGAAGAAAAAGTTGCTTGTGTTCCGGGGGATGCCTTTGGTGTTGGAGGAGAAGGATTTATTAGAATATCTTATTGTTACTCCCACAAGGAATTAGAAGAAGCATTAAATAGAATTGAAAAGTTCATAAATAGATATAATAAATAAAAAAACACCCACTAATAAAGTTCTTATTCATATTAGTGGGTGTTTTTATGAATAAATATACTTATAACGACATTTAAATGTGTAAATTATATTATTAAATTTGTTCACTTCTAACGAACAAATAAAGCTTAGTGTCCATATAAGTTCATTATAAAAGAATAAAATAATTTAAAAAATTAATATATTAATAAAAATTAGGAAAAATGAAGGATTAATATTTATACTTGCATAAATGCAGAAAAATAGGGGGTGTAAGCGTTTTCTAATTTAGTGGAATATCTTTTAACAATTGAAAAAAAAACAGCATTTTTATTGATACATTATTAAAATAGTCTATGTTATTTTAAAATGTTAATTGACAATTTCTTATAATATAATATAATTATTAATATCTACAAATCAGAATGTGCGTAGAATAATGAATGGGGGTTGAACACAAATGGTAAAGTATATAGGAAAGAGACTTTTAACTAGTTTAATTACTGTTTGGGCAGTAGTTACTATAGTTTTCTTTCTAGTAAGGATGATGCCGGGTGGTCCATTTGACGGAGAAAAAACTACACCTGAGATGAAAGCTCAATTAAATGAGAAATATGGATTGGACAAGCCGGTTGGAGAACAGTATGCAATTTATATGAGAAATCTATTAAAAGGTGACTTTGGTAAATCAACTAAGTATAAGGGAAGAGATGTTATAACAACAATAAAGAAAAGTTTTCCTAATTCAGCCAAAGTTGGAGCAGTATCAATAGCATTCTCTGTAGCAGTAGGAGTATCATTAGGAATAGTTGCTGCATTAAAGGCAGGAAAATGGCCAGATTATGTATGTATGATATTAGCTACAATAGGAATAACAATACCGAGTTTTGTAATGGGAACTTTCTTAATCTATATCTTTACGGTGAAGGCAGGAGTATTGCCAGCAACTGGATTAAGTAAGCCGAAGAATTATATAATGCCAGTACTTGCACTTTCAGGAAGTTCTATGGCGTTTATTACAAGATTAACAAGAAGTAAATTAATGGACGTATTAAAGTCAGATTATATAAGAACAGCAAAGGCAAAAGGCTTAAGTGGAAAATCAGTAATATTTAAACATGCATTAAGGAATTCATTAATTCCAGTAGTAACTTATTTGGGACCATTAGTTGCAGGAGTTTTAACTGGATCTTTTGTAGTAGAAAAAATATTTGCTATTCCTGGACTAGGTAATGAATTTACTTTATCAATAACTAATAGAGATTATACTTCATTATTAGGAGTAACAGCATTTTATTGTACACTAATAGTAATATGCAATCTTTTAGTTGATATTGTTTATGTATTAATAGACCCAAGAATTAAGCTTGAAGGTTAATGGGGGGTAAAAAAATGGAAGATTTAAAAGTTGACTTAAGTATTGATAAAGAATTATTTACTCCTTTAAGTGAAGAGGAAAAAGTTTTTGAAGAAGTTGTAAGACCTAGCGTTGGTTATTGGGCTGATGCTTGGAGGAGATTAAAAATTAATAAGGTGGCATTATTTTCATTATTAATGATTATAGTAATTGTTATTTGTGCTTTCTTAGGACCTATTTTAATGGAAAAAGTCTTAGGATACACATATTATTCAACAAATTTACAAGCAACTGATTTAAGGCCAAGTGCAGAGCACTGGTTTGGAACAGATAATTTAGGAAGAGATTTATTCGTAAGAGTAATGTATGGAACTAGATATTCACTAATAATAGCTATATCTGCTGCAGCAATTAATTTAGTTATTGGTGTTTTATATGGTGGAGTTGCAGGGTTCTTCGGTGGAAGAATAGACAATATAATGATGAGAATAGTAGATGTTTTATATTCTATTCCTACTCAAATATATGTAATTATTTTAATGGCTACATTTAAGAAAGAAGGATCTACTGGCCTTGTAACAATAATTTTAGCTATGGCAGTTTCATATTGGGTTGGTATGGCTAGAATAGTAAGAGGAGATATTCTTCAATTAAAACAACAAGAATTCGTTCTTGCTGCTAAAGCTTTAGGAGCTTCAAAGACAAGAGTATTATTTAGACATTTAATTCCAAACTGTATTGGGTCTATTTTAGTTACACTAACTTTATTTGTCCCTCAAGCAATATTTACTGAAGCCTTTTTAAGTTTCATCGGATTAGGTATTAATGCACCACTTGCATCTTTAGGTACTTTAGCAAATGATGCTAGTGGATTATTAAGCACTGCGGCATATCAATTATTATTCCCAGCAGGGGCTATATGTTTAATAATTTTAGCATTTAACTTATTTGGTGATGGCTTGACAGAAGCTTTAGATCCTAAGAATAAGAAATAGGAGGAATGACGAATGAGTAAGTTATTGGAAGTTAAAAATTTGAAGACCTCCTTTAGAACACATATAGGTGATGTACAAGCTGTTAGAGGAGTTTCTTTATATTTAAATAAAGGAGAAGCTTTAGGAATTGTTGGAGAATCTGGTTGTGGTAAGTCAGTTACTATGATGTCAATTATGAGATTGTTAGCAGATAATGCAATTATTGAAGCAGACGAAATAAAATTTAATGAAGAAGATATAACAAATCCAACTGAAGATGATATGCAAGAAATTAGGGGAAATGAAATGGCAATGATATTCCAAGACCCTATGACATCTTTAAATCCTTTATTTACAGTTGGAGATCAATTAACAGAACATTTAATTAAACATAAGAAAATAAGTAAAAAAGAAGCTACTAAAGTAGCAATAAAAATGCTTGATATGGTAGGGATTCCAAGTCCAGAAAGCAGACTAAAGCAATATCCACATGAATTTTCAGGTGGTATGAGGCAAAGAGTTATGATTGCTATGAGTTTAATTTGTGATCCTAAGCTTATAATAGCAGATGAACCTACTACAGCATTGGATGTTACAATACAAGCTCAAATTTTAGATTTAATGAAAGATCTTAAAAATAAAATAAATACTTCAATTATTTTAATAACTCACGATTTAGGAGTAGTTGCAGATCTTTGTACTAGAATTAATGTTATGTATGGTGGGATAATTGTAGAAGAAGGTTCAGATGAAGATATTTTCTATAATGGAAAGCATCCATATACATGGGGATTATTAAATAGTGTACCTAACCCTAAGAGTGAAATAAAAGAAAGATTGACACCAATAGAAGGACAACCACCAGATTTGTTAAAACCACCAGTTGGATGTCCATTCGCAGCAAGATGCAAATATGCAATGAAGGTTTGTATAGAAAAGCAACCACCATTGTTTGATGTGTCTGAAGGACATAGAGTTGCTTGTTGGTTATGTCATGAAAATGCACCAAAGGTTGAGTCACCAATAAGGAGGGAAGAATAATGGAAAAGAATAATGATGTTATTTTAGAAGTTAAAAATCTTTGTAAGTACTTCCCTGTAAATAAAGGTCTTTTTGCTAAAAAAAGCTTTGTTAAAGCTGTAGATAATGTTTCATTTTCTATAAAAAGAGGAGAAACATTAGGTTTAGTTGGTGAATCAGGTTGTGGAAAGACTACTACTGGAAGAACAATATTAAAGTTATATGAACCAACATCAGGTCAAATTATATTTAATGGTGAAGATATAACTAACTTCAGTGAAAAAAGAATGGTTTCTTTAAGAAAGAATATGCAAATGATATTCCAAGATCCATATGCATCATTAAATCCTAGAATGACTGTTGGCGACATTATTGGTGAAGCTATAGACATTCATGGATTATATAAGGGTGAAGAAAGAACTAAAAGAATAAGATATCTTTTAGATAGAGTTGGACTTAATGGAAGTCATATAAATAGATATGCTCATGAATTTTCAGGTGGGCAAAGACAAAGAATTGGAATTGCAAGAGCACTTGCAGTACAACCAGATTTTATAGTGTGTGATGAGCCTATATCAGCATTGGATGTATCCATCCAAGCACAAGTTATTAATATGTTAGAAGAACTTCAAGAAGAATTTGGACTAACATATTTATTTATAGCTCATGACTTATC
Organism: Bacillota bacterium; assembly: GCA_023445445.1. Classification (GTDB taxonomy): domain Bacteria; phylum Bacillota; class Clostridia; order Clostridiales; family Clostridiaceae; genus Clostridium. The sequence goes on from JAEXLD010000112.1 coordinate 39,745, forward strand.
AATGGTTAAGCATATATCAACACATATAGGTGTTATGTATTTAGGTCAAATGGTTGAAAAGGGGCCTGCTGATGACGTGTATTTAAAGCCTAAGCATCCATACACTCAAGCATTACTTTCAGCTGTTCCTATAGCAGATCCTAAGGTGGCTAAATCTAATAAGAGAATAGTGCTACAAGGTGATATACCTTCACCAATAGATCCAGCACCTGGATGTAGATTTAAAGCAAGATGTAAATATGCTATGCCAATTTGTGGTGAAACTGATCCAGAACTTAAGGAAGTTGAACCAGGACACTTTGTATCGTGTCATCTATTTAATAAATAGTTAGCTATTGCGTTAAGCAATTTCTATAAATAATAAATATATTAAGGGGGAAAAAACAATGAAGAGCAATAAGCTTAGAAAAATTTGTGCAGTTGCACTAACACTTGCTCTTGGAATGTCTGTTTTTGCAGGATGTGGAAACAGTAGTTCAGGAGATGATGGAAGAAAATTAATTTATAATTTAGGAGAAGATCCAGAAACAATCGATCCTACATTAAATACTTCATCAGGGGCAGGTTCAATAATTGACAATGCATTTGAAGGTTTAATGAGCCTTGATGATAATGAAAAGGCAACTTATGGAGTTGCTGAAAAAATGGATATTTCTGATGATAATTTAGTGTACACTTTCACTTTAAGAAAGGATGCTAAATGGTCTGATGGAGAACCAGTTACAGCAAAAGATTTTGAGTATTCATGGGTAAGAGCTTTAACTAAAGAAACTGCTGCTGAATATAACTATCAATTATTCTACATTAAGAATGGTGAAAAGTTCTATAATGGAGAAGCTACTAGAGATGATTTAGGTATTGAAGTTGTAGATGATCATACACTTAAAGTTACATTAGAAGCTCCTACAGCTTATTTCCCAGAACTTACTTCATTTACTACTTATATGCCATTAAGAGAAGATATAGTATCTGCTAATCCAGAAGGATGGGCTACTGAACCAGAAACTTATGTTTCAAATGGACCTTTCAAACTAGTTCAATGGGATATGAAGGATCAATTAGTATTTGAAAAGAACAAAGAATATTGGAATGCTAAAGAAGTTAAACTTCCTGGTATAGTTTGGAAATTAGTTACAGATGAAAATACTGCTTATGCTTCTTTAAAAGCTGGAGAATTTGATGCTGTTCATACAGTTCCAACAGCAGAAATTGCAAATGGACAAGCAGAAGGATTAGTTACAATATATCCTAACTTAGGAACATACTTCTTAGCTATAAACGTTGGTAAGCAAGATACATTACCAGAAGATGCTAAGAAAGCTTTAAGTAATGAAAAAGTAAGAAAGGCTTTAACTATATCAATAGATAGAAAAGCTATAACTGAAAATGTTACTAAATCAGGACAAGTTCCTGCATATAGCTATGTTCCACAAGGAATTTTAAATGATAAAGGTGAAGATTTTGCTGATAGACAATATTATGATGCAAATAAACCTAATATAGATGAAGCTAAGAAATTATTAGCTGAAGCTGGATATCCAAATGGTGAAGGACTTCCTACTATAGAATTTATGTATAATACTGAAGGAGCTCACAAATTAGTTGCTCAAGCTATACAACAAGACTGGGCTAAAATTGGTGTTAATGTTTCATTAACTAACCAAGAATGGAAGGTATTCTTAAATACAAGACAACAAGGACAATATGAAATAGCTAGACATGGTTGGATAGGTGACTATGTTGACCCTATGACATTCTTAGATATGTGGTTAACTGGTGGCGGAAACAATGATGCTGGTTACTCAAATGCTAAATACGATGAATTAGTTAATGCTGCTAAAGTAGAAGGCGATTTAAATAAGAGATGGGATCTTATGAAGGAAGCTGAAGATGTATTAATGAATGATATGCCAATAATTCCTTTATACTATTACACTCAAGTTAAAGCATTTAACAAAGATGTTAAGGGAATCAGAGTTTCAGGATTAGGTCACGTATACTTATACGATGCATATTTTGAAGCACAATAACAATAAAGGAAGAAGAGTCTTTTGACTCTTCTTTTTTAATTTCCAGCTCTATTAAAGTGCTCACTAGAAAAGCCTTCTCTTTTTATTGATTTATGTTTTGCATTTGGATTGTGATTATGACCTTCTTCTGTTATTGGTGTTTGATAATTACATTTTTCCATTCTAGCTTTTTTATTATCAGGTTGACTATCCTTTGTCATTAGTAATCCTCCTTAATTTTATTTATATTTTATTTTCTCACTTTATTAAATATTTAAACTGGAAATAGATTCATTAAAAAAGGAAACTAATATAAATACTATAAATAGTCTTATATTAATCTCCTTATATTTAAATTCCTAGAACATCTTCCATATTATATATACTTGCCTCAGTAATTTTACTCATATACTCAGCAGCTTTTAGAGCTCCAACTGCAAATACCTCTCTTGATAAAGCTTTATGACTTAATTCAATAATTTCACCAGAACCAGCAAATATAACATCATGGTCTCCAACTATAGAACCACCTCTAACAGCATGAATTCCAATTTCATTATTTTCCCTTTTAGAAAAGCCTTCTCTACCATATACATACTTAATTTCAGTTGGCAGTGAATCTTTTATTGTATCTGCTAATAAAACAGCAGTACCACTTGGAGAATCTACTTTTTGATTATGATGTTTTTCTATAATTTCTATATCATAGTTGCCATATAAAATAGGAGATATTTTTTTTAGTAAAGAATTTATTAAATTAATACCAAGAGACATATTAGCAGATTTAAAAATTGGGATTATTTTACTTTTTTCTGAAATAATTTTTAAATCTTCTTCACTATATCCTGTTGAGCATAAAATTAGAGGTTTCTTTTTACTTATTGATAATTTAAGTAAATCTTCTAATGCTTCAGGCCTTGAAAAATCTATTAATACATCATAATCTACATCAACTTCATTTACATTATTAAATATTTTAAATTCATTTTTGTCACTAGGGTATTTATCTATCCCAGCTACTATTTCTATATTAGAGAAACTCTTGGATGACTCTACTATTATTTGTCCCATTTTTCCACAACAACCGTTTAATAATACTTTTACCATAGTTCCTCCTTAAATTAAATCATATTTTTTCAAAGTTTCCTTTAGTAAGGTTAGATTATTATTATCCATTTCATATAAAGGCAATCTAAAATTACCTACATCTTTACCCATTAGGTTTAAAGCTGTTTTAACTGGAATGGGATTAGTTTCTTTAAATAGCATTTTAGCTAAGTTTATATAGTCTAGTTGAAGATTTAATGCTTTACTTATATCACCATTTAAATAATTATAGGCCATATCATGGACAATTTTTGGAGTGATATTAGCAAGTACTGATATTACTCCAATGCCCCCAATAGACATTATAGGTATTATTTGATCATCATTACCTGAGTAAATATCTATATTATCTTTACATAAAGCTTTCATTTCAGCTATTTGACTTATATTGCCGCTAGCTTCTTTAATGGCAACAATATTCCTTAACTTACTTAATGCTAGTAACTCCTTAGGACTTATATTAACACCTGTTCTACTTGGTACATTATATAATATTATAGGTGTAGTAACTTCATTATTAATAGCTTCAAAGTGTCTAAATAAACCTTTTTCATTAGTTTTATTGTAGTATGGAGTTATTAATAATAATCCATCTACTCCAATTGATTCAGCATATTTACTCATTTCAATAGATTCTTTAGTGTTGTTACTACCAGTACCAGCTATAACAGGAATTCTTTTATTAACTATATCAACAGTGAACTTAATAACTTTTTCTTTTTCTTCCTTATTCATAGTACTTGCTTCTCCAGTAGTACCACAAACTACAATGGCATCTGTTTTCTCTTCGATTTGCCATTCTATTAGTTCTTTCAACTTTTCATAATTGATTTCATTGTTTGAAGTAAAAGGTGTTATAATAGCTACTCCAGAGCCTTTAAAAATTGACATTATTTATCACTCCCTATTAATAGTTCAGCTATTTGGACTGCGTTTAAAGCAGCTCCCTTTCTAATATTGTCTGCTACTACCCATAGGTTTAACCCATTATCTAAGCTATAGTCTCTTCTAATACGCCCTAGAAAAACATCATCCTTGCCACTAACAAATAGAGGAGTGGGATATTTACTTTCAGAAATATCATCATAAAGAGTTATTCCTTTAGTATCATTAAACAATTTTAAAATATCTTTTAAGTCAAATGGTTTTTCTAGTTCTACGTTAATACTTTCACTATGGCTATTTAAAACAGGAACTCTAACAGCAGTTGCTGTAATTTTTAAATTAGAATTATGAAGAATTTTTTTTGTTTCTTCAATCATTTTAATTTCTTCCTTTGTATAACCATTTTCTAAGAATACATCTATATGTGGCAGGCAATTTCCTGCTATAGGTTGAGGAAATTTTTTAGGAGCATCTCCCTTATAACCATTTTCTAAATCTGATATTCCTTGCATACCTGCACCTGAGACAGCTTGATAAGTAGAGTAGACAATTCTTTTTATTCCATAGTTATCTAATAAAATTTTTAATGGAAGCATAGCTTGAATTGTAGAGCAATTTGGATTAGCTATTATACCGCTATGCCATTTAATATCTTCTGGATTTACTTCTGGTACTACTAATGGAACATTCTTGTCCATTCTAAAAGCACTTGAATTATCAATAACAACGGCTCCATATGAAGAAAATATTGGTGAATATTTTAAGCTTGCATCTCCACCTGCTGAAAATAAAGCAAAATCTATTTTTTTATTTTTTATATTTTCTTCAGATGTTTCTTCAACAATAAATTCTTGATCTTTAAACTTAAGTTTTGAACCGGCAGACCTTTTAGATGCAAAAAGATATAGGTCCTTTATTGGGAAATTCCTTTCTTCTAGAATTTCTAAAAACTTTCTACCTACGTTACCAGTAGCCCCAACTATAGCAACATTGTACATAAACTTTTCCCCCTTTTTATTATAATAAGCAAAAAATATGCTTACTAATAACTATAGTTAAAATATTCAAAAATTTCAATACTTTATTATAATATATAATTTTTATCTTTATATAGTGATTAATTATTTTAAAGGTATATTGATAAGTATTTTGGGGAAAATATAAATATTAAATGTAGGGGGTATAATAATGAGTAAAACACCTTTAAAAAAAATTATTAAATCTAAAATTAAATCTAATAAAGAGTTAAGTGAAGCTGAAATTTTAAGAGAAAAAATTAAGTATGAAATTGCTGAAGAACTAGGTTTAAAAGAAAAAGTTGACTTAGAGGGATGGGGTGGTTTAACGGCTGAAGAAACAGGACGAATTGGAGGTATAATGACAAAACGAAAAAGGATGCTTAAAATACCAACTAACGATGAGATATTAGGAAGAAAATAATTTATTTTCTAATCCTTTTATATGTAGCATTGACTAAAGGAAAATTTACCTTTAATATAGTTTTAGAAAAGTATTAAAGTGGGGGGGATTACTTTGGCATATGGAGATTTTGCCGAAATTTATGATGAACTAATTTATGAAGATATAAATTACGATTCTATGTGCTCAAGGGTAATTGATATATGTAATAAAGAAAATATTACATTTAATAATTATTTAGACATTGCTTGTGGAACAGGAAATCTAACTTTAAGACTGGCTAAATATTTTAAGGAATCTTTTGCTGTTGACTTATCAGAAGATATGTTAAGAGAGGCTTTCAACAAATTGAAAAAAGAAAAAATAAAATGTAAAATTATTTGTCAGGATATGAGTGAATTAAGTTTAAATAGAAAATTTGATTTAATAACTTCAGCATTAGATTCTACCAATTATATAATTGAAGAAGAAAAACTTTTAAATTATTTTATTAAGGTTAAGGAACATCTAAATGATAATGGATTATTTATTTTTGATATAAATTCATACTATAAGCTTTCAAATATTTTAGGAAACAATATATATACTTATAGTGAAAAAGATGTTTTTTATACTTGGGAAAATGTTTTTGAAGAAGATTTATTAAGTATGTATTTGACCTTCTTTGTTAGAAGAGATAATTTATATGAAAGATTTGAAGAAGAACATTTAGAAAGAGCTTATACAGAAGAACTTATTGAAGAAAAGCTCAAAGTTGCTGGATTGAAAATAGTAAAAAAGTTTGATGGTTATACTGAAAAACAAGTTAATGATAAAACAGAAAGAATTGTATATATAGTAAAAAAATAAAAAAAATGGAGGATTTTCAATGGATAAAATTATAAGAGCTACAGCAAAGGATGGAATGATTAGAATTATTGCTGGAGAAACAACAAATTTAGTTAATACAGGTACAAATCTTCATGAATGTACTCCTGTTGCAGCAGCATCCCTAGGTAGAATGTTAACTGCAGGAGCTTTAATGGGAGTTACTTTAAAGTCAGATAAAGAAGTTATAACATTAAAAATAAATGGTGGAGGAGAAGCTAAGGGTGTTACTGTAACAGCATACCAAGGAGGAATAGTTAAAGGATTTATAGGAAATCCTTATGGTAATTTACCATTAAACTCTAAGGGTAAGTTAGATGTAGGTGGATATATTGGAATTAATGGTGAATTTACTGTTATAAAAGATTTAGGTATGAAGGATCCTTATGTTGGTCAAGTTCCTATTTATACTGGGGAAATAGGTGAAGATCTAGCTTATTATTTCACAGTATCTGAGCAAACACCTTCAGCAGTTGCATTAGGAGTATTAGTTGATAAGGATTATACAATAAAGACAGCTGGTGGTTTTATAATTCAAATGATGCCAGATTCAGATGAATTACTTTCAGATTTGCTTACATATAGATTAGAAGAAATACCATCAATAACAACTATGTTATTAGAACATGGAAGTATTGAAAAAGTTTTAGAATATATATTCGATGGTATGGATTTAAATATATTAGAAGAATTAACACCAGAATTTAAATGTAATTGTACTAGAGAAAAAGTTGAATCAGTATTAATATCTATAGGTGAAAAAGATTTAGAAGAAATATATAACGATGGAAAAGAAGAAGAAATAAAATGTAATTTCTGTAATGCAGCATATAAATTTTCTAACGAAGAAATTGGTGAAATATTAAATAGAGCAAGACAAAAATAATATATAAAAGGCACTGATAGTATAACTTTTCAGTGCTTTTCTTTTTGGAGGCACCACCCAGATTTGAACTGGGGAATAAAGGTTTTGCAGACCTCTGCCTTACCACTTGGCTATAGTGCCTAATATATTTATAGTTTATGTTTATAATTAAATTTTGATACATAAAATAAAAATCTAATTATTTGAAATAATATATCTTGGAGGTGATAACAATGGATATGTTTAAAGAGTTAAATAATATATTAATAAATGAAGAAAAACCTTCAATTCAATTAGAAATTTTAATGAGAAAAGAAATTTTTAGGGGAAGTGAATTTAACATATTAAATAAACTTAAAAATATTCCTCAAGATAAAAAGTTTCATCCAGAAGGGAATGTGTGGAATCATACTAAATTAGTTATAGATACTGCTGCTAAGGTTAGAAGTTTTTCCCTAAATCCTGATTCTTTTATGTGGGCTGCCTTATTTCATGACATTGGAAAAATAGAAACTACTAAATTCATCAAAGGAAGATATAGATCTTATAATCATGATAAGGTAGGTAAAGATGTAACTTATAAAATACTTATTAATTATACAGATAAAGAAAAGGCAGAAAGAATATCTGAAATAGTAAGTTTTCATATGCATCATATATATATATTGAAGGATCTACCCTTTTCTGATATACCTGCACTTATTAATAGTAGTAGTTATAATGATATAATTCTTCTTTTTATTTGTGATAAATTAGGTCGCGGGAATCAATCTTTAGAAGAAAAGGAAAAAGCTTTGCTAGAAGTAAATCAAATATTAAAAAAGTTAGATATAGAAAATAAATTAATTAATAAGGATATTATGAAGAAAATTAAAAGGATTAATGAAAATTTAATATAGAATAATAATTTCATTGGTGCTGTCGCAATAGAACCTAATTTTATATTGTGCGACAGCACCTTATTTATAAATTTAGAAACATTTATATTAATTAAACGTATTATATTAAAGACTAAAGTACCAATAGACTACCTCTATCATGTAATTTCATATTGTTTAGGTATATAGGGGTAACATTATGCTTTTTTAAAAAGTCTTTAACTTCTTTACCATACTTATAATAATCTAAGTTTCCGAAGAAGGCTATTGTATCATCATTAATTAATCCACCTGTGCCACCTATAAAGCCGTAGTCTAAGCCTTCTAAAATTATATCTCCTGGAGGTAACAATAATATATCTAGGTTAAATTTAGATAAGATTTTATAAATACCAGCATCATTAGTTATAAGAGCGTTTTTAGAAATTGGTAAACATGAACATTTAGTATAACCTTGTTTTACGTTAATTAAAGTTTTATCCTTTTGAAAGCTTAATAGATTTTTATCTGTAAATTTTAAGTTGTGTATAAAATAATCATCAAGTATTAAAGCATTTAAATAAATATTATTAGGATAAGATGATTCTAGAAATTTTTCGCTTTCTATAAATTTAATATTTAATTTTGATAAACTTTCTTTAAAGTTTTTATCCATATTTCTGTTGATTATTATCTTTTTTGTCTTTTTATCTAATATATTTAACTGAATATCTACATGACCATCTATAGCTGAATATACATCATTAGATTTTGGAATTTCAATAACTTTTAAATTTAGAGAAGATAAAGTATCTTTTTCTTTTTGTGTTGTTCTGTAATCAATAAAACAAATCATATAAATCTCCTACTTTATTTTTAATTTATTATAAAATATTAATATTTATTTGTCGATTACTAAGAAATAATTTCTGAATATAGATAATTTTTTTATACATACTATTATTAGAAAGGGAGTGTAATCCATGCTTGTATTAAAACTTGTTTACAATAGTGATTTGGATTTTGTATATGAAATACAAGATTTAAGGTTAGTTCTTAGAAAAAAAGACATAAAAATAGGAGTTGTAGAAAGTGTGGAATTAGATAATCATATAATTAAAATATTATGTGATGATAATAGTTATAGTGAAAGAGTTAGAGATATTATAAATTTATATATAAGTAATGTATTATATAAGGTTGTTCTAAATGAATATAAAGAAAAAGAAATGTTAGGATATTTAACTGAAAATTATTTCTTTCTTAAGCAAGAGGAAATAATAGAAGTTGAAGAAGAAATAATAAAGGTATTTCTAGAAAATAAGTCTTTAAATTTTGATAATTTAATATATTGCTTAAATAAAGTAAATGATATTATAGAAAAAATAAAGAGTTGTTTAGAGGAAAATTCTGAAATTAATATCAATGGATTTATAAGATTTAGAATGAAGGAATTAAGAGAAGATATAGAAGATGTAATAGATAAAGTAATAGAAAGTTATATGGTAGAAAAGGAATATAAAGAATTTATAAAATTACTAAAATATTTTGTGGAAATTCAAGATAGTAAAATAGAGGAAATAAACATTGTTATAAATGAAGCTGGAGATTACTCTATTATTGATAGCAATAAAAATGATATATTTAATGAATTTATGAAGGAACTGATAGAATGCAATTTAGATAATGATGTAAAAATGGAAGATATAATTATAAGTGGATTAATAACTAATTCTCCTAAAAGGATAATTATTCATGGAAAAAATAATTGTTTAAATAAAGAATTTATGGATACCATAGAAAAAGTTTTTGAAAATAAGGTGATATTCTGTAAAGGCTGTATATTATGTGTGGAAAAACAAGTTAAATTGTAATTTATTATTGACAAGTTTTTTACCTGATAATATAATTACAATTGTTAAGAAGGAACATAGCCGTTTCTCACCTTACGGCGAAGCTTAGTAAGGTAGTATATTCTATTTTTATTAATTTACAAAATAAATTAGAAATAAGAATATTGTGAGGACGGCATTATGCTGTCTTTTTTATTTTATAAGCTTTTAAGTGAATTTATTTTTAAGCTTGTTATTAAGCATAATTTGAGAGGAGGATTTTATTATGCCAAAAATGAAAACACACAGAGGTGCAGCAAAAAGATTTAAAAAGACTGGAACTGGAAAGTTAAAAAGAGCTAAAGCATTTAAGAGTCATATATTAACTAAAAAAAGCTCTAAGAGAAAGAGAAACTTAAGAAAAGCAGCTTATGTTTCAACAACTCAAGAAAAAGCAATGAAAAAGTTATTACCATATTTATAAGATTATAGGAGGATTGAAGCATGGCAAGAGTTAAAAGAGCGGTTAATTCACGTAAAAATCATAAAAAAGTATTAAAGCTTGCGAAGGGTTATTATGGTGGAAAGAGCAGATTATTTAAAACTGCTAACGAATCAGTAATAAGAGCTTTAAGAAATGCATATGTTGGAAGAAGATTAAAGAAGAGAGATTTTAGAAGACTATGGATAGCTAGAATAAATGCAGCTACAAGAATGAATGGTCTTTCATATTCAAAATTCATAAATGGAATCAAATTAGCTGGAATAGATATGAACAGAAAGATGTTATCTGAAATAGCTATAAATGATCCAAAAGCATTTGCAGATTTAGTAGAAGTAGCAAAAAATCAATTAAACAAGTAACATACTGCGACCTTAAGGTCGCATTTTTTGTAGATTTATATAAATAATATATAGAAAAATAGTGTATAATAGGTTATATAAAATTAAGTGTATCTGAGAGGTGAAGATATGCAGAGTGCGTTTAAAAGTAAAACAAAATTAAATGGTGTGCAAATTTTAGCATTAGGCTTTATAGCTTTAATTATTATAGGGGCTATTATATTATCCCTACCAATATCATCAAGAAGTGGTGAATCAACTGATTTCTTAGATGCCATATTTACATCTACTTCAGCAGTATGCGTTACTGGACTAATAACATTAGATACTAGCACTCATTGGAGCACTTTTGGTCAAACTGTTATAATGACTCTTATTGAAATTGGTGGATTAGGCTTTATGTCTTTCGCAGTATTGATTTCATTAATCTTAGGAAAAAAAATAACCTTAAGAGAGAGATTAATAATGCAAGAAGCTATGAATACATATTCTATTCAAGGTTTAGTAAAAATGGTAAAGTATGTTTTAATTTTTACTGTTTCTGTACAATTTATTGGAGCTTTATTATTGTCTACTCAATTTGTGCCTGAATATGGAGCTTTAAGAGGAGTTTTTTACAGCGTTTTTCATTCAATATCTGCATTTTGCAATGCAGGATTTGATTTGTTTGGAACAAGCCTAGTGACTTATTCAAGCAATAGTGTTGTAATTTTAGTAATTAGTGCATTAATTATTATAGGTGGTTTAGGATTTACGGTATTATTAGAATTATATGACTTTAAAGGAATAAAGAAATTATCTATTCATGCTAAGGTTGTTATTATAATAACTTTAATATTAATTTTTGGTGGTACTATATTAATGCTAATTTTTGAGTTTAATAATACACAAAGCATTGGTAATATGAATTTAAATGATAAATTATTAAATTCATTTTTTGCAGCAGTAACTCCTAGAACAGCTGGTTTTAACAGTGTTCAGACAAGTGGAATGACATTAGCAAGTAAAATTTTAACTATTATATTAATGCTAATAGGTGGGTCTCCAGGGTCTACAGCAGGTGGATTGAAAACAGTAACATGTGGAATCTTGGTTCTTACTGTAATATCAGTTATTAAAGGAAGAGAAGATACAGAAGTATTTGGTAGAAGATTTACAAAAGAAATAGTTTATAAAGCATTTACTATTGTTTTTATTGGAATATCTTTAGTAATTGGAGTAACGATGATATTATCTTATACAGAAGTTGGATCAAATTTTGTTGATTTACTTTATGAATCAGCATCAGCTCTTGGAACAGTTGGATTAACCCTTGGGCTTACTCCAAATTTAACTCCAATAGGAAAAATACTTATAATGGTTATGATGTATTTAGGAAGAGTTGGTCCGCTTACAGTAATGTTAGCACTAACAAGAAAACGCAAAAAATTAGGATATAAATATCCAGAGGGAAAAATATTAATTGGTTAGGGAGATGAATAGGGTGTCAAATAAACAATTTGTAATAATAGGCCTTGGGAGATTTGGTTCATCAATTGCAAAAACTTTATACTCTTTAGGCAATGATGTATTAGCTATAGATAGAGATGAAGATGTAGTGCAAGAAATATCAGATAATGTAACACATGCAGTTCAATTAGATGCAACCGATGAAAATGCATTAAGATCTTTAGGAATAAGAAACTTTGATGTAGCAGTTGTTACTATAGGGAATAATATACAATCTAGTATTATGGCAACATTATTAGTTAAAGAACTTGGTGTAAAATATATTATTGCTAAAGGTAATAATGATTTACATGCAAAGGTACTTACTAAAATAGGTGCAGATAGAGTAATTCTTCCTGAAAAGGATATGGGAATTAGAGTTGCTCATAATTTAGTTTCTGCCAATATATTAGATTACATAGAGCTTTCAGAAAATTATAGCATTATGGAAATCCAAGCTTTAAATGAATGGTCAAGTAAAACACTAAGTGAATTAAAGCTTAGAAGTAAATATGGCATAAATGTTATGGCTATAAAAAGAGGTGATAAAGTGAATTTATCACCAGCAGCTGATGATAAAATTGAAGAAAATGATATTATAGTAGCTATAGGTTCTGCTGAAGACTTAAATAGATTAGAAGGTATGATAGTTAAATCAAAGTAATGAGGTGTTTATTTTGATATATATAGAAAGTAAGGATAACAACTTATTTAAGAATATAAAAAAGCTTAAAGAAAGAAGATTTAGAGATAAGGAAGGCCTATTTATCTTAGAAGGTTTTCGTTTAATAGAAGAAGCCATAAAGGCAAAGATGGAAATAGAAAATATTATTATTTCAAAGGATTATGAGCAAAAGTTTCAGGAGTTTTTATTAAATAATATAGATTTAAATAAAAAAACCTATCTTTTAGCAAATTATTTATTTATGCAAGTTGCATCTACAGAAAATCCCCAAGGAATAATTGCTGTTGTTAAGAAGAAAGATAATCAAAAGACTTTAAAGGGAGATTTTTATTTAATTTGTGATAAGGTTCAGGATCCTGGTAATTTAGGAACTATAATTAGGACTGCACATGCTGCAGGTGTAAATGGAATAATATTAACAAAAGGAACTGTAGATATATATAACGATAAAACCATTAGATCTACTATGGGATCAATTTTTTATATTCCAATTTTTTATGATGATGAAAATTATAATATTATAAGATCGTTAAAAGAAGAGGGATTTAGTTTAGTTGCTACATCTTTAGCAGAGTCAAAAAATTTCTTTGAAGAGAATCTTAAGGGGAAAACTATACTAGCTGTTGGAAATGAAGGCAATGGAATAAGTAAAGAGCTTTTTGAATTAGCAGATAAAAAGGTGAAAATACCTATGCCTGGTGGAGCAGAATCATTAAATGTATCTATTGCTACATCTATAATTTTATTTGAAAAAGTAAGGCAAAATTTGATTTAGTAATAAATAGAAAGTTTCTATTGAAATTAATTAAATTTATTTGTATAATGAATTGTAAATTAAATATGCAAAGACTGTGAATGAGAAAGTAAATATAAAGGACTTTTCAGGGAGAGATAGCCATAGACTGAAAGCTATTTTATAGAAATTTATATTGAAGTTCCCTCAGGAGTCCTAGAAGTGAAATAATAGTAGTTTCTAGCGGTTTTTCCGTTATTTAAATTAAGTTGGGTTAAGTTTTCTTAACCAATTAGGGTGGTAACGCGACACTTCGTCCCTTTCAGGGGGGCGAAGTTTTTTTGTTATTTAGAAAAGTATATTTTCTAATTTATATCATAAGGGAGGAAAGAACATGCAAGAAAAGTTAATGTCTATTAAAGAAAGTGCATTTAATGAATTAACAAATGCAGATAGTAGCTCAAAATTAGAAGAAATAAGAGTAAAGTATTTAGGTAAAAAGGGAGAACTAACTACTATACTAAGAAGTATGGGAGGATTATCTAAAGAAGAAAGACCTATAGTTGGAAAGCTTGTTAATGAAGTTAAAAAGGAAGTAGAAGATAAGATTGAAGAAAAGCTTAATACAATTAAGGAAAAAGAAAAAAATGATAAGCTAGCTTCTGAAGTTATAGATATATCTATGCCAGGAAAGAAAAATATAGTTGGTAAGAGACATCCTCTTGATTTAACTTTAGAAAGTATGAAGGATATATTTATATCTATGGGCTTCACAGTAGAGGAAGGTCCAGAAGTAGAATTAGATTATTATAATTTCGAAGCTTTAAATATACCTAAGAATCATCCAGCAAGAAGTGAACAAGATACATTTTATATAAATGATAATTTAGTATTAAGAACTCAAACTTCACCAGTTCAAATAAGAGTTATGGAAAATCAAGCACCTCCTATAAAAATGATAGGACCTGGTAAGGTTTATAGATCAGATGCAGTTGATGCAACTCATTCACCTATATTCTATCAAATGGAAGGATTAGTAATAGATAAGGGAGTAACTTTTGCTGATCTTAAAGGGACTTTAGAACTTTTTGCTAAGAAAATGTTTGGTGATAAGGTTAAAACTAAATTTAGACCACATCATTTCCCATTTACAGAACCTTCAGCAGAAATGGATGCAACTTGCTTCGTTTGTGAAGGTAAGGGTTGTAGAGTTTGTAAGGGAAGCGGTTGGATAGAATTATTAGGATGTGGAATGGTTCATCCACAAGTTCTTAGAAATTGTGGTATAGATCCTGAAGTATATAGTGGTTTTGCCTTCGGATTTGGTGTAGATAGAATGGTTATGCTTAAGTATGGTATTGATGACATCAGATTATTATATGAAAGTGATATGAGATTCTTAAATCAATTTTAATTAACAGGAGGTAAAAGATATGAAAGTACCATTTAATTGGCTTAAAGATTATGTTGATGTAAATATAGATGCAAAAGAACTTGGTGATAGATTAACTTTATCAGGTTCAGCATTAGAAGAGGTAATTACTCAGGGTGATGTTATTAAAAATATTGTTACAGGTAAAATAGTAGAAATAACACAACATCCTGATGCTGATAAATTAAAGGTTTGTCAAGTGGATATTGGAAAAGAAACAATACAAATAGTTACAGCAGCCACTAACATGAAGGAACAAGATATAGTTCCTGTTGCCCTTCACAAATCAATTTTAGCAGATGGAAGTGAAATTAAGAAAGGTAAACTTAGAGGAGTTGCATCTAATGGTATGTTTTGTTCTGAAGAGGAACTTGGCATAGCAGGAGATGAGCCAGTACATGGCCTTATGATATTACCTGCTGATGCACCTCTTGGGATGGATATAAAGGAATATTTAAACCTTAATAAATCAATATTAGATTTTGATATTACTTCAAATAGACCAGATTGCTTAAGTATGGTTGGTATGGCAAGAGAAACAGCTGCTACATTAGGAACATCTTATAAAATGCCGAATTTAAAGTATGAAGTAAAGGCTAGTGAAAATATTAATGATAAAATTAAAGTAGAAGTTAGAGACTCTCTATGTAGAAGATATATGGTTAGAGGTGTTAAAAATGTTAAGGTTATGCCTTCACCAGGTTGGATGCAA
The DNA here is from genome assembly GCA_023445445.1 of Bacillota bacterium. Taxonomy (GTDB): domain Bacteria; phylum Bacillota; class Clostridia; order Clostridiales; family Clostridiaceae; genus Clostridium. The sequence goes on from JAEXLD010000112.1 coordinate 55,479, forward strand.
GAAAGACTATTAGAAGCAGGGGTAAGACCTATAAATAATATAGTAGATATTACTAACTTTGTTATGTTAGAAATAGGTGAACCTATGCATGCTTTTGATGCAAGAGAAATAAAAAGTGGTAAAATAGTTGTTGAAAGAGCTAAAGAAGATGAAATATTTGTTACTTTAGACGAAGTGGAAAGAAAACTAGATTCATCATTCTTATGTATTAAAGATGATGAAACTTCTATAGGATTAGCTGGTATAATGGGTGGATTAAATTCAGAAATTCAAGAAGACACTACAGAAGTTATATTTGAAGCAGCTAATTTTGATGGAACTAATATTAGAGTTAACTCTAAAAAGTTAAACTTAAGAAGTGAAAGTTCAGCTAGATTTGAAAAAGATATAGATCCAAACTTAGCAGAAATAGCTATAAATAGAGCTTGTGCATTAATATGTGAGCTTGGTTGTGGCGAAGTTATGGAAGGAACTATAGATATATATAACTCTAAAAAGGAAGAAGGACATATTACTGTAGATTATAAATGGATAAATAAATTCTTAGGAACAGATATACCAGCAGAAGATATGAAAAAATATCTTGATTTATTAGAATTAAAAACTGAAATAAATGGAGATAATTTAGAAATAAGAATACCTACTTTTAGAATTGATATAGCTATAAAAGAAGATATAGCTGAAGAAGTTGCAAGAATTTATGGATATGATAAGATTCCTACAACTATATATAGTGTTTCAACAGGCAGAGAACCTAAGTATAAAGAAGAAGTATTAAGAGACTTAATGGTTAAAACAATGGTTGCTAGTGGATTAAATCAATCTATAAGTTATTCATTTATTTCACCTAAGGTATTTGATAAAATTAATTTACCAGAGGATAGTGAATTAAGAAAAGTTATTAAAATAAAGAATCCATTAGGTGAAGATTACTCTGTAATGAGAACTACTACTATTCATTCTATGATGGAATGCTTAGGAAGAAATTACTCAAGAAATAATGATTATGCAAGATTACTTGAAATAGGTAAAATTTATATTCCTAAAGAAGATGAAACAGAACTTCCAATTGAAAAAAATATCCTAACAATAGGTATGTATGGACATTGTGATTATTTAGATTTAAAAGGAATAGTAGAAAATGCTTTAGAAACTCTTGGATTAAGTAAGGTTATGTTTGCTAGAGAAAGTAATAATCCAAGTTATCATCCAGGTAAGACAGCAGCTTTAATGATAGGAAATACTAAGGTAGGTGTATTAGGAGAAGTACATCCAGACCTTTCAGAAAATTATGGAGTAGATGTGAACTGCTATTTAGCAGAACTTAATTTAGATTTATTATTTGAATATGCTAAAATAGATAAAAAATATAAAGCTTTACCTAAGTTCCCAGCAGTTACTAGAGATATTGCTTTACTTGTAAATGATGAAGTTTTAGTTCAAGAAATTGAAGAAACTATAAGAAAAGCAGGTGGTAATTTAGTAGAAAAGGTAGAATTATTTGATATCTACAAAGGTGCTCAAATACCAGAAGGTAAGAAGAGCATAGCCTATGCAATAGCATATAGAGATGAAAGAAAGACATTAACTGATAATGATGTTAACAAAGTTCATGATAAGATTTTAAGAAGTCTTGAATATAAGCTTGGAGCTACATTAAGATAAAAATTAATATAATAAAAAATTAAATTGTGCTGTCGCAAATTAGAGATAACTTAATGTAAATATAAGATTAATAATATTTATTAATCTTATATTATCATTTTTAGTTTTTCGTTATTTGCGATAGCTCTATTATTTTAATTACAATTACTAAAGGAGATTATATGAAATACATAATTAATTTACTAAAAGGGATGGTCATAGGTATCTCTAATATTATTCCAGGAGTTAGTGGTGGGACTATGGCTGTTGTTATGGGGATATATGACAAAATAATACATTCAGTTAATAATTTTTTTAAGGATGTAAAGAAGAATATATTATTTTTAGGAACATTAGCTATTGGAGCCATTACTGGAATTTTATTATTTACAAATGTAATTGATTATTTAATTAAAAATTATAATGAACAAACTAATTTTTTCTTTATAGGATTAATAATGGGAACAATCCCTTTATTATATAGTAGAGCTATTAAAACAAAAATAAAAGCTGGAAATCTTACAGCATTAATTGTAGGTTTTGTTATAGTTGCAGCTTTAGGAATATTAGAAAAAATAAATCCAGAGGCTGCCTTATTAAGCAGTATTTTCAAAGCAAATTCAATAGGATTTTTTATAGCAGGCTTTATAGCAGCTGCTACAATGATATTACCAGGAATAAGTGGATCTTTTATACTTCTATTAATTGGCTTATATGAACCAATTATAGAATCTGTTAAAAATTTTAATTTACTAAATATTGGATTAGTTGGATTTGGAGTTTTAGTTGGATTTTTATTAATGACAAAATTAATAGAGAAAATATTTAACAAGTATCCTCAAACTGCTTATTGTATTATATTAGGTTTAGTTATAGGATCAATATTTGTTATATATCCAGGTTTTACTTTGGGAATAATGGGTATAGTATCCATAGTTACACTTATTATAGGCTTTTTATTAGCTTACTTTATAGGTAAGAATGAAAATTAAATAATACAAGGCTTTATTTTATAAATATAATAAAAGAAAATATTCTATTAAATTATAAGTAGATAAATACTATATTAAATTAACTTGATTAAATAATATAGTATTTATCTCTTTTTATAATTAGATTTATAATTAGATTATATTTTCTTATACATACTATGGCATATTTATGTTAAAATTAGATTAACTAATTATTATGTTAATGAGGTGTGTTATGAGTACAGTTACTATAAATATAAATGGAATGGATTATAATTTAAGAGGAAGAGAAAGTGAAGAATATTTAGCTGAAATAGCTAAGTATGTAGATGGAAAAGTTAGGGATATAATGGCAAGTAATAGAAAATTAAGCACTACTGCAGGTGCAACCTTAGTTGCTTTAAATATAGCAGATGAATTATTTAAGTCTGATGAAGAAGTGGAAACATTAATAAAGAAAAATACTTCCTTAGAGGAGAGAAATGCCACTCTTAAAGAGCGACTAAAAGAATTAAGGGATGATACTGAAAATATTGAAGTGCTAAAGAAGGTTATAGAAGACTTAAAAAGTGAAAATATAATTCTTACAGAAGAAAATAAAAATTATTGTAAAGAGATTGAAGAACTTAGAAATAATGCTGCATTAAAAGAAACTGTGGATGATTATAAAGAAAAATTTGTGAAATTAAGTGAAGAATATAAAATAATGGAAGAAGATTATAAAAAGATTAAATCTCAAAGGGAAAACCTAAAAAGGCTAAATAAAGATACTAAATTTCAATTACAAAATTTAAAGTATAAAGTACTAGATTTAGAAAAAAAATTAATTGATTCTCAAGTAGAATTAGCTGTAGAAAAAAAGAGAGGTAATTTACTTTTAAAGTAGATTATAAGAAATAAATTACAATATTATCTTATAGTATATTTATAACAGTTATCTAATTATACCATAGAAAAAAATCTAGAATTATGTTATATATTATAATAAAGATTTTAGATTACTATACTAAAGTTTAGGAGAAGTATTTATGAAAAAAGTTGAAATTTTAGCTCCAGCTGGGAGCATGGAAAGTCTTATAGCTGCTATGAATAAGGGAGCAGATGCTATATATTTAGGTGGTAATAAGTTTTCAGCAAGAGCATATGCCTCTAATTTTGATAATGACAATATGATAAAAGCAGTAGATTATGCACATAGCTATGGGGCTAAAGTTTATGTAACATTAAATACTATTTTAAAAGAAAATGAAATTGAAGAAGCTGTAAGATATGTTGGCTTTTTATATGAAATAGGAGTAGATGCTATAATTATACAAGACTTGGGTTTATTTAAAAGAGTGAAAGAAGATTATCCCGATTTTGAAATTCATGCATCAACTCAAATGACAATACACAATGGTGAAGGGGCTTTATTTTTTAAGGAAAAGGGATTTCATAGAATAGTTTTATCTAGGGAACTGTCATTAGATGAAATTAAATATATTTCTACAGATTTAGGGATAGAAACGGAGATTTTTGTTCATGGAGCCTTATGTGTATCTTATTCAGGACAGTGTCTTATGAGCTCAATGATAGGTGGAAGAAGTGGAAACAGAGGAAGATGCGCTCAGCCTTGTAGAATGGAATATACTTTAAAAGGAGAGAATTCAGGAGAAAAGAAGGCATATTTATTAAGTCCTAAGGATATATGTACAATTGAAAGTATTGGAGATATTATAGATTCAGGAGCATATTCTTTAAAGATTGAAGGTAGAATGAAAAGGCCAGAATATGTAGCTGGTGTAGTTGATAATTATAAAAAGGCAGTAGAAAAAGAATTATATAAGACGGAGTATAATGTTTCTAAGGGAAAGAGAGAATTAATGCAACTATTTAATAGAGGAGGATTCTCAACTGCATATTTACACAAAAATTTAGGTAAGGATATGATGAGCTTTAATAGCCCAAGAAATACGGGGTTACCTTTAGGTAGAATTGAAAAAAATGGTGAGATATTATTAAAAGAGAACATTAATATAGGGGATGGCTTCAGATTTAGGGAAACTGGATATAATATTAATAAGATTATAAAAGATGGGAAAGAAGTTAATAAAGCAAATAGAGGAGAAAGAGTTAAGATCTTCCCAACTGCATATAAGGTTGGGGATGAAATATTTAAATCTTCAGATAAGATGCTTTTTGATTCCCTAGAGGACTCACTAATTCCTTTTAATAGAAAGATTAATATTAAGGCAGAAGTTATATTTAAAGTATCGGAACCTATGAAGTTAATTATCAATTATAGGGATAAGGAATATGTATTCTTTGGAGAAAAGGTAGAAAAGGCAGAAAGAAAGCCTTTAAGTAAGGAAAGAATAATTGAATCATTAATAAAATCCTCTGAAAGTGCTTTTAAGATTGAAGAAGTTGAATTTATTGACTTTGAAGAAGGATTTTTAAGGATACGTGATTTAAATAGTTTAAGAAGAGAGGCTTTAGAGGGCCTTCAAAAGTCTATAATTAAATCTTTTAGAAGAAGAAGACCGGAGAAGAATATAAAAACTAATGAAAAATCTAATAAATCTACGGACTTAAATATATTATATCAATGCGTAACAAAAGAACAATTAAGTGCTTTATTAGATGAAGGAATTAAAGATATTGCTGTTGATGTCTTTAATAGAGACAAAGATGCATTAAAGATTAATGATATAAAGAATATAAGTAATATTCAGGGATTAAACATATATTTGAAGGTTCCTAATATAATAAAGAGTGAATTTAATAGTGTTGTTAATATAATTGAAAAAGTTAAAGATCAAATAAAAGGAATAGTTACAGTTAATGTTGGTATTATAAGAAAGTATCAAAAGGAACTTAATATAATTGGAGATTATAAGCTAAATATAATAAATTCAGAGGCTTTAAAATTCTATCAAAGGGAATTAGCTGTTCCAACAATTAGTCTTGAATTAAATAGAAAAGAAATAAAGGATCTACTAAAAAATAACACTGGCAATGTTCAAGGAATTATTTATGGTAAAACTGAGCTTATGATAAGTGAATATTGTCCTATTGGAAGTACCTTTGGAGAAAAATCTAGCTGCAAAGAATGTAATATAGCTTGTTCTAGGGATAAATTTATTTTAATTGATAGAATGAAAGAAAAATTTAGAGTAATGACAGATATATTTTGTAGGAGTTATATATTAAATCCCAAAGCAATAAATCTTATAGATGAAAAAGAAGACTTAATTAATCTTGGAATTAATTCTTTTAGAGTTGAATTTAGAGATGAAGACTATGAAGAAGTAAAAAAGGTTTTAGGAATGATTAAGGGAAAAGAGATAATAAATTCTAAAGAATATACTAAAGGTCATTATAGAAGAGGAATAGAATAGATATATGAGTTTATTAATAAGTATTATTTTTATTACTGCTACTATAGTGGTAAATTTTATGTTTATATTTTCAACAAGAAAATATAAATATTATAAGCCGGTAATAGAATTAGGGCATAAAGCTAAAATAGAATGTATGACTTCATTAAATAAATTTTGAAAAAAAGAAATTCTTATAGTAGCTATAGGAATAACATTATGTTTTTTATCAATTTTTATTGATGTTAATAATAGGATTATATTAGGGACATTTTTTACCTTAAGTATTTTATATAGTTTTATTGACATTATATGGGGAATTTATAATTATAAAAGTTTTAATAAAAGTATTAATAATTTACTTAATAAAACTAGTAAATTATAAAAAGGAGAGAATATGCAAGAAAGAACTCTTAAAGTATTAGAATTTAATAAAATTAAAGATAAATTAAAAGAATATGCTATAACTGCTAGCAGTAAAGAAATTATTGAAAAACTAAAACCTTACGAAACAGTTTATGAAGTAAAAAGGAAGTTACAAGAAACAGATGAAGCATTGGACCTTTTAATTACAAAAGGGAATCCTCCTTTTGAAGGTTTGCATGACGTAAAAGAAGGTGTTGAAAGAGCAAAAAAAGGTGGCATATTATCTACAGGGCAACTATTAAAAATAGGTGGCATGCTTAAATGTTCAAGAAGATTTAAAGATTATATATCAAGAAGAGATGATGAAAAACCTCATTTAATATTAGAAGATCTTGCTTATATTCTTACACCTGTGAAATCATTAGAAGATATTATTGAATTATCAATAATATCAGAAGATGAAATTAGCGACAAAGCAAGTAGTGCTTTAAGTTCAATTAGAAGAAATTTAAAGGAAAAGAATTTATCAGTTAGAGATAAGATAAATTCTATAGTAAGATCAAATGCTAAATATTTACAAGACTCTCTATATACTATGAGAGGAGATAGATATGTATTACCTGTAAAAGCAGAATATAAAAGTGCAGTTCCTGGTCTTGTACATGATCAAAGTTCTACTGGAGCTACTCTTTTTATAGAACCGATGAGTCTTGTTAATTTAAATAATGAAATAAAAGAGCTTAAGCTTAAAGAAAAAGCAGAAATAGAAAGAATATTAATGGACTTATCTAATAGGGTTTTTGAAGTAATAGAAACTGTTGAAAGTAATTTTAATATACTTACAGAATTAGATTTTATTTTTGCAAAAGGTAAATATGGATCAAGTCTAAATGCAATATGTCCAGATGTAAATGAAGATAAAAGCTTTGATATAATTCAAGGAAGACATCCTCTTATTGATCCTAAATTTGTAGTTCCATCAGATATATATTTAGGCAAAGAGTTTAGCACTTTAATGATAACTGGACCAAATACAGGAGGTAAAACTGTTACCTTAAAAACTGTAGGATTACTACACTTAATGGCATTAAGTGGTCTTTTAATTCCAGCTAGAGATAACTCTAGTATAAGCTTTTTCAAAAGCATATTTGCAGATATTGGAGATGAACAAAGTATAGAGCAATCATTATCAACATTTTCTTCTCATATGACAAGTATAGTTAAGATAATGGAAAGTGCCGATGATGACTCTTTAGTTTTATTTGATGAAATAGGATCTGGTACTGATCCTACAGAAGGAGCTGCTCTTGCTATTGCTATATTAGAAACTTTAAGAGAGCAAGGAGCAAGGATTATTGCAACCACTCATTATAGTGAGTTAAAGGGCTATGCATTAAGAACTTCAGGTATAGAGAATGCTTCTGTAGAGTTTGATGTGGAAACCCTAAAGCCAACTTATAGATTATTAATAGGTATTCCAGGTAAATCCAATGCTTTTGAAATATCAAAGAGACTAGGGCTAAGGGAAGATGTAATATCTAAAGCCAGAGAAAATATATCTTCAGAGAATCTACAATTTGAAGATTTAATTAGAGATTTACAAGAAAAAAGTATTATAGCTAATAGAGATGCTAGAGAAGCAAAAAAATTAAAAAATGAAGCAGATGAACTTAAAAAGAAATATGATGAAAAGCTAAAGAGATTAGATGAAATAAGGGATAAGGCTTATAGTGAAGCAAGACATGAAGCAAAAAATATAATTTCAAAAGCTAAAGACGAAGCTGATGAAATATTAAAGACTATGAGAGAATTAGAAAAGTTAGGTATATCTCAAGGTGGTAGAGCAAGGCTTGAAGAAGAAAGAAAAAAACTTAAGGATAGTCTAGAAAATAAAGAAGCTTCATTAATTAAGGAAAGAGAAAATAATGGTGAAGTTATAGATAAGGTTACCTTAGGAATGGATGCTTATTTACCATCATTAAATCAAAATGTAATTATTATTTCAATGCCTGATTCTAGAGGAGAAGTTCAAGTAGAGGCTGGAATAATGAAAATAAACGTTAAACTTAAGGACTTAAGAAAATTAAAAAATACAAATATTAAAAAAGAAAAAAAGAAAAGAGAGTTGAATTTAAACTTAAAATCTGTAGACAGTAGAGTAGATTTAAGGGGCATGGATTCAGAAGAAGCGTGCTATAAAGCAGATAAGTATTTAGATGAAGCATATATGTCTAATTTAGGTGAAGTAACTATTGTCCACGGTAAGGGAACAGGAGTTTTAAGAAAAGCTATTAATGATATGCTTAAAAGACATCCACATGTAAAAAGTTATAGACTTGGTGAATATGGTGAAGGTGGAGATGGCGTTACTATAGTAATACTGAAATAATTAAAATTAAATTAAAATAGGAGACTCGTTTTTTTCGGGTCTCTTTTTATGGTATAATAATGTGTGGAAAGAGGTGTCAATATGTATCTTATTAGTAGTTGCTTATGTGGCGTTAATTGCAAATATAGTGGTAGTAATAATTTAGATGAAAGTTGTTTAAAGCTTTTACAAGAGGGGAAAGCTATTTTAGTTTGTCCAGAGCAATTAGGCGGACTTTCAACACCTAGAACACCTGCTGAGATAAGTGGTACAGCAAAGGGAGTAGTTTATGAAAATGATAAGGTTATTACTAAGGATAATATAGATGTAACTGAAGCCTTTATTAAGGGTGCAATGGAAACTTTACATATAGCAAAGTTAAGTAATATTAAAGCTGCAATATTAAAGGAAGGTAGCCCATCCTGTGGAGTGAACTATATTTATGATGGTTCTTTCACTGGTAAAAAGGTAAATGGAAAAGGGGTAACTACTACCCTTTTAGAGGAAAACGGAATAGAAGTTATAAGTGAACTGGACTTTGGAGGTAAGAAAAATGGGGATTTTTAATTTTTTAAGAAAAGTAAAGCAAAATGGAAAGTATGATGATGTAAGAGACAATGATAATATAGTAGAGGACAATAATGAAAATAATCATGAAGATAATTGTGAAGAGGTTAAGTTAGATTTAAGTGATTTAGATAAAGAAATAGAAGATAAATTTGAAGAAAAAGAGATAGAAGAAGTTAAGCTAACTCAAGAAGAAATTGATGAGATTATATCAACTGAAATACTAAGAATAATAGATTTATATGACAATTTTGATGATGTAAAAACTTCAGCTTATGATTCAGCTATGAGAATTGGAAAAGAGAATATTAAAGAAATTCCAAAATTTCTAAATGGTAAAATGCATAGACCAACTAGATATATAAATAAGTATATTGATGATCAAGAATGGTCAGTGGCAGTGGAAAATTCAATATTAATGATAATATATAGCTTTAATAAGGATGCAGTTGCTGTTTTAGAAAGACTATCTCAAAAAAATACTAAGTTAAATCTAAAAACTACCAATTTATTATGTAAGCTAGCAAGTGAAGGGGTTGAAACTGATGAGATAGTAAGTTGGATAATGAATAACTTAATGGCTTTTAATGATGAAAATAAAATTACTATCTTAGGCTTTATGTCTCAAATAAAATGTAATAATCAAGTTATTGGATTAATTCAGCATTTCTATAAGAGTTTTGTTAAAAGTGGAGAAATAGAGTATGCATATAGAACATTAAATCATTTAATTAATGCAGCAGAAAAATTTACTCAAGGACATTTAAAATTTTTAAAGGCTATTGCAATGAATAAATCTACAATCAACTTAGAAGAAATAATGATGTTAGAGGAAAATGATCCAAAGGTTATAACTCTAAACAAAATAGATGATAAATTAAGTATAGAGGCAGCAATAACATATTTTGCATTAGACAGCAATGACGATGATATAAATAGTAAATTATATTATTTAAGTGAATATTCATTAGACAAAAACTTAAGGGAAAATATTAAAGTACTTCTAAAAGGATAGACAAAAGAAGATTAATTAGAAGTATACTACTGGAGGTTTAAATTTGAAACAAAAAGCGGGAAAAATTAGGAAAAGGTCAAGGTTTAATTTTATTAGAATAGTTATATTTTTAGTTGTTTTATGGGCTTTTATATATATACCAATAAAGATACAATATTTTTCATTAATAAGAAGAGAAGTAAAAGCTAGTGAAATATTTAATGAAAATTTAGAGTATATAAATGATTTTAAGAATTTAAAAATTAGTTATTCAAACTTATATGGCGATGATGATAGTTTAAGTGAAATTAATTCCTTAATTAATAATATTGAAAGTAAACTTTCAAATAAATTTGATAAAGAGGCAGAAAAACAAATATTAGAATTAAAATCTAAGATTAATAATTTAAGTGCTATAAATGAAAGAGAATTAGAAGAATACTTTAATAATATTAATGATACAGATTTTAATAATTTTATTGATATTGAAAAAGAAGAAGTAAATAAATACATTAAGGATTTTAGTGATTTATTTCAAGATAAAAAGTATAATTTAGCCAAAGAAAAACTAGATGAATTAAGTCAATATATTAATGAAACAAAGAAAACTGCTAATGCTAGAAGAATAAATAAAACTTATGAAGAAAAATCTAATGAAAATGCTAGTTTAAGAGAACTTAAATATATAAATGGAGTATTGCTTGTTAACAAAGAATATGGATTGCCAGACACATATCTTCCAGGAGAAAGTAGTGAGGCTAGAGCTGCTTTTGAAGAAATGAAGAGTGATGCTCAAAAAGAAGGTATATACCTAAATGCCTTTTCAACTTACAGAAGTTATTGGAGTCAAAATAGACTTTATAATAATTATGTTGCAAACTATGGACAAGACCCTACAAATACATTTTCTGCAAAACCTGGATTTAGTGAACATCAAACTGGACTGGCTTTTGATATAGGTGGAGTAGATAGATCACTTTGGGCAGAGGAAGATTTTAAATATACTGAAGAAGCAGAATGGCTTAAGAATAATTGTACAAAATATGGTTTTATTTTAAGATACCCTGAAGGCAAGGAATGGATTACTGGATATATGCATGAATCTTGGCATTTTAGATATATTGGTGTTGAACATAGTAAAAACTTTGAAAATAATAATTTAACATTAGAAGAGTATTTGGGATTATAGAGAATCTATATAAAATGTAAAATTGATAATGAATAATATAGGAATAAATTTAGTTTTATATTATCAATTATTAATTGTTAATTATTAATTAGAATCTGTATATAAATACCCCTGAATGTTAGGAAGAATGTACCTAATATTCAGGGGTATTATTTATTTTTTTACTATTTGTATATTTTCAACAGTTGAATCTTCTGTTCCTTGAACATATAGATTAGCTCTTTTTAAATCATGAACATAATCTACAACCTCTTTTGTTATTATTTCTCCAGGGCAAAGAACAGGTATACCAGGAGGATATGCTAATAAGAATTCACCAGATATTTCTCCGATGCTTTCATTTAGAGGAATAGAAACTTTTTCATTATAAAAGGCTTCTCTTGGTTCTAATATTTTTTTAGGGATGTTAGGAATATCTAAAAAGTCTTGAACAGCCTCTCTTTTACCGTAGTATTCTTCAGATATAGATTTTAAAGCTGATATTAATTTATCCATTCCCTCTTTAGTATCCCCAAAGGAACCGACAGCTAAAACATTATAGAAGTCTGATAATTCCATTTGTATATGGTATTTTTCAGCAAGAATCATATCTAGTTCAAAGCCTGTTATGCCAAGCTCTCTTGATGAAATTGTAAGCTTAGTAGGATCAAATGAATATGAACCAGGTATTCCAAGTACTTCTTCTCCAAAGCAATAAAATCCAGGGATTTTGTTTATTTCATTTCTTGTATATTTACATAATTCAATAGCTTTATCAAGTAAGCCTTTTCCTTCTAAAGCAATTTGTCTTCTAGCACAATCTAAAGAAGCCATTAAAATATATGATGGTGAAGTGGTATGTAGTAAATTTAATATTTGTTGAACTCTCTTAGGACTAACAAATTTACTCTTAACATGTAATAAAGATCCTTGAGTTAATGAACCAATGATTTTATGAGTACTTTGAGCACAGATATCCGCTCCAGCTTCAAGAGCTGACATTGGTAGTTTATCTGAAAAAGCTAAGTGAGGTCCATGAGCTTCATCAACTATTAAAGGGATATTATAACTATGAACTATATCTGCAATTTTCTTTATATCTGTAGCAACACCATAGTATGTAGGATTAATTACTAATACTGCTTTTGCATCTGGATTATCTTCTAATGTTTTCTTTACAGTTTCAGGAGTTACACCATGAGCAATTCCTAGTTTTTTATCTATTTCTGGTTCCATAAATACAGGCGATGCACCACTTAGAATTATTCCAGAAGTAACAGATTTATGTACATTTCTTGGAACAATAATTTTATCCCCGTCATTTACAACTGATAATATCATAGCTTGTATTGCACCAGATGTTCCATGAATTGAGAAAAATGTAGCATCTGATCCATAGGCATCAGCAGCTAATTCTTGAGCTTTTTTTATAGGACCAGTAGGATGGTGTAAGCTATCTACTAATTTAAATACAGTAACATCTATTTTAAATGGATTATCTCCAATAAAATTTCTAAATTCACTATCAACTCCTACTCCTTTTTTGTGTCCTGGCACATGAAAGGGTAGAGTTTCTCTATCTACATATTCCATTAAAGCGTTAAATAGTGGAGTTTCATTTTGATTCATATTATACACAAAAGCACCCTCTTTCATAAGAATAGTATTAATTTAATTTATATAGTTTTATACAAACATAAATATTATATTTTAATAATTATAACTATGCAATATAAACCTTTGAATTATTTAATAAATTGTAAATTAACAAATTTTGAATAAAAATAATGAAAAATGATAAGAATATCTGAAGAAAAGTTAAATAATAGGAGGAGTTATTTGTGAATAGCCTAAATTTAAATAAAAGAGACGAAAATATACCTAACAATGCAAAAAAATTAAGACGAGAAGGCAAAGTTCCAGGAATACTATATGGTAAAAAAATAAAAGAATTTATGTTTGAAGTTGGAGAATTAGAATTATCTAGAGAAATATCAAAAAATGGAGAACATGGAATTATAGCTTTTGATTTAAATGGTAAAGATTATCAAGGACTGATAAAAGATGTTCAAAGGGATCCTGTAACACATAAAATAATTCATTTAGATTTAGAAGAATTAGATGAAAATAAAAAAATAATTTCAACTGTACCTATATACTATGAAGGTGAAGGATATTTAAATAAAAAAGGTATGGTGCTTCAAAAGGAAAAAGATTCTGTTAAAATTGAGTGTGCTTCAAGTAATTTACCAAAGTATATAAAAATAAATATTAACGATAGTAACAATGGATATGTGTATAGGGCAGGAGATTTAGAAGTAGCATCTGAACTATCTATAATTGATGATTTAAATACTGTAATTGCATCAGTTACATATGAGAGAAAAACTGTAAGTGATGATATGGAAGAAGAATAAGAATAAGACGAAAAAAGTAGAATAATGTATTAAAATGTAAAGATTTGCAACATTTGCACTCTTTGCATTTTTTTATTCCATATTTTATATATATAGTGTATAATATTAGCTGATTAGTACATTTGGGAGGTATAATATGTTGTATAAAGAGAAGTATAATGATTGGATATCATCAAATGTTATAGATGATAATATGAAAAATGAATTAAGAAGTATTAAAGATGAAAAAGAAATTGAAGATAGATTTTATAAAGATCTTGATTTTGGTACAGGAGGACTTAGAGGTGTAATTGGAGCAGGTAGCAATAGAATGAATATCTATACAGTATCAAAAGCAACTCAAGGTTTTGCAAACTATTTAAATGGAAGATTTGAAAATCCTTCAGTGGCTATTGCTTATGATTCAAGAAATATGTCAAAGGAATTTTCAAAAGCTGCTGCTTTAACATTATGTGCAAACAATGTTAAGGTTTATTTATATGAAGGCTTAAGACCAACTCCTATGCTTTCTTTTGCAGTTAGAGAATTAAACTGTACTGGAGGTATAGTAGTTACGGCTTCTCATAATCCTAAGGAATATAACGGATATAAAGTTTATGATGAGTTTGGTGGCCAAGTTACTGATGAAAAAGCTAATATTATAATTAATGAGGTTAATAAAGTTAACAACTTTGATATGATAAAGAGTATTTCTGAAGAAGAAGCCATAGAAAAAAATCTATTAGTGTATATTGGTGAAGATGTAGATAAATTATATGTAGATAGAGTTAAAGGATTAACTATAAGAACAGAATTAGTAAAAGAAAAAGCAAGTGATTTAAAAGTAATTTACACTCCTATACATGGTTCAGGTAATATGCCAGTTAGAAGAGTATTAAAGGAACTTGGATATACAGGTGTATCAGTTGTTAAGGAACAAGAAATGCCAGATGGAAATTTTCCAACTGCATCATATCCAAATCCAGAGGAGCCTGCTGTATTTAAATTAGCTTTAGATATGGCAAAGGAAGAAAATCCAGATGTTATTTTTGCAACTGACCCTGATTGTGATAGAATTGGTGTAGTTGTTAAGGATAGTGAAGGTGAATATAGAGTATTAACAGGAAATCAAACAGGATTGTTATTAACTCAATATATTTTAGATTCTTTAAAAGAAGAAAATAAATTGCCGGAAAATGGAGTGGTTATTAAGACTATAGTAACTACAGATGGTGCAAAGAAAATAGCTGAAGCTTATAATATTGAACTAATGGAAGTTTTAACAGGCTTTAAATATATCGGAGAAAAAATACAAAACTTCGAAGAAAATAAAGATAAAACATATTTATTTGGTTTTGAAGAAAGTTATGGATACTTAGCAGGAGACTTTGTAAGAGATAAGGACGCTGTTATTGCTTCAATGTTAATAGCAGAAATGACTTTATTCTATAAAGAAGAAGGAAAGAGCCTTTATGATGCTTTAATTGAACTTTATGAAAAGTATGGTTTCTTTAAAGAAACTTTAGTTTCATTTGAATTAAAGGGTAAAGAAGGTGCTGAAAAAATAGCTAAGTGCATAGATTCCTTAAGAAACGAAGAACTTAAAGAAGTAAATGGAATTAAGGTCAATGTTAAGTATGACTACAAACTTAGCACTGAAGAAAATATATTAACTGGAGAAAAGAAGGAAATAAACCTTCCTAAATCAAATGTTCTTAAATTTGTTTTAGAAAATGGATCATGGTTTGTAGTAAGACCTTCAGGTACTGAACCAAAAATGAAAGCTTATGTAGCAGTTCAAGGAAATGGCTTAAAGGATGCTGATGATCAGCTTGAAAGCTTTAAATCAGAAGTTATAAAGTTAGTTAATGAAAAGTTAAATTAGTGTAAAAATAAGATGTTTATTTGTTATTACATAAATATATAACAAATAAACATCTACTTTTTTATTGAATATTAATTTGACATTTGAAACCTTATAGAATATATAGTATTATTTATATTAAATCAAATAAAAGGAGGAATAAGTTTGGATTATAATTCAACTTTTAAAGAAAAGTTAGGTAAATTATTATTTTTAGAAATAGATAAGGATGGTTTTAAAAGGAGTGTTGGAATTCCTGAATATGTATCTTTTTCAAATAAGGAATTATATTTACCTATATCCTCAGATTACATAACTACTAATATTCAAAATGAAATTAAAATAAAGAATTTACCAATATTTTATTTTATTGAAGGAATGTTTTTAGCTATAGGAGCAGATGAAAATTTAAAATTTAATGAAGATTATGAGGTTATTTTATCATATATAAAGGATACAGATAATTGTATAAAAAGTGTTATATCTAATAAGATAAAAGAAGATAAGCTTATTGATGGGTATTTATTATTAAAAGGATATTATAGATATTCTAAAGATATAGATATTATGAAAAAGCTATTATTAGTTGGTGAAAGTATACGAGAAAAGGATAGTGGATTTAAAGATATATTGCTTACAGATATTGATTATTGTGAGAAAAACTTATTAAAAATTCCTGAAGCATTTCTATATAAAGCACTAATATTAAAGGATAGTGGAGATTTTAAGGCTGCTAAGGTAGCGATTAATGAATATATTAATATGGGCGGTAAGGTCACAGAAGATATAAAATATTTAATTGACGATATAAATAATATATCAAGTTATGAATTAGCAATTGAGCATTTAAAAGATGATCCAGCAAAAACAATAAAAATTTTATTAGATTTACTTAAGAATTTTGATAGTAATCCACTGATATATTACTATTTAGGTGTTGCATATAGGAAATTAGAAAATTATGAAAAAGCCATATATTATTTAAATGAAAGTATAGCTAGAGAAAGTGGAATTTATGAAGTAGTAGTTGAATTAGGGATAAATTATGCTTGTATAAATGATTATGAAAATGCTATAAAGTATTTTAAAAAAGCTTTTGAAGTTACTAAAGAAGTTGAGGTATGTACTAATATAGTTATGTGTTATATGAATTTAAATAATTATGAAGAAGCAAAACTTCACTTAGATATTGCAAAGAAGTTAAATCCTGAAGATGAAATAGTTAAGGACTTAGAAAAAATATTAAATAAGTAATAATTTAATATTAATTCATAAGATATTTAAAGCTTATAATTTAAATAGAGGAGCTGGGAAATCAGCTCCTTTATTAATTTTTTTTATTTACTAAGAGAAGATTTTTATAAAAACATTAATTATTAATAACTTTAGTAAAGTAAATAAATATGATATTATATTTATGGATAATTTTACGTATTAATTATTAAGGAGATAATATGAAAGATAATAACTTTATTGAGATATTAGGATATAAAATATTTAAGAATAGTATTGAAGATGCTATTAATTACATAGAAGATAAAAATAAACTTCATATAATTTCTGGTAATCCTGAAGTGCTTTATAATGGATTAAATAATAAAATGCTTTTTGAAAACTTTACTTCTAATAATTCATTAATTATTCCTGATGGAGTGGGAATTCAAATAGCAGCTAAATTTTTAAAAACTCCTGTTAAAGAGAAGATTGCAGGAATAGATTTATTGAAGGAACTAATTAAAAAGTTATCATTAGAAAATAAAAGTATTTATTTACTTGGAACAACAGATGAAAACTTAAAAGCTTGTGTAGCAAATATTATAATGGAGTTTCCAGAAGTTAATATATCAGGATATAGGGATGGATATTTCGATATTAATAATCCTATTGAATTATTAAATGAAATAAAAGAAAAGAAACCCTATGCTATTTTTGTAGCAATGGGATGTCCAAGGCAAGAAGAATTTATAGTAAGATATATGGAGGAGCTTCCATGCCAAATTTTTATGGGTGTCGGAGGAAGTTTTGATGTTATTGCTGAAAAGGTTACTAGGGCCCCAAAATGGATGATAAAATTAGGATTAGAATGGTTATATAGGGTGGCAAAGGAACCTTGGAGAATAAAAAGATTAGGGAGTATACCTAAGTTTTTATTACTTGTAGTAAGGGGAAAAAATAAAAATGAATAAAAATAAAATATTTAAAGCAACTTTTATAGTAATGGCAATGACTATCTTAAGTAGAGTCATTGGTTTTGCCAGGGATATTTTAGCTGCATATCATTTTGGAGTTGAAGGATCTTATGATATATATGTTGCATCTGTAGCTATACCGGAATCAGTATTTATGATAGTAGGCCTTGCTATTTCAACAACATTTATACCAATGTTAAGTGAAATTAAGCATACCAAAAATAGTAAGGAAATGTTTAATTTCGCTAATAACATAATAAATATATTATCCTTAATTTCTATATTTATTATAATTTTAGGATTAATCTTTACTAAGGAAATTGTTAATGTCTTTGTACCTAACTTTACAGCTGATAAGGTAGAATTAACTATTTTCTTAACTAGAATAACACTACTTAATATAATACTACTTTGCATAAATGCTTGTTTTGCTTCAATACTCCAAGTATGTGAAGACTTTGTTATGCCAGCTTTATTAGGTATATTTTTCAATTTCCCAATAATTGCTTATTTATTGTTATTTAATAATGTTAGTATAGTTGGGTTAGCAATTGCAAATGTTATAGGGAATTTATTTAGAGTTATTGTACAAATACCATCATTGTATAAAAATGGATATAGAATTAATTTTTATATTGATTTTAAAGATGAAAAGCTTAGAAGTATGATTATACTTATTATTCCTGTAATAATTGGTGCAGGTGCTAATTCTATAAATATGTTAGTTGATAAAAGTGTAGCATCTGGATTAACTACTGGATCTATGGCTGCACTAGAGTATTCACAAAGAATTATACAATTTGCTAATACAGCCATTACAACATCACTTGTGTCTGTTGTTTATCCAATTATGGCAAATAAATTAAACCAGGGTGATAAGGAAGGTTTCTTAAAATATTTAAGTAAATCAATAGTTGTAATTTGCATATTTTTAGTACCAATTACCTTTGGAGTAATGTTTTTAAGTAATGATATAGTAAAAGTTATATATGAAAGAGGAAAGTTTGAATCAAATGCTGTTATTTTAACATCCATGGCTCTTTTAGGTTATGCTATTCAATTACCTTTTGCAGGTATAAGAGATATATTAAATTCCTCTTTATTTTCAATGAAGAAAACAAAGGTTACTACTATAAATGGAATTATTGGAGTTATAGTTAATATAATCTTAAGTATTAGCTTATCTAAGGTTTTTGGAGTACTAGGGATTTCTATTGCAACATCAGTTTCGGCAATAATAATATCTATACTATTATTAAATTCTACAAGAAAAATGGTAGGTAAATTTAATTTAAAGGAACTATTTATTAAGATTATAAAAATTACCATTAGTTCATCTATTATGATAATTACACTTTTTTATTTAAATAAATTATTTGCTATAGATAATTCATTTTTTACTATTGCAATAGATGGAATAATTGGAGCCGTAATATTCTTTGTTTTATGTAAAATATTTAAAATTGAAGAATTTGAAGAAGCCTTAAATATTATTAAGGGAAAAATTATAAGGAGGGAAGGTTAATGAAAATATTATTTATTGCTTGTTACTCACCATTAATAAATAATTCTGCATCTATTGAAACACTTCAATATTTGAATAATTTAGCTAAAATCCATAATAATGAAATTCATCTTTTAACTGTAAATTTCCCTCCTAATTCAATTTATTATGATGAATATATTTTAAGCATGTTAGATCCTAAAATTAAGTTGCATATAATTTCTGGAGGCATAGTATTCGAAAAAATAATGCCCAAAAAGGGAAATAACTTAGGGATTGTTAGCAAGGGAAGTATGCTTAAATCTAAAACAAAAGAAGTTCTTAGAAAAGTTAAAAGAATATTAGCTATTCCTGATATGTATTTATATTGGGCTATAAAGGCAAGTAGTTATGGAATGAAGTTAATGGAAAATGAAAAGTTTGATGTTATGTTTTCTATGCATGAACCTCCTTCAAGCCATATATGTGCATATAGAATTAAGAAAAAGTATAAAAATCTTAGATGGATAGCTTATTGGAGTGATCCTTGGCTAAAGGATTCAACAAGAGAGGGATCTAGCTTTATTAGAAAGAAAATTGAAGGAAAATATGAAAAACAAATAGTAAACTTAGCAGATAAACATATATTTGTTACAAAGGCTAATAGAGATGATTATGTAAGAACTTATAATTTAAATATTGATAATACTTATATAATAACAAGAGGATATGATGCAAAGGTATATAGTGATATTAAGAATAATGAAAATCCTACTTTAATTAATAATGAAATGATTAATATAGTATATGCTGGAGAAATATTTTCAAAACTTAGGGATATAAGACCATTTATTAGAGCTATAAAGACTATTGAAAAAGATGATTATTCATTATATAAGAAGTTAAATATATTGTTTTTTGGAAATATAGATAACGAAGAAATAAGAGGAGAACTTCTAGAAATAGATAATGTTAAAGTTTCTAATAGAATTCCTTATAAAGAAGCTTTGAGTTATATGATAAATGCAGATATATTATTACTTTTTGGAAATAAGAATTCTAAGCAAATTCCTGCAAAGATTTATGATTATTTTGGTTGTTATGCATATATATTAGTTGTTCTAGGAGATGAAGAAGATCCTATAATTGATGTTGTTAGCAATATAGATAAGTGTAAAGTTGTTATTAATAATAGTAATGATATTAATTCTGCACTTATAGATTTAACAAAGAAAATAATTAATGGAAGTAAATCTAATCAAGTATCTGAATATGAATGGGAGAATATATCTAAAAGATTAGATTTAATATTAAGGGAGGATTAGCAATGCACGTTATGTTTGTACCATCTTGGTATCATAATAATAGAAATCCAGTACATGGAAGTTTCTTTAAGGAGCAAGCAGAAGCTATTCAAGAAAGTGGAGTTAAAGTTACAGTAGCCTATAATGAAATATGGCCATTAACGCAATTATTTAAAATAAATGAAAAAATAGGAATTAACTTCAGCATAGAAGATAAACTAAGAACTTATAGATATAAGAATTTTAACTACTTACCAAAGAATCCTAAAATGTTTAGTATTTTTAATAGGAGATTAGATAGGCTTTATAAGGAAATTGTAAAAAAAGAAGGAAAAGTGGATTTAATACATTGCCAATCTTCTTTTTGGGCAGGAATAAGTGCTGCATATATAGCCAAAAAATATGATATTCCTTTAATTATAACAGAACATTCATCCTTAAAGACTGCTATTTATATTAAGGATAGTTATAAACCATTTATTAAAAAGTCTTATTTGGATGCTGATGTTTTAATAGCAGTAGGAAATAGACTAAAAAAAGAAATTAGTGACTTCTCTGGAAGAAGTGACATTAAGGTAATTCATAATTTAATTCCAGTGGAAAGATTTAAGATTAGTAAAGATACTAATGATATATTTACTTTTTTCTCTTTAGCCTTTTTAGAAGGAGAAAAAGGGATGGATGTGTTAATTAAAGCCTTTGCTAAATACTTTAAAAATACTAATACTAAATTAATTATAGGTGGAGATGGAAGTCAGAGAGAATTCTTAATTAATTTATCTAAAGAACTTCAAGTAGAGGGTCAAGTAGAATTTTTAGGAGCTTTATCAAGAGAAGATGTATCAAAGTATATGAGTAAATGTAATGCCTTTGTTCTTGCTTCTAAATATGAAACCTTTGGTGTGGTATATATTGAAGCACTTGCTTCTGGTAAACCTATTATAGGAACCTATAATGGTGGGGCAGAGGATATTATTAATAAAGATAATGGCCTATTAGTTAAAGTTAATGATATTGATGATTTAGGTAATGCTATGAAGTATTTAAATGAAAATGTTAATTCATATGACTGTGAAAAAATTAGAAGTGAATGTATAGAAAAGTATTCAAAGAAAAATATTATTAATGAAATTCTAAAGGTATATAGTGATGTAATAGAAGAGAGGTAATAAAATGTTGTTTAAAGATTATAAAATAGAAAATTTTCTGCAGGAATTATCTTCAGAAGCACCATCACCAGGTGGTGGAAGCACTGCAGCTTTAGTTTTTGCTCTTTCTGCAAGTTTAAACTCTATGGTTTATTCATTAACTGTAGGTAAAAAAGCTTATGAAGCATTAGAAGATGAAGAAAAACAAAAGATGATAATTTTACATAAGGAAGCTAAAAAATTAGTTGGTGCTGCTAAAGAGTTTATGGAAAAAGACAGAAAAGACTTCTTAAGTCTTATGGAATCTTATAAACTACCTAAAAGTAATGAAAAAGAAATAGAATTTAGAAAAGAAAAGATTAAAGAATTTACAATTAAGGCAATGAATACACCTATGGAATTAGCAGAAGAATGTATTAAGTTTTATGAAAATATAGAATTTGCTATAAGATATGGTAATAAAAATTTAGTTTCTGATGCAGGAGTAGCAACAACTTTATTACATTCAGCAATTGAAAGTGCTATAATCAATGTTAAAGTAAATTTAAATTTCTTAAGAGAAGAAGAATTCTGTGCAGAAATAGAAGAAAAAGCTAATAAGATTATTCAAGAGTCTTATTTAAAGAAAAATAATTTAATGAATGAAGTAGATAAAATAATATATCCTAAAAAATAGTCTCTAAATTAAGAGACTATTTTTCTTTTAAGGTAATTCATTTAATGATTTAAATTCATATCCTTGGGATTTTAGTTCTTTAATAACATCTTTTAGAATTTTTGCATTTGTATTAGAAACTGCATGTAGTAGCATTATAGAACCTGGATGTGCTCCACTTACTATTTTTTTTATAGATGCTTTTTCTTCAGGTTGATTATCAACTAGCCAATCCTTATAAGCAAAGCTCCAAAAAATAGTTTTGTAGCCTAAATCTTTAGTTCGTTTTAATGAGTTTTTAGAGTACTTTCCCATAGGAGGTCTAAAAAACTTAGGCATATTTTCTCCTATTAAAGCTTTGTATTCATCTTCAACTTCGGTAAATTCTAATTTGAACTTTTCACTATCCTTTATACTAGCCATTGATGTATGATGGGATGTATGATTACAAACTAAGTGTCCTTCTTCTACCATTCTTTTAACTATATCAGGTTGTTGTTTTATATAAGGTTTAACTACAAAAAAAGCAGCAGGTACTTTTTCTTCTTTTAAGATATCTAATATTTTAGGTGTATTACCATTTTCATATCCTTCATCAAAGGTTAGATATAGAACCTTTGAATTTACATCTCCTACATAATAACCATCATATTCAGATAAAAAACTTTGGGATTCCTTTGGTTGTTCTGGTGTTTTAGCATCACCTCGTTTAACAAAATACCAATTTAATTCTAAATCATCTGATGCTTTAGTTTCTAATGTAGTTAAACTTAGTATAGAAAAAAGTATTATAATTATTAAGGTTAATTTTTTTAACTTTTTCAATAATATCGCCTCCTTGTTATTATTTTTATCCAAAATATTTCTTTTACTCTGGAAATAGAATGAAAGCATTGCTTAATAAGGTTAATAGCTTTATATATTGAAAAAAATTTGATAGTAGAGTATAATTTTAAAGATGTAAAGATGTGAATAAGTAATGAAAGGAATGTACATAGATGAATTTAGGAATAGTTGGTTTACCTAATGTTGGTAAAAGTACTTTATTTAACGCAATAACAAAAGCTGGAGCAGAATCAGCAAACTATCCTTTTTGTACTATAGAACCAAATGTTGGAGTAGTAAGTGTACCTGATAAGAGATTAGATGTTTTAGAAAAAATGTATAACACTAAGAAAAAAGTTTACACTGCTGTAGAGTTTTATGATATAGCTGGATTAGTTAAGGGAGCATCTAAAGGAGAAGGGCTTGGAAATAAGTTTTTATCTCATATAAGAGAGGTATCTGCCATTGTTCATGTAGTAAGATGTTTCGATGATGGAAATGTAGTTCATGTTGAAGGATCTGTTGATCCTATTAGAGATATAGAAACTATAAATTTAGAATTAATATTTGCTGACTTAGAAGTTCTTGAAAGAAGAATGGAAAGAAGTTTAAAGCAAGTAAGGTCAGGAGATAAAAAAGCTAAAGAAGAATATGCTTTAATGGAAAAGGTAAAAGCTCATTTAGAAAAGAATTTACCAATAAGAACATTAGAAGTAACTGACGAAGAAGAAGAATTAATAAAGGGATTATTCTTAATTACTTCAAAGCCAGTTCTTTATGCTTGTAACATATCAGAAGATGATATGATGGAAGGCAATACAAATAATCAGTATGTTCAAAAGGTAAAAGCACATGCTGAATCTGAAAACTCAGAAGTGGTAGTAGTTTGTGCAAAGCTTGAAGAAGAACTATCTGGATTAGAAGAAGATGAAAAACTTGAAATGTTAAGTGAATATGGTTTAACAGAATCAGGTTTAGATAAATTAATAAGAGCTAGTTATAAGTTATTAGGATTAATAAGTTATTTAACTGCAGGAGTACAAGAAGTAAGAGCTTGGACTATAAAAGAAGGAACTAAGGCTCCACAAGCAGCAGGAAAAATTCACTCTGATATTGAAAGAGGATTTATAAGAGCTGAAATAGTTTCTTATAATGATTTAGTTGAGTGTGGATCTGAAGCTGCAGCAAAGGAAAAAGGTCTTTACAGATTAGAAGGTAAAGATTATGTTATGAAAGACGGAGATGTTGTTAATTTTAGATTTAATGTATAAGATTTAATAAAAGAAAGGTTGATTTTTATCAACCTTTTTTATTTTTTAAATAAAATATACCAATATTATAAATTAATCTTGAAGTATTTATAAAAAAAATATAAAATAATAGTATAAAGTGGTTGAAAGTGGTTGAAAGTGGTGAAGAATTTTAGAGAAGGTGGTTAATAAATGTTTATTGGAGAATATCAACATGCAATAGATGCCAAAAACAGAATGATAGTTCCTTCTAAACTGAGAGAAGGCTTAGGTAGTAAGTTTGTTATTACTAAAGGCTTAGATGGATGTCTTTACGCTTATCCAATGGAAGAATGGAAAGCGTTGGAAATCAAGCTTAAATCTTTACCACTTACTAATAAGGATGCAAGAGCATTTGTAAGATTCTTTTTTTCAGGTGCTTGTGAAATTGAAGTAGATAAACAAGGCAGAGGGCTAATTCCTCAAAATTTAAAAGAATATGCAGGTATAGAAAAGGAAATAGTAAGTATAGGTGTATTAACTAGAGTTGAAATTTGGAGCAAGGAAAAATGGATGGAATATAATGAATCTGATATAGATTTTGATTCTATTGCTGAAAAAATGAGTGATTTAGGAATATAAGGAGAATTATTATGGAATTTAAACACGTATCTGTACTTTTAAATGAATGTATAGATGGATTAAATATAAAAGAAAATGGAATATATGTAGATGGAACCTTAGGTGGAGGAGGTCATTCATCAGAGATACTAAAAAATCTTTCGGATGAAGGGCTACTTATAGGAATAGATCAAGATAAGGATGCTTTAAATGCAGCAAGCAATAGGCTACAGAATTATAAAAATGTAAAGTATGTACATAATAATTTTTATAATATAGATTCCATATTAAATGAGTTAGAAATTGAAAAGATAGATGGAATGCTTATGGATCTAGGGGTTTCTTCTTATCAATTAGATACAGGAGATAGAGGGTTTAGCTATATGCAAGATGCCCCATTAGATATGAGAATGAATAGAGATAATTCATTATCTGCTTATGAAGTAGTAAATGATTATGCAGAAGAAGAAATCTATAGAATAATAAGAGATTATGGGGAAGAGAAGTTTGCTAAAAGAATAGCTAGATTTATAGTGGAAAATAGAGAAAAGAAAAGAATAGAAACAACTTTAGAGTTAGTGGAGATAATTAAAGCAGCTATACCAGCTAAAGCTAGGAGAGAGGGACCTCACCCAGCAAAAAGAACATTCCAAGCTATTAGGATAGAGGTAAATAGTGAATTATCAATACTTAATAAAGCTATTGAGGATGGAGTAAATAGATTAAATAAAGGTGGAAGAATGGCAATAATAACATTTCACTCTTTAGAAGATAGAATTGTAAAACTAAAGTTTAAAGAGTTAGCAACCGTATGTACATGTCCTAAGGAATTCCCAATATGTGTGTGTGGTGGAAAAGCAAAAGTAAAAATTATATCACGAAAAGCTATTGAGCCATCTAAAGAAGAAGTAGAAGAAAATCCAAGAAGTAGAAGTGCAAAGTTAAGGGTAATAGAGAGGATATAATAAAAAAATTAAGTTAAGGAATGTGGGGGTGTAATAAAATGGTTAATAAGGAATATGATTATATTAGGGGAAATACAGTTCTAAGTCCAAAGAGAAGATTTGAAGAAGAGAAAAGAAGAGAAGAAAGAGAACGAGTTGAGAGACAAAGAAAAGAGCAGCAAAGAAAACAAAGAGAAGCTAAAAAGGCCATTGTAAAGAATATTTTACAAGTTGCATCTATTTCTTTAGTATTAGGGGTTTTAACAATTGCTAGAGATGGAAGAGTTTATAGATTACAAAATGACTTAAGTAATGTAAAGAATGAGGCAAAGACAATTACGGCAGAGAATGAAGCTTTAAGGGTAAATTTGTTAAAATTTTCTTCACTTGGAGAAATTAAAGCCTTTGCAAGTAAAGAGGGAATGAAAGTTCCACAAAAAGACGATATTATAACTATTAATATAACTAAGGATTTCTTTGCAGATATTAGAGAGTAACATAAGCTACAAAATAGTACACTTGCCAGATAAAGGGTATAAAAATACTCTACATGTTATTAATTAATTACATGGAGGCATTGATGTGAATAAAAAGATTTTTAGAGATAAAGCGCTAATGAAAAAAAGAATATCATTAGCGCTTACAACGTTAATATGTTTATTTACTATTTTAATAATAAGACTATCTTATATAATGATAGTTAAAAGAGAAGAATACTCTGCAAGAGCTGAAGAACAATGGACTAGCGAAGTTAAAATTGATGCTCGTAGGGGTAAGATATTAGATCGGAATGGAGTAGAACTTGCAGTATCAGCTAATGTATATAGAGTGGATTTTGATTTAAACTCGATTAAAGGACATTTAAGAAAAGAAAGCCTTACAATTAATGATATAGCTCCAAATATAGCAGAAGCTCTTAATATGGATGTAAATAAGGTTTTAGATAAATTAAATACTAAATTACCTAGTGGAGCTGATGCAGGAGCTGCAATTTTAGTTAGAAGAATAGAAAAAGAACAAGCTGATAAAGTGAAAAATTTAAACATACCTGGAGTTATTGTATCTCCAGACACAAAAAGATATTACCCTAATGGAAATTTTCTAGCTCATGTGCTAGGAAGTACAAATATAGATGGAAAAGGACTAACTGGAATAGAATTAGAATATAACAATTATTTATCAGGAACCCCGGGTCTTAGAATATCAGAATTAAGTAAGTATAATGATGAACTTCCTTATACTATTTCAGAATTTACTGCACCAGTAAATGGCAAAGATTTAGTGCTAACAATAGATGCAAATTTACAAGCCTTTGCTGAAAAAGTTGCAGAAAAGGGTTATAAGGACAATTTAGCAAAGCAAGTGTCAATTATAATAATGAATCCAAACAATGGAGAAATTCTTGCTATGGTTAATAAACCAGATTTTGATCCTAATAATCCCTATGAAGGTGCTGAAAATTATGAGGGAGCAAATTTAGCAGAAAAGGTTCAAAAGATGTGGAGAAATCATTTGGTAAATGATACCTTTGAGCCAGGATCAATATTTAAGGTAGTAACAATGATAGGAAACCTTGAAGAAGGATTGGTTAATGAAAATGATACTTTTACTTGTAATGGTAGTTTAAAAATTGGACCTCATACTATAAAATGTTGGAAAACTTCTGGGCATGGTACTCAGATCTTACCAGAAATTCTACAAAATTCATGTAACGTTGGATTTATGGAAATTGGTAAAAGAATAGGTAAAGAGAAGCTAAATGAATATATTAAAAAACTAGGATTTGGACAAGTAAGTGGTATAGATTTGCCAGGAGAAGCTAAGGGAATTATTAAGAAGACGGAGAATATTAATGAGGCAGATTTAGCCACTATTTCATTTGGACAAACAAACACAGTAAATGCAGTTCAATATATGACTGCTTATAATAGTATTATAAATGGAGGGGATTTAATACAACCCCATATAATGAAAGAAATAACTTATACTGATGAAGAAGGTAAAAAAGTTATTGAGAAATCCTTTGAACCGAATATAGTGGATGTTTTATCAGAAGAAAAAACTGCTATACTAAGGGATTATTTAGAAAGAACAGTTTCTTATGGAGGTTCAAGTAAGGCTTACGTTGAAGGATATCATATAGGAGCAAAGACAGGTACTGCTCAAAAAGTAAATCCTAGGGGTGGAGGATATGAATCAGGAAAATATATTTCTTCTTTAGCAGGTTTTGCACCGGCTGATAACCCACAAGTTACTGTATTTATTTCTATTGATGAACCTGGAACTGGAACTTATTATGCAGGACAAATAGTAGCACCACTAGCTAATATATTATTTACAGATATTTTTAATTATATGAGTGAAAATATGCCTAAAGATGATATTGAGAGTATAGTCAAAGAAGTAGTTATACCGGAAATTAGAGGACTTAAAGTAGATGAAGCTAAAAAAATATTAAAAGAATATAATATAGGGTATAACATTCAGGGAAATGGGGATATAATTACAGATGTAAAACCTTATCCAGGGTATACTATTAAAGAAAATTCTAAGATAAATATAGACACAGGAGAGATAGAGTCTTATAATAAATATGTTGTTATGCCAGATTTAAGGGGATGTACCTTAGAAGTAGCAACGAAAATTTTAGATGATCTTGGAATTACTTTTTCTTATGATGGTGAAGGAACAATAACTAAACAAAGTATACAAAAGGGTGAGGTAATTACTAAGGGAACTAATGTTAAATTAGTATTAAATGAAGAATATGGAGATTAATTAGAATATCCCTTTACATTAGCATGTGGGAAACTCACATGCTAAATTTATATACAAAAGATATTGGGATTTCGTTTAGAATATAAAGGAGATGATTAAATGAAGTTATTAGATTTATTAAATGGAGTAAACTATGAAGTCTTAAGTGGTACTGAAGATATTGATATAAACCACATCCAATATGATAGTAGAAAAATAAAAAATGGTGATTTATTCGTTTGTCTTACAGGTTTTGAAGTTGATGGACATGATTATGCCTTTAAAGCTATTGATGCTGGTGCAAAGGTAATTTTATGCGAAAAAGATATAAATATAAAAAATGATGAAATAACAGTTATATTAGTTAAAGAAGGCAGAAAAGCATTAGCAACTATGTCAGCAAATTATTATGGACATCCAACAAAAAAATTAAAGCTAATTGGTGTAACAGGAACTAACGGAAAGACTACAACAGTATATTTACTAAAATCTATGCTTGAAAAAGCAGGAAAGAAAGTTGGATTAATTGGTACAATCGCTAATTATATTGGAGATAAAAAGGTAAAATCAGAAAGAACTACTCCAGAGTCTTTAGAACTTCAAAAGTTATTTAAAGATATGGTAGATGATAACTGTGAATATTGTGTTATGGAAGTGTCATCACACTCATTATATCTAGATAGAGTTTATGGATGTGAATTTGAAGTTGGGATTTTTACTAACTTAACTAGAGATCATTTAGATTTCCATAAATCCTTTGAAAATTATTACAAAGCTAAATTTAAATTATTTGAAAGAAGTAAAAATTGTGTAATAAATATTGATGATGATTATGGATATAGAATAGTAACAGATATTGAAAGTTTAGGAAATAAGGAAGTAAAGACATATTCAATAAAAGATGAAAGTGACTTTAAGGCTTCTGAAGTTATGTTAAAGGAAGGAGATATACACTTTAACGTAAATGGAGATAATTATAATTCAGTTTTACCAGGTGAGTATAATGTTTATAATGCATTAGGAGCAATAGCTGCAATGAATGTCCTAGATATTGATAAAAAATACATCAAAGAAGGACTAATGGATGTAGTAGTACCTGGAAGATGTGAAAGAATAGGATATAAGTACAATATTCCATATGAAATAATAATCGATTTTGCCCACACTCCTGATGGTCTTAAAAATATACTAGAAACTTTAAAAGACTATACTAAAAATAGATTAATTGCAGTTTATGGATGTGGTGGAGATAGAGATAAGGTAAAGAGAGCTGAATTAGGTAGGATTGGAACAGAATTAGCAGATTTAGCTGTTATCACATCTGATAATCCGAGGGAAGAAGATCCTATGGCTATAATAAAAGAAATAATAGCAGGTATAAGTAAATCAAACTATATAGCAATAGAAGATAGATCAGAAGCTATAAAGCTTGCTTTAAGCATGGCAGAAGAGGGAGATGTAGTAGTACTTGCAGGTAAGGGCCATGAAAACTATCAAATTACTAATGAAGGTGTAATTCATTTTGATGAAAGAGAAGTAGTTGATAAAATTCTAGCAAATAAAAGAAAATAATAGAGGTGTGAACAGTGGAATTATCTTTAAATGAAGTTTTAGAAGCTACTGCTGGAAAGGTAATAGTAGAAGGAAAAAAAGACTTTAATAAAATTTGTATAGATACAAGAAAAATTGAAGCTAATAATATTTATTTAGCCATTAATGGAGAAAATTTCAATGGTAATAAATTTGTTGTAGAGGCCTTTGAAAAAGGTGCTTCAATAGCAATTGTAGATGAAGTTTTATTTGATGTAGAAAAATTAAAGACTTTAGGAACTGTAATAAAAGTAGAAAATTCTGAAAAAGCTTTATTAGATTTAGCAAGTTTCTATAGGAAAAAGCTTGGAATTAAGGTTGTTGGTGTTACAGGATCTTGTGGTAAAACATCAACTAAGGACTTAATAGCTTCATTCTTAAGCGATAAGTATAAGGTTTTTAAGACTAAAGGTAATTTTAATAATCAAATAGGATTACCACTTATGATATTAGAACTTGATAGTTCCTATGATGTTGCAGTATTAGAGATGGGAATGAGTAATCTAGGAGAAATAGATGTTCTTGCAAACTGTGCAAGGCCTGATATTGCAGTTATTACCAATATAGGTTTATCTCATATTGAGAATTTAAAGACTCAAGATAACATTTTAAAAGCAAAATCAGAGATATTTAATTATTTTAACGAAAGTAATACTTTAATAATTAATGGTGAAGATAATAATTTATTAAAAATTAAAAATAAATGTTTTGAAATTTTAAGAATTGGATATAATCATGAATATGATGTCTATGCTTTTAATATTATACTAAAGGAAGATAAAACTTCCTTTACAGTAAAAGCTAAAGAAGAGGAATTTAATTTTGAGATTCCAATGGCAGGTAAGCATAATGTTTTAAATTCGATGCTAGCAATAGCTGTGGCAATGAAATTAAATGTTTCCTTTTCTGAAATGAAAAAAGGAATTAAGAATTTAGAAGCTACATCTATGAGGCTGCAAGTAATAAAAAGAGAAAACTTCACAATAATAAATGATTGTTACAATGCAAGTCCTGATTCAATGAAGTCTTCTATTGATGTTCTTAATTCATATAAAGATGGAAGAAAAATTGCGATACTAGGAACAATGAATGAACTTGGTGATGAATCTATAAATGCACATACTGATGTTGGGTATTATGCTAAAGAAAAAGTTGATTTATTAATAGCAATTGGTAAGTATAAAGATTGCTATAAAAAGGGATATACTTTAGATAATATTATTACCTTTGAGAATAAAGGAGACTTTATTAGTAATTTAAACAAAATCATTAAAAAGAATGATGTAATTTTAGTTAAAGCATCAAGGGGAATGAAGTTTGAAGAAATAGTAAGTTCTTTAGAGGAAGTACAAATATAACAAAGGAGGTGAACTGCCTTCTTAGGCAGTGACAATGGGGGAGAAGTTAATAGACATTATAACATCAAAGATAGCTATAGGTTTAGTATTATCTTTTATAATAACAATTATATTAGGACCAATAATAATACCTATGCTAACAAAACTAAAATTTGGGCAAAATATTAGGAAAGAAGGGCCTCAAAGTCATCTTAAAAAAGCTGGAACTCCAACTATTGGTGGGTTAATATTCATTATTTCTACATCAATAGTTATGTTAGTTATGAGATTTAGTCTTACAGATGAAGCTATGATTGCACTTTATTCATTAATAGCTTTTGGATTTATTGGATTTTTAGACGATATATTAAAGATATTGAAAAAAGATAATGAAGGTTTAAAAGCTTGGCAAAAAATGTTATTATTAATAATTTTTTCTACTGCAATTGCAGTTTATGGTTATGTAAATTTAGGAACGGGCTTAAGATTTCCATTCATAAATACAATATTACCATTAGGAGTTCTATATATACCATTTGTTATAGTGTACTATGCAGGAGCTACTAATGCTGTTAATTTAACTGATGGATTAGATGGATTAGCATCTACTATAAGTGTATTGGTTTTAACCTTTTTTGGAGTAGTAGCTTTTACTATGGGACATGAATCTCTAGCTATATTTTCTATAGTACTAGCAGGTGGTTTACTTGGATTCTTAAAATTTAATGCTTATCCAGCTAAGGTATTTATGGGAGATACAGGTTCATTAGCAATAGGTGGTGCAATTGCTACTATTGCATTAATATTGGAGTTACCACTTATTTTATTTATAGTTGGTGGAATTTATGTTTTTGAAACAATTTCAGTAATTTTACAAGTTTCATCATATAAGTTAAGAGGTAAAAGATTATTTAAAATGGCACCAATTCATCATCATTTTGAACAAATAGGATGGAGTGAAACTAAAATTGTAACAGTTTTTGCAGTTATTACAGTAGTGTTATGCTTTGTAGGATTTATGGCCCTTTAATCATTGATTGGAGGAGGTTATATGAGAGCAGCAAAACAAAAGGCTAAAATAGGGGAAATAGACTATGGTATATTTTATGCTGTCATTCTTTTGCTTGCAATAGGAGTAATTATGATTTATTCCGCTAGTTCATACTATGCTATGTTTAAAGACGGAGATAGTATGGTATATTTAAAGAAACAACTAATTTGGGCTATAACTGGATTAATAGCCATGGGAGTTATGTCAAATTTTGATTATCATAAATTGCGTAAAATCACCCCACACATACTTATTACTACTGTTCCGTTATTGATTGCAGTATTTTTCTTTCCAGCAGTAAATGGA
Organism: Bacillota bacterium; assembly: GCA_023445445.1. Classification (GTDB taxonomy): domain Bacteria; phylum Bacillota; class Clostridia; order Clostridiales; family Clostridiaceae; genus Clostridium. The sequence continues at coordinate 88,615 of JAEXLD010000112.1, forward strand.
GCTAAAAGGTGGATACAATTAGGGCCACTATCCTTTCAGCCATCTGAATTAACTAAATATGCAGTTGTAATTTTTTTAGCAATGAGTTTAGATGCAAAGGGTGAGGGAATTAAAAAGTTTTGGTCGGGAATAGTTCCTTATTTAGGGGTATCTGGTTTTTTTGCAGTTATGATTTTAGCTGAAAAGAATTTAAGTATTGCAGCAATTATTATGATAGTTACTTTTATAATGCTTTTTGTTGCAGGAGGAAGAATACAAGATTTGTTTGGTAAAGTTGCTCCTGTTTTACTAGTTGCAGTAATGTTTTTTATATTTGGAGAAGATTATAGAAGAGCAAGAATGTTAAATTTTTTAAATCCCTGGCAAGACCCAGCAGGAGATGGATATCAATTGATACAGTCATTTTACGCTTTAGGTGCAGGTGGAGTAACGGGACTTGGGCTTGGACAGTCTAGACAAAAAACATTATATATGCCAGAGCCGCATAATGACTTTATTTTTTCTATAATTGGTGAAGAACTTGGCTTAATTGGATGTTTATTTATTATACTATTATTTATTTTCTTTGTATGGAGGGGAATAAAAGTAGCTATGAAGGCTAAGGATTCCTATGGAACTTTATTAGGTATAGGAATAACATCTATAATAGCAGTTCAAGCTATAATAAATATTGCAGTTGTAACTGGATCTATGCCAGTAACTGGAGTACCAATGCCTTTTATAAGTTATGGTGGTACATCATTAGTAATTAATATGACTGCTATGGGAATTCTTTTAAACATATCGAGGCAGATTCAAGGTAAAGATATATAAATTTAAAAAAAGAGCTGATTTTTAACGAAAAAAATCAGTTCTTTTTTATATTTCAACTATATTAACATTAAAAGTATTAAATTATTATAAATTTTTGAGTGAAGTAAAAATTTATAATGAAAAAATAACCTAAAAGTGATATTATTAAATTATATATTATTATTTGAAAGATATATTATTATGTAAAAGTAGGAGAACTATGAATACTAATTTGAATAAATATGTAATAAAGAAAAGAAGAAAAAAACTTATAAAAAGAATAGTGCTAGGATTATTTGTTTTTATAATTGGAATTATTATTTTTATATACAAGGCTCCAATATTTAATTTAAAAAAAATTAATATTACTGGATTAGTTACAATATCTAATGAAAGCTTGCAGGAAAAGTTAAAATATAATCTAGGTAAAAATATCTTTACCTTAGATTATACTAAGATAGAAAAGGAATTAAAAACTGATCCATATGTTGAAAATGTTAGTATAAGGAAAAAAGGTATTAACACTATTAATATTAATGTAGTTGAAAATAAAATAGCCTTTTATCTAATTAGTAATGATAAAATAAAGGCTATTAATAATAAAGGTTTAATTGTAGAAGAACTAGATAATTTAGGAGACAGAAATTTAACTAAGTTATCAGGTGTTGATGTATCTGAAAAACAAGTTGGAAGTAAAATATTAGATGATGATGAATTGTCTAAAGTTTTAGATACTTTTTATAAGATGATAGAAGTTATACCTGAAGAACTAAGAATATCAGAAATAAATATATTAGATTTAAATAATATTATTTGTTACATAGGAGATGTAGAGATAATATTAGGAGATAGTTTGGATTTAATAAATAAGGTAAATATAGCTTTGAACCTTATAGAACAAGGAACTATTACAAAGGGGTATATAGATATGAGTTTGGAAGGAACACCTGTAATTAAGCAAAGTTAATAGAAAGGGAGAAGTTATATGAAGAAAGTTACATCACAAATATTTCTAGCTATAGTCTGTGCATTTTTAGGCTTCTTATTAGCACATCAATTTAAAATGTTAAATGAAAAAAACAAGGCAAATATGTCTAATAAGAATTTAGATATTGTATCAGAAATAGAATTGTTAAAAAAAGAAAAGGAAGAACTAACGAAAGTTAATACTTCTTTATCAGATGAATTAAAGCTATTAGAAGAAAAAGTATCCCAAGAGGGTGCTGTTGAAGCAGAAATTAAAAAGCAATTAGATAATGCTAGAATGAATTTAGGTTTAGTAGATGTTAAGGGTCCTGGTATTATAATAACAATAACACCAAAGTCTAATATATTTGGATCAAGTAGTGATAGTTCTAGAAGTGTTATAACTGAAGATGAAATTGTTCATGTAGTTAATTCTCTTAGATATATAAAAGCAGAAGCTATATCAATAAATGATTATAGATTGACACCTCAAACTGGAATTAAAAATTCTGGAAATTGGATTTGGGTTGGAACTAGTGCCAAAATTGATCCTAAGGAAAAAATAATAATTAAAGTTCTAGGAGATAAACAAGCACTAAGTGTAGCAGCTAATTTTCAAGGAGTTTTAGATTATGGTGCGTTACAAAATTATTATTGTGATGTAAAAGAAAGTGATGAAATTGTAATAAATAAAACAACTCAATCTTTAAAGAATGAGTATATTAAACCAGTAGAGTAGAAGGAAAGGGGATTAATATGATAGCATTTATAGGACTTTTAATAGGGGTGCTTTTAGGGCTAATATTGCATGTGAATATACCAGAAACCTTTTCTTCATATATTTCTGTAGCAATACTTGCTTGTTTAGATTCAGTGTTTGGTGCAGTTAGAGCTTCTTTATCAAAAAATTTCAAGGCTGATATTTTTATTTCTGGATTTTTTGGTAATGCAATTTTAGCTGCAGGTCTTGCTTATCTAGGAGATAAGCTTGGAATACCAATGTATATAGCTGCTGTTATAGTTTTTGGAGGAAGAATTTTTGATAACTTCGCTGTAATAAGAAGATTGTTAATTGAAAGGTTCAAGTCTCGAAAAAATGGTGAATAAATGAAGGTTAATAAGGCAAAAGGGTTTATTTTATTAGCATCAATTTTTACTGGATTTTTAATAACAAATAATATTGATTTAAGTGAAGTTACGAAAAGTATGTCATCCTTAAACGCTATAGACTATAAAAAAGCAGTTGAGGAAAGAAATCAGCTTTATAAAGAAATAGATAATCTTAAAAGTGAAAATATTAATTATAGATATCAAATTAGTAAATATGATGATAATGATCCGGAGAAAAGTAAGAAGTTAGTTGAAGATATGAAAAGACAATTAGTGGATTATGGAGCCTTAAGTGGATTATCTACCATAAAGGGACCTGGATTAATTATTAAATTGCAAGATGGAGATATCAATAAGTTGTTAGATCCTGAATATGAAGTATTAAGAAAAATGCTCCATGAAGATGATATGGCACATGTATTAAATGAACTAAGAGGTGCAGGAGCACAAGCAATATCAATGAATAATCACAGAATATTGCCAAATACATCAGTTAGTTGCTATTGGGCATTTATTGGCTTTGAAGATGAATCTAGCATTTTTGCTCCTTTTTACGTTTATGTAATAGGAAATCCTGAAGAGATTAAGGCATCATTACTTGCAGATGGGAGTATAATCCAAGAACTACTACTAAGAAAAATTAAAGTAGAAATAGAAATAATGGATGAAATAATTATACCTGCAACAAAACAAAATACAGAAGTAAAGTATATGGAAAGATATGAATCAAAATAAATTTACTAAAAAATAATAAAATTTGAAGGAATTTAGGTTTTTTTGAAGAACTATTTAAATATGTAAAAAACTTCTTTAGGAGGATGTACAGTGAGTATTGAAGAAAATTTAAGTAGAATTAAAAGAGATATACCAGATAATATAACACTTGTAGCTGTATCTAAAACAAAACCTATAGAAGATATAAAATTCGCTTATGATTTAGGACAAAGAGATTTTGGAGAAAACAAAGTTCAAGAGCTTATTAATAAAGAAGAAATTTTACCTAATGATATAAGGTGGCATTTTATAGGTAATTTGCAGACAAATAAAGTGAAGTATTTAGTGGATAAGGTTTATTTAATTCATTCCTTATCAAGTATAAAGCTATTAAAAAAAATAGAAGATGAATTTTCTAAAAAAAATACTATAGCTAATCTTTTAATTCAAATTAATATTGGAAAAGAAGAAAGCAAAGGAGGATTTTTTAAAGAAGATTTAAATAATGTTATTACTGAAATTGAAAAATGCAATCATATTAAAATCAAAGGATTAATGGCTATAATACCAAAAGGTAATACAGAAGAAAATAGATTTTACTTTAAAGAAATGAAAACTATTTTCGATAATTTAAATAAGAATACATATAAAAATATCTGTATGGAAATTTTATCAATGGGTATGACACATGATTATGATATAGCCATAGAAGAAGGCTCTAATTTGGTGAGAATTGGAGAGGGGATTTTTGGAAAAAGAAATGTAGTAGGAGGATTGTCAAATGTCTAATATGTTTGGAAAGTTTAAAGAAATAATGGGTTTTGGAGATTATGAAGATGACTTCGATGATTTAGAAGAAAATGAAATAGAAGAAGAAGTAGAAGAAGAAATTGAACCAATAATTTCAAAACAAAAAGGAAATAAAGTAGTTAATATTCATACGGCATCTACTGCAAAAGTTATGGTGACTAAACCAACTAATTATGATGATGCTAGAGAAATTGCAGACGCTATTAAAGCTAGAAAAATTGTTCTAGTAAATGCAACAACTTTAGAAACTAAAATAGCACAAAGATTAGTAGACTTTATAAGTGGGTCTTGCTATGTTTTAGGAGCAACTTTACAAGAAATAGAGCAAAGGGTTTATTTATTATCACCATCAAATGTTGAGGTAACAAATGAACTTAAAAATGAATTAAGCTCTAAGGCCTTATTTAACTGGAACAAGTAGGAGGAGATTTAAATAAATATAGTTTTTTTAATAATAAGATTATTAACAATAATATTAGAAATAACTATTATGGCAGAAATAATATTATCTCTATTCCCAACTATTAAAGAAAGTTTTATATATAGTTTAATTACATCATTTAACTACCCGGTATTAAAACCTTTTAAAATTATACAAAATAAGATTTTTAAGAATAATATTATTGATTTTTCACCATTATTTGCAATTATGTTATTATCTTATATAAGGATATTATTTAATGGTTAATAAAGAATATATTCTTAAAAATTTTACTGATGATGATGTAAATGAGGCTATAAAGATATATGAAAATTACAAATTAGCTGTTGAGAAAGATATAACTATTTTTTCAAATAGTTTTTGTCCACCTAATATTTGGAGTTTCTTTCAAAATAACTGTGAAAGCAGCAATTTTAAAATTACTACTAATGGTGTTTTTGAAGAAGCTGAAAGAAGAATAATATCATTTAATAACTTATATGATATTAAATATCCTATGGAAGTTCTTGAAATTAAAAATAAATCTAATTTTTCTAAGTTAAAACATAAGGATTATCTAGGTGCAATTTTATCTTTGGGAATAGATAGAAATAAAATTGGAGATGTAGTTGTAAAGGGAGCTAAAGCATATGTTCCTATGATGGAAGATATAAGTAGTTATATTATAAATAATTTATCTTCTATTGGAAAATCACCTGTAGAAATAAATCTTCTATACAATTTGGATGATTTGCCTTCTATAGATTTTGAGGAGATTTCAATTAATGTGCAATCACTTCGTTTAGATAGTGTTGTAGCAAAACTTACAAATGTGTCTAGATCTAAAGCCATAGAATTATTAGATAATGGTAAGGTTTTAGTTAATTATGTTAAATCAAAAGATAAAAGTCAGGAGCTTGTAAAAGGAGCCAGACTAACTATAAGAGGTAGTGGAAAGTATATAATTGGAGATATAATTGGTGAAACAAGAAGTGGAAAACAAAGAATTATAATAAAAAAATATATATAATAATAGGTAGAGGTGATTTTATGAAGCTTACTCCAATGGATATAAGCAACAAGGAATTTAAAAAGGGATTTAGAGGTTATGATAGTGATGAAGTTGATGAATTTATAAATGATGTTATAGAAAATTATGAAGAGCTTTATAAGGAGAATTCAAGACTTAAAGAAAATTTATCAAGAGTAAATGAAAAATTAGAACACTATGTAAAAATAGAAAATACTATACAAAACACTTTATTATTAGCACAAAATGCTGCAGAGCAAGCTAGAGAAACATCTCAAAAGGAATCTGATATGATTTTAAAAAATGCTAATGAAGCAGCTAAGAGAATTATAGATAAGGCTCATAATGATGTAGTATCAATTAATGATGAATATGAAAAAGTAAAACAAGAATTTATAAAGTTTAGGGCAAAATTTAGAAACTTTATGAATGCACAAACTGAAACCTTTGATGAATTAGAAAAGGACTTAACTAAAAATTATAATGTTTCTGAGCCAGTGGAAAAGTTAGAAAAGGAAGACAGTGTAAAATTATCTCATAAAAACATAGAAGAAGTTGAAGAGATGTATACTGAAGATATGGATGAAATAAAAAGCTTTTTTGCACAAACAGAATAAAAATCCGTTTTATACGGATTTTTTTTTGCTTTAATTAAGCTTATCTATTGAGTGTAAAGTTTCGATATATTATAATGTGTTAAGAATTAAAAAATATGGAGATTAATTAATGGATAAATTATTTTTTAAAATAACAAATGAAAATGACATAGGATCAAGAATAGATAAATACTTATCAACTAATATTGAAGGGAAATCTAGATCATTTATACAAGGATTAATAGATTCGGATTCAGTTACTGTAAATGCAAAGAAAGTAAAAAGTAATTACAAATTGAAAGATAAAGATATAATAGAAGTTATCATGCCAGAGCCGGTAGAATTAGATGTAAAGCCAGAAAAACTGGAATTAAATATTATTTATGAAGATAAAGATGTAATAGTACTAAATAAACCCCAAGGTGTAGTTGTTCATCCAGCTCCTGGGAATTATTCAGGAACTTTAGTAAATGGCTTATTATATCATTGCAATGACTTATCTGGAATAAACGGAGTTATTAGACCTGGGATTGTTCATAGGATAGACAAGGATACTTCTGGAATATTAGTAATAGCTAAAAATGATGAATCACATAATGCCTTAGCAGAGCAATTTAAGGAGCATAGCATTAAAAGAGAATATTATGCTTTGGTTGAAGGGAAATTTAGTAAGTTAGAAGGAACTATAGATAAACCATTAGGAAGAAATAAAAAGGATAGATTAAAGATGGCTATAGTTGAGGATGGAAAAAGAGCTATAACACATTATAAGGTTTTAGAGCAGTATAATAATAATACATCCTTAATTAAATGTATATTAGAAACAGGAAGAACTCACCAAATAAGAGTTCATATGGCTTCAATTGGGCATCCATTAGTTGGGGATCCTTTATATGGAAGTAAGAAACAAAAGTTTAAGTTAAATGGTCAAGTTTTACATGCAAAAACATTAGGATTTATACATCCTACATCTAAGGAATATATGGAATTTGATTCTGAATTACCAAAGTATTATTTAGATTTATTAGAAATATTAAGAAAATAGAGGTGATAAAATGAAGTTAAAAGCAAATTTATTAGATGATAAAGCCATTAAAAGAACACTAATTAGGATATCTCATGAAATAATTGAGAGGAATAAAGGTGTTGAAGATATAGTTTTAGTAGGTATTAAAAGAAGGGGTTATCCTTTAGCAGAAAGAATAGCTAAAAACATAGAAAATATTGAAGGTGTTACTGTACCTGTTGGAGCAGTGGATATAACTTTATATAGAGATGACATAACAGAAATTAAAGATACTCCAAGAGTTAATAATTCAAATTTAGGTGTAGACATAATTGGAAAAAAAGTTATATTAGTGGATGATGTTTTATTTACATGTAGAACTGTAAGAGCAGCAATTGATGCTGTAGTTGATTCTGGAAGGCCAGCACAAATTCAATTAGCTGTATTAATTGATAGAGGACATAAAGAATTACCTATAAGAGCAGATTACGTTGGTAAAAATATTCCTACATCTAAAAGCGAAATTATAGCAGTAGAAATAGACGAAATTGACGGTTCTGATTCTGTTAAAATATACGAAGGATAAAAAGGTGAAAAGTATGGAATATAATTTAATTGCTACAACTACCTTTGGGTTAGAAGGTATAACTGCAAAGGAATTAAAAGCTTTAGGCTATGAAGATTTAAGGACAGAAAATGGTAAGGTGCATTTTCAAGGAGATGAGATGGATATAGCAATAGCTAATATTCACTTAAGAACTGCAGATAGAATATTAATAAAAATGGCAGAGTTTGAAGCAAGAAGTTTTGAGGAGTTATTTCAAGGAACTAAGAATGTTAAATGGAGCGACTTAATTCCTGTTAATGGAATTATGCACGTAAATGGAAAGTCAGTTAAATCAACTTTGCATAGTGTTCCAGATTGTCAATCTATAGTAAAAAAAGCTATAGTTGATAGTATGACAAATTCTTATGGAATAACGCAATTTTCAGAGGATGGACCGTTATATAAAATCGAAGTTTCTATATTAAAAGATGTTGTAACCTTAACTATTGATACATCTGGTCCAGGTTTACATAAAAGAGGTTATAGAGAAGAAGCTGGTGCAGCACCTTTAAAAGAAACTTTAGCAGCGGCTATGGTATTAATTTCTAGATGGAAAGAAGATTTTACTTTAGTAGATCCATTTTGTGGATCAGGAACTATATTAATAGAAGCTGCCATGATTATGCAAAATATAGCACCAGGCTTATGTAGGTCATTTACATGTGAAACATGGCCATCAATGGATGAAGATATATTTGAACAAGTAAGAGAAGGTGCAGAACGAGTTATAAAGCATAAGGACATAAAGCTTTTAGGCTATGATATAGACGGAAGAATATTAAAAGTAGCTAGAAGTAATGCTGAAAAAGCAGGAGTTTCTAAATATATAGAATTCCAAAGAAGAGATTTTAAAGACTTTTCTAATAGTGATAAGTATGGATTTATAATATCAAATCCTCCTTATGGAGAAAGACTAGGTGAAAAAAAGGAAGTTGAAGAACTTTATAATATATTTGGTAAATATAAGAGAAGATTCTTAAATTGGGATTACAATATATTGACTTCTTTCGAAAAATTTGAAGTTCCATTTGGTATTAAATCAAGTAAAAATAGAAAGCTTTATAATGGGAAATTAAAATGTTATTATTATCAATATTTTGATAATGAATTAATAAAAAATGATGGAGATATGCTTATAAATCATATATAAAAATATATTTAGATAAAAAATATTCCTTCAAATATTAGAAATTATTCTATATTTGAAGGAATTGTTTTATTTGATTATTTGATTATTTTCAAATTTAAAATGGTTGTAATTACTTGGTTCAGTGTAAATTGTATAATTAGTATGATATATAACCATTCCTGGTTTGGCACCATTAGGCTTTTTAATATTTTTAACAAGAGTATAGTCTACTGGTACTTTTGTAGAATTTTTTGCTTTACTATAATAAGCTGCAAGTATAGCAGCTTCCTCTATAGAGTTATCGCTAGGATTGGAACTACACAAAATAACATGTGAACCAGGTATATTTTTAGTATGAAGCCATAAATGATTTTTATTGGCAAATTTTAAAGTCAAATAATCATTTTGAATGTTATTTTTCCCAATATAAATATCAATTCCATCAGAAGAAATTAAATGGATAGGCTTAGAAGCTTTATTTTTTTTATTGTTTTTAGAGTTCCCTTTGAATTTTAAATATCCAGTTTCAGTTAATTCATTTTTTATATCATTAATTTCAACATAATTTTCACAATTTATAATATTGGTAAATACTGAATTTAAATATTCAAGTTCTTCTTCATTTTTCTCTAGTTGTTCTATAGCAGACTCTTCTGATTTCTTTAATTTATTATATTTTTTATAATAACCTTGTATATTTTCTGAAGGTGATTTATTTTCATCTAATTTTATAGTGATATATTCTTCTTCATTTGAATTATAAAAGTTTAGAACCTTGATTTCTTTATCTCCCTTATTAATCATATAAATGTAAGAAGTTAATAAATCACCAAAAATTTTATACTTTAGTTTTTCATCACACTCCTTCAAAATATTCTTTAATTTCTTTGTTTTATTATTACATCTATCTATATTTGTAGTTACTAGCTTCTGTAAATCTATACTTCTACTAAGAAGCCTATCTTGCTTATCTTTAATAGTAAAAAATTCATCTAATAATAAATTGGGGTTATGAAAATTCACTTTAGAATATTTGTTTTCATATAAAGATAAGTTGATACAATAAAAATCTTTAAAAATATCATTTTCCTTATAGATATTAAATGAAAAGTTATTTTCAATATTTTTCATGAATATTTTGAAGAAATTAAAAATATTATAATTATTTATGTTATCATTATCTTGTAGGAAATTTATATATAAGCTTCTAGATAATGGCTTCCCTATACCTGTAAAAGTATTTGTGAAGAAAAATTCATCTATAGCTATATTATTTTGTTCTAAATAGAAATTATAATCATCTAAAGAAAAACTAAATGGATCTAATTTTGGAGAACTAGGAGGATATACATAGCTTATTCCAGGATATAAAACTCTATATGTGTTTACATCTGAAGAAATATGCTTAATACATTCCATAATTTTATTATCTCTTTCTCTAACAAGTGTAATATTGCTATGTCTCCCCATTATTTCAACTATTAATATATATTTACTATCAAACCCCAGTTCGTCAGTAGATTCAATATGTAATTGAATGATCCTATCACCATTTAATTGAGTTATATTGGTAATTCTTCCGCCAATTAAATATTTTCTCATTACCATAGTAAACATTGGTGCTTGAAGTGGGTTTGGTTTGCTTACATTAGTTAAATGAATTCTAGGAAATTTGGAAGAAGCAGAGATCAATAATTTAATATTTTCTCTATCCTTTCTTAGTGTTAAAATTACTTCATCTTTTTCTGGTTGATTAATTTTATCTATTTTACAATTTAATATTGATTTTTTAAAATCATGTAATAAACTATATAAGTAGATACCATCCAAAGCCATAAGTATCATCCTTTCTTTGGTAATAACATAAGGATAGTATAACATTTAATAGTAAGTCTTATCAATGGAATAAAAGCTAAAAGGAGGGATTTTATGAATTTTGTAAAAATGCAAGGGTTAGGTAATGATTTTATTCTAATAGAAGATACTCAAGAGTTATTAATTAATAAAGAAGTAGAACTTGCAAAAAAGTATTGTCATAGAAGATTTGGTATAGGTGCAGATGGTTTAGTTATAATTAGAGAATCTAGTATTGCTGATGCTAAGATGGTGATTATTAATAGTGATGGTTCAAGAGCAAATATGTGTGGAAATGCTATAAGATGCTTTGCAAAATATTTGTATGAAATTAAGAAAATTAAGAAAACAGAGCTGAATATTGAAACAGGGGATGGAGTTAAAGCTGTTAAGCTATATATAGAGAATGGTAAAGTTATTCTAGTTAAAGTTAATATGGGAAAGGCTAGTTTCAAAGGAAAAGATATATTATTAAAAGATAAAGATAAATTAATTAACGAAGAAGTAATAATTAGTAATAAAACTTATAAATTAACTAGTTTATTAATGGGTGTACCACATACAATATTAATTAATAATAATAAGGAATACTCAATAGAAGATGGTAGAATAATAGAAAACTATGATTTGTTTATAGAAAAAACAAATGTTAATTTAGTAAACATAATTAATGAAAATAATATAGAAGTTCAAACTTGGGAAAGAGGAGCTGGTGCTACCTTAGCCTGTGGAACTGGTTGTTGTGCTTCAGTAGTAGCCTTAAATAAACTTAGAATATGTTTAGATAAAGTTAATGTAAAAACCTTGGGGGGAAATTTAGAAGTTCAGATTAATAGTGGAGATGTATATATGATTGGGGAAGCAGGATTTATTTGTATGGGAGAATTATTGTAGTAAGAGGTAGAAAATGAGTTATAGAAGAAAAAAGAAATATATCCTAGTAAGCTTAATTATATTATTAACTAGTCTTAACTATGGTTGCAAAAATACACTTGAAGATAAGGAAAGTATTGAAATAAATAATGGATCAGTTGTTATTGAAAATAATGGTAACTACAAGACATATAATTTAAATAATGGAATTTATGAAGAAATAGAACCTAACTATATTATTGCTTCTTATAATTCTAAAAGTAATAATTATATTTTTAATGAAGATGGAGAATTCAAAATACATTATTTAGGAAAAGATAAAATAATTGATGAAACTAATGATATTTTTTCACCTAAGTTATCTCCAGAAGGAAATTATCTAAGTTATTTTCTAAAAGATATATATTTGAATCTTAAAGTGAAGGATCTTAATAAAGATAAATTTGTAGATATAAATAGTAATGTATCTATATCTGGTGAGTTAATTGACTGGTATAGTAGTGAGTCTTTAGTTTACTATGGAATTGATGATTCGAAGAATAATGGAATCTTCATGTATAATGTAGATAGAAATGAAGAAAAATTGATTTATAAGCTAGATTCTGGATATGTAGAGTATCTAGAGGTTTTAAATAATGGAGTAGTATTTTTACAGCAAAAGGAAGAAAAGAAAAAAACATTAAAGTTTATAAATGAAAATGGAGAATTAGAGAATTCAATTGAAAATATAGTTGACGTTAGCGATGTAGAATGTACTGAAGATGGGATATATATAATAGGTAAAATTGAAAATAATAATTATTCATTATATAGATATAATGATGGAAAGATAAAAAGATTGGTATATGATTTTCCTAAAATAATCAATTTAGATAAGGGTTTATCAAAAGACTCTAATGGAAATATTTTATTTATAGGCGGAGATGAACCAAATGTAGAAAAAGTTTATATTTGCGAAGATGGAGCTATAAGTGAATTAAGTGATAAAGAAGGAAAATACTATTTTATAAATTATGATTAAGGATATTTATATTAAATTATAAATGTCCTTTTTTATTTAAAAATTAGTATCTATTAGGCAATAATGTTGATATGTGCATAAAATTTACAAATATTATAGTAATATAGATACTAATGGTATTGGAGGTTAGAGTTATTGAAGAGTGATATAGATATAATAGTAGAAATGGAAATATAATATTATAAGCCTTATTCAAAGTAAAGATTAGTTATAATCATCTAGAAAGGTTTGTGAAGGACGGATAGACACTAACTCAGTAATTTGCACAGGTAGTCATGAATCATATATACAATTGTCTAAAGAACTTGAATTAGACAATAAGTAAATAGAAAGAGGTAATTGTAAAAAGTGTTATAAATGAATAAAAAACAATAGATAATTTTATAAATAAGCTATTATCCGTAAAGACATATGAAGGTATTACATTTTTTGAGGAAGAAGAAAATGACATAGAGGAAGCAGAAGAGAATTTGGACAAATATGTAGAGGAACTAAAAGTGAGTTTTGGAGAATACTTTGCAGAAAATGGATTTGAGAATTCAATGTCTAACTTAATTCCTCATATTTATTATACTGTGATAAGTAAGAATAATATAAATGATATAACAGATATTAAAATAGTTAAAACTAAAGAATCAGAAAATGATACTTATAAAGATTATGAATTTATACATTATTAATATGAAGTATCTTATAAATTAAAATCAAATGATAAATCAATGGATATGAAAGATTATATGATTTTAAAAGTGATGAAAAAAAATTCCTCTGATATCGATGAGGTGTCTATAGTAAAAGAAAAAAGTAGTATTTTTACTGAATTTATGAATAGTAAAACTATTAAATAAATTAATTTTATACTGAAGATAGAATAATATTTATAAATTATATATTAAGGTAGTTCAATTTGAACTACCTTATATTTATGGTATAAATTAAGGAACTAGTAAATCAAAGCCATAATTAAATTAGATAATATTGTATAAAAATCCTTCAGATGGACATAAATTAAAAAGGTGATTTAAAATGGATAAAATAAACTTGTTTGAAATTGATATAAACATTGCTAGAAAGTTAGGAATTAATAAAATTAAGGAAAACTGTATTTTACCAATAAAAGCTTCAGAGAAAGAAATATTTATACTTTCAAATAAGGAATTTTTAGAAAATATAGATGAAATTGAGTTTATATTTAACAAAAAGGTAAATTTACTTGAAGCTAGTTGTGAATATATTTTAGACTTAATCTACAAGGTATTTTTAGGAACAGAAGAAAAACTATTAGATATAGTATTATCTAAAGGAATTATAGAAAGAGCTTCAGATATACATTTTGAACCAGTAAGAGAAGAAGTTCTAATAAGGATAAGAATAGATGGAGTATTAGTACCCTTTGCAAAGATTAAATATGACGAATACCAAAGGCTACTATCTAAAATTAAAATTATAGGAAATATGGATATTACAGAACGAAGAAGGCCTCAAGACGGCAAAGCACTTATAAAACTAAATGAGAAGGAATATGATTTAAGATTATCAACTATTCCAATTATTTATGGAGAGAAATTAGTTATTAGAATTTTATACGGAGAAATTTTTGAACATGATATAAGTAAGATTAATATGAGTAATTATCAAAGGGAAAAATTAAACAAAATAATATCTCTAAAAAATGGACTTATTTTAATTAATGGACCAACTGGAAGTGGCAAATCAACGACTTTATATTCTATATTAAGGGAAATAAATAAAAATGAAATTAATATAACAACATTAGAGGATCCGGTAGAAGTTATGATAGAAGGAATAAACCAAGTAAGCTTAAATAAAAAAGCAAATATTACATTTTCTACTGGACTTAGAAGCATATTAAGGCAAGATCCAGATGTAATTATGATTGGTGAAATAAGAGATGAAGAAACGGCAAATATGGCAGTAACAGCATCTCTAACAGGACATAAAGTTTATTCTACAATTCACACCAAAACCCCTAAAGAGGTTTATTTTAGGTTAGAGGATATGGGAGTAAAATCTTATTTAATACGTGATTCTTTAATAGGAATTATTTCTCAAAGATTAGTTAGAGTGTTATGTGAAAAATGTAAAGTAATTGATAAAAATATTAATTTTAATGGAAAAAAAGTTAACCTTTATAGATCAAATGGGTGCTCTTATTGTAATTATTCTGGATATAAGGGAAGGAAATCAGTTAGTTCAGTGGTTCATATAGATAAGAATATAAAAGAAATAATTTCAAATATTTACCAGGAAATAAAAGAATTAAGTAATGAAGAAATGATAGTAAATCTTAGTTATTTACTTGAAAAAGGATATATTTCTTGCGATGACTATAACAACTTTTTACTAGAAGAGGACTTAAACTATGATGAAAATAAAATTATTTTATAATAAATATAATTATAATGATTTATCATTAATATCTGGAAATATTGCTATGTTGTATAAAGAAGGAATATCAATGCTTATTATTATGGAGTTACTTAATGAATTACCAATAAGTAAGTATTATAAAGAAAGTTTAATTAAGTGTAAAAGTTATATTTTAGAGGGAAAATCCTTAGAAGAATGTTTTAAGAACTTTCCAAACCTTTATCCAGACTTTTTTATAGGGATGCTTACTATGGGAGAAAAAAGTGGAAACTTATATAAAGTATTAAAAGGATTAGAGGATTATTGCAACAAAATTATATTTATTAAAAGTACTGTAAAAAATGTTCTTTCTTATCCATTATTAATTATAATTTCTTCAATATGTTTGTTTGTATTTATAGTACTTTTTACAATACCAATACTATATGATTTCTTTATTAGCTTAGGAAGTACCGTTCCTTACATATGCAAGCTATCTTATGATCTTTCTAATTATATTAAAGAAAATCCAGGTTTATCAATAATTTATATCTTTAATTATTTATTTTTACTACCTTGGTTTTTAGGTAAGTATTATCTTAAAAACATCTTTAGAAGATTAATTAACAAAATTCCTGTTTATAATGATTTTATTGAGTATACATTTATTTTATTGTTATCTATTATATTAAAAAGCGGAGTTAATCTATCAGAAGGACTTATATATGCAGCAAAAAGCTTTAAAATTAAGGACTTAAAAGAAAGGTTTGATTATTTAAATTTAAGTATTTTAAATGGAAATTCCATATCTAATAGTTTAGAGAATAAAGGTAGCTACTCTAAGTATACAATTTCTATTGTAAAGTTGGGGGAAGAGGGAGGATCTATAGATGAAAGATTAGATTCATTATCCTTATATTTAGAGAAAAAACTAATATCAAAAATAAATATAGGAATAGCTTTATTGCAGCCAGCATCGGTTATATTTATGGGAGGATTTGTTATTACATTTTTAGTTATCTTTATACTTCCATTATTTTCTGCAATGTTTGAGGTAGGTTTTTAATGAAAAAGGGATATACATTACTTGAACTAATAATAGTCTTATCTATAATCACTATTTTTTCTTCTATAGTGGCTATGAATATTGGAAAAGTTAAAGATAGACTAAATGAAATTAAACTTAGAAATTTAGAAGCAGAAGTTAAATCCTTATTGAGTTTTGGAAAATCATATTGCCGTAAAAATAAAGTTAAAGGGAAAATAATAATAGGAGAAGATAAAAAAACTATAGTATTTGAGGTTCATGATTTGACTTCACCAATTACTAAAAAAATTGTTTTAGAAGATGATTTTGAAGTAATAAGCAACTTGAAGATTTCTCGCAATTTAAATCAAGATTCAAGCAATATAACTGATGAAGGATTTATTAAATCATCAGGTACTATAACTATTACTGGTGGTAATAAGAGAATTGAAATTACTATTAGCGTAGGGAATGATATTATAAGAAGTCCAATAATAAATGATGAAGCAGAGGGTGATATTGTAGAATGAAAAAAGGTAGTACTTTAGTAGAAGTTGTTATATCCTTGGCGATTTTATTAATTGCATTAACTTTAAGTACACAAATTTTTTCTCTATCATCAAAATCTATACTAGTAAGAAAAAGTAAGGAAAAAGCTAATAGGGTAAGTTATGCTATAGAAAAAGAAATAAAATATAATATAAAGTCTAAGGATATAAAGGATTCTCTTGTAAACAATAAATTATCATTAAAGTATGAGGAAAATATTTTAGAAAGATTATTAACAGAACCTCTTTTATCTTTAGAAAGAGAAAATATAATATCAAGAAGAAATATAATTGTTGTTGAGAAAAAAGAAGATAAATCGGTAGAAGAATCTTATGAAATATATATTTTTAAAATTACCATCTATGATTCAAATGGAGGTATATTAAATGAAAGGGAATTTATTAAGTCCTATTGGATGGAAATTTAAGAAGAAAAAATTAGGATTTACATTAATAGAATTAAATGTTTCAATGTTAATTCAATTAATAGTATTAACATTAGCACTTAATTCCTTTATCTTAATCATTAAAAACTACTCAGTACTGTTAAACAATTCTAAAAATCAAGACCATTTTGATGATGCTATTTTAAATATAGAAAGACTATTAACAGGATATATGATTGAATCTATTAACATAAAAGAAAATCCATTAAATAATAATGGATTAATAGAAATTAACTACAGAATTCATAATGATAAAGATGACATAAATAAAAAAGAGATAAAGTTTGATTCAAATAAGGGGAAAATTATTTTACAAACACATAAAAACGACTTAAAAATAGGTACTAATATTATAATGCTTGATGTTTCAAGTTTTAATATTATAAAAAAAGGTGAAGTTTATTATTTAAAAATTACTAATAAAAATAATGATATGAGGATAATTTGTTTATGACAAAGAAAAGAAAAGCCTTTGCATATATACAAAGTTTAATAGTCTTTATGCTTGTAATACTAATAGTAAGTATTTCTATTACTTTAATTAATTATAACTATTTAAAAGCTAATACATTTAAAAGTTATTCAGATAAAAAAGCCATTACTATAGAGGAAGAATTAATCTTAAAGGAAATTAATAAAAGTGATTACGAAACAAAACTATCTAATAAGTATGGAAATTATGAATTTCTAGAACTAAATAGAGAGTTCTATTTAGTTAGAAATGGAAGAAATACAAAGGCATATTTACTACTTGAAATAAAAGAAAAAGGTGGTAAAAAATATTTAG
Source organism: Bacillota bacterium (assembly GCA_023445445.1). Taxonomy (GTDB): domain Bacteria; phylum Bacillota; class Clostridia; order Clostridiales; family Clostridiaceae; genus Clostridium. Next base: position 106,722 of record JAEXLD010000112.1, read on the forward strand.
TTCCAACTTGTTATAAAACAGAGGATATTGTTATAGGAAAATAAAAATATTTTGGAGGTCATAAGAGTGATTAGTAATATTGTTGTATATAGACAAAAATATTATTATAAGGGAATAGAATTTAGTAAGTCTGATATAACTTCTTTACTTACGAAAATAAGTAAAAACAGAAGGATTATTTTATGCTCTGAAAATATTTTAATAAAAAAATACAAGTGTTCTACTAAAAGTATTGATAAATTTATTAGCAATAAAATATTTGAGGACTTTTCAAATAGGGATAATCTTTTATTTCATTTTGAAATTGATAAAGAAAATAAAAGAGTTTATTTATACTCAATAAGAAATAATATTAGGGATTTATATGAAACTGCAAAAGATTTAAGAGTTGAATTACTTGAATTTAAAATTAGAACCTTTGTAAAAAGTAAACTGAAAAATATTAAGGAAATGCTAGTATTATATAGGTTTAAGGAAATCAATTATCTATTAAAAATTTATAATGATTTAATTGTAGATATAATTTCAACTATAGATATAAGTGAAGTAAAAGAGTATTTAAGTGAAGAAGAAAATGAAAACATTGTATTAGTAAAAGACGAAAATTATAAAGAGTTAGAAGACATATATTTTAATTATGCTATAGATTTAGGAGTTGATGTATATGAAAAAATATGTAAGGAATAAGAATTTTATTCCTAATAATTTCATTAATAAACTAGAAAAATCTTCTAATGAAAATAATAATAAACTAATTCTATTATTATTAATTGTGAATATATTAATAATTCCTAATTCTATTTCTAAAATATCTAATGAATTAAAAAGCGATAGATCAGTTCCTGCTTCCAATATACATAATAATACTAATGAAATCAGTAAAAATATAAATAATGATAAATTGATTTTATTACTTAATTCTATTGGTAATATAAAAAAGATTAAAATAGACAATAATAGAGGCTTTATTGAAGTAGATTCTATGGAGGAAGTATATAATATAGAAGATAAAAAGGAATTTAAAATAAAATCTGTAGATATTAAAGAAAATACATTATCTATTGAGGTGGAGCTATGAAAAAGAAATATATAATATATATTCTTATAGTACTTGTTAGCTTTTTACAATGTTATATTCTATTGATATATAGTAAAGATATAAAAGATTCCAATATAGTAAATACGGAAGTAGAGGGTATAAGTGTAAGCAAAAATGTGAAAAATATAAAGGATATAAGAAAAGATTTTATTAATTATAAGACTGTAACTATTTTAAGTTATAATAAGTTGGAAGATGGAAGCTGGAAAATCAAATGTTTATTAAATGGGAATAAAAAAGATGTCTTAAATGATATTGAAAAAATAAAATATTATGAAATAATTGATTATAACTTAAGTTATGAAAAAAATAATCTTTTAATAGAAGCAAATCTTATATATAAATAATTGCATTTATTTGTGAATTTTGATAAAATATTTTTGTTATGTCATAAACAATGTTGAAATTATGACTATTTAGTTACTTAAAGAGTTATACTAAATATGTAATAAAGTTTTTGGAGGGATATTTAATGATATCAGCAGGAGATTTAAGAAAAGGTACTACTTTCGAGCATGAAGGACAAGTTTATACAGTTATAGAATTCTTACACGTTAAACCTGGTAAAGGTGCAGCTTTCGTAAGAACTAAACTTAGAAATGTAATTTCTGGTGGAGTTACTGATACTACTTTCAATCCTACAACTAAGCTTCAAGAAGCAGTAATAGAAAGAAAAGAAATGCAATACCTTTACTCAGATGGAGAATTATACTACTTCATGGATCAAGAAACTTTTGAACAAATACCTTTAAACTATGAGAAAGTTGAAGACGCTATAAAGTTTATCAAAGAAAATATGTTTGCAGTAATTAAGTTCTACAAGGGAGAGGCTTTCTCAGTTGAAGCTCCAAATTTTGTTGAATTATTAATAACACAAGCAGATCCTGGAATAAAGGGAAATACAGCTACAAATGCTATGAAACCTGCTACATTAGAAACAGGTGCAATTGTTAACGTTCCTATGTTTGTAAATGAAGGGGACGTAATCAGAGTAGACACTAGAACTGGTGAATACATGGAAAGAGTATAATAAACAAAAGCTAAGTTTTTACTTAGCTTTTATTTATAATTTTGAATAATTGGGTATAATTTAAATAGATTATTT
>JAEXLD010000017.1 GCA_023445445.1 Bacillota bacterium
CCTCCTTCTGATATTAATGCAGTTGCCAGACCGCATTTTTATTATATCAGAAGGAGTTTTTTTATTGTGCCCAAAGCTATAAGCTCTTTTGAACCCCACGTCTAACGCGGGGTATTCTAAATACAATGAAAAAGAGACTGTGATGCAGCCTCTTTTACTTTAAAACTAAAGGTTAATTCCAAGCATCCCTGAAAAAAGTCCTATAAAAAGACATAATACAAATTTTATAAAATCATATATTGTTAAAGTAGCTTCTGCACCAAATAGTATTCCAATTAAATATAGTACTATGTAAAATATACAACCTACAGCTAATCCAACAATCCAGCCTTTACTTCCATAAGACTTTACAGCAATTATAGAACCTATTACTAATGCCAAGCATGAAATTACTACATAAATAATATTAAAAACCTTTTCTCCCATAGGTACATTATTCATTATAAAAGAGAATGCTATTGATATAATTATAGTAATTACAATTGCCCAAGCTAAGCCTCTAAATACGCTTTTAAAATAATTTATCCACTCCATAAAATTTCACCCCCTAGTAAATATTTTATGAGTTACTAGAGGGCATTATTCTTATTCTTCTGTTTTATTTATTTTACTTGCAATTCCGTTTTTAGTTATTCTTAATTTAGTTCTATCAGCACTAGTTTCGATTACTACATAGTCATCTTCAACTATTATGATTTTACCCATAATTCCGCCTCTTGTAACTATTTCATCATTTTTTTCTAAAGCTGAAACCATTTCATTATATTTCTTTGTTCTTTTTTTCTCTGGTAATATTAATAAGAAGTACATTAATGCAAACATTAAAGCAAAAGGTACCACTAGTGATAATATAGCTTCCATTTAATTCATTCCTTCCATGTAAACTTTTTTATTATTCCATAATAAAAAATATATAACATTTATATAGTACTGTCAATCTTATTAACAGATATTTAATACTTTAAGCTCTTCCATTCCACTCTTTAAGTTTTTGTTCTTTAAACTCCTTAAAGTATCCTCCATCTATAGCCGCTCTTATATCTTCCATAAGTTTATTATAGAAATACAAGTTATGTAAAACGCAAAGTCTCATAGCCAACATTTCTTTAGCTTTAAATAGATGTCTTATATATGCTCTAGTGTAGCTTCTACATGCTGGACATTCACAACCTTCATCAATTGGTCTAGTATCTAGTTCAAACTTAGCATTCATTAAATTTATCTTTCCTTCTTTTGTAAATACATGACCATGTCTTCCATTTCTTGCTGGAAGTACACAATCAAAGAAGTCAACACCTCTATCTACTGCTTCTAAAATATTACTAGGAATACCAACACCCATTAAGTAAATTGGCTTATCTTCAGGTAAATAAGGTACAACCGCATCTATAATTCTATACATTTCCTCATGAGTTTCCCCTACAGCCAAGCCGCCAATGGCATATCCATCTAAATCCATTTTAGTAATAGTCTTAGCATGTTCTATTCTTATATCTTCGTAGCAACCACCTTGATTTATACCAAATAGCATTTGATCTTTGTTTATAGTATCTGGTAATGAATTTAATCTATCCATTTCAACTTTACATCTTTCAAGCCATCTAGTAGTTCTTGCTACTGACTTTTCAACATACTCTCTAGTTGATGGGTTAGGAATACATTCATCAAAGGCCATAGCAATTGTAGATCCAAGATTACTTTGTATTTGCATTGATTCCTCTGGTCCCATAAATATCTTTCTACCATCTATATGTGAAGAAAAATATACTCCTTCTTCCTTAATCTTTCTCATCCCTGATAAAGAAAATACTTGGAATCCACCTGAATCAGTTAATATAGGTCTATCCCAATTCATAAAATCATGTAATCCACCTAAATTAGCTACAACTTTATCAGATGGTCTTAAATGAAGATGGTAAGTGTTAGATAACTCAACTTGACATCCTATTTCTTTTAAATCCATAGATGAAACAGCTCCTTTTATAGCTGCTAATGTTCCAACATTCATAAATACTGGTGTTTCAATTGTGCCATGAACAGTTTCAAATCTTCCTCTTCTAGCTTTACCATCTTTTTTTAATAAAGTATATTTTTTTGTACTCAATATTTCACTTCCTCTTTTATGTTATTCTTTAATAAGCATTGAATCTCCAAAGGAGAAAAATCTATATTTTTCTTTAACAGCTGTGTTATATGCATTCATTACATTTTCCTTACCCGCTAAAGCAGATACTAACATAATTAATGTTGATTCTGGTAAATGGAAATTTGTAATAAGCTCATCTATAACCTTATACTTATATCCTGGATAAAGGAATATATCTGTCCATCCGCTTTGTTCTCTTACAAAACCATTTTCATCACCAATTGTTTCTAAAGTTCTTGTAGATGTAGTACCTACAGCTATAACTTTATTTCCTCTTTTTTTAGTTTCATTAATTAAATCTGCATTTTCTTTATCTAAATGATAGAATTCTGAATGCATTATATGTTCATTTATATCTTCAACTTTAACTGGTCTAAAGGTACCAAGTCCTACATGAAGAGTTAAATAAGCAATATTAACTCCTTTAGCCTTGATTTCTTCTAATAATTCATTAGTAAAATGTAAGCCAGCTGTTGGTGCAGCTGCTGATCCCTTTTCCTTTGAATAAACTGTTTGATATCTTTCTTTATCATCAAGTTTTTCTGTTATATATGGTGGCAGAGGCATTTCTCCAAGTTCATCTAATACTTGTTCAAATATACCTTCATAAGAAAATTCAATTATCCTATTGCCTTCTTCTATAATATCAACAACTTTACATTTTAATTTTCCATCACCAAAAACAAAGTTTTGACCTATCTTTGCTCTCTTACCTGGTTTTGCTAAGCATTCCCATTTATCCCCTTCTAATCTTTTTAGAAGTAAAAACTCAATTTTTCCACCAGTTCCTTCTTTTTCGCCTATTAATCTAGCTGGCATTACTCTAGTATTATTTAATACTAAAGTATCTCCTTCATTTAAATATTCTATTACATCATGAAAGGATCTATGTTCTATATTTCCTGTATTTTTATCTAAAACCATCAATCTTGAAGCATCTCTTTTTTCTAATGGATGTTGTGCTATCAATTCTTCTGGTAATTCAAAATCAAAATCACTAACCTTCATTTTATTATCTCCTTATCTTTTATTGTGTATTTATTAAAATAATTTTTGTTGCTCCCCTGTGGTTTTTCTCTTGTTCTTACTTCTTCCTAGGTGATCATAAGCCTTTTCTGTAGCAACTCTCCCCCTAGATGTTCTAACTATAAAACCAGTTTGTAAAAGGTACGGTTCATATACATCTTCTATAGTACCAAGTTCTTCTCCAATAAAGTATGAAAGGGTCTCTATTCCAACAGGTCCTCCATTAAAGTTATCAATTATAGCTTCTAAAATCTTATTATCAACTCTATCAAAGCCTTTACTATCAACTTCTAATAGTTCTAAAGCTGCTTTTGCTTCCTTATAGCTTATTACTGAATTAGAGTATACTTCAGCATAGTCTCTAACTCTCTTTAATAATCTATTGGCTATTCTTGGAGTTCCTCTTGAACGCCTTGCAAGTTCATAGGCACCCTCTTCAGTTATATTACAATTTAGAACAAATGAAGATCTTATAATTATTTCTTTTAATTGTTCTTCTGTATAATACTGCATATCACAAAGAACTCCAAATCTATCTCTAAGTGGAGAAGTAAGCATTCCAATTCTTGTTGTAGCCCCTATTAAAGTGAATTTAGGCAAATCAAGCCTTATAGATTTTGCTGCAGCTCCCTTTCCAATAACTATATCTAAAACATAATCCTCCATGGCAGGATATAATATTTCTTCAACATTTCTATTAAGTCTATGGATTTCATCTATAAAAAGTACATCATTATCCTTTAAAGTTGTTAAAATTGCAGCTAAGTCGCCAGCTCTTTCTATAGCAGGTCCTGACGTAATCTTAAGTTCCCCATTCATTTCTTTTGCTATTATATTAGCTAAAGTAGTTTTACCAAGTCCAGGTGGCCCATATAAAAGTACATGATCTAAGGATTCATTTCTGTTTTGCGCAGCTTTTATAAAAATGTTTAATCTTTCCTTAACCTTGTCTTGACCTATGTATTCTTGTAAATTTTGAGGTCTTAAACTTAGTGTACTTCCATCTTCAAAAATTTCTTGTGGAGTAATTATTCTTTCCATTTATTCACCCCTAACCCATAAGAACCTTTAAACAATTCTTAATAATATTCTCTAAACTATCAGATTTATCTACTTTCTTTATAGCTAATTCTGCTTCTTTTTCAGAATATCCTAATGCTAAAAGTGCTCCTAATGCTTCAGCTATATTATTTGCATTTTCAGGTACTATATCTTCAAAATCTCCTGAAATTTCAATTCCCTCAGCTAAATCTTCCTTTTTAATCTTATCCTTTAACTCTAAAATGATTCTTCCTGCAGTTTTTTTACCTATTCCAGGAGCCCTACATAAATGCTTATCGTCACCCATCATAATTGCATATCTTAGATTATTAATTCTACTTATAGATAGCAATGACAATGCAGCCTTAGACCCAACTCCATTTATAGAAATTAAGAGTTTAAACATTTCAAGTTCTTCTTTAGTGTCAAATCCATATAGCCCTAAGAAATCCTCTCTAACTATTTGCTCAAGATAAAGCATTACTTCTTCATCTATTTTAGGCATAGCTGACATAGTTGCTCCTGAAGTAAAAACTTTATATCCTATTCCATTATTTTCAACAATTATATAATCCTTATTTATTCCTTTATATCTACCTATTATATATTCGTACATACAACTACCCTTTCCTTATGCCAATAATAAAATTATTTTAATTCAATATTTAATCTACACTATACTTTATCATTATAGCTAGAATAATTCAAGGCAAAAGCAATATCATAAGTAATTCTAATTACCAATATTCATAGCTTATAGCAAAATCTTTTAATAAAAAGCAAAAAACTCCTTTCGGAGTTTTCTTAATAAATTTATATTAAATTATTTATATTAATATTTATACAGTTTAAAAATATGACTATATCCTATCTGCTATTTCCAATAAAAAATAATGCCAATGTGCCTGGTCCTGAATGAGTACCAACTGCAGGTCCTATATTATTAATTATAATTTCTTTTACTTTTATTTCGCTTAATATTAATTCCTTTAAACTTTCTGCCTCTTCTATACAATCTCCATGACTAATAAATACTGTTTGATTTTCAGAATCAACAATTTTTTCTTTAAGTTTATCAAATAGAGCTTTAATAGATTTTTTTCTACCCTTCACCTTTGAAACTGGGATTAATCTACCTTCATTATCAACATGCATAATAGGTTTTATACTTAGCATCGTCCCTACTATTGCTACTGTACTTGAAACTCTACCTCCTCTTTTTAAATGATTTAAATCATCAACAGTAAACCAATGATTTACTTTAAGTTTATTTTCTTCTAGCCAATTAATTATATCTTCTTTACTTTTTCCATCCCTTAGCATATTAGCTGCATAATATACAAGTAAGCCTAAACCCATAGATGCGCTTTTTGTATCTACTATAGTAATATCTGCGCCTTCTATTTCTTCATCTATAATTTCTTTTGCTAATCTTGCACTATTCACGCAACCACTTAAGGCTGATGAAAATCCAATATAAATTATTGAATATCCTTCACTAACATACTTTCTGAAGTTTTTTTCGAAAGTATCAACATTTACCTGTGATGTTGTAGGTAATTTACCATTTCTTATAAGAGCATAAAAATCCTTATGTGCTATACTTTTACCTAGATCATCTGGAATATCCTCTCCATTAATATTCACTCTTATAGACATAACTTGAATATTATTGTCTCTAACAAAGCTTATAGGTAAATCACAACAAGAATCAGTGAAAAGTATTGTCTTCATTACATTCCTCCTATATTACAAAATATAACTTCATTATAATAATATTTTATTTTTTATATTTAAGTCCAATTTTATTATATTTCTCCATCTTTACTCTGTCTAGATATATTAAGTAATATTCCCATTGCTCCTAAGTTAAATACTAGGGATGTTCCACCATAACTTATAAAAGGCATTGGAACTCCTGTTACTGGCATTGAACCACTTACCACTGCTATATTAATTATAGCTTGTAGTGCAATAACTGAAATTATTCCTATAGCTAGTAAAAATCCATAGTTATCCCTTGCTTTTACTGCTACTGTGGTTCCTCTAATTACTATAAACATAAATAATATTATAATAAAAATGCATCCAATTAACCCCAGCTCCTCACCTATAATTGAAAATATAAAGTCATTATGAGGCTCTGGCATAAATAAAGCCTTTTGTCTTGAATTACCAAGGCCAACTCCAAATATTCCCCCTGAACCTAAGGCATAAAATGATTGAATTAATTGATAACTATCTCCAGATGGATCAGCCCAAGGATTTAAAAAGCTTGTAAGTCTGTCAAGTCTATAGCTTTGAGTAAATATTAAAGCTAAACCTGCTGCAGCCCCAACTGGTATAAGTGATAATATATGGCTAATTTTTGCTCCTCCAACTAAAATCATTATAAATGCAACCATCATTATTATAGCTGTAATACTTAAGTTTTTTTCAAGTAATATAAGTACTGCAAAAACAGCTGCTATAGATAAATAAAATATTGTACCTTCTGCAAATTTCTTTATCTTATTCTTTCTTTTATCAATAAGCAGAGCTAAATAAAGAACCATTACATATTTTGCTAGCTCAGAGGGTTGGAAGGATAGGGGTCCTAATCTTATCCACCTTACCGCTCCATTTATATCAGCACCAATAAATAAAACCAGTACTAAAAGTACTAATGTAATCATAACTAACCAAGGTGTAATTTTTTTATAAATGTGATAATCAATGGACATAGTAATAGCCATACCTATTATCCCAACAATTACCCAGGTTATTTCCTTTATAAAATAGTAATCTGTATTATAAACATCTTTTTGATATAAGGCATAGTATGAACTTGATGAATATACCATTACAACTCCAAAAAAAAGTAATAATAATAAACCACATAATAATGCATAATCTATGCTTTTCATATTAATTTTTTTAAATTTTCTTTTTTTACTTCTGCTTCTTGAATTTACATTATTAATTCTATTCATCTTATCTCCTATTAACTATTCTTTTAAATCTAAAGAAATCTTAGTTCCTTTCTCAATAACCTTTCCTTCAATAACATTTTGTCCAGAAACTATTCCCATTCCATTAGATGTAAATTTTAAATTCAAGCTATTTAATATTTCACTAGCTTCTTCTAAGGTTTTTCCTTTTAAATTAGGCATTATAATTTTATTTGAATCTATCTTATCACTTGATAAATTAACACTAATAGTTGATCCAGATTCTACTAATGCCCCTGGATAAGGCTCCATATTAGTAACCTTAGAAGAAGAATCTTCTATACTTATAGATAAATTATATTGCTCTAATATTTTTTGAGCCTCTGAAAGACTTTTCCCTCTAATTTCTGGCACCACTACAGGTGCTTTTTCTGTATATTTTTCCTTATATACTTGTGAATCCATATAATTAAATAACTCTGTAAGTAATGATTTTAATATTGGAGTAGTAACTGGACCACCATAATATTCACCTGCACTTGGTTCATTAACCTTTATATAAATAGTAATTTGAGGATCTTCTACTGGATATAATGCTAAAACAGATGCTATATATTTATCTGATGAATATCCTCCATTTATAGAATCTATAGTTTGAGCAGTTCCTGTTTTTCCTCCAACTCTTCTGTCTTTACCCATAAAGCTTCCAATAGCTTGTCCTTGATTAATTGTTCTTTCTAAATAATCTCTTAAAGTAGCTGTAGTTCCTTCAGATACTACTCCCTTTTGAATAGTAGGCTCAAATACTTCATCAATTACTTTTGTTCCATTACTAGTTTCAGAGCTTATTTTCTTCATTATGTGAGGTTGAATTAAATCTCCTCCATTAGCTATAGCATTAAAAGCTGTTAATAATTGAACACTATTTACTGTATTAGTTTGTCCAAAAGCTATAGTAGCTAAATCCATTTCACTCATATCGCTAACTGATTTAACAATTCCTTCTGATTCTCCTGGTAAATCTATGTTAGTTATTTTACCAAAGCCAAATTTATCTATATACTCTTTAAGTTTTTCACTACCAAGTCTTGCACCTAATTCCATAAAGCCTACATTACAGGAATTCTGTAATATTTCAGGAAGAGTTTGAGTTCCGTGTCCTGATGTATTCCAACATTTTATTGTTGTTGAACCAAATTTTACTCCACCATCACAATAAAAAGTATCATTTTCACTAGCTGTGCCTTCTTCTAAGGTTGCTGCCATAGTAATATTTTTAAATGTTGATCCTGGTTCAAAGGTATCACTAATTGCACTATCTCTAAACATATTTTGAAGCTTTTCAAAATCATCTTCTCCAGAAAATTTTTCATAATCTTCATAAGGAGTGTTTGGATTAAAGTCTGGTTTATTTACCATTCCTAATATTTCTCCAGTATGAGGATTCATAACTACTATAGTTACTTCTTTAGCCTTGTTATCTTTATATCCTTGTTCTGCTGCTTTTTCAGCCATTAACTGTATATTTTCATCTATAGTTAATTCAATATTTTTACCATCTACAGGATTTGAATATTTAACCGTTTGATACGGTAATTCTCTTAAGCTTCCATCTATTTCTGATATTTTACTACCAGATATCCCTGTAAGTTCATAATCATATTCTAATTCAATTCCATTTAATCCTTTATTATCAGAATTAACACTGCCAAGAACATGAGCTAAGAAATTATTATTAGGATAATATCTTTTTTGACTAATAGATGTAACTACTCCGTATATATTTAATGCTTTAATTCTATCTGAGGTTTCCTTATCTATTCCTTTTACTAAAGTGCTTGTATTAATCTTTACACCATCTTCACTAGTAGGATTTAATTTCTTATTTACCTCTTCTATACTAAGGCCTGATGCTTCTGATAATTGCTTTGCTACTTCTTCTTTAGTTGTCTTTTCGTCTTGAATATGTGTATCTATAGCTTCTAAGTCTAAATCAACATTATATACATCTATTGAAGTTGCAAGAATGGACCCACTTCTATCAACTATATTCCCTCTTGTTGCTTTTACTGTTACATGAGAGTTCCATTGTCCTTGAGCCATATGCCTATACTCTTTACTTTTATAAACCATAATATATGTTAGTTTTCCAATTAAAAACATAAAGATTAAACAAACACAGATGGTTACATATAAAGCTCTTTGTCTATTATTATTTTTTTTATTACGTTTACTACTTTTACTCATCCTAAACCCCCGAGGTTGTAATTGTATTTTCATAGGTTTTATTATTCTATTATAACAAACATTAAATAATTATGTAAATTACTAGATTGTCTTTAAGCTAAATAAAAAGTATATAATATACTAATTGTATAAATTCACAGAAAAAAAAGGTGGAACCCACCTCTTTTTTATTTATCAAACAAAGCTAAATATTCTTCATAACCTTCTTCTTTCATTTTATCCTTAGGTATAAATTTTAATGCTGCAGAATTTATACAATATCTAAGTCCTCCTAGCTCCTCTGGTCCATCACAAAAAACATGTCCTAAATGGGAATCTGAAGATTTGCTTCTTACTTCTGTTCTTACCATTCCATGACTTCTGTCTACCTTTTCATTTATTAACTTTCTATCAATAGGCTTTGAAAAAGCTGGCCATCCACATCCAGAGTCAAACTTTGCATCTGATATAAATAAAGGTTCTAAAGAAACTATGTCTACATATATTCCTTCTTCAAAGTTATCACAGTATTCATTTGAAAAAGGTGCCTCAGTAGCATTTTCTTGAGTAACCTTATATTGTAATTCTGTTAATCTATTTTTTAATTCATCTTTATCATATCTATTCATTTTTTTCACCCTCCATTTATTTATATTGTAATTATTATACTAAACTTTTATTTATTTTTTGTAATAAATATTCTTTTTACTATAGTTTGTGGTGGATTAGATTTAGTCATAGCTTCACTTACTCTCATATAAACTAAATCACCCTTTTGAAATTCTATCTTTTCTTTTTTATCGTTGGAAGAATTCATAACTTTAGTTGTATCATCAACTATTCCAACAACCTTTATCTTATTTACTTCCTTGTCCTTAATATAACCATCAACAGTTATTCTAATGGTTTTATTATCTTCACTTTTTTCCACCTCTATTATTTCACCAATAACAATTGGACTTTTAGCATTCATTGTTTTATCTGGTTCTGCAGCCCCAATTAATATAGAAGATACTATTAATAAAGAAGAAATTATTAATAATGATTTTTTTAATTTCATATATAAACCTCCTTAGACTAAAATCATTATTAGTTTTATACAAATCTATATAAATATTCATTTTTTTGATACATAAATATTATCTTTAATATAGAATCTCCATAAAAAGTCCTTAGCTTCTTCTGCATAATCAATACCTATTCTTTTTGTCTCAACTATTTCAATTTTTTTATTTGGATTATGTTCTAAATACAAATCACCTTCTAAGTATAATTCTTTATAATTATCATTTTTAGTTATATTAAGTGCACTACATAATTTTGCAGGTCCATTAGTTAAATTCTTTTTTTGAGCTTTAGTTAGTTCTTCATAATCTTTATTAAATCTGATATTAGCAAGGTAATCAAAATTATCTAATGGTTCAACTGCCCTTATTAAAACAGCTTCAGGATCATCTTTTTTATTAGTTACAATATTAAGACAGTAGTATAAACCATAAATAAAATAAACATAAGCTATTCCTCCTTCTTCAAAAAGAGGTTTTGTTCTTTCAGTTTTCTTATAATTGTAAGCATGACATGCCTTATCAGTAGCTCCAATATAGCTTTCAGTTTCAACAATCATAGTTTTAATTCTTCTACCATTAACTTCCCTTACAAGAAAATCTCCTAATATATTTTTCGCAATATCTATTGCTCCTTTTTGATAAAATTCCTTATCTATCATCATATTTCTTCTCCAAACTAAATTATATTTACAATTATATATTATTTTTCATTTTTCTTTATTATTTATTCCTTAATTTTTTATTTCACTTATTTTTTTCTCCTTTATTGAAATAATAAGTAATATAAAAATAAGGTGGTGCTACTTATGTTAGAAAACTTTATAAAGGTTATACTCCCACCATTAATAAATATACTAGATTTAATAGGTATTTTTGTTATATGTGTAGGTTCTGTTAAAGCCTTTTATCACTATATCTTATCTTTAGTTAAAAGAAATCAGTATCCATTAAAATGGGAATATGCAAATTCAATGGCAACTGCCCTTGAATTTAAGCTTGCAGCTGAAATCCTTAAAACAGTTATTATTAGAAATATTAATGAACTTATCATTTTAGGTTCCATAACTTTAATAAGGGGCTTTTTAACTTTAATAATACATTGGGAAATGAAATCAGAAAAACAAAAGAAAGAAAAAAATAACAAAGATAAAGGAGCTTAATCAGCTCCCCTATCTTCGCTATTTTAAAATTTTTTAATGACTTTATGATTCTTTTATTATATAAAATATTTTAAACTCATAAACTATATAGTTTATTATATCCTTTTTTGTAATATTGTCAATAACTTTAAAAAATATATTTTACCACTCTATTACAAGTACGCTAACCTCATCCTTAGTTAAAGATACCTTATATCCATTAAAAATTAACCAAGTTAAAAGTTCCATTTGTATTTCTTCATTATCGCAAACTATCATAGCAGAAATCTTGTTTAAATTCCTTTCTTTTGCATAATTAATATGATCTAAAATATTTCTTTTTTGATATGCTATTAAATTATCTACCATATAATATCTCCCCCTTCATAGGATATAATATTCCTATAAATATATTATTATGTTAATTATTTTCTGGGAAATATTTACAAATCAAAAAGAAGAGATAATTTTAATTTATCTCTTCTTTTATTACTCCTATAGCTACACCTAATATACTTACATTTCTATTTGTTAAATCTATTGGTGAATATAAAGAGTTCGCTGGCATTAATTTAGGAGTATTATCATTTAAATTTAATGTCTTCAAAGTTGCTTCTACATCTAAATTAGCTGCTACTATATCATTATGATTTGCATTTGCTTGCTTTTTGATTACAACTAAATCACCATTACAAATATTTTTATCTACCATGGAATCTCCCTTTACTCTTAGAATAAAGGTATCCTTTCCTCTTTCAAGCCAGTATTTAGGCAAATAAAAGGTTCCTTCTATATTATCATTCATTTCAATAGGATTACCTGCAGCTATATTACTAAACATAGGTAAATCCACTAATTCATCTTTACTATATATAGTATTATCATTATTAAATATTTCTTTATCATTAGAAGCTGAATCTATTTTAAATTCTACTATATCTTTATTTTTTAAATTTATATATTGGAACTTTTCTATTGTATTAATTACCTTCTTCTTCTTTTCAAACTTTAATTTGAAGCTAAAGCTTTTACCCTTTACGTCTACACCTAGGCTATTAAATTTTCTCCCTTTTATCATCCATGAGTTTTCTTTATTATTTAATTCACTATTTAATATAAAGATAAAAGATGAATAGGACTTTTCTTTATATATAGCCTTTATAAAATCTATTTCTGCTTTAGTTAATCTTTCAATATCATCTAAAAATATATGGCTATATATTCCTTTATATTTTTTAATATACTCAAGAGCAAATAGAACATGATCATATTTATCAATAAATAAATTAGTATTTAATATATTATTATACATTTCCTTAATACTATATATTGACTCTCTTGTGTATGATGATTTCTTAATTCTGTTCTTTCTACCTTTTCTATCTACGCTTAAATACTCATCTAAGGTTAAATTACTAGCTTTAATCCACCATATCTCATCTAATAAAAAATCTAATGTAGCCTTTTCAATAAACTTAGATTTTTTATGAAACTTTTCTATTTCATTTTTTAGAGTTTTTAATACATTTAAAGATTCTTTTTTATTTATTATTTTAAATACTTGTCCCTTTTCTCTAAGATATGCATTGTAATATGTATTAATTAGTTCCTCAAAAGTAACTATGTCTACTCTATTTTTTTCTAATGAAAATAGTGAATAGAAATAATCATTGTTACTTTCTTTATTATAAAGCTCATTAGCATTACTATTTTTAATATAATTCGAAGTAACAAATAGTATTTTATCATCTTCGTAAAGACAATAGTTGTTTTCCAAGTTTAATGCTTTATAAATTGATGCAGTACTCTTTCCTGTTCCTTCTTTACCCTTTAAAACTTGATATCCAGAAGTCTTATGTTTTATAAACTTATCTTGAGCTTTTGTTAATTCCATGAATTCACCGCCTTATTCCTTGTCCAATTATTTATGTATTTTTATAATATATTCTATGAAGGTTTATGTCAAACAACCATTCAATTACATATTAATACATATACTCTATATTTTACTTTTTTAATAACTTGTACCGTGCAATTTTCTAAAAGTTATTACAAGTAACCATCTTCTAAAGAAAGTGCTTTAGAAGATTTGTTCTTTAAAATAATAAATAACTATTAGAAATAATTAAAAGATAGTAAATTAGACTATAATAAATAGATTAATTTACTATCTTTATTAAATTTACTTAAATATATTTCTGTTAACTTTATACAAAGGGATTATAAAATCTTCCATTATTAATTTTAACAGATAGTATAGCTATAATTAACAATATTGTAGCTAAAGCTATTGTAATATAATCACCTTTTTCAAACTTTCTTCCATTATACCAAGTTCGTTTTTTATTTTTTCCAAAGGCTCTTAGCTCCATAGCTGAACTGATACTTTCTATTCTATCTAAACTTGAAAAAATTAAAGGCATTAATATTGATGCTGAATTTTTAATTCTTTTTGTAAACTTTTCCTTTTTAGACATATCTATTCCCCTTGCTTGTTGTGCAAAGGATATATCTTGATAATCCCTTTGAACATCTGGTATATATCTTAAAGCAATAGAAACAGAATAAGCTATTTTATAGTTAACACCAATTCTATTTAGTGATGCAGCAAATTCACTTGGATTAGTTGCAACCATAAATAATAGTGCCATTGGTATTATTGAAAAATACTTTATCGTTATATTAAATTGATAAAATAATTGTTCTAAAGTCACTGTGTATGGTCCTGCAATTTTAAACAAATTAGTTCTAGTTCCATATATTTGAACTCCCTCATAAGGTGAGAAAATAAAAATTGCTAAGTTATTTAGTAATAAAAATACTAAAATAAAATATAGCACAAAGGAAATTTGTTTAAACTCTACTTTTGATATTTTAAATACTACTATACTTAAAACAAACATTAGAAGAAGTACCCTAGTATCATAAGTAATCATTGATGCTACTGCCCATATTATAAAAGCAATTAACTTAGCTGCACCAGTTAATTTATGTATAGGGGAATCTATATTTGAATACTCTAACATCTTACTCATATGGCTCTAATCCTCCTATCATAATTAATAAACTTTTTAACAAAATCTCTTGGATTTTCTAAATTAGATTTTATAGCTAATTCGTATAAAGAAGTTTCTTTTAAATTTGCTTCTGATATAACATTTTTGTCTGTTATAACATTTGCAGCAATATCATCTGCTAACTTTAACCCATTTGAAAATACTATTGCTCTATTAGTATATTCAAGCATTAAATGCATGTCATGAGTAATCATTATAATTGTTACACCTTTTTGGTTTAATTCCTTTAAAAACTCCATAATTTCAGTGTAATGTTTAAAATCTTGCCCAGCTGTTGGCTCATCTAAAATAATTACTTCTGGATTTAATACTAATATAGATGCTATTGTTACACGTTTTTTTTGTCCAAAACTAAGGGCTGAAATTGGCCAATTACGGAATTCATATAATCCACAAATTTTTAAAGTATTAAATACTCTTTCTTTAATTTCTTCTTCATCTATTCCTCTTACTCTAAGACCTAATGCAACTTCATCAAATATCATTGTTTTAGATATCATTTGATTTGGATTCTGCATTACAATACCAATTTTTTCAGCACGTTCTTTAATGGTTTCATTAATTATGTTCTTACCATTAAATAATATTTCTCCATCTGTTGGTTTATAGAAACCGCAAATTAGCTTTGATATTGTAGATTTTCCAGCACCGTTTTTTCCAACTATGCTAATCATTTCACCTTTATTAATTTTAAAGGAAATGCCTTTTAATATTTCTCTATTTTTTTCATAGCCAAATTTAACATTTTTTAATTCTAATAATACTTCATCTGATACTTCTTTCTTTTCCTCAAAAGTATCATTATACCAACATTTTAACTTATCTTTACATTGATCTAAATTTAATGTGTTTATATGTTGTGGGTTAATATTAGAATTTACTTCACATTTAGCATATTTTAATGCCGTAATATAAAGAGGTTCACGTATACCAACCTCTGAAAGTATATTAGAGGCTAAAAGTTCTTTTGGTGACATGTCTGCTACAATTTCACCTTTATCTACAACAATTATTCTATCTATATCACAATGTAATACATCTTCTAGTCTATGCTCAATAATTATTATTGTTTTCTTTGTCTTTCTTTTTATCTCATCAATTAATTCAATAGCATTTTTCCCCGTTGCTGGATCTAAGCTTGCCAATGGTTCATCAAATAATAGAATATCTACATCACCAACCATAGCTCCTGCTAAAGTTACACGTTGCTTTTGCCCACCAGATAAGCTATAAGGTGCTAATTCTAAATGATTATCTATATCAACAATCTTAGAAGTTATTTTTACTTTTTCCTTCATTTCATCTTGCTCAACACAATCATTTTCTAACTTAAAAGCAATATCCTCTGCTACAGTTAATCCAATAAATTGACTATCTGGATCTTGAAGAACTGTACCAACTGAATTTGATAATTCAAAAATGCTCATATCTCTTGTTTCTTTTCCATTTATTTTTAAACTTCCTGAAATATTCCCTTTATATGAAAATGGTATTAATCCATTTATACAATTTGAAATTGTGCTTTTTCCTGATCCAGAGGGTCCAACAATAAGAACTTTTTCACCTTCATATATAGTTAAGTTTATATTATTTAATGTTGGCTTTGCTTGAGCTCTGTATTGGAAAGTAAAATTTTTGAACTCAATAACAGGTTTTTTCATAGCAAATCTCCCTTTACAATTAAAATATAATATTAAAGATTTTATCTCCGACTTTAAATATTACTATATTTTCTTCAATATGTATACAAAAAAATCATATATATTATATGTAATTAATACATTTTATTTATATATCTAAAAATAAAAAATACCAGAAACCTAAAGTCTCCAGTATTTTAATTGGGTATTATTCCCTATCTAAACTTCCTTTTTTAACTCTAGTTTTTGAATAAGTATTAATTAAAAAAGTTCCTAATAATCCAACTGTAATAGAATTAGAAATAGCAGCTATTATACCTTGTAAATAAACCTTATTAACTGGCTCTGCATAAATAATAATATCTAGTGTAGGTGCAATTATAATCCATGAAATAACATTAGCAGCTACTTGATAAATATTAAATATAATAATTTCTTTCTTTTGAAATTCTCCTTCATTAACCTTTAGCTTATTCCATGCTAATCCAAGTATTAAACCTACTCCTGCAGAAGCTATAACCCAACTAAACCAAGGTGAACCATAGAATACTAAATCCTTTAATGCGTGACCTATAAATCCTATAGATAAACCTGCTATTGGTCCATATAAAGCTGCCATTAAAGCTAAGAATGCGTAACTTGTTTCAATATTAGTATTTGGTATTCCTGATGGAATAGAACCAAAACGTCCTAATATCATAAATACTGCTGCTCCTATTCCTATTGCTACTATAGTTTTAATAGATAAATTCTTTTTCATTATAATTCCTCCATATAATAGTACTATCAGTGCTATAATTTTTTTTATTCATATACTAATCTTGGAGCTTTTCTTATAGATATCATCCAATTTGTACCTGTTTGTATATTGTAAGCCTTTGAGAAAGAACCTTGATTTATAGCAACTGCTAGGTTATCTAATGAATTAACATATACTAAAGTTTCTCCCACATGAACATCAGCAAAAGATTTAGCATATACCATTATATTTCTATAAACTTCTCTCTTGTTATTCTTAATAGATACTTCAACTTTATCTCCATAATTAATACCTAAGCTTACAAATAATTCTCTTGATATATTAGTCCATAGGCTACCAAATCTTACATCTAAAACATCAATAGATCCAGTAACAACATCATTTTCCTTGCATGCTTCAACTACTGGAAGTTCTACAACCTCTTCTACTGGTATTTCTGGTCCAACTTGTTCAAAAGTTATAACACCAGCTGCCAGTCTCGCACCTGTATATGCATATATATCTCTTCCATGGAAAGTATACGATGCTCCTGAATTAGGTAATCTATTAATAGTTTCATCGATTTCTCTAGCTTCTACAATTCCACACATACGCTTAATATGAGTAAGAGTTCCATTATCAGGAGTAATTATATACTGACCTGTAGCAGTTTTAACACCTATACTCTTTCTATTAGAACCTACTCCCGGATCTACTACTGATACAAATACAGTGTCCTTTGGCCAATATACTGTAGTTTGAATTAATCTATATGAAGCTTCCCATATGTTATATTGTGGTATTTCATGAGTTAAATCAAATAATTGTAAAGACTTATCTACTGAGTATGCCACCCCATACATAGCACTTACTGCTCCATCTACTATTCCAAAATCTGATTGAAAAACTAATGCATTTTTCATTTAATCTCCTCCTTTGTTCAAATACATTAAAAGTATATAATGCGAATAATGATAAAGTCAATACATTTTTTATTCGTAACTATAACTATATTTAAACAATAATTATATAAATTTCTTATTTAAATAAATAAAGGATAGTAAATTATACTAATAAAAATTAGCTTAATTTACTATCCTTATCAATCTATAATTTCTAATTCAGCACTTACAGGATAATGATCAGAAGGATATTTTCCCTTCTTGTTATAATATATTATTTCACTTTTTCTAACATTAAATTCTTCTGTAACAAAAATATAATCAATATGAAGGCCTTTTTTAGTTCCTTTAAACTTACTTAAAGTAGACATAGAATATATTTCTTTTTTATTTTCTTGAACTGTTATAAATTTTTTTGAACAATATTTACCTTCTGAAAATTCTTTAATAGCCCTACTATTAGGACTAGCATTAAAATCTCCCATTAATATGGCTGGATAATCATCTGTTTCATGTTTACTTTCCATATACTCACATATTTTCCTTAATCCATACTCTCTTGCTTTAGAGAATAAAAAATCCAAATGAGTATTATATACTCTAATTATATTTCCATTATCTAATTCTATTAAAGCAGTAGTACAAATTCTAGGAAATACAGAATACCAAATAGCACTTCCTATTTTATCTGGCTTATCTGATAACCAAAAAGTATTATAGTCTAAAATCCTATGTTTTGTAGAAACTAAAATATCATTTCTTTCTATAAAGTACTTTTTACTTCTTGGAGCCCCTACAAAATTATAATTAGATATTTCTGAAGTTAGATCTTTAAACATTTTATTATTTAATTCTTGAACTCCAATTATATCAAAATCATTATTATTTATAATTTCATATACTATTTCTTTTCTTTTATTCCACCTATTATTAATGTCTAATGGAAAATCTGTCCTTAAATTAAAGGTCATTACCTTCATAAAGATTACCTTCTTTTTTATAACAACTATTTTACAGAAGCATGTGAAATTTTCTCTCTAAATTTTATCTTATCTAAAGAGTATCCAGCTACTATAAATATTATACCACTTACTAAGGGTTGTATTAATTCTAAATATAATGTTGCAAGTGGAGCAATAAAGTTTCCTGAAATAATAGCTCCTGCTAAATAGTATCCAAAGCATCCAACAAATCCTGCAATAAATACAGCTAAAATATTTCGTCTACAAATTATACTATCATCTTTAGAAGTAAAAAATAATACCATTGTAGGTTTAATAATTATTGTTGGTATAACCCAAAGGATACCACCTGTTAAAGTATCTGCAAGCCCTGCACCTAGTCCTGCTGCCACCATTGCATAGGGTGTAGGTAAAAGTACTGCAGCTAAATATATAAGTGTATCTCCTAAATGAATGTATCCACCATTAAATCCTGTTGGTATATGAAATAAAAAAGCAATAGTTATGCATATCATAGCTGCAAAAAGTGCTGTTAATACTATATTTTTAGTTTTATTACTTGTACTCATTTATTAAAATCAACTCCTTTAAAAATAACTCAAACATAATTCCCTCTTTTGGATTAGTATTAAACTTAGATGTAAATTTAATAGTCCTATCTATAAAGTCAGTTGCATTTTTAATTGAATAATTTAAATCATGGCCATTTAAAAGTAACCCTATAATTATTGAAGTAAAAATATCACCTGTTCCACTATAAGATTCATTATTATAATCTGTTTCAACAATAAAGTATTTGTCTACCTCTCTATCATAAGCATAATTATAAATTTTATTTCCTCTGATAATACCAGTAATAATTACTTGCTTAGGTCCCATATTAGATATTTCTCTAGCCATCATCTTTACTTTTTCATCACTAGTTTCATATTTATCATATACCTCACCTGTTAAAATGCAAGCTTCAGTTAAATTAGGTGTAACTAAGTTTGCTATAGAAACTAACCATTTCATCTTCTTACACATTTCTTCAGTAAATGTATCATATAAAACTCCGTTATCACCCATAACAGGATCAACAATAATTATTGCATCTTCTTTTTCTTTAACAAAATCTAATACTATATCTATTTGTTTTTCTGATCCTAAAAATCCACTATAAATACAATCAAATCTAATCCCTAATTCATCCCAAGTTTCTTTATATTTAATCATTTCATCAGTAATGTCTAGAAAAGTAAACTTCTCAAATTCTGTTTGAGAAGATAATACTGCTGTTGGAAAGGGGCAACATTGAACTCCTAATGCAGATAAAACCGGTATTGCTGCTGTTAAGGAGCACCTTCCTATTCCTGATAAATCGTTTATTGTTGCTACTTTTTTAACTCCATTCATAAGTGCACCTACTTCTAAAAGTTATTTACTTTATAATAATCCAATATTTCCATTTTGTCTATTGTATCGATACAATGTAAAAAACAAAAAAATCCCCTTCATAGTAAACAAATATTTAACCTAATTGCAAAGGTCTTTTTTATATTTATCTACAATAAGGGAATTATACTGTTAGGAATTTTTTTATTTAAGAAATCTAAAATAGTATAACTTATAATCCAATAACCATATTTAGTAATTTATTGCTTCTATCTATGAAGTTATCCATTTCTTCTGAAGATAATTCTTTGTTAGATAATAAGGCAATATCTAGTATATAGTTACATATTAAATTTACTTTTTCTTCTTTTCCTTCTAAATCAATTGAAGCTATTTTCTTAATAATTGGGTTATTATTATTAATAATTAAAGTTTTTTCTTCTTTAAACATATCTGGTATATCCATACCACCAAACATCTTACTCATTTCAATCATTCTTCTTGACTGTTCTGAGACTAATATCATAGCTGGAGTTTCAGAATTTTTTAAGCTTTCTACTTTAACTTCTTTTACTCCATTAGAAATAACTTTATTAAATAGTTTTGTTATTTTTTCATTTAAGTCCTTTAAATCTTCTGTTTCACTATTCTTTAATGTTTCTGATATATCAGAGTCTATTCTTGCAAATGTAACCCCTGTTTCCTTAGCTTCTAAAAAACTTATAAAATGATTATCTAGTGAACAATCTAATACTAACGCATCTAAGTTTGCTTCCTTAAACATTTTAATATATTGTGATTGTTGCTTCTCATCAGTTACATAAAAGACTTTATTTTCATGCTTTTCTTTATTTTCTTCAAGGTATTCCTTTAAAGTAATATATTCACCATTTAGTCTTTTAAATATAATAATATCTTTAATTTTTTCATAAAAGCTTTCATCTCTTAAACAACCATACTTAATAAATATTTGTATATCCTTCCAGAAACCATTAAAGTTCTCTCTTTCATTCTTATAAAGACTTACTAATTTATCTGCTACTTTTTTAACTATATGTTTAGAAATTTTAATAACATCTTTATCCTTTTGAAGGAAGCTTCTAGAAACATTTAAAGGTAAATCTGGACAATCAATTGTTCCCTTTAATAAAAGTAAAAATTCTGGTATAACTTCTTTTATATTGTCAGCTACAAAAACTTGATTGTTGTATAGCTTAACTTGACCTTCTGTTGCTTCTAATTCATGTTTTAATTTAGGAAAATATAATATTCCCTTTAAATTAAATGGATAATCTACATTTAAATGAATCCAAAATAAAGGATCATTATAATCCATAAATACCTTTTTATAAAAGTCTTTGTATTCTTCATCTGTACAATCCTTTGGTGCCTTCATCCAAAGTGGAGTAATATCATTTAGAGGTTTTAAATCCTCTTCTTTTACTTCTTTACCATCTTCTTCTAAATATATTTCTATTGGTAAGAAAGAACAATATTTTTCTATAATTTCTCTAACCTTATATACTTCTAAGAACTCTTTGCTATCCTCATCTATAAATAAAGTTATAGTAGTTCCTCTTTCCTTTCTATCTTCAGATGGGTATATTTCATATTCAGTTCCACCATCACAAACCCAAGTCACAGCTTCTGCTCCTTCTAAATATGATAATGTATCAATTTGAACTCTTTTTGATACCATAAATGCAGAATAAAAACCTAAACCAAAGTGTCCTATTATATCCTTATCTTCATTCATTTTATCCTTGTACTTATTAATAAAATCCTCTGCTCCAGAAAAAGCAACTTGATTGATATACTTTTTCACTTCTTCATCAGTCATACCAATCCCATTATCTATAAACTTTAGAGTTCCATTTTCTTTATTAACTGAAACTAAGATTTTATATTTTTCATCTTCATTTACTTTTGCTTCCCCTAAGGTACTTAATCTTTTTAATTTACTTATTGCATCGCATCCATTACTAATAAGCTCCCTAATAAAAATGTCCTTATCAGAATATAACCATTTCTTTATAATAGGGAAAATATTTTCAGTATGAATTGATATATTTCCTTTATTTCTCTCCATTAAAATCCCTCCTCTTACAACAAAATATTTTATTTAAATAAATATTATATGTCAATATTTACTATAATTCATTTTATCCTTATTTTGGTTTTTATCTTAAAATATATAAACAAATATCATCATATTAAAGTAAAGCTTTAAATCTCTATTATTTCAATATTTTTATTTTCTATTCCAATTACCCTTAAGTTATTTCTTAAATATTCTTCTATTAACTCCTTTACTTCTATAGTAATAATTTCTCCAGGACAAACTATTGGAATTCCTGGTGGATATGGAGTTATAAAGTTTTTAGATATTTTACCTATAGACTCATTAAAAGGTACTTTCTTATAATTTAAATTAAGTACTTCAAAAGGTTCTAAAACTTTTGCTGGTAATATACTTTCATATATATAATTTCTTTCTACTGAAGCTATATCATTCATATCTAATTCTTTTATTGCAAAATAAAGCTTTTCAAAATCATTAATACAATTACAAGGTGATAAAATTAATATTAAACCCTTAGAAAAGCTCATTTCTGACTGAATCTTTTTTTCTTTTAAGTAGTCTAAAAGCTTATGTCCACTATATCCATTCTCTAAAGTAACTAAATATCTACTTTTATCTACTTTATAATTTTCATCTATTTTGATATTACTTACTATATTAATTTTATTAAGAGAGTTTATTTTTTTCTTCCAAAATTCTGCTCTTTCAATAAGATTATTATAATCCTCTTCCCCATAATTATCCAAGTAATATCTTCCATAATCTAAAGATGCCATAATTAAATAGGATGGTGATGTAGTCATAAAAGCTTTTATATAAAAATCTATATTTTTATCATCACTATTTACTAATAAAAATCCTCCTTGAGTAAGGCTTGGCAAAGTCTTATGGGCACTTAATACTACATAATCTCCTAATTTAGCCATGGATTTAGGTAATTCTTTACTTATTCCAAAATGTGCACCATGAGCACTATCTATTATTACTTTTAAATCCTTTTCCTTAAGTTCCCCTATTATTTCATCTATCTCATAATAAATGCCAAAATAATTTGGATTAGTTAATATAATACCCTTTGGATTTTTAGCATTATTAAGGGCTTTTAATATTTCTTCTTTCCTAGGAGGTAAAAATATACCTAAGTCTCTATCTATAACAGCCTCAATATAAACTACTTTCAATTTTCTTAAAATAAGAGCATTGTAAATAGATTTATGACAGTTTCTTTCTACTAATATCTCATCCCCTTCATTAAAGGCTGAAAATATTGATGCTAGATTTCCACATGAGCTTCCATTTACAAGGAAATATGCTTTTTTAACTCCATAAGTCTTAGCTAAAAGATCCTGTGCATCTTTTATTACTCCCTCTGGACAATGTAAATTATCTAGATTATCAACTTCTGTAATATCTAACTCCCCTAAAGCTTCTTTAAAACTTTTTCCTAAAGAATCTCTTAAAAATCCTTTGCCACTTTTATTACCAGGCATAGATAAAATTAAATTCTCTTCTTTATGGTATTTTAACAATTCTTCTAACAAAGGTGCTTTATTCATTAATATCTCCCTTTTCAATTTTAATATGGCCTAAGCTTTTAATTACTTATTATTTCTATAGATTTATGTTTAAAGACTTTCTTAGCTACCTGTAAAATAAACTTCTTATCCATATTTAAAAGATTATTAAACTCTTCTGAATACAATTTATAATCACCAAACATGGTATTATATGTTGATAATTCTTTTGCTAAAATTATATTTTGTTCTTCTCTAAACCACCTTCTTAGTTTCATAGACTTTATAAAGTCTCTTATTTCTTCTTCAGTTATTACTTTTTCAAACTTATCTATTTCTTCTATACATTTATTTATTAATTTTAAGGATTTATCTAAATTCTCCTTTGAGGTACTATAATTTATTTTATAAAGCTTTATATACTTTTCATAAGAAATTTTAGTTAGTATATCATATACAAGTCCATTTTTAGTTCTTAATGTATCAAACAATAATGAATTAACTCCTTCACCAAAGTATTCATTAAATATTCTTAAGACTTTTATTTCCTCATAATTTAATTCATCTATTGGAAAGATTATTTGAACTTTACAGCTATTAATACCATCTCTTTTGTCTTTATATACTCCAAAATTATCTTTATCATAGATAATTTCTTCTTCCTTTTCTTCATAGCAGGAATTTTCCCAAGCTTCGAAATACCTTTCAATTATATTTTTAACCTCTTCAAATTCTAAAGAGGAAACTACTGCAATGGAAGTTTTATTAGGTGAATAATTTTCTTTATAGAATTCCTTTATGTGCTCTAAGTTAATTTTTTCCAAATCCTTAGTTGTACCTATAATAGGATATTTTATCCTTCTACTATTAAAACTATTTATAAACAACTTATCTTCACAAAATTGCTCTAATTCTTCATCCCATTCCATTAATTCTTCTTTTATAACTTTCATCTCCTCTTGAAAGCCATCACTAGGAAAAATAGGATTTATAATTATATCCGAAAAAATTTCTATCCCTCTTTCAAAATCCTCATTTAACATAGTCCCATAGTAAATAACATAAGGAAAATTGGTCATAGCATTTTGAAAGCCAAAAACTTTGCTTAAATCTTTATTTATCTGATGTTCTTCTCTATTTTTTGTACCCTTATATACCATATGTTCTGTGGCATGAGCAATTCCTAATAAATCTTTTTCCCTGCAAGCTCCTGCATCTATAGATATTGATATTGAAGTTAAGTTAGATGTTGTTTTCTTATATATAAGTTTTATTTTATTTTTTAATATAAATTCCATTTTAACCTCCAAGACTTATTCTTCTTATTATTGTAATATAAAAGGTTGGTATCTGAACATAAGCAAATACCAACCCTTTTATTTATATTACTCTGCTTTTAGAGCTATAGCACATTCAATTCTCTTCTTTTGCATTTTACAACCAATTTCATAAGGAATTTTCATATCCCCATTAAAGCTAAAGTTATTTGCTTGACATCCTCCACTACAATAGAATCTTGCCCAGCAATCTCTACATTTAGGCTTATTATATATATGAGCCTTTTTAAACTCTTTGCCAAGATCTTTATCATATGTATCATCATATATGCTTCCAAGTTTAAATTCTTCTTTTCCTACAAATTGATGACATGGGTATACCTCTCCCTGTGGAGTAATTGCAACATATTCAAATCCTGCACCACAGCCTGAAATCCTTTTATAAACACAAGGCCCACCATTTAAATCAACATTAAAATGATAGAAATTGTATTCTCCATTTTTTTCTCTCTTTCTTCTTGCCATGTCTTCATATAGCTTATCATAATTTTTCATTATTTCTGGTAAATCTTCTTCTCTTAAAGCAAGAGGATGTCCATTTTCTAAAACTACAGGCTCTATAGAAACTTCATCAAAGCCTTCATTTACCATAGCCATTACATCTTCAAAAAAGTCAGTATTTGCTCTTGTAAATGTTCCTCTAACATAGTACATTTTACCTGGCGTTCTTCTTTTAATCATTTTTTTTATGTTTGGAATTATGTCATCATAAGATCCACTTCCATCAACTTTTATTCTTACATTATCATTAACGCACTTTCTACCATCTAATGATAATATGATATTTCCCATTTCTTTATCCATAAACTCCATCATATCATCATTTAAAAGAGTAGCATTTGTTGTCATTGTAAATCTAATGTTTTTCTTCCACTCTTTTTCATTATCTCTGGCATACTGTATTATTTCCTTTACAGTGTCCATAATCATAGTTGGCTCTCCACCAAATAAATCTATTTCTATATTTCTTCTTGGGCCACTTCTTTTTACAACATAATCTATTGCCTTTTTTGCAGTTTCTAAAGACATAACACCTTTATGTCCATTATATTCTCCTTCATCAGCGAAACAATATTTACATCTTAAATTACATCCATGAATTATATTTAAGCAAACTGCCTTTATGTAATCCCTATCCTCCATAGATCCATGGGCTATTTCTTCATACTTATCTTCAGAATATAGCATTCCATCATTTATAAGTTGTAATATCTCATCATAAGCTTCTATTATAGTTTCCTTATCATATTTATTACTTAAAAGCTTAACTGTTTCTTCTTTATCTTTCATTCCATCATCATGAACTAAATCATATACTAACTCATCTACTATATGAACTGCTCCTGTATTTACATCTAATACAAAGTAATTTTCCCCTTGTTTAAATTTGTGTATTAAAGACATTTACATCCCTCCAAAAGCTTTTTCAAACAAAAAGTAAGCAGCAACTTATTGTTGCCGCTTTCTTTAATTAGTTTTCACACTCTAAGTTTGCAACTGTACAAGATGTCTTGCAAGCTGATTGACATGAGTTAGCACATTCCTTACAACCTGGTTTAACTAAGCTATTTTTGATATTTGTCTTATTAATTGTCTTAATATGCTTCATGATTATACTCCCCCATAACTAAAAAATACCACCAAATTATAACATAAAATATACACTAATAAAAGATATATTTATCTATTTTTCCACAATTCTAAATATAGAACCATTATAAGGTAACATAGTTTAAACTAGCACATATTCAAGTCTTTCAAAAATGTATTAAATAAATACATTTATATTATATTTCACTCTATAGTATATATTACCTATTATTACTTTAATTTCATATTGATAAAAATTAAAATTTTGTTATTATATATTTATACTTAAGTAACTTCCAAGAGGAGTGAAACAGTAATTTACAGAGGTACTCTGGAGAGTGATTTTGGCAAATCACTCTTTTTATTTATGATTTAAATATTCCTCGAACTTTCTAATGGAATTCTTCTTTCCTATAACCACTATAAAATCATTTTCCTTTAATATAAAATTAGGATCTAATTCAATTATAGTTTCTTCATCTCTTTCTAAAGCTATAATATTTAATCCGAACTCATTACGTACTTTAGATTTTAATATTGATTTACCATCTATTACTTTAGTAACTCTAAGTTCCTCTATATGAATATCATTATTTAACTCAATAAATTCGAAGGCTTCCTCATTTAATAATCTATTTGCAATTCTAATTGCCATATCGTTCTCTGGATATACAATTTCAGCCCCTATTTTCTTTAATACACAACCTTGTTCATAAGTATTAGCTTTAGCAATAACTCTTTTAACCCCCATATTTATTACATTTAATGTGGTTAAAATACTAACATCTATCTTTTCACCAATACATACAAATACTGTTTCGCAATTTTGAATTCCAGTTTCCTCAAGGGCTTCTTTTCCTAAATTATTAACTACAAAAGCATTGTCAGTTAAATTTCTTATTTGCTTTATTTTATCCTCATCACTATCTATAACTATAACTTCCTTACCTGCTTCAATTAAAGTTTTGGCTAATGCAAAACCAAATCTTCCTATTCCTATTATTCCAAACTCTATAGATACTTTATGATTAAACATATACATCCTCCTATCCAATTATAACTGTTTCTTCTGAATAACAAGCATTTGATGGTTCCTTAACTAACCATATACTTGCCATAGTCATTGGTCCAAGTCTACCTATAAACATAATTATAGATATAATTATTTTACTTAAATCTCTAAGATCTGGAGTAATACCAGTAGATAAACCTACAGTTCCAAAAGCACTAGTAACTTCAAATAATAATTGAATAAATGTACGATTAGGTTCTAATATGCTTAATAAAAATACTCCAAAACAAACTACCATAATAGCTAGTACAAATATATTAAAGGCTTTAAATATAACAGATGATGGTATCTTCCTTTTATATGCAACACAATTTTTATTTGTAGATGTACTATATATGCTCTTAACTAAAGTAAATATTGTTGTAGTTTTTATACCTCCACCTGTTGAACCAGGTGATGCACCAATAAACATTAAAACAATTAATGTAAATAATCCTGCGTTTGTAAAATTCCCAAGATTATAAGTGCTAAATCCAGCTGTTCTTGCAGAGGTACTAAAGAAAAATGCTCCAAGCCATGAGATGTTTTCTGTTGCTTTCAACAGTAATGTACCTAATACAAGTAAAATAGCAGTAGTAGTTATAACAATCTTTGCATGTAGACTGAATTTTTTAAACTTTTTAATTATTATTATTTCTTTAATAACTAAGAATCCTAACCCACCAAAGATAATTAATCCACATGTAGTTAAATTTAACAATACATTATTTTGATAGTGTATTAAGTTCTGAAATCCACCTAAAATATCAAAACCCGAGTTATTAAAAGCTGCTATTGAGTGAAATACACTTATTCCTATAGCATCTAAAGGACTATAATCCCTTGAAA
Organism: Bacillota bacterium; assembly: GCA_023445445.1. Taxonomy (GTDB): domain Bacteria; phylum Bacillota; class Clostridia; order Clostridiales; family Clostridiaceae; genus Clostridium. Next base: position 28,694 of record JAEXLD010000017.1, read on the forward strand.
ACACTAAATAGCTTAGAATTGCTCCAACTACTTCAAAACTCAAAGTAACTAATAATACAGATTTAATTAGCTTTACAAGGCCCTTCATTGTATCTAAATTCATTGATTCTTTAATTAGTACTCTTTCCTTTATTCCAACTTTTTTTCTCATAAGCAAAATAAACCCAACACCAACTGATGTAACTCCAAGTCCACCTATTTGAATTAATAAAGCTACTACTGCTCGTCCAAATACAGTAAAGGTATCAGCCGTATCAATAGCAATTAATCCTGTTACGCAAACTGCACTAGTTGACGTAAATAAAGCATCAACCCAAGAGACACTTACACCATCACGAATTGATATAGGTAACTTTAATAATATAGTTCCAATAACAATTACAGAAAAAAATCCCAACACAATTATTCTGCCCGGGCTTAATTTTTTAAAAAAGTTCATATTCCTTTCTCCTTTAAGCTATGTAAATAAATAAATCTTATGCTGCAATTTATCTTTATTTAACTCATTATATATTCCATAATTTACACTGTCAATTTCCTTATTTTCATTTAAATTGCTAGAATTTAGCTGAAAACTGTAAATAAATTCATTTACAGTTCTTTTAATCATAAAACATTCAAAATACACTCATTTTTATTAATACTCCCTTAATATTTATATAATGATAATGTATTTTAAATCAAAAAAAATTTGAAGTTGCATAAGCAACTTCAAATTAGCAATATAAAATAGTACAATTTAATATTCTATTCTTCCCAGCCTTCAGGGAATTCTGCATTGTGGTAAACTTCTTGAACATCATCATCGTCTTCAAGTAAATCTAACATCTTTTGGAACTTCTTAGCATCATCTTCATTGATTTCAGTATATGTATCTGGTATCATCTTAACATCTGCTTCTAAGAATTCTATTCCTTCAGCTTCTAATGCTTCTCTTACTGTTCCAAAATCTTCTGGAGTAGTTGTTACTATAAATACTTCTTCTTCTGATTGGAAATCTTCTGCTCCTGCATCTAATGCAAGCATCATTATTTCATCTTCGTCCTTATCTTCTTTTTCAATAACAATTTCACCTTTTTCTTGGAACATAAAGCTTACACATCCTGTAGCTCCCATGTTTCCACCACCTTTTGTAAAGGCGCTTCTTACATTCCCTGCTGATCTATTTTTATTATCTGTTAATGTTTCTACAATTACAGCAACTCCTGATGGACCATAACCTTCATAAACTATCTTTTCATAGTTAACTCCTGAAAGTTCTCCTGAAGCCTTTTTTATTGATCTTGTTATTGTATCATTAGGCATATTTGCAGCCTTTGCTTTAGCAATTACATCTCTTAATTTAGGATTAGTGTCGGGAACAGGACCACCATTTTTAACTGCTATCATAATTTCTTTACCTAGCTTTGTAAATATTTTTCCTCTTTTAGCATCTGCTTTTCCTTTTTTATTTTGTATATTATGCCATTTTGAATGTCCTGACATTTTTTATTCCTCCCAACATTAATGATTATTTTATAAATACAGTGGAATTATATCATAATTAATTTATTATGACAAATACCCTAAATCAACTTATATAATCTATTATTTTCTTTAAAATACATATCTTCATCTTTTTTATTTATTATTATTTTACCATTAGAAACTTCTATAACAGTTTTTTCAATTTCTTTTGATAGATCAAGTTCTGCTAATATATGTACCACTACTTTGTCTGTATATTCAACTTCCTCAATGTACCAATTGTTCTCATTACATTTATATTGTATTTTACCTAACATATCATAATCCATAGAAAGTAATAGTCTAATACCTTTAACTTTTTCTACTATACCAGCAGCTTTTAATGCAATTGATGCACCTTTTGTATAAGCTCTTGTAAGACCTCCAGCTCCAAGTAATATACCTCCAAAGTATCTAGTTACTACTACTGCACAATCAGTAATATTACTTTTTTTCATTACTTCTAATATAGGTATTCCAGCAGTACCTTGTGGTTCTCCATCATCACTATATCTTTGAATCCCCATATTCTCTCCAATAATATAAGCAAAACAATTATGCCTAGCTTGCTTATGCATATTTTTTATTTCTGCTACAAATGACTTAGCCTCTTCTTCAGTTTCGCATCTTTTTGCATAGCCTATAAATTCTGATTTTTTTTCTAAAAATCTATCTTCTCCAAAATCTCTTATAGTAACGTAACTCATTTAAGCTCCTCCTTAATTAAATTTATTCCTTCAACTATTTTTTCCTTACTTGCTTGGGAGAAACTAATTCTAAAATAATAATCTCCATTACTTGAATCTTTAAATAATATAGCTCCTGGTGTAATAAACAAATTTTTCTTTTTTAATCTATAAAATAATTCCCTTGAATTTATATTTTTATTTTTCATTTCTAAATAGAAATATAACCCTCCCTTTGGATCTATATATGAGACCTTATTGGAAAGCTCTTTATTTATTAATTCTTTCATTAATAGATATTTTTCTTTATACATCCTTTGTTGGTAATCTATATTCTTTTTCCAAAAGCCTTCAGTAATATATAATTCCAAAGCTCTTTGCATAAGACTAGAAGTTGATATATCAGTATTAATTTTAGAACTTTGAATACTTTCATTAAAGGAGGATGGAGTTATCATATAGCCAAGCCTTATACCAGGTAAAAAAATCTTAGAAAAACTTTTAATATATATTACTCTTTCATACTTATCTAAACTTTTCAAGGGCTGATGCTTAATATTATCGTCATATATAAGTTCTGATAAATAATCATCTTCTATAATATAAAAGTCATATTTTTTTGCAAGTTCTAGTAATCTTATTTTTTTCTCTAAGCTATAGCTTATCCCTGTAGGATTATGGAAATAGCTCATTGTATAAAAACAACTTATATTGTTCTTTTTCAAAACCTCTTCTAATTCTTGCAAGTCCACTCCATCGCTTTCCAAGTTCAATTCAAATATATTAGCTCTTCTCCATTTAAATACTGAAATAGCTCCTCCATATGTAGGTTTTTCTACTACCACATTATCATTTATATTTACTATTGCCTTAGAGGCTATATCTATTCCTTGCTGAGCTCCTGAAACTATTAAAATATTGTTTAAATCTAATTTTTCATTCCAAAAAGCCTTATTTATGGTTTTCCTTAAATCTTCATAACCAAGAGCTTCCTTATTTATTAAAGCATTAGCTCCATCCCTATCTAAAACTTTATTAATTACATGTTTAAAATCCTCTATTGGAAAATAAACATCTGAATTGGTTTCTCCAGTAAAGTCAATTATATATTTTAAGTCATCTGAAGATAATTCCTTAAATATTTTTGAATATTCTCTATTAAATGAAGAAATAGTTTCTCTTCTTTTAGCATAAGTTCCAGAACCTACCTTTTGATATGCATATCCATCAGCCTTTAACTTTTTATAGGCGTTAACTATAGTTACTTTATTTACATTCAAAAAATCACAAAGTTCTCTAATAGTCGGTAGCTTTTCCCCATCATTTATTTTTCTATTATCTATTAATTTTTTTATATGTCCTGCAATTTGAATATACTTAGGAATCTCTTCCTTAAAATATATTTTAAATAATTCCTTCATAAAACCTCCAGCATGCTAGTTTTTATAAGAATATACATTTTCCATAGCTAGAAAGTTACCTTTAGAATCTCTAAACTCTCTTTTTTCTTGAATAATAATATTATTTTTACATAATACCTTTAATATTTCCTCTATTTTTATTTTAAAATTTTTAAAATATGGATTAATTTTAATATCATAAGCACTTAGTGACCTATTTTCATTTTTTATAAAGTTAATTAAATCCATAGATGCTTTTTCTATATTATATTCTAAGTAATTTTCCATATAATCTAACAACTCTTTAATAGTTATATCATCAACTTCTTTATATATCAAATTCTTAACTTTATCATTTAACATATCATTTAGATTACATGCCATTGTTAGAGAATCTTTACTTACTGTATATCCATTTATGCTTAAAAAAAGCATTGAAAAATTATTTAATGCTCTTAACAAAAGTTCATGTGCAGTATATATGCTTCCTTTTCCTATATATTTTTTACAAATCCCAATTTCTTTAAAGAAGTTACCAAGATACACAAGGTTTAATCTTCCCTTATCAGAATCTATCATATATATAATCTTTTGATATAAATCATTTATTTCATCATCTATTGAATATATCATTTTTGAAGCAATTAATGAATTCTTTATAACTTCTCTTTTTCCTGCTTCATTATAATATTTTTTAAATAATTCCTTACTTATAAATTTTATATGTATTGGTATATCTAATACTTCTGAATAAATATCTCTAATTTCATCAAAATCTTCTTTATATATTACAAATAAATCTATGTTTGATCCTTCCCAAAGGTCTCCACTAACCATACTTCCAAAGATAAATATAGAAAGGATATTATCATTTTTCTTAAGTGTTTCTGTTATTTCTTTATAGGCATTTTGATAATCTATAATTGATTTTGACATTATTTGTCCCCCTAATATCTGCGATTTCATTATTAAAATAATTATATAGAATATGAATAAAAACTGCAATAAAGTGTAACCTTTATTGCAGTTTTTATAACTCTTTATATATCTTATATAATTATTTGTGTTACAAACTCTTTAGATTTATTATATATTTCATCATCTACTTCTACTAGCATATAACTTCCATTTTCTCTATATTCTTCTTCTAAAACTCTACCATTTCTATGAAGGAATGAATTAACATCACTTCTATCATAAGGTATTAAATACTCACACTTTTTCATTTTATATGGAAGTTTTTCTTCAATTAACCCTAAAAGACCATCTAAATTTACATTTTCTTTTGCTGAAATTTCAATGACTTCATATTCAGAACAAGCTTTTCTTAATTCTTCTAGGTGTTCTTCATCAGTTTTATCTATTTTATTTAATACTAAAATAGTATCCTTATCTTTAGCTCCAAGTTCTTGTAATACTTCTTCTACAGCTTCTATTTGCTCTAATGCAGAATCTGAAGAAGCATCAACAATATGACATAAAAGATCAGAATATATTACTTCTTCTAATGTAGATTTAAATGCTTCCACTAAATCATGAGGAAGTTTTCTTACAAATCCAACTGTATCTGTAATAGTAACTACTCCCTTATTTTTTAATATAATTGATCTTGTAGTAATATCTAAGGTTGCAAAAAGCATATCTGCTTCAAAAACCTTTTCTTTGCCTTGAACTTCTTTTTGAGCTGCTAAATCACAAAGTTTGTTTCTAAGAGTAGACTTCCCAGCATTTGTATATCCAACTAAAGATACCTTTGGAATACTTTCCTTATTTCTCTTTTCTCTTTGGACTTCTCTATTTTTTTTGATCTTTTTTAGTTGATCATTTAAATCATATATTGTTTCCTTTATATGTCTTCTATCTGTTTCTAATTTCTTTTCTCCTGGTCCTCTGGTTCCGATTCCTCCACCAGTTCTTGAAAGAACTGTTCCAAGACCTTGTAATCTACTCATTCTATATTTTAATTGAGCTAACTCTACTTGAATTTTAGATTCCTTACTTTTTGCTCTTCTTGCAAATATCTCAAGTATAAGTGTAGTTCTATCAATTACTTTTGCTCCAAGTGCAGCTTCTAAATTTCTTACTTGTGAGCCAGAAAGTTCATCATCAAATATAATTAAATTTGCATGCCTACTTTGTCTTAAAGAAGCTATTTCTAAAACTTTTCCTTTACCTATATAAAAAGCAGGATCTACTTTACTTCTACTTTGATATACTAAATCTAATACAGGTATATCACAAGCTTTAGTTAACTCTTTTAATTCTTCTAGACTTTCTTTTGTATCAGAACCAACTAAAATGGCTTTTTCACCTTCGTCTTCAATAACATCTCTTTCTTTAATTAATTTTTCTATATGTTGTATTTTATCTAATATATGAATAGAAAGTACTTCCTCTAAAGAAAGATTTAATTTTTCTTCATAATCTAATAAATCATTAGTTATTGTTATCATACCTAATGAATAATCTGTAATGTTACCATTATATACACCTATTGCCATAATTGCATCTAATTTAAGCTTTAATAAAGCTGATAAATCTAATGCAGATAAATTTGAAAATCCATTAGGATGAGTATGAATTACTCTAACTCCAGATAATCTTTTTTCTCTTATATCTATCATTCCTACTTCTACTGATGTTGAATCACCAATAGCTACAGAAACTACTTTCCCTCTTCTATCTACAGCAACACTTATTTCTCGTTCTATTGCATGAGATACTCTTGAAATTATATTAATTATTTCTAAGCTACATACTTCATCCTTAAGAACTTTCATTTTATAAATACCTTCAAGTTCTTCTAGAAAAGCTTTTTTTATGCCATCTATATTGCCAAATATCATTATATATCACCTTACTTTTATTATATTAACTATATAATACTTTTTCTTTCTATTAATTATGTTTGTATTATAGGTTATTGTCAAGTATTTATGCTATAACATCTTATGTTGATAAGTTAAAAATAGAATCATCCTCATTAAAAGTATTCACATTATATAAGAAGAGAACTTCATTTATATCATTATTTTTTATGAATTCATTAATAGACTCTGTATAATATCTTAAATCAATGAGAAAAATATTTCCGTAATTTTCAGTTAAAAACGGTACAAAATCATTAGCAAATGAATCTTTAATTATTAATATTTTTTTATCTAAATTTTTATCAGTTTCTATCTCTATAAGCGGGTGGTTTCCATTAAGAAACACTTGATATTTATCCTTATGGTTAAGTTTATCGCTATTAAATAAACTTGTATCTTTTTTTTGTTCCATTACATAGTTAACTAACAAATTAGAGTTTTTTGGTATATATATGTTTATTTTGTCCCTATATAGCCCAAACAATCCAACTTTAGAAGATAAGCTACCATAGAAATCATTTGATCCTATTATTTTCTCAAAATCATCCTTATTAGTAGCCTCTATTCCAGAGGATTCACAAAAAGCCTCATAGCCTAAATATGCTCCATCAGCAGTCCAATGATGATCTGTTTTATAATAAATATATTCATTTTTATTAGCTTTTAGCCTATCATAAATAGGTATAAATTTAATATCATCTAATAAATAACTTTTTACCTTATTTATATACTCAATCTCATCATCAACTGGAGCATACAATGGTAATTTATCCTTTAAAATACTTGTTGCTGTTGGCACTAACATAAAATTAACAAGTAAATCCTCATTAGATTTTTTAAATTCATTAATTACTTCTACTTTATTAAGAAGGTCATCATTAGATGTTATTTTAAATTCTTCAAATAATTGGTTATCATTACCTATGTAAACATTATTTATTTTATTTTTACCTAAAATTAAATCAATTCTTGATTTAAATGAAATAAACCTTTCCCTAATAAAAAATTGATCAGCCATATAACTATTTAATTTTTCTACATAATTGTCTGATAAAATTTTAGGTTTTTCTTGTAAATTTCTATTCTCTATTTCTGAAAATTCTTTGTCGTTACTAATTGTATTAGCTATTACAAAGAATAGTAAAATTAACAAAAAAGATAAAGACATAGATATAAAATATATTTTATTAAATTTCATAATATTTCTTTTAATAATAGTATTATTTTTTCTTTTAGTATTTTTCATATATGTTCACCTATTTCTAAAATCTAAAATATAAAAATGGATTATAAGTTTCTGAAACTAAATATGTTATACTTATTATAAATATCATGGTTTTTATAGATACTGTAAGTATTAAATCATTTGCCTTATAGTTCTTCTTTATTTGTTCAATTAATTTTTTCAATATATTTGTTGAAATAATTATAGAAATTAAAATTAATAATATATTTGTACTAAATAGGTACTTTCCTAAATTATCATAATTAACATTTCCAAAACCAAACATTACCTTTATATAATCTACTGCTGAACTTAAATTGTTTGAATCAAAGAATACCCATCCAATTATAACAATTATCATTGTATATAAATTACATATAACCTTAGGAAGTTTTCCTAATATTTTTTTTAGGAATACTTTCTCGAAATATAAAATAAATCCAAAATATAGACCCCAGATTATAAAATTCCAACTTGCTCCATGCCATAATCCAGTTGTTAGCCATACTATGATAATATTTCTAAATTGAATAAGCTTTCCCCTCTTATTTCCTCCAAGAGGAATATACAAATATTCCTTAAACCAACTTCCAAGAGAAATATGCCATCTCCTCCAAAATTCAGTGATACTTTTTGAAATGTATGGATAATTAAAGTTCTCTAAAAAGTCAAAACCAAACATTTTCCCAAGCCCAATAGCCATATCAGAATATCCACTAAAATCAAAATATATTTGTAAAGTAAATGCTATTATACCTATCCATGCTGAAAATAAAGATAGACTTTCAATGTTAACTAACTTTATTTCATCCCATATAAGTCCTAAGTTGTTTGCTATTATAACTTTCTTTGCTAGTCCACTTATAAATCTTTCTACTCCTTGTCCAAATTTAATTATATTTATTTTTCTATAGTCTATCTGTTTTTCTATATCAGAGTATTTTACAATTGGTCCTGCTACCAGCTGAGGAAACATTAATAAATATAATGAAAACTTAACTAGGTTTTTTTGAGGAGTAAGTTTACCTTTATAAACATCCACTATATACGAAATTAATTGAAATGTATAAAATGATATGCCTAATGGTAGAGGTATTTCTATAACTTTCAAATTAGAATTAAAAATTATATTAAAATTATCTATTATAAATGAATAATATTTGAAAAATATCATAACAGCAATATTAAGTAATATTGTCGTAAAAAGTAATAAATTTTTCTTATCTTTATTTTCTTTATTATTATATATTAATATCGATAATATATAATTTATTAACATACTAATTATTATTAGCAGAATATATCTAGGTTCACCTAATGTGTAAAATATAATGCTAAAAGTTAATAAAATTATATTTTTATACTTATATGGTGAAATACAGTAAACTAATAATAATATTGGTAAAAATACAAAAATAAAAGCTAAACTACTAAATACCATATTTGTTATATCATCCTTTGCATTATTTATAATTTTTATTAATTATTGTTTCTATATTTTTATTATCTTCATCAATTATTAATATTAAATTGTCACCCTTGGTCTCAAAAATATTATTTTCTATAAGTGAATATGCATTTGCATTATAATCTTTAAAAGTATTTTTTTTATTATCTATAACATTTTTAATTTTATTTTTGTTATTATTTATTAATGTTTCATCTTTAAATTTAATTACTAAAATTTCTTTAGGGTTCATATTATTTTTTGTTCTAAAATACAAAAAATCATCTACATCAGCTTTAGATATTCCATATATCTTTCTTATATCATCTAATGTCCCTTCTTTAAGATCTTCATTTAAGATCGGAATAATATCTTCTTTTAAATCATCCATATTTAAATCTTTTACTTTTAAAAATGGATATGCCGATATAAAAAATAATGCTACTAAAACTACTTCTATAACGTAAATTTTGAAATACTTTCCTTTGCTCATATATTATTCACCTCCTAATATGCTTTCCTTTAATGTATCTAACCATATATTGTAGAAATCATATTTAAAATGAATCCCATCACTTTCATGCAAATCATTTCTATTAATTATTTTTGAATTTACATCAACATACTTAACATTAGTTTCTTCACAAACTTCTTTAATTATATTTCTAAATTCATTTAAATTTTCATTCGTTAACCTATAGTTTTTATTTATTGCATCACCAGTTACGTTTGTTGGAGAAATAATAAAAATTTTTGTGTTTGGTAAAGTCATTTTTATTTCACTTATTAAATCTATATATGTTTTTTTAAAATTATTTGCTGTAAGCTGCTCATTTGAATTATCATATTCAATCACATCATTCATTCCATAAAATAGAACTATATTACTAGGGCTTGCTTCTTTTATTCTTGTAATTTCACTAAATGCATCTTTTACCATTCCACCTTTTTCAGACAAAACATTATACTCATTTACAAAACTATAGTCTATTAGCCCTTCTGTAATAGAATCCCCTAAAAATAAAGTATCTTTATAAAACTGAAAATAAGTAACATCTTCATGATTTTGAGCTAAATTTTCTGCTTCATATTTTTTCTTTTCTAATATAATTTCATTTTTAATTTTATCTATATCCTTATCTTCATATTTTTTTAATACCTCCACAGCCTGACTAATTGTTTTATTATCAGAAAGTATAATTGAGCTAAAAAAAATACCTCTTATACTTACAAAAAAAATTATTATACTTATTAAAGTTAATATTAATCTTTTCATTAGTAGCACCTCATCTATATTTATATTTAAAATTATAATTTTTTTTATTATTAATAGGTTACAAAATTATTACATATCACATACATAATTGTTACATGTTATGTATACAATTGTTACTCGTTACTAATATTTAGTAACAATGAACACTACATGTTTAAAATAAAGTTGCAAATATTATAAAAAATATGTACTATTAAATATAATATTAAATTTATTAACTTTTACATTTTTCTTTAGGAGGATTCACTTAAATGGATGATAAGAAAAGAAATATACTTTTTACAGAAGAACAAATTAAAAATAGAATTGCTGAACTTGGTAAAGTAATAACTGAAGATTATAAAGATAAAAATCTTTATGTTTTACCACTACTTAGAGGAAGTTTCATTTTTGGAGCAGATATTTTTAGAGCCTTAGATTGTAAAGCTAAAGTTGGTTTTATGACCACTTCAAGTTATGGTCATGGTGAAGAAAGTACTGGTGAAGTTAAAGTAGTTAATGATATTCCAGACAATATTGAAGGATGGGATGTACTTATAGTTGATGATATAATAGATACTGGTTACACAATGGAATTTGTTGTAGACTATGTAAAAAAACGTGGTGCTAAGTCAGTTAAAACTTGTACTTTGTTAGATAAACCTTCTAGAAGAAAAGTTGATTTGTCACCAGATTATTGTTGTTTTGAAATAGAAGATTTATTCGTTGTTGGATATGGTCTTGATTACGAAAGCTTCTATAGAAATGTTCCCTATGTATTTAATTGGGAAGATAAATAAATTAAAATGTAAAAGGGCCTGCGATGCAGACCCTTTTATATTCTTTACCAATTGAATTTAATTCTTATTAAGATCTATTGCTGTATTAGGTACTTTACCCACTATAATTGTTTCAGCAATTGGTATTTGACTAGCAATTTCAACCTCTCTACTTTTTAATGGCACAATTAATTTCATCTTCATATTTACATTTAAATATATTTTATGTCTAGTTTGGTTTATACCTGCACTTTCAAAAACAGATTCATAACTACTTGTAATATTACCAATTTGAGTCATATCAACATTAATCTTAGGCCCTAAATTATAAAAAACTAAGCTTTTAGTCATATATCCTAAAGGTACCTTTAGGCCTACTTCTTCTAACTCACCTATTTTATTATTAGATGCTAATACTAATTTTGCTGATAAATAATTTAGTTTTACTGTATCAGCCCTTAATATAGTTATATTCCCCTCATTATCTTTTTCTGTAATTATCATATCCTTGTAATCAAAATCTTTTGAGTAAATATCTAAGGCTGTTTCATTAATTATAGCCGTAGCTTCTCTTCTAAGTTTTTCTTCTCCAATAGATAATGCAGCTGGAAGAATATTTTTATCGAAAATGTATAGAATAGAATTAAATAGCAGAAAAATGGCAATAATAACCATTATAATCTTAGGGTGTTTAATTTGAAATCGTATTTTAGATTTTTTTGTATAATACTTCATAGTCACCTTCTAGAGTTATTATTTTACTCTTAATATAAATATGCTATAATGTATTATATTATTTATTATGAACCATTAAATAATTAGAAATTATAAGGGAGGAACAAATGGCTAACAAAGATACTTCTAGAACAGAAAAAAGCCAAGCTAATGTTAAGAAAAATAAAAACAATGGCAAAAAAAATAAGAAAAAAAATCAACCTAAATATAAAAAGTTTTTGAAAGGTACATTTCTTACAATACTAGTTGCATTACTTCTATGCTTTGTAGTAGGACTTGGATATGTATTTGCAATTATAAAAAGTACTGAAGAATTAGATGTTAACAAAGTTTTAAGCTTAAATGAGCCTTCTATGCTTTTTGATAGCCAAGGAACATATATTGATAATTTACCTACTACGGAAGAAAGATATAAAATAAGTTTAGATGAGATGTCTCAATATGTTAAAGATGCTTATATAGCTATTGAGGATGAACGTTTTGAAACTCATCCTGGTATTGATATAAAAAGAACTTTAGGATCTGCCTTAAGATCTGGTATTTATTATTTTACTGGAAAAGGTTCAGTTCAAGGTGGTTCAACTTTAACTCAGCAATTAATAAAAAATACATTATTGACAAATGACGTTAAAATAGAAAGAAAGGTTAGAGAAATTTATCTTTCTTTAAGTCTAGAAAAGAAATTGTCTAAGGATCAAATATTAGAAGCATATTTAAATACTATTCCTTTAGGTGGAAAAGTATATGGTATTGAAGCTGCTGCAAAATACTATTTCGAAAAAAGTGCCAAAGACTTAAATCTAGCAGAATCTGCATTTATTGCAGGCCTAACTCAAGCCCCTTCTGCTTATAGTCCATATGATCCAGAAAATATAAAGGATCCTAGTATTTACTTAGATAGAACTAAAACAGTTCTTATGAAAATGAAGGATTTAGGAAAAATAACTCAAGAAGAATATGATGAAGCTTATGCTTTTGTAGATGCAAATCAATTTGCATTTTCTCAAACAGTTATTACCTATAAAATTAACTATGAATGGTTTGTATATCCTGCAATAGATCAAGTTAGAGAAGATTTAAAGGAAACATATAAATATACTGATGAAGAAGTTGATAGATTATACTCAACAGGTGGACTTAAAATATATACTACTATGGATAGAACTATTCAAGATTCTACTCAAGCAGTTTTAGATGATAGAAACAGTATTCAACAACTTGATATTTATGAAAATCCAGAGGTTACTGATGACAATGGAACTCCATTACTTCAAGCAGCTGCTGCTATAATGGATTATAGAACAGGACAAGTAAAAGCCTTAGTTGGTGGTAGAGGTGATCAACCTGCAAGATCTACTAATAGAGCTTATTATGCTTTAAGATCCATAGGTTCTACTACTAAACCTTTAACAGTTTATGGACCTGCTATAGATACAAAAACCGTAACCCCAGGAACAGTTTTTGATGACGCTTTATTACCTTCTTCAATTAGTGCTAAATATAATAATTATAATCCTCAAAACTGGAATTTTAAATCTGATGGATATATTACAGTTAGAGAAGCACTTGCACTATCTAAGAATGTACCTACTGTTATGGTTGAAGATAAACTTGGTATTGAAAATGGATTATCTTATGGTGAAAAATTAGGTATAATCTATGGCGCAAAATCAAGAAGCAGTATAGCTACACTTTCTTTAGGAGAATTTACTGGTTATGATGAAGAAGATGGCTCTATAGATGGTGGTAATCCCTTCATTTTAGCTTCTGCTTTTGGTACCTTTGCTAATAATGGATTATATACTGAACCTATTCTTTATACTAAAGTTGTAGATGCAAATGGTAAAGTATTATTAGAAAAGACACCTAAACAAGAGCAAGTTTTCTCTCCACAGACAGCATATATTATGAGAGATTTACTTAAAGGACCTTTAACCTTTGATGGTGCTTTAGCAAAACTTCCTAATATGCCTGTAATAGGTAAAACTGGAACTACTAGTCTTGTAACAGATTTCTTATTTACTGGATTAACTCCATATTATTCAGGAGCAGTTTGGATAGGGTATGATGATCATAGCAAAATGGGTGGAGCAAGTTATAGTTCATCTGCTGCTTCATTATGGGGTGCAATGATGGCTCCAATTCACGCAGATTTAGAATATAAAGAATTTGATGGAAATCCTGGTGGAGTTACAACTGTTACAATTTGTAAAGATTCTGGTAAGAGAGCAACTGACCTTTGTTCACATGATCAAAGAGGCTCAAGAGTTTACACAGAAATGTTTATATCTGGAACAGAACCTTCAGGAGTATGTGATGTTCACGTATCAGCTAAAGTTAATAAAAATAATAATAAGTTAGCTACAGAAAATACTCCAAAGGATTTAGTTGAAGAAAAAGTATTTATTAAGAAAGAAAATGCATATAAAAATGCTGCTGATTACAAATATGTTTTACCAACAGAAAAAGATGATACAAAAGCTCCTGTAAAAAATGAAGAGTTTAAATTATCAGACTTAGGAATTAAAGTTGGTACTAATGCAGATGATGCAATAAATCTTCTAAAATCTAAAGGGGTAAATGTTACTATTAAAAATAATGATTCAAAGAACAGAACTATTAAAAGCCTCTCCTCTGATAAGGCTAAAAAAGGTGATACAATAGTTATAGAACTAGAATCAGAAACTCCTAATAACAATGGAGAAACAAATGAAAATGATGAATCAGAAACTCCTGCTCAATAATTTTACATTGTGATATTTAATTAGAGACTACTTAAGTAGTCTCTTTTTTATTTCTCCATATGAATATTTTATATATACTAGTTTCATTTTTCCTTTTAATTTCCTATATAATAGGTATTTTATTCTATTTTTATGAATTTTTCTTACTGTATACTTGCAAAATTTAATAATATATTATATTATATTCTTATTGAATTTAAATATATATTACACTAATGAAAAGGGGGAATTTTTGTGAATTCATTAAATAGTATAATATTATCTTTTAATGATATTCTTTGGACTTACATATTAATAGCAATGCTAATAATAATTGGTCTTTATTTTACATTTAAAACTAAATTTGTTCAATTTAGAAATATTAAAGAAATGTTTAACCTTTTATCTGATGGAGACTCTAAAGATAAAACTTCTGTTTCATCCTTCCAAGCATTTTGCATAAGTACTGCTTCTAGAGTAGGTACTGGTAATCTTGCCGGAATTGCAACAGCTATATCAATTGGGGGACCAGGGTCTATTTTTTGGATGTGGCTTATTGCATTAATTGGTTCAGCATCAAGCTTTATAGAATCAACTTTAGCTCAAATATATAAAAAGAAGGATGGAAAAAACTTCATTGGTGGTCCTGCTTACTATATGGAGAGAGGATTGAAGAAAAGATGGATGGGTGTTACCTTTGCATTTTTAATTACTATTGCTTTTGGTTTAGTTTTTAATTCAGTACAAGCAAATACAATTACTCTTTCATTAAATAGTTCTTTCGGTTTTAATAAAGTTATAATAGGTGTAATTATAACACTTTTAACCTTAACTGTTATTGTAGGTGGAATTAATAGAATTGCAAAAATATCTTCTTTTATAGTTCCAGTTATGGCTATTGCATATATATTAGTTGCTTTGTTTATTGTATTTAAAAATATTACTTCTTTACCTAGTGTTTTTAGAATGATATTTGAAAATGCCTTTGGTTTTAATCAAGTCCTTGGAGGTGGTGTTGGTGCAGCACTTATGCATGGAATAAAGAGAGGTTTATTCTCAAATGAAGCAGGTATGGGATCTGCTCCAAATGCAGCTGCCACAGCTACAGTTTCTCATCCAGTTAAACAAGGATTTATACAAACTCTTGGAGTTTTTACAGATACTATAATTATATGTAGTTGTACAGCTTTCATTATACTATTATCTGATGTACCCCTAGATGGTTCAATTAAAGGTATTGAACTTACTCAACTAGCCTTAAGCTCTCAAGTAGGTTCTTGGGGTGGTATATTTATATCAGTATGTATTTTACTTTTTGCCTTCAGTTCAATAGTTGGAAATTACTATTACGGCGAAACAAATATCCAATTTATTACAGATAAAAAAATCTATATTAATTTATACAGAATATCTGTTGGATTTATGGTGTTCTTTGGTTCATTAGTTAGTATGGATATAGTTTGGAATTTAGCTGATGTTTTTATGGGCCTTATGGCTATAATAAACCTTATAGCTATAGTACTTCTAAGTAAAATAGCTATTAAAGCTTTAGAAGATTATAACTATCAAAAAAGTCAAGGAATTAAAGACCCAATATTTTACTCATCATCTATTCCTGAATTGGAAAATCATTTAACAGAATGGCCAGTATCTTCTGAGGAAAATCCTAATGATGATGATGATGAATTAGTAGCATAAAAAATGGAGCTGAATTTCAGCTCCATTTCTTATTTTTTTGCAACAGCTTCTAAATTATAATTTATTACTTCTCCGTTATCTGCTCTTACAAATGATTTAATAGACTCCTCTTTATTATCATCATTGATAATCTTCATATTAAATACATACGCTAGTACCATTTCTTTATCTGAGTTGTTAATATAGGCTAAAATAGGCTTCCCATCTATTTTGGCATTAATATTTAAACTCTTAAAATTGTTATTTACACTTTCTTTTGCTTGTTCTTCATCTATATTTATATCATCTATATAATTCATTACTTCTAATGAATAATTAGTGTATCCTTCTAATTTACCTGTTATTTTATTAATTAAACTATTTATTTCTAGTTGATAACAAGGATATTCATTTCTATATTTATAAAAAACTACATTATAAACTATAGAATTATCACTTTCCTTTTCTTTTATCTCCTTATAGGAAAACCTTTCCTTTGTTATTTCAGAAATATATTTTTCAGCCAAAGCAATAGCTTTAGATTTGCTAATTTCTTCTGCTTTATATTTTTCTTCTCCTAAATTTTTGTTAGAAAAGCCTACAACCTTATAGTCTTTATCAATATCAACTCCATAGTTCCCAATTATAACAGAATATTTAATAATAGAATTTTTATTAGATAATTTATTCAATACCTCTTCTTCTATTACCTCATCTTTAATTAAACTATTTTTTTCAATTATATTATTATCATATAATTCCTCTATAAATTCTTTCGCTACTTTTACTTCTTTTGTGCCTCTATCTAGTATATTACTTATACTAATTCCTATAAGTAATAACAATACTATAATAATTACACTAAAAACTATAGTTGCCTTTTTAAATCTCATTGTATCCTCCTTAACTTACCATAGTAATAAAACCAATTATTTATTACATACAATGATTTATTATATTATTGTTAATAATATATTTTACACCATTTATAAAATAATATAAAGAATATTTTATAAAACATTTATATAATCTACCTTTTTAAAAAATTTAGTTAAAAATAAAAAGTTGTAAGAATAATCTATACACTTACAACTTTTTAATCTCTATTTTACACATCCTATAATTTCATTTATATCTTTGATTCCTTGCTCAATACAAAAGTTTTTCATTTCTGATATTATATCTTTTCCAGCTAGAGGATTTACAAAATTAATAGTGCCTATTTGTATTGCCGTTGCTCCTGCCATCATAAATTCAATTGCATCTATACCATTTGAAATCCCACCCATTCCTATTACAGGGATATTTACAGCCTTAGAAACTTCATGAACCATTCTTAATGCAACTGGCTTTACTGCTGGTCCTGAAAGCCCTGCATATCCATTATTAAATACTGCTTTTCTCTTGTATGGATCTATTGCAAATCCTTTTAATGTATTAATCAAAGATATTGAGTCAGCTCCCGCTTCTTCACAACTAACTGCCATTTTAACAATATCCTCTGCATTAGGAGAAAGTTTAACCATTAATGGCTTATCAGATATTTTCTTTACCTTTGAGACTACATCGTATGCCACCTTTGATTTTATTCCAAAGGCCATTCCTCCTGATTTAACATTAGGACATGATATATTAAGCTCAATTATATCTATATCTGTTCCTACTAATCTTTCAATAGCTTCCTCATAATCTTCCAAACATCCGCCACCAACATTTGCAATTATGTTCGTCCCTAATTTCTTCATCATTGGTAGTTCTTCAGATATAAATCTATCAACTCCTGGGTTTTGAAGTCCAACTGAATTCATCATTCCAGATGAAGTTTCATATACCCTAATACCATCATTACCTTCTCTAGGATTTAAAGTTAATCCCTTTGAAGATATCCCCCCTAATATACCTACATCATAAAAATTATTATACTCTGCTCCAAACCCAAAGGTTCCCGAGGCAGCTATTACTGGATTTTTAAATTCAACTCCATTTATATTTACTTTTAACATTACAACTTCCTCCTTTGATTTTAAAGCTCCACATAATATCCATCAAAAACTGGACCATCTTTGCAGGTTCTTTTATTTCCATCCTTGGTTTTGCAAGTACATACTAAGCATGCTCCTACTCCACAAGCCATATGTTTTTCCATAGATACATATATTTTCACATTCTTCTCCTTACACATATCTACTACTTTTTTCATCATTATTTCTGGACCACAGCATAGTACAGTATCATAATTTTCTACATTAAGAATATCTGTTATAAATCCTTTATGACCATACTTACCACTATTAGTGCTTATATAGGCATGGTCAGCATATTTATTGATATCCTCTACTAAATAAGTATCATCTCTAAATCCTGCATATAAATCTAATTTTGAAGAATTATTATATTCTCTTAGTTTTTTTGCTACCTCTAGCATTGGTGCAGTACCAATTCCCCCTGAAACTAAAGCTACTCTTCCTAAATTCTCATATACATTAAATCCATTTCCTAATGGACCAATAAGATTTATATAATCTCCTTTTCTTAATTTTATATATTCCTCAGTTCCTTTACCTACTACAGCATATAAGAAAGTTATGGTGTCTTCATTTTTCTCACAAATACTTATAGGTCTTGGTAGCAAAGTTTTACCCTCTAGCTTTAACATATAAAACTGCCCTGGTTTTACAGAATTATAATCTTCCACTACCATTTTATATATTCCAGGAACTATTTTTTCATTTGATATAACCTTTGATTTAGCATAAACCATATTCCTTTGTTTCCTCCTATAGTCTTTCTACTGCACTTCTTATTTCGTCTCTCATTCTAATAACTTCTTCTCTTGCACATAATGCAAAGTCTTTTTCTCTTCCTTCTTGCTTTTTATATGCTAACAGTATTGCTCTTGAAGAATTCACAACTCCTCCATTACCATTATTTAAGTATAAGGCTACGTCCTCTGCTCTTCCTCCTTGTGCTCCGTATCCTGGTATCAAGAAAAACATATTTTTATATCTATTTCTAATTTCAATAGCTTCTTCAATATGTGTGCATCCTATTACACCACCTATACTTGAATAACCACATTCACCAATAATTTCATTTCCTATTTCAGAAAGTTTATCACCAACAACTTTATAAACCTCTCTTCCATCTTTAGTTTCAAGCATTTCTATATCCTCTGCACCTGGATTAGATGTTCTAACAAGTGAAAAAATCCCCTTATTTCCTTCCTTCATATATGGAATATAAGGTTCTATACTATCCATTCCCATATATGGACTTAAAGTTATAAAATCGACTTCAAAATCTCCTTCAAAGTGAGCTTTTGCATATTGCTTTGCTGTTGCTGCAATATCTCCTCTTTTTATATCAGCTATTACTAGGGCATCATTTTTTCTTATATAATCTAAGGTTTCTTTATATGCCATTAACCCTTTTAATCCTAAAGCCTCATAATAAGCTATTTGAACTTTAAAACAAGCTACTACATCTTTAGTGGCATCTATTATTTGTTTATTAAATTCAACTAAGGCTTCTGTTTCATTTCTTCCTTCTAAAAGATAAGTAGGTATATATTCTAAGGCAGTATCTAAACCTAAACATACTACTCCTCTTTCTTTTACTCTATTAAATAACTTATCTATTATAAAACTTCTCATATTATCCTCCTATCTCTTATAAAGAACTCTTCCAGCTTTTATAGTAATTTCAACTTCTCCATAGAATTCCATACCTTCAAAAGGTGTATTTTGTGCCTTTGAATGAAACTCCTTTGAATCCACTGTTATTTTCTTCTTTAAGTCTACTAATACTAAATCTCCATCTTTTCCTGGACTAATTATTCCTTTGTTCATTCCTAAAATATTAGCACTATTCTTAGACATTATTTCACTTAATTTATTTAAATTTATTTCCCCCGACTTAACTAATTTGGTATAACATATTGGGAAGGCAGTTTCTAATCCAACCATTCCAGGTGAACCCTTTTCTTTATCTTCTTTTGTATGTGGAGCATGATCTGTACCTATACAATCTACTACTCCATTTCTAATTGCCTTTATTATGGAATTAACATCTTCTTGTTCTCTTATAGGAGGATTCACTCTATAATTATTAACATCCTTTGTTAAAGCTATATGATGTGGTGTAACTTCACAAGTTATATTTTTAAAATTTTTCTTTGCCTCTTCAATATACTCTATAGCTTCCTTAGTACTGACATGACACATATGAAGTCTAGCTCCTGTTACCTTAGCTAAATATACATCTCTTAAAGTCATTATATTTTCTGCTATTCTCATATCTATATCTGAAAATCCACGATCTTCAGCATGAGACATTATAATCCAATTATTTGCCTTTGCTTTTTCCATAGCTTCAAACATCACTTCGGAACTCATAACACCAACACCATCATCTGAAATTGCTTTGAGTTTCTTATCTCCTAAAAATTCATCTAGATGAGTTAAATCTTTTCCATTAAACCCTTTAGTAACTGATACACATTGATGTAAATCTATTAAATCTAATTCTTTCTCTCTATTTCTTACCTTCTCTAAAACTTCTTTATTGGAACATATAGGATGAGTGTTTGCCATTAAACAAACCCCTGTATATCCCCCTCTTAAAGCTGCTCTTGATCCTGTTTCTATATCTTCCTTATAAGTTAGACCAGGCTCCCTAAAGTGAGCGTGTGTATCTATAAATGATGGCATTACTACAAGCCCTTCAGCATTAATAGTTTCTATGTTATCTATATTTATATTTAATCCTATTTCTTTAATTAATCCCTTTTCTATATAAATGTCTCCAATAAAATCTTGATAACAATCAACAATTCTAGCATTTTTTATTAATAAATCCATAATTTCACCTCTTCTATTATAAATCAGATAGTTTTATTATATTATCGCAATAATCACACTTATAAGTTCCTTTATCTTCATTAATTAATTTAAATGTATGAGGCACGTAACTTTCTGTAGTAGTTATGCATCTTTGATTATTGCACTTTATTATATTTACTACCTCTTTAGGTAATTCTGGCTTTATTTTTGTAAATATCTCCCCGTCCTTTATTTCGTTTATAGTTAAGTGAGGAGATAATAAAGTTATAACGGTATAATCAATATCTGAAGAATTTTCAATTTTTATTATATCTTTCTTTCCCATCTTTTCACTTTTCACATTCATTATTAAAGCTACTTGGCTATTTACCTTATCTAAATTTAAATAATTAAATATTTTGATTCCAACCCCTGCTTTTATATGGTCAATTACTAATCCATCCTTTATTGTAGTTATTTCTAACATCTATACCACCCCCAAAAGTTTCGCAATTAATGCCATTCTTACATACATTCCAAACTCTGCCTGTTTAAAGTAACAAGCTCTAATATCCTTGTCTACTTCTATATCTATTTCATTTACCCTTGGTAATGGATGAAGAATTATCATATCTTCTTTTGCAAGTTTCATCTTTTCCACATCCAATATATAGCTATACTTAAGTCTTAAATATTCTTCTTCATTAAAGAATCTTTCTTTTTGGATTCTAGTCATATATAGAATGTCTAATTCATTAATTACATCTTCTAATTTATCAACTTCTTTAAAGTCAATATTATTTTTCAGTAATATTTCCTCTCTTATATACTGTGGTATGGCTAATTCTTTCGGTGAAATTAATATAAATTTAGTTCCACTATACCTAGACATTGCTTTTATTAGTGAATGTACTGTTCTTCCATTTTTAAGATCACCACATATACCTATAGTGTGGTTTTCCAGACCATCTTTCAATGTTTGAATAGTCAAAAGATCTGTTAAAGTTTGAGTTGGATGTTGATGACCTCCATCACCAGCATTAATTATTGGAACTTTTGAATACATGCTAGCAAGTTTTGCTGACCCTTCCATAGGATGTCTCATTGCTATTATATCTGAATAGATAGATACCATAGTAATAGTATCTGCTAAAGTTTCTCCCTTTGCAGTTGAACTTGAATTTGGTTCAGAGAATCCTAATATTTTACCTCCAAGCTTCATCATAGCTGCTTCAAAACTAAATCTAGTTCTAGTGCTTGGCTCATAAAATAGTGTAGCTAATATCTTACCATTGCAAATTTGAGAATATTTTTTTGGATTTGCTATAATTTGATGTGCTAAATCAAAGATTTCTTCTAATTCTTTCTTAGAAAAATCCATTGAATCAATTAAATGTTTATTTTTCATATTATCACTCCTTGTTAACATCTCTGTGTTAAATTTAAAGGTCTTACTACTTTTTGGCATAAAAAAACTTCCTTTTAATAAAGGAAGACATAGTAAACATAAGTATTTAAATACTTTTAATCTCCCTTATTAATCTCACTGGATCAAGTTAAAGGTCATCTTTTCCAATAGAATAACACTTATACTACTCATTGTCAAGAAACTATTTATATATAAGAATAGAGCAGTTTTTATACAGCTCTATTCAAAATTTACTATTAAATTATTCTTAATACTTCTCCTGGATATATTAAATTTGGATTCCCTATTCCATTTAAATTTACTATGGACT
This sequence comes from Bacillota bacterium, assembly GCA_023445445.1. Lineage (GTDB taxonomy): Bacteria > Bacillota > Clostridia > Clostridiales > Clostridiaceae > Clostridium. Next base: position 51,556 of record JAEXLD010000017.1, read on the forward strand.
GATAGCTTACTCCATGAGTAGCAGCTATACTAGAGAGGGTATCTCCTGGTCTTACTGTATAATAAATCTTAGATTTATTATCTCCATTTATTAATAAAACTTGCCCTGGATATATTAAATTTGGATTGCTTATTCCATTCATATTTGCTAAAACTTGATAACTAACTCCATATTTTGATGCTATTGAAGAAAGATTATCTCCTTGTTTTACAGTATAGTATACAGCACCATTATTTGAGGTATCTTTCTTTGATGCTTCTATCTTTAATACTTGTCCTGGATATATTAAATTTGGATTACTTATTCCATTTAATTTTGCTATAGATTCATAAGTTGTTCCATATTTAACTGCTATTGAAGAAAGAGTATCCCCTTCTTTTACTACATAATTAAATGTAGTAACTTCTATAGTATCTTTTTGATTTTCTTTTATACCACCATCATTACCACTATTATAGGCCCCATATCCATTCATACCCTTTTTCATTATTATAGAAGGATAATCTACTATCATATAGTTTTGATCACAAACTACACCAGCTACTTTATTAGATCTAATTAAATTTGTTTCCCCTCCAAATTGCCACATTCCATAAGGTCCCTTATAGGTGCATTCAGTAGACCATTGGGCAACCCATATAGAATAATCTATTCTTATATTTTCAATTAAATAGCTCTCAAGAAATGACTTGCTAGAGTAAACTCCTACAAAATATCCCTTGTCCTCAAGGTAATCTAGCCAAGCTTTTGTTAAACTTGAAACTTGATTTTTGCTAAGGTTTTTCTGAACACTATCTTCTACATCAAAATAAATAGGAAGTTCAAATTTCTTATTCTTTAACACATTATCTTCTAAAAACTTTGCTTCTGCTATAGCCTCTTCTACTGTTGTAGCCATACTATATTGATATACTCCTATCTTTAATCCAACAGCTCTAGCATTTTTATAATATTCTTCAAATCTATTATCTTTACTTCTATTGTAAGCACCTCTAATTATAGCAAATTTAACGCCTTCATCCACAGCTTGCTTAAAGTTGAAATCTCCTTGCCAAGTGCTTACATCTATCCCAAATGTTCCAACCACTTTATATCTCACCTCTAATTATTAGATTTTATCTTTTGATATATCTCCTCTTACTATTTATTATATTAGTATCAAGTTATTATGTTATAAATTCTTTAGTTTATTTTATATATAAAAAAGAGTGTCAATCTTTCTGACACTCTGCATAATTTCATTAATATTTACTTTTTTTACTTCAATGCCAATTATTCATTACTTCATCCCACATCATTTTACCACATTTAGCAAGTGTAACTGTTCCATATACACTATTAGGTATTCCCATTGATAAAACTGTAAAAGAGAAGTTTCCTTTTGGTAGTCTTATTAACTCTGTATCATTTTCCACTCCAGTTTTGTCTCCAGTTTTGCTTGAAATTTCATATTTTAAATCATCTGGAATATATAAAGCTAATTTATTTTTAATTTGCTGTCTAGTTAATATATCAATTAGCATTTGGCTATCTTCTTTATTTAAAAATGTTCCATTATATAAATGTTTCCATACTTGAGCCAAATCATAAGCAGAAGTCATATTTTCAACTTCATCCTTTGAATTTCTCTCATCAGTAGTTTTTCTATTTAATACAGTATTTTTTAAACCCATTCTTTTTATATCATTATTAATATTTTCAATTCCAAGTATATCAATTATTTTATTAGCAGCAGTATTATCGCTTTGAATTAACATTGCAACTAACAATTCAAAAACAGTATATTCTCTCTCATTAAATTCATGAATTATTCCTGTTCCATATACTTTATCTTTGCTATCAATTTTAATTTTGTCTAAAAAATTTATCTTCTTATCTTCTTCAGCTTTTATTAAAGATACTGCTATAGGCAACTTCATACAACCCGCCGCCGTCATTTGAACGTTTTCATTATAGGCGTAAATATAACCACTTTTCAAATCTTCGAAAAAAAATCCATATGTTCCAATTCTTGATTCTAAATATTTCTTTATCTCTTTCATAATACCCTCCAGCTTTCTTACTGTATTCTCTGCCTATTCTGATTATACCATATTGTCAGAAAATTTTGAAGTATTCACCAAAAAAATTTAAAGTAAAAGTGGTGAAGTAAATCTCCACCACTTATAATTCCCTAATCAGCAAAAGAAATACCTACTTTTTTTGCCACCTTAACTAATTCTCCATCAGGATCAACTAGCTTTGATTTTTGGCCAATAACATTTTCTAAGCTATCACTTGAGATTTTACCATCTTTTAAAGAAACCATTTCACCAAATTTTCCTTCATTTATTAATTCAACAGCTGCTACTCCATATCTAGTTGAAAGAATTCTATCATATGTTGATGTTGTTCCTCCTCTTTGTATGTGTCCAAGAACTGTACATCTAACTTCTTTTCCTGGTAAAAGTTTTTCTAAATCATCTGCTACCTTATTACCTATGCCACCTAATCTAATTGGATCTGGACTATCAGCAACTATTTTAGCTACTACTACCTCCCCGTCTTTTGGCTTAGCCCCTTCAGCAACTACAATTATGCTAAATTGTCTTCCTTCAGCTTCACGAGCCTTAATTTTATCTACAATCTTATTTATATCATATGGAATTTCAGGTAACAATATTACATTAGCAGAACCAGCTATTCCTGATTCTAATGCAATCCAACCTGCTCCTCTTCCCATAACTTCACAAACCATAACTCTATGATGAGATTCTGCTGTTGTATGTAACCTATCTAAAGCTTCAGTTGCTACATCAATAGCTGTATTAAATCCAAATGTAACATCTGTAGATGCTAAATCATTATCTATAGTTTTAGGCACTCCTATAACCTTTACACCTTTTCTTGCAAAATCTCTTGCTGATGTTAAAGTACCATCGCCACCAATTACTACTAATACATCTACACCTTCTTTTTTTAAATTTTCAACAGCAACATCAGACACATCCTTTTTAACCATAACGCCATTTTCTTCAACTAAATAATCAAATAGGTTGTCTTTATTTGAACTATATAATATAGTACCACCCTTATTCAGAATCCCTGAAACGGTATCTAAAGTTAGAGGTACATAATCATTATTGTACAATCCTCTATAACCAAACTTATACCCTATTACTTCCATTCCATAATTTAATATCGCTGTTTTTGTTACGGCTCTTATTACTGCATTTAACCCAGGGCAATCTCCCCCACCAGTTAATAATGCTATTTTTTTTATTTGTTGTACCATAAAAATTCCCCCTACCCATTTAGTTACTTTTAAAATTGACTATACTTTTTAAATTTTCTGTGAATTTCACGCAAAAAAAATTATTACGTTAAATTTTCACTTTGTAATTATTTACAGACCGTGATTTTCTTATCATAAATATAATATCATAAAGATAATTTACTGAAAAGTATAATTATTCATATTTTGAATTTTTTTTTATTTAGGTAAAATTATACTATGAATTCATAATAATGTATAATTAAATAAACCTACAAATATTTATTGTACATTATTCATTAATTATATTATTACTATTCTATTAAGGAGGTATTATGAATAACATTAACGAAGAATTTATAAAGATTGAATTAGAACGCAGTAAGAAAAAAAAGTTAAATGCTAAACTTATAGCTACAGAGAATGAAATTAATAAAGCTGAAAAAATCTTTCAAGAATTAAAAATTAAATTATCTAAAGAAAAAAAAGATGTAGATAAACTTGAATCTTTCACTTTATCCTATATTTATTTTAAAATGAAGGGTAATATAGATGAAAAAATCTCTAAAGAAAAATTTGAATTTTTAGAAGCTCAAGCAAAATATATTGAATGTGAAGATTACTTAAAAAGATTATTACTTAATAAAAAGGAAATATTAAATGAACTATCAAAGTTAGGAGATTTAGATTTAAAATATAACGATTTATTAAACAAATCTTCTGAATATATTTTAAGCTTAAATAATGATAAGAGCAAAAGTGTATTGAAAATATTAGAAAAAATTAGAATTGTATCCATAGAAAAAAAAGAAATTCAAGAAGCCTTATTTGAAGGAGATAAACTTATACCATATATAGATAATGCTATATCAGCTTTAAATAGCGCAAAAAATTGGGGTGTTTACGATATGCTAGGTGGAGATTTAATAGCCACTATGGCAAAAAGGTCAAAGATGAATGATGCCTCAGATGCACTAAACTCTATAAAAGTAATGCTTAGCAAATATAATTCTGAATTAAATGATTTAAGCGAAGATATAAGTGTTTCTTTAAGCCTAGATGGTTTCTCAGGATTTATGGATTATTTCTTCGATAACTTTTTTACAGATTATTTTATTCAAGGTAAAATTAATTCTGCCCTAGATTCATCCATTAATTTAAAAAACAAGGTTAATAACATACAATTTAAATTAACAAATAAACTTAAATCCTATGAAGATGAATTAAGAAGCTTGAAGTTAAAACTAGAAGAAGAAATAAAAAAATAAAAACAGGATAATCCTGTTTTTATTTTTACTATGTTAGTGATACTATTCCTGCAACTGATAATGCAAATAAAACTATACCTGCAACAACTCTGTAAATAGCAAATATTCTCATTGGTTTCTTCTTTAAGTAACTTACAAACATATCCATAACAATTATTGATACTATAAATGCTACAATAAATCCTAATATTAATGCCACAGTATAGGTTGAGTTCATTATTGAAAAATCAAAATGTAATAAATCCATTGCAGATGATCCAACCATAGCTGGTACAGCTAAGAAAAATGAAAACTCAGCAGCTACTGGTGTTGAAAGTCCTGCAACCCAGCCTCCCATTATAGTAGAAGCACTTCTTGACATTCCTGGCCACATTGATAAAACTTGGAATAATCCTACCTTAATTGATTGAATTGGTGTTATATCAAATACATCATTAGTAGGCATCTTTCCTTTTCTTTTAGAAATTTTATTTCTAAACATGTTTTCAATAACTATTAATAATATACCACCTACTATAAATCCAATAACTACTGCACCAGGCTTAAATTTTTCTTTAATTTTATCATATAAAGTTAATCCTACTATTAAAGCTGGAATAGAACCAATTATTATATTTATTCCAAACTTAAATCCTTTTTCTCCTTTTTTCCCACCAGAAAAAATAAATGTGAAGAATTCTACAACTGCTCCCCAAAGTTTATTCCAATACAATACTACAACTGCTAAAATTGCACCAAGTTGTATAACAACTTCAAACATTTTAGCAAATTCTTCTGCTCCAGGAGCCCCTGTTCTAAATCCAATTAAACTTCCAACTAAAATCATATGACCTGTTGATGATACCGGTACAAACTCCGTTAGACCTTCTACTATTGCTATTACAATAGCTTTAAGTATATAAATAAAATCTAAACCCATTACCTTTCCTCCCTTATGTCTTCTAATGCAACAAGTTTTATTATACCTTCATATATAAATACTGTCTATTCCTTAAATCTTAAAAATTTATTATTTAAAATTTACCTCAATCTTACTTATTATATCTGCTCCATTTAACGAAAGTTCTATACTATTACTTCCTTCTATAAGGTTTATGTCTTTATAGTTTTTAACCTTTGTAAATTCGCCATTATTTTCTCTAATATAATATTCATCAAGAATCTTACCATCTTTAAAAGCACCTATTATATAAGCTTCTTTATTTTCTTCATTTCCACTACTATTTTCCTGCTTTTTCATTAAAATTATATATGCTTTTTCATCTTGACTATTAACATCTTCAATAGGATTTTTATTCATTAGATCTTTATTTTCTGTAAATATAGTTGGAGGTAAAGAACTTCCCTTAAATTTAAGACTGATATCATTTTTATCTTTTACATATGTTATATAACTATTGCTTTTTGACATATCTGATGTATTATCTATGCTTATAGTATATGTATATAAAACCTTCTTTAGCATAGGAATATAATCACTTCTATCACTATTACCAGTATAGTTCAAATTTCTTATATCCATATTTAATAATTCCATAGCACTACATGGGAAGCTATTATTATCGAAATACCCCTTATCTATAAAATCAATCATTATCCACTTATTATATTCTTTGCTCCAATACTCAACTACATAATAGGATTTTTCTTTATTAAAACTAGTATTAAGTCTTTTAAATTCACCCAATCTAGCTGTATATCCAAGACTTTGCAAAACATCCCTATAGACTATTCCTAAATCTCTTGCCGATGCTTTTTTAGTTTCTGCCTTATCTTTTAAAATATCAAAGCCATTAATTCTATTTGTGCTTTGAATATCATCAAAAGTAATAACTTCATTAAGTATAGTAATGACGCTTATAGCCTTTTTTAGATTATCTTTCTCATTCCCTATCTTTTCTTCTACATTATTAGTTTGTTTTAATATACTTACTTTTTTATCATCTTCATCACTATAAAAAAACTGTATATTATTTTCATTATATATATTTTCCCAAGAAGTAACAGTTAATCCTTCTTTATATTTATTCTTATAAATATAAAGAAATCCAATAGTTATAATTAATAAAACCAAAATAATTTTAATTATTTTCTTAGTACCTTTCATATATCCTCCCAAAACATCTAAATGATTTTTATTATAAAAAAAGTGCTAAATAGCACTTTTAATATATCAATTTTAATCCTTTAATATTAAATTCTTCTGTTTCATCCTCCATATATTCATCGTAGGCTTTTTTAATAGTATCATAATTATCTATTATTATATTTTTGTCTTCATCCTTAATTCCTGCTGGAATTTCTGAATAAGCTGATTTTAAATTTTCAAAACCTCTTAATAAATCTTTTTCAACCACTAAATAATACCATGCTGCATTATTCAATGATCTAACATCCTTCTCATTCATGGAGTAAGCCTTACGAGTAATCTCTATCCCCTCTGCATAATTTCCTTCTAATAAATGAAGAGCTCCTAAGGTTACATAATACTCTTGTATATTATCGTCAATTTTTATAGCTTCTTTAATATTTTGTATAGCATTTTCATATTTTTCTTCTTTTATATCTATATCTGCAAGCTTTTTATATAAAACATCATTATGTTTGTTTAAATTTATTGTAAATTTATAGTATTCCTTTGCCTTCTCATCATTAGCAACAATATTTGTATAATAATTAGCCAAGTTTAATAATATTTCATAGTTAAAAGGTTCTTTTTTCAAGGCTTCCCTATAATATGTCTCAATAGTATTAAAGTCCTTTTTCCCATTTAGAATACTTGGTATTAGTATTCCATAACTTTCACAATTATTAATATTAGAGTTAATGCTCTTCTTTGCATATGTTAATGCCTCATCATATTTCCCATTATTTAAAGATTTTAAAGATAATAAATAATATGTTGAATAAGCTTCTTTGTCTATTTCTTTTGATTTATTAATAGCATCTTCTAAATATTCTTGATTAATAATTTCATTACTTGAGTTATTTGATACTTCTTGCTTTATAAGATCCATATTAATATTATCTATTTTTTTATCATCTAATTCATCAATTAAGTTTAATGCTTTATCTAAAGAATCCTTGTCCATTGAATATGCAGCAGCTAAAAACACCTTATATTCATCTTCTTTTGAATTTTCTATCATATTTTTTAATGTTTCAATTAAAGAATCCTTATCATAGATATACATTTCTCTTACTACATTAAATATTTTTATGTCGTTATTATCTACATTCCAAGCATCTTTTAGTAATGATAATGCTATATCCCATCTATTAATTAAGATGTTCATGTTGGCATATGTAGCAATATCATATGCTGATTTTTCATCTAAAGGATAAGTATCTAAAAGTTCTTCTGCTTTATACTTATTGTTGTTTTGAATATATGCAGTAAATAGAATTTTGGTAATATCTTTATTTTGTCCATAATCTTTAAGGTATTGTTCCCCAAAGGAAATAACATCCCCATATTCTTTATTTAAAGTAAAGGTAAATAGCATTGATTTTATTAATTCTAAATCTTTTTCTTTATATGCTTCATAGCCTTCATCTTTTATAATCTTATCCCTTTTGGTTAAAGCTTCTTTTAGTAAAGTATTGGATTTTTCCTTTTCTCCTTGTAACGAATATATATCTGCAATCCTTACTGTCCATATTGGCCAATTATCAGTTTCTTGCATTTTTCTATATTCTTCTATAGCTTTATCATTTTTATTATCATAGTATAAATATTCTCCAGAATTACTAGCTATACTTACTTGTTCAACAGTAGTAAAACTCTTTATTGATACTATCATAATAAGAACTAAAAAACAGGAAGTGCTTATAACAAAAATAGGTTCTACATATTTATTTTTAGAATTTGCTTTTTTATATAAATAACTTAATTTTTTTATGATACTTTTTAAAGCTTTATTAATTGGTTTAAATATGCTTTCAACTTTATTAAAAAACGGTTTCAAATTCGTCTTAAACTTAGAAAAAAGCCCCTTTACTTCTTTCATATTCCCCTCCAAAATAAGTTTATCTGTATGTTCTATTTTGATACATATAGATTTTATCAAATATTCGTCTTTTTTACAATTATAAATTTAAATAGTGTCTACATTATAAATAAAGAGCTGGAGAAGGCCTTAATTTCTAGAGTTTATTTTTAATATCTTTATCTCCCAGCTCTTAAATATAGGTCATATTATTTTCTTATAATTTATAGTTTAATTTATACTTTTAAGCTTTTCTTCAAGTTTTGAAACTAGCTTATACATAATAAAAGCAATTACTGAAAGTATCACTATGCTCATCATAACCATATCTAATTGAGATATTTGTCCACCATAAACTATTAAAAATCCAAGTCCCTTTCTGGCTACTAAAAATTCTCCCATTATTACTCCTACCCAAGATAAGCCTACATTTATTTTTAATGCTGATATTATAACTTGAATATTAGCTGGGAAAACAAGATATTTTAAAGTTTGAAATTTATTTGCTTGTAAAGTTTTCATTAACTTTAATTTACCTTTATCCACCTCATTAAAACCAGTTAATACAGTAATAATAGTAGTTACAATTGAAATAAGTAAAGCCACAACAATAATTGCTGTGATACCATTTCCTACCCAAAATATAACTATGGGAGCAAGGGCAACCTTAGGTAATGCATTTAATACTACAAGATAAGGATCTAATACTCTTGATGCAAAGGGAAAAGACCATAAGATAATAGCTATTATAGCTCCTAATACTGTTCCTAATGTAAATCCTAATACTGTTTCATAACATGTAATTAGTATGTTACTAAAAAGAGTTCCTTCCTTTATAAATGATACTAATGACTTTATTATTCTACTTGGACTAGATGTCAAAAATGGATCTAAAACTTTAAATTCTGCTAATGATTCCCATAGAACTATGAAAATTATTAATAGCCCCACTCTAAATAAAGTAACCTTTAAAGAGTCTCTTTTTACTTTCTTTATATATTCTGAATGTTCCTTACTCATTTACAATGTCCAGCTCCTTCCATAACAAATTAAAATATTTATTAAACTCCGGCTCTTTACGCCTTTGAAAAGGAGTAGCTTCTTTATTATTAAATTCAATTTTCACATCTAATTTTAGCTTTGCTGGTCTTTTAGTAAGAACTATTATTCTATCTGAAGTTGCAATGGCTTCACCTAAATCATGGGTTACCATTATAGCAGTTTTTCCTTCTTTTTTTATAATTCCCTTTACATCATCACAAACCTTTAATCTGGTTTGATAATCTAAAGCTGAAAATGGTTCATCTAAGAGAAGTACATCTGGATTTAAAGCAAGAGTTCTAATTAATGCAACTCTTTGTCTCATCCCTCCAGATAATTCAGCAGGTTTATGATTTTTAAATTTATCTAATTGATAATTTTTTAATAGCTTATCTACCCTTTCAATATTTTCTTTACTATTTATTTTCTTTACCTTAAGTCCTAGTAATATGTTATTACTAACAGAAAGCCATGGAAATAAATAATCTTTTTGAAACATATATCCCATTTTATCTAATCTATTTTTAACATTTTTATCATTATAAATTATTTCCCCTTCAGATGGTTTTAATAAACCACTAATTATATTTAATAATGTTGATTTACCACAACCTGATGGTCCAATTATACTTACAAATTCACCTTTTTCTATTGAAAAATTCAACTTATCTATTGCTTTAGTTTCTGCATTTATAGAATGATAAGTTAAACCTATATTTGAAATATTTATTAAACTCATTTTCTAACCTCCTTTCAATTATGTATTAATACTAAAAATAGCCTCTAGATAACCACTTGTTTATTAAGATTAATAATTAGAAGTTTAAATTTATAATAGGGCTGCATAAACAGCCCCTGATTTAAAATTGGGATTATAACATAATGAATTATTTTATGCCAATTTTGTAGATGCAAAAGAGGCTTTTCATTTTTTCATTTAGTATTTAAACTTATTTAGCTTTAATTGCTTCTTCTGCAAAAGTATTATTTACTATCTTTTCAAATGATGGTCTTTCAGGTAATAGACTACTATCATAACTTTCTATAACATCCATTAATCTAGTTAAGTCTTCTTCTTTTATTGAAGGCTTAGTAGCAATAGCATTTATCTCTTTATAGTTTTTTACAACTGAAACTATTATATCTTTGTCTGTTCCAGGGAAGAATGAACTAATAGAAGCAGCTATTTCTTCATTACTATGTGTTTCAACCCATTTTTGTCCCTTATAAATTGCTTTAGTAAAACTTTGAAGTACTTCAGGATTCTTATCCATATATGATTTAGTTACAAAGAAACAAGTATATGGTAAATTTCCAACTTCCTTTCCTATAGAAGTTATAATCTTACCACTCCCTTCCTTTTCTAACATTGAAGCTGTTGGTTCAAATAAAGTAACATATTCCCCAGTTCCAGCTTTAAATGCTCCAGAGGTAGCTGTAAAATCTATATTAGTTACCATCTTAACATCAGTTTTTGCATCTAATCCATTTTTCTTTAAAGCATATTCAAAAGCCATTTCAGGAACCCCACCTGGTCTTCCTCCTATGATTTCAGCACCTTTTAAATCTGTCCATTTAAAATTTTCTTTTGCTTCTCTTCCTACTAAAAAGGCTCCATCAGTTTGAGTTAATTGAGCAAAAAGAACTGGATAATCCTCTCTACCTTGATTGTTAATGTAAATTACTTGTTCCGGTCCTGCAAAACCAATATCTGCATTTTTACTTAAAACCTGTTGCATTGTTTTATCCGCCCCTTGCCCAGTACTAAGGTCGATGTCGATTCCAGCTTCCTTAAAGAAACCTTCATTTATTGCAACATACATAGGCGCATAGAATACTGATCTTACTACCTCATTTAACCTAACTTTTGTTAATTCTTTATTTTCATCAACAGTTTTTTTATTACAAGAAATTAAACTTAAAGAAGTTATTCCTAATAAAGCCACCATTGATGCAATTTTAATTAATTTGCTTTTCATTTAATCCTCCCTAAGAATAGTAATTAATCTATGGTTTATAATATGAATAGATAGCAAATTTTGTTAAAAAATAAGGGATTATAATTTATTTTTACTTTTATTGATGTGTAAATGTTTTACTTCATTTACTTATGTTTTTAATAGTGATAAATTAATATTGATAGTTTAAGGAGGTAATCTAATGAAAATATTTAGAGAAGCTATTATTATTCTTGGTATTTACCTAATTGGGGAGCTAATTTCTAAAGGATTTACCCTTCCACTACCCGGAAATATCATAGGAATGATAATTTTATTAGTTTTATTATGTACAAAAGTAATTAAAGTCGAAAAGGTAGAAACTGTATCTACATTCTTTTTAGATCATTTATCATTTTTCTTTATTCCAGCTGGTGTAGGATTAATTTCATCCTTTAGTTCAATAAAGAATAGTTTAATATATATTTTACTATTATGTCTTATAACAACAGCTATTGTAGTTATATCTACTGGTACTATTGTTCAATATATAATAAAAATCAAAGAAAAAAAGTCAAGAAAGGGTGAAATATAAAGGAATGGAAATACTAACAGAAAATATTCTATTTGGAATAATAATTTCGCTTCTAGCTTTTGAAGCTGGTTTATTATTATATAAGAAAACTAAATTCCCACTTTTTAATCCATTATTAATAGCTATAGCCTTAGTTATTGGCTTATTATTAATTTTTAAAATCGATATTGATGTGTATAATAAAGGTGGGCAATTTATAAATATGTTTCTTGGTCCTGCAACTGTAGTTTTAGCAGTTCCACTATATAAGCAATTAAATTTATTAAAAAAATATTTATTACCTATATTAATAGGTATATTAATTGGAAGTTCTATAGGAATATCCTCAGTAATTTTATTAGCTAATATCTTCGGCTTAGAAAAAGTATTAACTATATCTTTACTATCAAAATCTGTAACAACTCCTATCGGTATAGAAATAACAAATCAACTTGGTGGCTTAGCTCCAGTTACAGTGTTATCTATAGTTATATCTGGAATTATTGGGTCTATAATTGGACCATTATTATGTAAGACATTTAAAATCAATAATAAAGTTGCTGTTGGTATTGCTTTAGGTACAGCTTCCCATGCTGTTGGAACCTCCAAAGCCTTAGAACTTGGAGAAACTGAAGGTGCCATGAGTTCATTATCAATTGGTATAGCTGGAATTATGACTGTATTTTTAGCTCCAGCCTTCTATGCATTATTATCATTTTTAATTAAATAAATGCTCTAATGTATATATTGCTTAATCTTACATAACTTAAGCAAATAAAAACTCTCTAAAAACTTGATTTTATCAAATTTTTAGAGAGTTTTTTTACTCTTAATTATTTTATTCTTTAATTACTATTGTTGATTTTTTATCTTTAATAGCTTAGTGTTTAAAATGCCTATATTAGATGATTTCATTACTCTCTGCGTATTATTTCTAGTATATGCTTCAAGCTTAGTCATAAACTCATCTGGTTCTATTTCCTTATCATTTACAAGCTTTAATCCCTTTTCCCAGGAAGCAGTTAATGCAGGATTAAGAAGAGATGGTATAGAAACCTTAATAGCTTCATATATCATTTCTCCAAGATTAGTTGGAGTAATAATTTGAGTTTTCTTATTAGCTTGCATATATTCTATATTAATTAACTTTTTAAGAATTTCTGCTCTAGTAGCTGATGTTCCAATTCCAGCTCCTTTAATATGTTCTCTAAGTTCTTCATCTTCTATAAGTTTTCCTGCATTTTCCATAGCTATTATCATTGAACCAGTGGTATATCTCTTTGGTGGTGAGGTTTCACCTTCTTTTATTTCTAATTCATTAATAATTACCTTAGTTCCTTTTCGTAAATTTTCAGGAAAAGCTTCTTCCTTTTCTTCTTTATCATTACCTAATATAACTAAATATCCTTTATCAATACATACCTTTTTATTTAAGATAAAGTTTTCTTTTCCAACCAATATAGTAATAGCCATTTTACTATATTGTGCTGGTGGATAAAATATAGATAAGAATCTTCTTAAAATAACAAAATATACTTGTTTATCTAAGCTAGGTAACTTTAATAAAGTATCTTTCCCTTCTCCTGTTGGAATTATTGCATAGTGATCAGTGATCTTACTATCATCTACATATTTGCTCTTTAATATGCTCTTTGAATAATCCTTTTCTATTATTTCATTTGCTACATTAGAAAGTTCTTCACCTATTGGCATATTCCTAAGTTTAATAACATTTCCCTTAATTCCCTTTGCAACAGCTGTAGATAATACTCTTGCATCAGTTCTTGGGTATGTAACCATCTTCTTTTCATAAAGATTTTGAACTATCTTTAATGTTTCGTCTGGACTTATCTTAAATCTCTTTGTACATTCATTTTGAAGTTCTGCCAAGTTATACAAAAGAGGTGGATTCTTTTTTTCCTTAGTTTTCTTAACTTCCTTTATAGTTCCAAAGCCTATATCCCTTAACTTTGTAATTAATTCTTCTGCGTCTTCTTTCTTATTAAAGCCTACTTCACTATATAGTTTAGGAGATTCGAAATACTCTGACCCTTCTATAGCCTTCCAATCTGCTACTATTTCTGAAGTTTCCTCCTCTTTTGAGAAGTTACCTGATATCTTATAAAAAGACTTTTTATTAAAGTCTCTTATCTCTCTTTCTCTTTCTACTACCATTCCAAGAACACAAGTCATAACTCTACCTACAGCTACAACAACATTCTTATCCTTTTGTAGAATATTAGCCAGAGTCTTACCATACAATAATGTTAATAACCTTGAAAAATTTATACCAAATATATAGTCTTCCTTAGCTCTTAAATATGCCGAATGGGCTAAAGAATCATATTCTGATAGGGGCTTCGCCTCTTTAATTCCTCTTTTTATTTCCTCTTCTGTTTGAGAATCTATCCAAACTCTTTTCTTTACTTTATTAGGATTACCAGCCATATCATCAACTAGTCTATATATATACTCTCCTTCTCTCCCAGAGTCAGTACAAACATAAATTGTCTCTACATCTTCTCTATTCATTAAATTACTTACAACATTAAATTGAGCAGAGGCAGAAGGAATTACTTCATATTTATATTCATTTGGTAAAAAAGGTAAGTCTCTTAAATTCCAGAATTTTAATTTTTCATTATAAACCTCTGGATAACTCATTGTTACCATATGACCTACACACCAAGTAAAGATGCTTTTTTCGCCCTCAATATATCCATTGTTTCTCTTCCCCTTGACATTTAACAACTTCACAAATTCCATAGCAACTGAAGGCTTTTCTGCAATAAATAAAGTTTTCCCCATAGAAACTTCCTTTCTAAATAAAGTAGACCTTCATAGAAGGTCTACTTTATTATACTACAACTTAAATTACATTTCATTAAAAACCCAAATAAAGAAATTCAAAACTCCAGCAAAAACTAGCCAAAGCATATATGGAATAAGTAGTGCTCCAGCAATTTTATCTATTTTTATAAACTTTATAAAGGTAATTACAACAAAAATAAATAAAATTATTATCCATATAAAAGCTACTCCATATAACCTAAAGGTAAAAAATATAAAACTCCACATAAAGTTAAATATTAATTGAATCAAATAAAAGAAATATCCTCCATTATCTTCATTATTCTCTTTATTTCTTATATATATTCTGTATGCTGCAATACCTATTAATATATATAAAACGCCCCATACTATAGAAAATACAATACTTGGTGGTGTAAAAAACGGTTTTTTTACATTAGCACTATAATAAGTAATAGCATTTTTATTTATGTAAGAAACTAAAAAACCACCAAGAAGAGGAAGTAATATATTAAAAACTAAAGGAATAACCTTAATGCTTATATTAAGTTTATTTTTCACATATAACACTCCTATATAAATTATTCCTTATTATATATGCTTTAATAATTATAGTTATGTTATTAGAAGTAAATATCTGAAAACTCTATATCTATTTTTTGTTGAAGTTCATTTATGGTCATATCATGATTTAAAAAGCTTTCTTTCGCTTTTAAGCTTCTATCATAGGGCAATACTATTTTATATAAGTTTCCATATACTTGCCCTGAGTTTATGCTAATTTCTCCTCCATGAAGATTAACTAATCCTTTAGTTAAATATAGACCTAATCCACTTCCTTCTGAAGGTCTACTAAAAGAAGCATTAACCTTTGTAAACTTATCAAAAATTTCATTTCTTTTATCTTCTGGTATAGTATCTGCATCATTTAGTACTTCTATTAATATATTATTCTTTTCAATTCTTATAGAAACATAAATATCTCCATTTTCTTTCCCATACTTTAATGAATTTGATAATATGTTTAGCATTATTCTTTCTACATAGTCTTTGTCACAATTAAAGTATATTTCTTCAAATTGTGGATCAAAAATAAGATTTGTTTTTTTTAATTTCATATAATTATCACAGGATAATATTACATTTTCAATAATATTTACAATATTATAAGTTTTAATATCTCTTTCTAAAAATCCTTCTGATAGTTTATTGCTATCAATAAAATTATTTATAGTCCTAATTAGCCTTAAACAATTTTGCTTAATAATTTTATTATTTTTATCAATCTTATCTATTTTATTATCTTTTAAATAAATATCATTTAATTGAAGGGCTGAATAAATTACATTAATTGGGGTTCTAAGTTCATGAGAAATATTTGAATAAAATTCATCATTTATATTTTCTTCTTTTAGTTTTTTTTCTATTTTTTCTAATTCTTCTCTTTGCTTAATTATTTCTGTTACTTCAAAGAAAACAAGGATTTTTTTATTTTCTTCAATATTTATCAAGCAAACCTCATAATCTCTTAAATTTCCTAGTTTATCTTTTAATTTTACTTCAGCAGAAAATTCCTTTTTTTCTTCATCATCCCCATATATTTTACCAGTTATTTTATTAAGTATTTCATTTAAAGTTATTCTATTCTTTTTATTTTTATTTTTAATTTTAATATCTTTTATATCAAATATTTCTTGAAAATAATAAGTATAAACTAAAATATCATTTTCAAACACTAATAATCCTTTTGAAAAAGCTTGTACTACATCTTTATAATATTTTTCACTCTTTTTTAATAATAAATTTAATTCTTTTAACTCTTTTTCTCTAATTTTCAAACTTTTATTTAAATTCTTTTTAATTTCTCTAGCTTTATTTAAGCTATCATAAGCATTAGAGTAAAGATTATATAATAATTTCTTTTCATATTCATTATATAAAATAAAACAAGAAGCTAACTTACTAGTCCATATAAAGTAAGATAAATCTTTATTAAAGTAAATATTCAAAAACAAAAAAATATTACTTAAAAGTATATAAAAGCTTATTTCTAATATCCATTTTTCATTTTTAGATATATTAAACTTTTTATATAAGTATAAGATACTTAAAAATATAAAAAAGCCTAATAACAAATTAATTGTTGCACCTATTTTACTTTGAAAAAAATAATTAATATATTTTAAATTATTACACTGATTGCTTATAACAAAAAAAATCCCTGGTATTAATACCAAAAAAAACATCCATTGTTTACTTGAAGAATACCTTTTATAATAAATTATTATACTTATAAGTATATTTATTAAAGTTATAAAAATTAATATTTGAAAAAAAGTTGGAACTAAATTAATATTATTAAAGGAATTTGCCTCTTCAACAAAGATAAAACCTAATATAGCTATAAAAAAGTATCCTCGTCCAATTAATTTTAAACTTCCTATTTCTTCATTATTAATTTTAATAATACTCATAATAAATAATAATAAGGTTATTGACAAACATAGCACTCCTGTAACAAATTTAAATTCATTTTCCATGTTACAGAATACTTTTAATATAGTAAGTCCTATAATAATTGGTACAAATAATTGAGACATTAGCCCTTTATAATAATATCTTTTATCTAATTTAATCATTTATATTTATACCATCCTTTGCTTATATAGCTTTATTGAAAAACAACTTCCTTTTCCTATTTCACTTTTAATATTTATATCACCATTTTGAGCCTTTATTAAATTATGCACAACAAATAACCCAACTCCAAATCCACTTGAGTAATTACTGTTTTTTCTTTTTTCCATTTCATATTTATTAAAGGCTTTCGAAACAAACTCCTTGCTCATTCCTATTCCAGTATCTTTAAGCTCTATTAATACATAATTACTAAAATCCACTATTTTTACAAATATATTGCCACCCCTGTTAGTAAATTTTATTGAATTTGATACTAAATTTAATATAACTCTTTGCATCATTTCTTTATCAAAATAAATGTATATTTCCTCTTCATTAGTGTCAAATGTAATATCAAGTCCACTATTATTTATATAAGGAGTTAAAGAATATAAATAATCCTCAGTAAATTCAACTATATTATAAAAGCCCAAATTAATTTCTAAATTCTCTGTATCTATTTTGCTTATATCAATTATATTGTTGGTTAGCTTAGTTAATATTAAGCAATTTTCCATACTAATTTGATTATAAGATTTAACTTTCCCAATATTATTTTTATCTATTAATAATTTCTCAAGCTGAATTGCAGAGTATATGACATTAATAGGTATTTTTAAATCATGAGATATATTTGACAAGAAATTCTTTTTTATTTCCTCTCGTAATGTAATATCTTCTAGTTCTTCTTTCATATCTATTAATTTTATTTTTTCTGTCAAATCTTTGAATATTAAAATGCATTCAGAATCATCATTATTTAAATTAAAAAATCTAACTTCTAATTTTTTATCCTTTAAAGTTGCCTTGGTAGTATACGGACTTGAGCTATTACCAAAACAAACTTCCTTATTAATTTTATCCTTAAACTCAATAAATCTATCTATACGTCTATTTATAACATTTCTAATATTTTCATCTCCCATTTCATTTAAAAATTTTATATTACAATAGGAAATTCTAAAATTACTATTTATAATTACAATGGGATTTGATAAGCTCCCTAAAAAGCTTTTGTAGATCATTTGATTTTCACTTAACTTTTTTGATATTTCTTCAAGTTTATAATTGTTAATCATTATTTTTTTATTTATATTTTCTAAATAATTACTTATATCTATTTTTTCTTTAAAAAGAAATACATAGCTTTCTTTTGTTAGATTTACAATTACACCTATCATTATTGATATTATAACTATTTTCAATGATATTGTAATAACATTACTAATTATACTAATTTCTATTATCTTTGATAGAATAATAGTTAAAAACTTTATTATTTCAATAAATAATCCTAATTTAACTAAATCACTTATACCTTTAGAAATAAAGTTGAATTTATATGCATTTATTAAAGTAATAAAAATAAGTAAAAAGATAAATGCTAAATGTATAGAAAATAGTTGCCAGCTATTATATTTACTTAATAAATATATTTGACCGATACTGATAATCAACAAAATTAAGTATTCTACATACATAATTTCACTATTATTATCACTATCTCTATACTTAGCTATTATATAATAAAAAATAACCATATTAATATAGCTAAAATCAGATTTATTATATCCTATATTATTAAGTAAATTCTTAAGAAATATAAACTGTCCTTCTGGAGATAAAAACAATAATATTATTGTACAGTTAATAACTAAAAATATTTTTACTACTCCATATATATTTCTTTGGGTAATACTTTTTATATGTATTGAAAATATCAAGAGAATAATTGAAATGGTTATTTCTGTTAAATACAACAAATCATTTGCTATATTCTTATTAAAAAAAGCAACTTGACTAAATACACAATATACAAATGATGTACATAGTATGTAAAATAAAATATCTAATAAATTCATATAATAAATTTTTTCCCTAAAATTATTATAATCCATGTTTTTTCCCTCTCTAAAATTATTACTACATAATTTTACATCAATTTCCTTTATATGTGAATACAGTTGTAATACATTGTAAATAAATATATTTTTATGAAATATAAAGAGAGGCTTTTATATGAGCCTCCTATTTATTATTTAGATATATGCTTATTTATCCATGATATTGTATCTTCAATAACTTCATCTTTATTTACTTCATTTAACATTTCATGTCTTCCAGTCTTATAAAGCTTATAACTTAAATCCTTTACTCCAATATTACTATAAGTATTATATAAATTAAGAATTCCTTTTCCCATATATCCAACTGGATCTCTATCTCCTGCAAATATATATATTGGTATATTTAATTTCTTTATCTTATTTAAATTTTCTTCTTTATGAATATCCCAAAGTCCATTAATTAAATAATAATAAAATTCTGTTGGATATACAAAGCCAGAAAACCTATCCTTAATATATTTATCTACTTCCTCTTCATTACTACATAGCCAATCAAAATCTGTTTTTGGATTTTTTACGCTATTATTAAATCCACCGAAAGAAAGTTTATCCATAAGCTTGCTTCTATGTCCTTTTCCCTTTATTAACATTTCTACCTTACACACTATTAATCCTAACTTAGTAAAGTATTTGGGTTTACCATTAGTTCCAGATAAAATTAATCCATCAATAGTTTCACCATACTCTTCTAAGTATCTTTGGCTTAAAAATGACCCCATACTATGCCCAAATAATATTACTGGCACATCTTTATTTTCTTTTCTTATAATACTATTTAGTTCTCTTATATCTTCAAGCATTAAATAAAATCCATTATTACTTATATATCCAAGTCTATCAGTACTTTCACTACTATATCCATGGCCACAGTGATCATGGCCGTAAACTAAATATCCTGCTTTAACTAACTTTTCAGCAAAATAGTTATATCTTCCTATCCACTCTGACATTCCATGTACTAATTGAACTACTCCTTTAGGTTTTTTAGAACTTCCCCACTTATAATATGATATAGATATTCCTTCACTGTTCTTAAATATACACTTATCCAAAATTCTATTCCCCCTTCATATAAAATATTAATAAAATCTTATCATATCTTTATTTTTAAGTATATAAAGTTATGTTATACTATTCTTTGTAAATTTAATTTTACTTTAACATGATTATATATTTATATTATTGTAAATAATATGAATAAATATTATAAGGCGGTGAATATCATTAGTATTAAATCTACAATAAGCATTATAGCTTCAAAACTAACAATTTTTCTTACAAAAACAATACTAAAAGGGGGAACTACCTTCCCTGGAAAAGTGGCCTTAAAAATAGATAATAATATACTAAAAAAAGTATCAAAAGGCTACAAAGTAGTTTTAGTTACAGGAACTAATGGTAAAACTACTACAACAAGTATGATCTACAATATTGTAAAGATGAGTGGAAAAGAAGTAATTACAAATAATACTGGAGCTAACCTTTTTCCAGGAATAGTAACAACATTTATTGATAATTATAACTTCTTTAGTCCAACTAAAGATGCTTATGCAATAATTGAAGTAGATGAAGCAAATTTAAAGTATATTACTGAATATATTTCTCCTGAAATAATTACAGTAACTAATCTTTTTAGAGATCAATTAGATAGATATGGTGAAGTGTATACTACTCTTTCTAAAATATTAGAAGGAATTAATCTTTCTCCAAATACTACTCTAGTGTTAAATGGTGACGAATCCCTTTTAGGTGATTTAAAGCTTCCTAACAAAACTGTATTTTATGGCTTTAATGCAAAAATAAATGATAATAAAAATATCGATGTTAATGCAGATGCAAAGTTCTGTAAGTTTTGTAAATCTCCTTATGAGTACAACCACATTACATATAATCATTTAGGAGACTTTTACTGTACAGGCTGTGGCTTTAAAAGAGCTGAACTTAAATATGCAGTAAATGAAATATTAGAACTAACTCCTGATAGCTCTAATGTTAAGTTTAATGATTTAGTAGTAAATATAAGTCAATCAGGAGTTTATAATATATATAATGCCTTATGTGCTTATTCTATTGCCAAAGAACTTGGAATTAATGATGAATTTATTCAAAATTCCCTGCAAAATCAAGATTCAAGCTTTGGTAGACAAGAATCCTTAAATATAGAAGGAAAAGATGTTAAAATTATTTTAGTTAAGAATCCAGCTGGATATAATCAAGCTCTAGATACTCTTTGCTTAAACAAAGATAATTTCTCCGCTGCATTTCTTTTAAATGATAATTATGCAGACGGTACTGATGTTTCATGGATTTGGGATGTTGATTTTGAAAAACTTCAGGATTTATATATAGATGAAATATTTATCTCAGGTATTAGATGTTATGATATGGCAGTAAGACTTAAAATTGCAGGATTAAACAAAGATAAATTTATTATAGAAGAAAACTTTGATTCTTTAACAGAGAAAATTAAAGCTAGTAAAGATAATAAAATTTATATTTTAGCTACTTATACCGCTATGATTAATTATAGAAAGCACTTATATTCAAAAGGATATATTAAAAAGCTTTGGTAAGAAAGGAGGCCTATATATGGAATTAAATATCTGTCATCTTTATCCTGACTTACTTAACGTATATGGAGATGTTGGAAATATATTAATACTTAAACATAGAGCTGAAGAAAGAGGAATAAAGGTAAACTTAATAAATATATCACTAAATGATGAATTTGATGCTGAAAATACTGATATACTATTTTTTGGTGGAGGGCAAGATTTTGAACAATCTATAGTATCAGATGATTTAAAAACTATAAAAAAGCCTTCTCTTGAAAAATATATTGAAGATGGAAAATTAGTTATTGCTATTTGTGGTGGGTATCAACTTCTAGGAAACTACTATATGGCACCAAATGGTGAAAAAATACAAGGATTAGGTATTTTAGATATATATACTGAAGGTGGGGATACTCGTTTCATTGGAAATACTGTAATATATAATGAAGACTTTAATGAAACCTATGTTGGCTTTGAAAATCATTCAGGAAGAACATATATTAATGGGTTAAAGCCTCTAGGAAAATGTCTCCATGGTTATGGTAATAATGGTGAAGATGGTTATGAAGGTTGTATCTATAAGAATACTTATTGTAGCTACTTCCATGGTTCTCTTTTATCTAAAAATCCTGAACTAGCTGATAGATTCCTAAGTATTGCACTTAATAATAAATATGGTGATGTTAAGTTAAAAAAACTTGATGATAATTTAGAACTTAAAGCTAAAGATGTAATAATAAATAAGCTAAATAATAAATAGTTACATATAGGAGTTTCCTTTTATAAATGGTAACTCCTATATTTTTATATAATCTTAAACATTTGTATAATCTTTAGAATAATTACCCTAAATATGGATATAATTATATAAAATATTATTATTATACTAACATTATAAACCTCTTAGTGATAGTACCCTTTTTGCTAATTATTAAAAATATATTATATGTAGTTTAAAGTACTTAACAACTTTTATAATTATTGTTATTATTGAATGTAGGTGTTATACTGTTAACAGTGCGTAAGTAAGTAAAAATAATGACTAAAATCAAAAGAAATGGGGAGATGAACTTGAAAGCAAAAAACTTATTTAAAACACTAGCACTTGCTCTTTCAGTTTCATTATTAGCTCCTTTAGCTAATAAAGTTAGTGCACAAGAAGTAAACATTCAAGCTCCAGAAATTATTGGTGAAGCATCAATAACTATGGATATAGATACAGGAGAAGTTATCTATTCAAAAAATGCAGACTTAAAACTGTCACCAGCAAGTACTACAAAATTAATGACTGCTTTATTATTTGCTGAAAACAAAAACAAAACAGATATTTTAAACTTTACTGATACATCATTAAAAGTAACAGAAACTGCTTTAAATAATTATGTATCTCTAAAACCTGGT
The DNA here is from genome assembly GCA_023445445.1 of Bacillota bacterium. Lineage (GTDB taxonomy): Bacteria > Bacillota > Clostridia > Clostridiales > Clostridiaceae > Clostridium. Next base: position 74,971 of record JAEXLD010000017.1, read on the forward strand.
GATAAAATTTCTGCTGAAGATACAATGAAAGCTGTTCTTATTTTTTCTGCAAATGACACTGCTTATTTAATGGCAGAATCTGTAGGTGGAACAGTTGATAAATTTGTTAATATGATGAATGAAAAAGCTACTGATTTAGGTTTAAAAGATACTCATTTCGAAAATCCATCTGGTTTAGAAATAGATCCCTTAAACCCAAGTAATACTAATATCAATCAAACTACAGCTTATGACTTAGCTAAAATAGGTATTGCTGCTTTTAAGAATGACTGGATAAAAGAAACTGTATCACCAAAGAGTGGTAAGACATCTATAAATTTAGCAGGTTATCCAATAGAAATAGAATCTAGAAATAAGATACTTGGTAAATATAATAATGTTGGTGGAAAAACTGGTACAGAAGAGCTAGCTGGTCATTGTTTTGTTGGTTTCTTTGAAAAGGATGGTAGAAACTTAGTTACTGTTGTTCTAAAATCTGATTACGGTGCAACTGGTCTTCACGTATTTGAAGATACTGAGAAAGTAGCTAATTATAGTTATTCTGTTGAAAAGCAAACCTATAAAAATTCTGGTGATGAAGTTGGATCTATTGATTTAACTTATAAAACTTTTAGATTTTTTGGTACTGAAAAGCAAATAACTGCTCCTATATATCTTAATGAAGATGTACAGTACTATAAAAATGATTTTAATGATAAGAACGCAACAATTTCATATAATGGAGAAGTTAAAGATGCTTGGAAACTAAGTGGAAGTAAGGATGTTACTTTAACTTATTCAACTCCTGGTTACTCTCAAGATGTAAAGGGAACTATTAAAGTTTCTGCTATGGAATTAATTAAAGCTAACTTACCATTATATTTATTATCACTTCTTATATTAGTGATAGTTTTAGTATTAGTGGTTCTAGTAATAAGAATTATTAATACTAGTAAGAGAAAAGGTAGAAGAAGATATTATTAATAGTAATGGAGCTGTTATAAAGCAGCTCCATTCTTCTTGATAAAAATTTTTATTAACGAAAGGATTAGTTATGAAAAAAGAAAATTTTAAAGGTAGTGTAATGCTAAATCCAACTCCAGTTGTTATAGTTACTTGTAAAAATAAAGAAGATAAAGTTAATGCATTTACTGTAGGATGGATTAGTACAGTTTGTACAAAAGAACCTGTATTAGCTATGGGGGTAAGACCTGAACGTCTTTCATATGATTACATAAAAGAAAGTGGAGAATGTGTTATTAATCTTCCTTCAAGAGATATGGTTAAATTTGTTGATTATTGTGGTGTTACTTCTGGTAGGAAGATAGATAAAATTAAGCATTTTGGATATAAATTATCTGAAGGTGTAGCCATTAATACTCCTTCAATAGATTTATCTCCTGTTGCTCTTGAATGTAAAGTAAAGAGTATAACTCCTCTTGGCACTCATGACCTTTTTTTATTAGACGTAATTAATGTTAAGGTTAATGAAGATATAATTGATGAAAGAGGTAAAATCTGCTTTAATAAGGCTAATTTAATCTGCTATAATCATGGAGAATATTACGGATTAAATGCTAAACCATTAGGTTCATTTGGTTATTCTATTAAAAAGAAAAAGAAGAAACGATAGAGTTATTATGATGTTTATTGACATAATATAAGTAATAATTATTAATTTTTCACTTATTTCTTGACATAAAACAAAAATCTATCTATACTCTATAATGTTACAATCAATTAATTTGGGGGATTCAAAATGTATATATTAACTTATAATGTCAATTTTAGAAATTTAGATGAAATAATCGAGTTGTTGCAAATTAATGATATTTTTAATGTTTTTTATGAAAGTCCTTTAGAAATTACAACTGATGAGTATGGCTATGGCTACTTTGAAAAGGAAGTTTCTACAATTGATATTAAAATTGCTTATGATGAAGAAGTTGATAATTTAAATTTATTTAAAAATAAAATATCTTCATTAATAAATAGTGAGTGTATTTCTGTTGAAGAAGCCAATTATAACTATGAAACATATGATTTTCCATCAATTACTATTAATGATAACTGGGTACTAGCTTCCCCTGATGAGGATATTTGTGATAAGAATATTAATAAAATATCTTTTATATCTCAAGGAGCCTTTGGTACAGGTTTGCATGAAACAACTAAAGATTTACTAAATATAATTTTAACTAAAATAGATTTATGTGGTAAAAAAGTCTTAGATATTGGAACTGGGTCAGGTATATTATCTATTGCCTCAGCAATTATCGGTGCATCAAAGGTAACAGCCTTAGATATTAGAGATGTTAGAGACGAAGTTGAATTAAATTCATCTCTTAACGGTATTTATAATATAGAAACCTTAGTTGGAGATGCTTTAGCTGGTGAAGTGAAAATAGAAGATAATTATCATTGGATATATATAAATATAGGTGGAGAAGAAACTGAATTATTCATGGACTTTATAAAAGAACATTTATTACCAGATGGTAAATTATTAGTATCTGGTCTTGTAGAATGGAGTTTTGATAAAGTTAAATCAATAGTTGAAAGCCATGGATTTAAGTTAACAGATAAATACCAAAGTAATGAATGGATTACTGCAATATTTAATTAGAAAAGGACATAAATCTTATATTCCTTGCTCCGTCGCAAGCTCCAAGTCGCCGTCATATAAGATTTATATCCTTCAAAATTGAAGGTAGAAATTTATTAAAACTTATTTACAGGGTTAAATTTTTATAAATTTCTATAAAATAAAAAGCACAGCATAACTGTGCTTTTTCTATTTATCATATAAATATTTATAAATATTATAATTTGCCTTAACTTTCTCTACATACTTTTTAGTTTCTGGAAAAGGAATATAATCTAAATTTTCTCCATCTGCAGAATATTCTTCATAGGTTAGCCATTTATTCACGTTTCCACTTCCACCATTATATGCAGCTAAAACTAAATCTAAATTCCAATCAAATTCTTCATTCAAATTTCTAAGATACCAACATCCAATTTTTATATTTAACTCTGGATCAAACATCATAGATGACATAAAATAATTTATCCCTATTTGTTCAGCTACCCATTCGCCTGTTGTATCCATAATTTGCATTAATCCTTTAGCATCTTTTTTTGATACTGCTGCTTTATCAAAATCACTTTCTGTTTTAATTACAGCTAAAACCAGATATGGATCTAATTCATATTCCTCACTATATTTATTCACATACTCAGCATATTTGTAAGGATACACATACTTTTTCATTGCAAACATAAATCCAAAATAAAATACAAGAATTGCAATTAAAATAGTTACTATACGTTTAAATTTCATTACCTTCTCCTTACTTATTAATTACCTTTAAAAAATCCATCACCTTATCTACTTGATTCTTAGTTTTTAGTAAATCTCCATTATTATCTATAATTATATGTGCATAATCTCTTTTTTTATCTAAGGATAATTGAGCATTCATTCTATTTATAGCTTCTTCTCTAGATAATCTGTCTCTATTTTTTAATCTAATAACTTGAGTATTATTATCAACCCATACCACTATTATATAATCCATAGATGTATGAAGATCATTTTCTATTAAGGTTGGAGCATCAAGTATTATTATGCTTTCTCCAGCCTTTTCATAACTATCAATTTCATTAAAAATTTCATTTTTTATATAAGGCATAATTATATCTTCATATTTCTTTCTTTGCTTTGGAAATCTAAAAATATGATTTCCAAATTCTCTTCTCCTAAATTCACCTCTCCAGTCAAAAAATCCTGTTCCAAATTCTATTTTAATCTTATCTATTATTTCCGGATATTTTACTAAAACTTCTTTTGAAATATTATCTGCATCTATTACTTTAAACCCTTTATCTACTAGCATTTTTGAAACAGTGCTCTTTCCCGAACCAATTCCTCCTGTTAACCCTATTTTTATCATTATGTCAGGCCTCCCTATTTAGCTTCATACCACGTATTACCAATATTTACATCCACCTCTAAAGGTACATCCATCTTTAGTACATTTTCCATCTCATCTTTTACTAAAGCTTTAACTTGTTCTAATTCATCTTTTTTAACATTTAATATAAGTTCATCATGAACTTGTAAAATAATTTTACTCTTTAATTGAAGTTCATTTAATTTATTATATACATTAACCATTGCTAATTTAATTATATCAGCAGCACTTCCTTGAATAGGTGCATTCATTGCTAATCTTTCACCTAATGCCTTAACTATTCTATTAGATGATTTTATTTCAGGAATAAATCTTCTTCTATTTAGTATAGTTATAACAAATCCATTTTCCTTAGCTTCTTCAATTAAACTATCTAAATAACCCTTTATTTTAGGATATCTTTCAAAATATATTTCCATATATTCTGAAGCTTCCTTCTTAGTTATGTGTAAGTCTTGGGAAAGACTAAAATCACTAATACCATAAACTATTCCAAAGTTAACAGCCTTTGCTCTACTTCTCATAAGAGATGTTACCTCTTCTACTGGAACTTTAAATACTTCTGATGCTGTTTTTCTATGGATATCACTATGATGCTTAAAAGCATCAATCATATTTTCATCCTTAGCCATCTCTGCTAATACTCTAAGTTCAATTTGTGAATAGTCACAGGATAATAATACATCTTCTGCTTCATCAGGTATAAATACTTTTCTTATTTCTCTTCCCATCTCATATTTTATAGGAATATTTTGAAGGTTAGGTTCTGTACTAGATAATCTTCCTGTGGTAGTTACAGTTTGGTTGAAA
>JAEXLD010000025.1 GCA_023445445.1 Bacillota bacterium
GCTTTGCTTACATTCCTTAATGGAGAATTAAAAAGAGGTATAGATTTAATAATAAAGCATACTGATTTAGAAAATAAGATACAGGGAGCAGATTTTGTATTTACTGGAGAGGGAGCAATAGATAATCAAACTATCTTTGGGAAAACTCCTATGGGAGTAGCAGCTATAGCTAAAAAGCATAATGTAAATACAATAGCCTTTGCAGGTAAGATTGGAGATGGAGTAGAAAATCTTTATGATATAGGAATAAACTCAATCTTTGGAATTATGAGAGGGGTATGTTCTCTAGAAGAAGCTCTTAAAAATGGAGAAATTAACCTTGAGAAAACTGTAGAAAATGTAGTTAGAACTATAATTTTATAATTATAAAAAAGGGGCTGTATCAAAATAAATTTTGATACTAGCCGATTAAAAAAAGGAAGTTCGTATTTGAACTTCCTTTTTTGCGCATAATAATATCATTATGAAAACATTTAATAAAAATGTGATACCTATGCATCAAATAGGTTTCCCTATACAGGCTACTTTTATACCAAGAGAAGATGATTCAGTAAGACTGCTATTTGAAGTTACGGAGGAATTAAATTATAGAAAATTATATGAAACATACTCTACATTAGGTAGAAATCCAGCAGTTAATCCTGTCATCTTATTTAGAATTATAGTTTATGCATATATGAATAAGTTATATTCTAGTAGAGAAATTGAAACAGCATGTACTCGTGACATAAACTTTATATGGCTTTTGCAGGGGCAAAAGGCTCCGGATCATAATACAATTGCAAGATTCAGAGTAAATCATTTAGAAAAATGTATTGATAATCTATTTTGTCAATTAGTAATGAAGTTAGGTGAAATGGATGAAATAGCATATAAAAATATATTTATTGATGGTACAAAAATCGAAGCGAATGCTAATAAATATACTTTTGTATGGAAAAAAGCTACAGACAAATTCGAAAATAAACTTCAAGAAAAAATAAAGAAAGTCTTATCTGACCTTTCAATAGAGTTTTATATTAATATGGATAAATCTAAAGATAAGATAACCGTTGATACAACTACTAAGATATTACAAAAACTTGAGGATATCAAAATAGCTAATAATATAGAATTTGTTCAAGGCAAAGGTAAAAGAAAAAGTAATTTACAGAAGTACATGGAAGTTTTAAATGAATTTATTGAAAAACAAAGTAAATATGATAATTACAACGGTATATTTAATGGAAGAAATAGTTTTTCAAAAACAGATAACGACGCTACCTTCATGCATATGAAGGAAGATCATATGCAAAATGGTCAATTAAAGCCTGGATATAATATGCAAATTGGTGTTGAAGGTGAATATATCGTTGGAGTTGATGTATCTAGTGAGCGTTCAGATCAGTTAACCTTAATACCCTTCTTAGATAAATTAGAAAAAGAATTACCTATGAAGTTTGAAAATGTTATAGCTGACGCTGGATACGAAAGTGAAGAAAATTATAATTACTTATCAGAGCATAATCAAAATTCTTATATAAAACCACAAACTTATGAAAAATCAAAATCTAAAAAATTAAAAAGAGATATAAGTAAAAGAGAAAATATGACTTATATTAGCGAAGATGATTATTATATATGTTCTTTAGGAAACAAATTAATCCCAGTTTCAACTACATATAGAAATTCTAAGTCAGGTTATGTATCAGCAATTACTATATATGAATGCGAAAATTGTAGTGGATGTCCTTATAAGAATAAATGCACTAAAGCTAAAGGTAATAAAAAATTACATGTTTCGAAAAATTTTATAAAATATCGTGAAAAATCATTAGAGAATATAACGACTCCCGAAGGGAAGTTATTAAGAATGAATAGATCTATTCAGGTCGAGGGAGCATTTGGGATATTAAAGCAAGACTATGGATTTAGAAGATTCTTGCTTCGTGGAAAGAAAAATATAAAAGTTGAATTTTTACTTCTTTGCTTTGGGTACAACATTAAAAAATTATTTAATAAAACAATTCAAAATAGAAATGGAATATTGTTACACGAAATGAAAATAGCGTAAAGTAATAATTTTACAAATAGGAGGTTCAAATGATACCTTCTATTTGTTGTCTCCAAAATAATTGTAAATAGCAACCATTACCATAAAAATTAAAAATAATCATGTATAAATAATAAAAAAAGGACCGTCTACGTAAATGATAAAAAATCATTTACGAGACAGCTCCATCTTTTTTTATTTATTAAAGTTAGGTATACAAAATTATTTGTTAACATAATAGTATTTTGTATATTCTGAAATGTAAAGAAGTCAATATAATATATTGAAGTAGATTATATTAGTATTCTATAATTAAGAAGTAATTAATTCTGAGGGATATCAAGGGGAGATATATTATTTTAATTATATGGGAAATTAATAAAAATATTATTTTGGAGTAGGCAATGTAAGTACAATTTTAGTTAATAGAAATAAAAAGGTAAAAAAGATAATCAACATATTCTATTATTTAGAGGGGATTTGTAAGATGATTGAATGGGCAGATAAATATAAAACAGGAATAGAACTAGTAGATGAACAACATAAGGAGTTATTTAGATTGTTTAATAAAACATATAACTTATATTATAATGAGTTTTTAGTAGATAAATATGATCAAATAGTAGCAGCTGTTGAAGAATTAAAAGAGTATACTAAATATCATTTTAAAACAGAAGAAGAATATATGGTTTCTATTAGATACAAGAAGTTTTTTGAACATAAATTAAAGCATCAGGACTTTATAAGTAAAATAGATGCTATAGACTATAGTATTATTGATGAAAATCAACAAAACCAATTACTTGAGATATTAAAATTTGTTTCTAATTGGATAATTGATCATGTAATAACAGCAGATAAGGAAATACCTGTAAATTAATATTAAAATAATACATAAAATGTGTATTTAAAATACTATTTATATTAATCCATGACTTCCTCAGATTAATAAACAAGATTTATAAAGTAAATATGAAATTAAATAGGTTTAAACATGTTAATAAATATATTTTTAAGAAAGGAGTAAGAGTTATGTTATTTATGCTAATTGTAAAGGCCTCAAAAAATTCTGAAGAGGGTAATCTTCCAAGTCCAGAGCTTATGGAAGCAATGAATAAGTATAATGAGGATTTAGTGAAGGCAGGAGTTAGGATTATGGCTAAAGGACTTCACCCCAGTTCAAATGGGATGAGAATTTCGTATACAGAACCAGGGTCAAATCCAGTAGTTTCTTATGGACCATTTAATGAAAGGAAGGATTTGATTGCTGGGTTTATTCTTATTGATGTTAGTTCTAAGGAGGAAGCTATTAAATGGGCTATGAAAATGCCAGACCCTCAAGGATATGGGGAAGGGGAAATTGAATTGCGTCAAGTCTTTGAATAAGTATTAATAATGGTGATGTCACATAATGTAAAATTAATAATTTAGATAAAAATTAAAGTGCAACAGAATAATATTTATTCTACTGCACTTTTTTATATAGAAAGATAAAAATATAAATTGGCAATAAATATATGTTTACATAAATAATTATCACTAATAATGCTTAATTAAATGTTTATTTAATATAAGGAAATTATTGTGGAAATAGGGAGCGGAAAATTAAATTATTACGTCTAATAAGTATAAGAATCTCAGAAAGGAGGTAGCTTATGAATTCCCTTTCGGTACCAAAGGAGAATAGATCCATTAAAGAAAAAAATAAAGAAAATAAGATTAAAAGGTTAATAGATACTTATGGTAATGATGTACTAAGAACATCATATATGTATTTGAAGAATTTACAGAATGCTGAGGATGCTTTCCAAGAAGTATTTATTAAGGTATTCAATAAAATGGAAGACTTTAGGGGAGAAAGTAATGAAAAGACATGGATAATTAGAATAACCATTAATGTGTGCAAGGATATGTTGCGTAGTTCATGGTTTAAGAGAGTGCTAATTACTGATAAGTTAAAGGATAAGATAATAAGTGAAGGAATTGAAAACAGAATTATTAAAATAGAGGAGAATAAAATTTTATTTGAAGAGGTAATGTCTTTGTCAAATAAATTAAAAGAAGTTATTATACTTTACTACTATCATAATTGTAACACAACTGAAATAAGTAAAATTTTAAATTTGGCTGAAGGAACTGTAAGGAGCAGATTACACAGAGCAAGAGAAACGCTTAAAAGCAAGTTAGGAGGGAGGATTGATTGGAGTGAAAATGAATAAAATCAAGGACTTTAAAAATATAGCAGATGATATTATGGAAGATATAAAAGTTAATGAAGATCTTAAGAATAAGACCTTGGAGAATTGTTTAAAAAAACAGAATAAGTCAATCAACAAAATACTTATACTAGCTGCGGGTTTTCTCTTAATTATTGGAGTAGTAAGTATATCTTATAAGCTGTTATTAAGGAATAAAGAAAATCAAGATGGAACTAATATTATTATGAATGTTGAGGATACTAATATAAGTCCAGAGAGTTCCAGTAATATACAAAGTGTTAAAGAAGAAAGAGAGTGGGTTATAAATAATATTGATAATGCAAAAGTAGAGTTCGGTAATTTTTTTCTTACACCTATGTATATTCCTCAAGATTATAAAATTAAAGATATTAATGCCTGGGGTGTGGAAGAAGGAGAGGCAAGTAAAGTTAGTATCAATTATTTTTTTGAAGGAAAGTCTTTCATTATAATTCAAGAAAAGGGACAACCATCAAATGAATTTGTTAATTTTGAGAAAGTTGATATTAATGGGAGTATAGGGTATATAAAAACAGATATGGCAACAGGAATAGAAAATGAAGATAGTATTAATACCCAGCTACATTGGTTTAACCATGAGGTTCATTATTTAATTCATGGATTAATTAAAAAAGAAGAAGCTATTAAGATTGCAATATCTATGAAATAATAAAAGAATTTAGGGGAGTGATTTTTATGAAAAAATTTAAATTTTTAATAGTCTTTGTTTTAGGAATAGTAATATCTTTATTATCATCTAATATAGCTTTTGCAGAATCAAAAAATGAAGATAATAATTCTGTAGGAGAAATTATACAAATTGCTGTGGTTGATGAGGAATTAGCTAAAAAACAAGAAGAAGTTGAAGATATTGTTTATAATAAGAATAGTAAGGAAATCCAAGAAAAGGGATTTGTTGTATTAAGTACAGGAATGGTTAATAAATTTGTTGAACTAAGAATAGAACCCTATAATGAAGAAAATGCTGAATATCTTTATAGCGTTCTTGGAAGAGATATGGTGAAAGTTGTTGGTGGTGAGCAAGCTGAAGTAATTAATGCAGAGGAAGGTTCTGAAACTACTGAATTTAATATTACAAGTAGTGAAGATTCTATTCAAAATGCTGAAACTTACACTGAAAATAATAATGAGAAAAAGTCTAATATATATATTACACTAGTATTAATATTAGCAATTTCCGTATTTTCAGCAATTACTATTTTGCTTAGTAGAAAGAAAAGCTAAGTATATATTTTATTCTAAGTTTTTTATAAGAGGCTGTTATCACAGCCTCTTGGTTTATTTTTTAGAATAAAAATATAAACTATAGAGATTCAAGAATAAAATTACAATATATACATTTATATTTTATGTACATTTACAGCCATAGGACCCTTTTCATTTTCTTTAATATCAAAGGTTACATTCTCCCCTTCATGTAAAGATTTTTCAGAACCCTTTTCTTTGATTTGTGAGTGGTGAACAAATACATCATTTCCTTCATTGCAAGATATAAATCCATATCCTCTATCACAATTAAACCATTTAACTACCCCTGTTATTTCTGCCATTAATTTTCCTCCTTATTTTAAATATCATTAAATAGTATTTGTAAAAGTTTATATTTTAAAACCTTCTGAAGAAATAAAATATATTTAAATAAATTTGATATGAATAATATTATTATATAAAAAATTACAGTGAATTACGGAAAATTATTATTATTTAATATATATTATGTACAGTCTGATTTTTTAGGTATATAATAACAGAATAAAATATTTTTTAGGAGGATAGATATGGTTTTATTTGAAGTAAACTATTTCTCAAATACCTTAGGAATTAATACTAAGCTAAATGTACTTTTGCCTCAACAAAAGTCAAATGAAATAGATGCTAAGGAAAGTATTAATAAGAAAGGACAACCAGTATTATATTTATTACATGGTATGGGAAATGATGAAAGTGTTTGGATGCGTAGAACATCTATAGAAAGATATGCATCTCAATACGGATTTGCTGTAGTAATACCTACAACTCAATTAGGTTGTTATACAGATACTACATATGGAGCTAAGTATTGGACTTACATATCAGAAGAACTACCTAAGTTTTGTAAAGAATATTTCAATAACTTTTCAGATAGAAAAGAAGATACTTTTGTTGCTGGTGTTTCTATGGGGGGGCATGGTGCTCTTAAATTAGCATTAACACATCCTGAAAAGTTTAAGGCAGCAGCATCATTATCAGGACCATTGAATATAGCTAGCGAATCAATAACTGAAGGCTTTAAAAATAAAAGGAAGTCTTTTTGGGAAGGAGTATTTGGACCATTAGAAAATATTAAAGGATCAAAAAATGATTTAATATATCTTTTAGATTCATTGAAAGAAAATAATGAGATTTATAATATACCCAAAATATATTCTTGGTGTGGAACAGAGGATTTTCTATATAAGAATAATTTAGAAATGGAAGATAAAATGAAGAGCTTAGGAATAGACTATGAATTTAATTATTCAGAAGGAGAGCATAATTGGTCTTGTTGGGATAGAGAGATACAAAATGTATTAAGATGGTTTGATGAAATAAGAAATACAAAAACATATTAAGAATTCACAATATTAAGTATTGTATAAAAAATGTGAAAATATATCTATTGACATAGGTGGAAAATAGTAGTAAAATGTATATAAAATTAAATAAATACCTCACTTAGCAGTGGGGTAGAGGCGCAAAATTTAACAGTCTTTAGTGGAGCTTGAGAGTGCTATGAAGCTATTGAGAAGGAAATTTTGCCGAAGTTTGTAATATATCTCAATATTACTTGCTGGGTCTGTGATTAATAGTTGCAGGACTGTCTTAATAAGCTTTCCCGGTTTATTAAGTTGTGCTATCTCAAATGGGAAGATGAGGGTTAAGTGTCTATGAATTGATCTTGAGCTTTAGGGCTCAATTATTTTTTAGAGTATCTTATCCGGAATATTTAAGATAGCACCAACCAATAGGTTGGTTTTTTTTATTATCATAAAGGAGAGGATAAATATGAAGAAAAAATTATCATTATTAATTTTAGCTGTAGCAACAGCAGCACTAACATTAACAGGTTGCGGATCAGGTAATGCAAAGAATTCTGGAGAAGATGTATTTAGAGTTGGAATGGAAGCAGGATATGCTCCATTTAACTGGACTCAAATGGATGATTCAAATGGAGCTGTAAAAATAGATGGAAGTTCTGAATATGCAGGAGGCTATGATGTAGAAATAGCTAAGAAAATAGCAGATAGCTTAGGTAAAAAATTAGTAATAGTTAAAACTGAGTGGGATGGACTTGTTCCAGCATTAACATCTGGAAAGATAGATGCAATAATAGCAGGTATGTCACCAACAGCAGAACGTAAAGAAACAATAGACTTTACAGATGTCTATTATAAATCAGATTTAGTAATGTTAGTTAAAAAAGGAAGTTCTTATGAAAATGCAGAAACATTAAAAGATTTTTCAGGCGCTAAAGTAACTGCTCAATTAAATACTTTCCACTATACAGTTATAGATCAAATTCCAAGTGTTAATAAAGTTACAGCAATGGACAACTTCCCTGCAATGAGAGTTGCACTTGAATCTGGAGTAATAGATGGATATGTAACAGAAAGACCAGAAGCATTAAGTGCGCAAATGGCAAATGAGAACTTTAAAATGGTTGAATTTAAAGAAGGCTTTGTTACTTCAGAAGAAGATACAGCAATAGCAGTTGGACTTCAAAAGAATAGTGATTTAAAAGATAAGATAAATGAAACTTTAAAAGGAATTTCTGAAGAAGATAGATTAAAAATAATGGATGATGCAATTAAAAATCAACCAGCAGCTCAATAACAATAAAGGGGTGAAACTGATTTATTATAATCAGTTGCCCCTATTTCACATATAAGGAGATTAGAAGATGACTCTAGAATGGTTAATAAAAATAATTACAAATAACTGGCCTATGTTTATACGTGGTGCAGGAATGACTTTACTTATTTCTATAGTAGGTACTTTAATTGGTTCATTAATTGGACTTATTGTAGGAGTAATAAGAACAATACCAATACCTGAAAGAGGTATAAAAAAGGTATTATTAAAGATAATTAATATAATTTTATCAATTTATATAGAATTCTTTAGAGGAACTCCAATGATTGTTCAAGCTATGGTAATTTACTATGGTTCAGCAGCAGCCTTTGGAATAGATATTAATAAAATTGTAGCAGGTTTATTTATAGTTTCAATTAATACTGGTGCATATATGTCTGAAATAGTTAGAGGAGGTATTGTTTCTATAGATAAAGGTCAATTTGAAGCAGCTCAAGCTATTGGAATGAATCATTTCCAAACTATGACTAACATAGTATTACCACAGGTAATTAGAAATATATTACCAGCAACAGGTAATGAATTTGTAATTAACATAAAGGATACTTCAGTATTAAATGTTATTTCAGTTTCAGAGTTATTCTTCCAAACTAAGTCTATAGCTGGAAATAACTTTAGATATTTTGAATCCTTCTTTGTAGCATGTATATTATATTTCATAATGACATTTACAGTTACAAGAATATTAAGATATTTAGAAAAGAAGATAGATGGGCCTGAAAATTATATAATTGCTGGAAATCAAATGCAAGTTGCTAGGCCAGAAGATATGGCTAAAAAATCTGTATAGTGGCTTAAGGAGGAGTTAAATATGGAAAAAATAATAGAAGTTAAACATTTAAGTAAATCCTTTGGAGACCATGAAGTATTAAAGGATATTGATTTCTCAGTTAATAAAGGAGAAGTTGTCTGTATAATAGGCTCTTCAGGATCAGGAAAATCTACTTTATTAAGATGTATAAATCTTTTAGAAAAACCATCAGGTGGAGAAATAATATATAAAGATGAGAATATATTAGATGATAACCATGATATATATAAATATAGAACAAAACTAGGTATGGTATTTCAACAATTTAATTTATTTAATAATCACAATGTTTTAAGCAATTGTGTTGTTGGACAAGTAAAAGTATTAGGAAGATCTAAAGAAGAAGCAGAAAAGGTAGCAATGAAGTACTTAGACATAGTAGGTATGGGAAATTATATAAATGCTAAACCGAAACAATTATCTGGAGGGCAAAAACAAAGAGTTGCTATTGCAAGAGCATTATCTATGGAACCAGATGTTATTTTATTTGATGAACCAACATCTGCCCTTGATCCAGAAATGGTTGGGGAAGTTTTAAAGGTAATGAAGGAATTAGCAGAAAGTGGACTTACAATGCTAGTTGTAACTCATGAAATGGGCTTTGCAAATGAAGTATCAGATAGGGTGGTATTTATGAATAATGGAGTTATAGAAGAAGAAGGAACTCCAGAAGAAATATTTAATAATCCTAAAAAGGAACGTACTAGAGAATTCTTAAAAAGAACATTTAAATAATAGCAAGAGAAATAAGAGATTATATCAGTTTGTTTAATAAAATAAATACTGATATAATCTCTTATTTTTTTATTAGTTATTTTCTAAATTGTTAACAAAGCAAATATCAAAAGAGATAGAGCTAATAGTAGAAGCTATGAAATCTATTACTGAACAAACTAATCTTTTAGCAATAAATGCAGGGATAGAAGTAGCAAGAGTAGGTGAAGTAGGTAAAGGATTCCCAGTAGTTGCAGAGGAGGTAAGGAAATTAGCAGAAGAATAAGCGAAGTCAACCATAGAAATAAATAATAATTATATTTTATGAATTTAATAAAAATAAGTAAATATAAATATATAAGATAGTATTTTAGGATGGAGATAAGGATATGCCTAAGGGTTTTTATACTTTTAATAATTATTTTAAAATAAATTCTAATATAATTACAGCATCTATGGAAGATTATATAGAAATGATTTATAGACTATCAAATATGACTGGCTTTACTAGAGTAGTAGATTTATCTAAGGCGTTAAATGTTAAACCATCATCTATAACAAATATGATAAGAAAGTTAAATGAATTAAGTTTAGTTACTTATGAGAAATATGGATATATAAAACTTACAGAAGAGGGATATAGTTATGGAGGATACTTATTGTATAGACATAATACTATAGAAAAGTTTTTAACCATAATAGGTGTTACAAATAATATTTTAGAAGAAACAGAAAAAATTGAGCATGCTTTAAGTAAAGAAACTTTTGAAAGAATTGAAAATTTTATAGAAATTATTGATAATCATCCAATAATTAAAGATAAATTAGGAAAGACTAAATAATATTATAATTTAGTTAATGGAGTGATTATATGAAATCAGTTTGGGCTGAAAGTTATAAAAAAAACAAAAAAGAACATAAATTAGATATAGAAGAGGCTGAAGTAGTTATTATAGGGGGTGGGATAGCAGGGATATTAACAGCCTATATGTTAAAAGAAAATAATATAAATGCTGTAGTGTTAGAGAGAAAAAAAATATTAACAGGCAATACCATGAATACTACTGCAAAGATTACAATACAACATAATATTATATATGATAAATTAATTAAGGAATTTGGAAAAGAAAATGCAAAAAGATATGCTTTAGCTAATGAACTAGCTTTAGAAAATTATGAAGAAATAATCAGCAATAATAATATTGATTGTAATTTTGAAATAGCTGATGCTTATATTTATACCTTGGATTCACCAGAAAAAATAGAAAAAGAATATAAGGCAGCAGTGAGTTTAGGAATAGATGCTGAACTAGTAGATAATACTGAACTGCCATTTAAAGTTGCTAAAGCAGTTAAGTTTAGAAATCAAGCACATTTTAATCCGATAAAGTTTTTAAATCATATTATAAAGGATTTAACTATATATGAAGATACAACAGCTATAGAAATAAAAGATAATATAGTAGTTACAAATAGGGGTGAAATAAAGGCTAAAAGTATAGTAGTAGCTACGCATTTCCCTATTATTAATGTTCCTGGATATTATTTTCTTAGAATGCATCAAGAAAGAGAGTATGTTATTGCCTTAAAAAATGCTCAACTTTTAAAAGGAATGTATATAGATGAAAAGGAATCTGGATATTCTTTTAGAAGATATGAAGATTATTTAATTTTAGGAGGAGCATCTGGGAGAACAGGTAGTAATGAAGAAGGTGGTTCATATAATAAGTTAAGAGATTTAGCTAAAAAGCTATATCCAGATTCAATTGAAGAATATCATTGGTCTGCACAAGATTGTATGACTTCAGATGGAATTCCTTTTATAGGTGCATATTCAAAGGAACTACCAAATGTTTATGTAGCTACTGGATTTAATAAATGGGGTATGACATCATCTATGGTTTCAGCAATAATAATTAGTGGATTAATAAATGGTAAAGCGTATGATTTTAATGAAATATTTTCTCCAAGTAGATTTGATATGACAGCATCAATTAAGAATTTACTTAAAGATGGATTTGAAACAACATATAACTTTATTGCAGAAAAAATAAGAATTCCAATGGAAACAGCAGAAAATATTAAAAATGGTGAGGCGGGAATAGTATTATATGAAGGAAAAAAAGTTGGAGTATATAAAAATAATGAAGGTAAAATTTATGCTGTATCTACTAAATGCCCACATTTAGGATGTGAATTAAGGTGGAATGCTGATGACTTATCTTGGGATTGTCCTTGTCATGGATCAAGATTTAATTATAAGGGTGAATTCTTAGATGCCCCTACTATTAAAGCTTTAAAGTATGAAGAATAAAGAAAATTATACTAAGAAAAAAGGCTATTTTGAAGGCTGGTATTTTAAGCATCAAAGTAAAGAACTTAGTATTTCATTTATTCCAGGAATAAATATAAATAAGAATGGAGATAAATACGCCTTTATTCAGATTATTACTGAAAATAAATCATATAATATAAACTATGATTATAAGGATTTTTCTATAAGTAAAGATAAGCTCACAATTAAGATAAAAGATAATATATTTTCATTAAATGGATTAATAATTAATATAAAAAATAAAGATATTAACATCAAAGGAAGACTTATTTATAAGAATATTACTTCTATAAAGAGAGATATAATGGGACCCTTTGCACATTTGCCCTTTATGGAATGTTTTCATGGAATTTTAAGCTTAAATCATAATGTAGAAGGAAGTTTATTTATTAATTATAAAGAATTTAAATTTAATGGAGATAAGGGATATATAGAAAAGGATTGGGGAAGATCTTTTCCTAATAAATATCTATGGGTACAATCTAATTATTTTAAAAAGGAAGATACAAGTATAATGGTTTCTATAGCTAGCATACCTTTTTTAGGATTTGAATTTAAGGGATGTATAGCCATAGTTTATTATGAAGGAAAGGAATATAGATTAGCTACCTATAATGGAGTTAAGATACTATATTACAATGAGAAGGGATTAATAATTAAGAATGGTAAATATAGACTAGAAGTAGAAATAGAAGAAATACATCCACAAGAGCTTTTAGCTCCAAATGGAGGAGAAATGATAAGAATCATAACAGAAAATATTTCTTGTAGTGCAAAGTTTAAATTTTATAAAGGTGATAACTTAGTCTTTAATTTAGATTCTGACAAAACAAGTTTTGAATATGTAAGTAATTAAAAAATGTGAAGTATAATATTATACTTCACATTTTTTTATTTGAAATAAATTAATTACATTGATTTGTGGAATGTTCTATTTATAACATCTAATTGTTGTTCTCTTGTTAACTTAATAAAGTTTACAGCATATCCTGAAACTCTTATAGTTAATTGAGGATATAACTCTGGATGTTCCATAGCATCTAATAAAGTTTCTCTATCAAATACATTTACATTTAAGTGTTGAGCACCTTGAGAGAAGTATCCATCCATCATTGTTCCTAAGTTATGGATTCTATTTTCAGGTGACTTTCCTAATGCATCAGGTATTATTGAGAAAGTATTTGATATACCATCTTGTGAATGCTCATATGGTAACTTAGCAACTGAGTTTAATGATGCTAATGAACCACTGTTATCTCTTCCATGCATTGGATTAGCTCCTGGAGCAAATGGTTCTCCAGCTTTTCTTCCATCAGGAGTAGTACCAGTCTTCTTACCATAAACAACATTTGAAGTTATTGTTAATACTGATTGAGTGTGGTATGCATTTCTGTAAGTCTTGTTCTTTCTGATTTTATTCATCATATTTTCAACTAACCATACAGCAATATCATCTACTCTATCATCATCATTTCCATATTTAGGGTAATCCCCTTCAACTTCGAAGTCGATAGCTACACCTTCTTCGTTTCTTATTGGCTTAACTTTAGCATATTTAATAGCTGATAAAGAATCAGCGCAAACAGATAATCCTGCTATACCACAAGCCATTGTTCTAAATACATCTCTATCGTGTAAAGCCATTTGTAACTTTTCATATGAATACTTATCATGCATGTAATGAATAACATTTAAAGTGTTAACATAAAGGTTAGCTAACCAATCTGTCATAGTTTCAAATCTTTCCATTACTTCATCATAGTTTAGATATTCACTAGTTAGTGGAGCAAGCTTAGGTCCAACTTGCATTCCATATTTTTCATCCTTACCACCATTAATAGCGTAAAGTAAAGTTTTAGCTAAGTTAACTCTAGCACCGAAGAATTGCATTTGTTTACCAACTCTCATAGCAGATACACAACAAGCAATTGCATAATCATCTCCCCAATATGGAGCCATTAAATCATCATTTTCATATTGAACTGAGCTTGTGTCAATAGAAACCTTTGAACAGAAATCTTTAAATCCTTGAGGTAATCTAGTTGACCAAAGAACAGTTAGGTTTGGTTCTGGTGATGGTCCTAAAGTATATAGTGTATTAAGAATTCTGAATGAGTTCTTAGTAACTAATGTTCTTCCATCTAATCCCATACCACCAATTGATTCAGTAACCCAAGTTGGGTCTCCTGAGAATAAATCATTATATTCTGGAGTTCTTAAGAATTTAACAAGTCTTAATTTCATAACAAAATGATCTACTAATTCTTGAGCTTCTTCTTCAGAAATTAATCCAGCTTTTAAATCTCTTTCTATATATATATCTAAGAAAGTAGAAGTTCTTCCTAGGGACATAGCAGCACCATTTTGGTCCTTTATAGCTCCTAAGAAACCGAAGTATAACCATTGAATAGCTTCCTTAGCGTTCTTAGCAGGTTTTGATAAATCGAAACCATAAGTTTCTCCTAATCCTTTTAATTCTTTTAAGGCAAGTATTTGATCAGAGATTTCTTCTCTTAATCTAATTACATCTTCATCGATACATCTAACTTCTAAGCTTTTCTTTTGAGCAATTTTATCTTCTATTAATCTATCTACACCGTATAAAGCAACTCTTCTATAGTCACCTATAATTCTTCCTCTACCATAGGCATCAGGAAGACCAGTTATAACTCCAGATTTTCTTGCAAGTCTCATTTCATCAGTATAAGCATCAAAAACACCTTGGTTATGAGTTTTTCTATACTTAGTAAATATTTCTGAAATTCTTGGACTTACTTCATAACCATAAGCCTTTGCAGCATTTTCAGCCATTCTTATTCCACCATAAGGCATTACAGCTCTTTTTAATGGAGCATCAGTTTGAACTCCAACTATTTTTTCAAAAGCTTCATCTATATATCCAGCTTTATATTCATTTATTCCAGAGATAGTTTCAGTATCAATATCTAAAACCCCACCATTTTCTCTTTCCTTTTTGAATAATTCACTTACTTCTTCCCATAATTTTTTAGTTGCATCAGTTGCACCTACTAAAAAATTATCGTCGCCAGTGTATGGAGTATAGTTTAATTGAATAAAGTTTCTAACATCAATAGACTTAGTCCATTGACCTTGTTTAAAGTTGATCCATTCTTGCTTCATACATTGCACCCCTTTTTCACTATTTACAAACATTCTTACAAATGGTAATTATTCTCAACGAATAATGTTTATCTCCTACATTTTATCATCAAGTAATAATAATTGCAAGAAGGTCTAATAAGTTAAGTTTTATCTTTGATTGTAATAAGTTGATAAGAAAAAAACTTACTGTATAATTATAATATATAATCATAAGTTTTGGGAGGGATTTTTTATGGTTGGACAAAGAAAAATATGCAGATGTAGAAATGTTAGCTATTTAGATATAAAGCAAGCTATGACATCAGGAGCTAGAGATATAGAAGATATTATGGAGGTTACAGGTGCAGCAACTTGTTGTGGGGGGTGTACTAGTGAGTTATTATCAATATTAGATTCAGTTTGTAGCTGTAATTCTGTTTCTATTAATGAGGTGATAGATTCAGTTAAGTATGGAGCAGATTCAATAGACAAAGTTGGGGAAATCACAAAAGCAGGTACTACTTGTGGAAGATGTATACCATTAATAGAAAGTATTATAAACTTAGAAAAATAAAAAAGTAGATTTAAACTAAATTAGTTTAAATCTACTTTTTTGTTAAAATGATTTTTTATGAATGAAAATGAATGTTTTTAAAAAATAAATGAAAATAAATGAATGTTTTTGAAAGAAAAATATTGAAATGCTTTTCAAAAGGTAGTATTATTTTATCAAGGAGTGGTTTTTATGTTAACAGAAGAAAGACAAAAGCTAATATTAGAGGAGCTTAACAAAAATTCGGTAGTATATGTTAGTGAGCTAGTGAAAATATTAGATGCTTCAGAATCAACAGTTAGAAGGGACTTAAATTCATTAAATGCAGAAGGAAAACTGAAAAAGGTTCATGGAGGAGCTACTTTAGTTGAAAAGGAGTTTAATACCAAGGATGATGATATATCAATAAGAGAAAATTTAAATATGGAAGATAAGGCTATAATTGCAAAATATGCAGCTAGCTTAGTAAGTAAACATGACTTTGTTTATATAGATTCAGGAACAACTACAAATTTAATGATAGATTATTTAGAAGAAAAAAATGCAGTATATGTAACTAATGGAATAAACCAAGCTAAAAGACTAATTAGTAAGGGATTCACAACTTATATAATTGCAGGAGAAATAAAAACATCTACTGAAGCAATAGTGGGAATAGAAGCAATAAATAGTCTTAAAAGATATAATTTCACTAAAGGATTTTTTGGAACTAATGGAATTTCTGAATATAGAGGCTTTACAACTCCAGATATTAAAGAAGCTTTAGTTAAAGAAGAAGCTATTAAAAGGACTAGAAATCCTTATATTCTTTCAGACAAGACAAAGTTTAATGAAATAAGTTCTATTACATTTGCAGAGATAGATGAAGCAGTAATAATTACTAATGAATTAGAAGATACTAGATATTATGAAAAAACTGAAATAGTGGAGGTCTCAAAATTATGATATATACTATAACATTTAATCCAGCTCTTGATTATATAGTAAGGGTTGATGACTTTAAGATAGGAGAAGTTAATAGAACATCCTATGAAGAAGTATATGCAGGAGGGAAAGGAATTAATGTATCTATAGTGTTAAATAATTTGAATGTAGAAAACATAGCACTTGGATTTATAGCAGGGTTTACAGGAGAAGAAATTCAAAATAGAGTAAAGAAAATGGGCTGCAAAACAGATTTTATAAAACTTAATAGTGGAATGTCTAGAATAAATGTTAAATTAAAATCTAATGAAGAATCAGAAATAAATGGTCAGGGTCCAAACATTAATAAGGATGATTTATATAAATTATATGAAAAATTAGATTTATTGAAAGAAGGTGATATCTTAGTTCTAGCAGGAAGCATTCCAAGTACCCTTCCAGAAAATATATATGAAATAATCATGGAAAGGTTATCTAATAAGGGAATAAAAATTATAGTAGATGCAACAAAAGATTTATTATTAAATGTTTTAAAATATAAGCCATTTTTAATAAAGCCTAATCATCATGAATTAGGGGAATTATTTAATATTAAGATTAAAACTGATGATGAAATAATACTTTATGCTAAAAAGCTTAAGGAGATGGGAGCTAGGAATGTATTAATTTCTATGGCTGGGGATGGAGCTATATTTATAACTGAAGATAACAAAGTTATAAAATCACAGGTTCCAAAAGGAAAACTAGTTAATTCTGTAGGTGCAGGGGATTCCATGGTAGGGGGCTTTATTGCTGGCTACTTAAATAACAGAGATTTAAATGAAGCCTTTAAAATTGGAGTTGCAACAGGAAGCGCAAGTGCCTTTTCAGAAGGACTAGCAACTAAAGATAAGGTTTATGAATTATTAAAAGAAATATTATAGTTTGGAGGATGAATTATGAAAATTACAGATTTACTAAGTAAAAAATCTATAGCTATAAATCCAAAGATAAATTCAAAAGTAGATGCTATAAATAAATTAGTTGATTTAATGAATGAATCAGGAAATTTAAATGATAAAGATGAGTATAAAAAGGCAGTTTTAGCTAGGGAAGAACTTAGTACTACTGGTATTGGCGATGGAATTGCTATACCCCATGCTAAAACAAAAGCAGTTAAGGATGCTGGTTTAGCAGCTATGGTAGTTAATGAAGGTGTAGATTATGATTCTTTAGATGGAAATCCAGCAAAAATCTTCTTTTTAATAGCAGCTCCAGATGGAGAAAATAACTTACACTTAGAAGTTTTAGCAAGACTTTCAACTATGCTAATGGATGAAAATTTCAGAAATGCTTTAGAAGGTTCTAAGACAGCAGAAGAATTTATTAAATTAATTGATGAATTTGAAAATAAAAAAGTTAATAAGGTGAAAGAAGAAAGTAAAGATGGATATAGAGTATTAGCTGTAACAGCATGTCCTACTGGAATTGCTCATACTTATATGGCTGCTGAAAGCCTAGAAGAAAAGGCAAAGGAAATGGGAGTTTCAATAAAGGTAGAAACAGACGGTTCAGGTGGAGCTAAAAATGTACTAACTGCTAAAGAAATAGAAGAAGCAGAATGTATAATAGTGGCAGCAGATAAAAAGGTTGAAATGGCAAGATTCAATGGAAAGAAAGTTATTCAAACTAAAGTTGCTAATGGAATTCACAAATCAGAAGAGTTAATTAATAGAGCAATATCAGGAGATGCTCCTATTTATAATCATAATGGTTCTAAAGATATAGAAAATAGTGATTCAGAAGAAAATGAAAGTATAGGACGTCAAATATATAAGCACCTTATGAATGGAGTATCACATATGCTTCCATTTGTAATTGGTGGTGGTATACTAATTGCTTTAGCATTTTTATTTGATGATTATAGTATAGATCCTGCAAATTTTGGGATGAATACACCATTTGCAGCTTTCTTAAAAACTGTAGGTGGAACAGCTTTTGATTTTATGTTACCAATATTAGCTGGATATATTGCTATGAGTATAGGTGATAGACCAGCTCTTGCAGTAGGGTTTGTAGGTGGAATGCTTGCAAATAAGGGCGGATCAGGATTCTTAGGTGCACTGCTTGCAGGTTTTATAGCTGGATATTTAATACTAGGTCTAAAGAAGTTATTTGAAAAGCTTCCAAATAGCTTAGAAGGATTAAAACCAGTACTATTATATCCTTTCTTTGGTATATTAATTATAGGCGCAATAATAATTTTTGTAATTAACCCACCAGTTGCTTCATTAAATAATGGAATTACTAATCTTTTAAATAATATGGGAGAAAGTAGTAGAATATTACTTGGAGCACTTTTAGGAGGAATGATGGCATTTGATATGGGTGGTCCTTTAAATAAGGCAGCTTATGTATTTGGTACAGCATCATTAGCAAATGGTCAATTTGAATTTATGGCAGCAGTTATGGTTGGTGGTATGGTTCCTCCATTAGCTATAGCATTATGTACTACATTCTTTAAAAGAAAATTTACTAAAAAGGAAAGACAATCAGCAGTTACTAATTATGTAATGGGATTATCCTTTATAACTGAAGGTGCAATACCTTTTGCAGCATCAGATCCATTAAGAGTAATACCTTCTTGTGTAATAGGATCAGCAATATCAGGAGCACTGTCAATGTATTTTGGCTGTCAACTTAGAGCGCCTCATGGTGGAATCTTTGTCTTACCAGTTATAAGTAATCCTCTTGGATACTTTATAGCTTTAGTAGTAGGGTCAGTAGTAGGAATGGCAATTCTAGCTGTATTAAAGAAAAATAAATATGAGTAAATAAAAAAAAGCCATAAGATATACTTATGGCTTTTTTATACAAAAAGACAGAAAAGTCCAAAAAATTAATGAAAATGGAGGAATTATCAGATAATTCTTATTATTAAATGGTTAAGCCTTTGATAAAAAAAAAAATATGTAATATAATGTATTTATAGAAAATTTTAAAAATTTATAGGAGTGTGGTAAATTATGAAGAGTTTAAAGGGAACTAAAACTGCTGAAAATTTAATGAAATCTTTCGCTGGGGAATGTCAAGCAAGAACAAGATATACTTATTATGCTAGCGTAGCTAAAAAAGAAGGTTATGTTCAAATTTCAAACATATTTATGGAAACTGCTGAACAAGAAAAGGAACATGCAAAGAGATTCTATAAATTCTTAAAAGATGAGTTTGCTGGAGAAGAAATAGTAATAAATGCTGGATATCCGGTAGCGTTATATGATGATACTGCTAGTAATCTAAGAGCAGCTGCAGCAGGAGAAAATGAAGAATGGACTCAACTTTATCCAGAATTCGCAAGAGTTGCAAGGGAAGAAGGTTTTCCAGGTATAGCTGTTGCATATGAAAGAATAATTGAAGTAGAAAATATGCATGAAAGAAGATATAATAAATTACTTAAGAATGTAGAAGAAGGACAAGTATTCAAGAAAGACGAAGTAGTTTTATGGAAATGTGGTAATTGTGGATTCATATTTGAAGGAGCTGAAGCACCAGAAGTATGTCCAGCATGCTTACATCCAAAATCATACTTTGAAGTATTTAGTGAAAACTATTAATATAAAAAAGAGACTGTTTTAAACTTACACCTATGGCAAGGACAGTGTGAAAGATAATTATGAATAAAGAAGATGATTTCTGTAGTGAACAGGAATCGTCTTTTTTTGATTCAATTTATATCTATAGTTATTATGATAATGTATAATTAGCTTATAAAGAAAACTGAGAGGGGAATTTTATGTTTAACTCCTTAAATAAAAAAGTTAAATTTATTTACATATTTTTAGGGATAATAATAGTTATTATTTGGTCATTAACAGCAGCTGGGGTATATATGACAAAAAATTCTACAGATGGGTCAATAATAAATAGCTATAAGAGCATAGACTCAATAAAAAGTATGATAAATACAGTAAATAATCAAGAAAAGGCTATACTGATTTATCTTCAAGGAGATAAAGAAAAGGCAATTAATATATTTCATTTAAATGATGATGAATTTTATAAGTGGTTATATATTGCAAAGGCAAATGTTACACAGGATGAAGAAGCTAAATTACTAGAAAATCTTAACTATGAATACATAGAATTTAGTAAATTATTTTCTCTAATACAAGACCATAGCAATGGAGAGAATCATGATGAGTTAGTAAGTTTTTATAATGAAAAAATAGTACCACAAGTAGGGTTTGTTATTGATGATTTAAAGGGATTAGAGAAATTAAATGAGGATAATATTTTAATAGAAAAAGATACATTTCAAAGTAAAACAAGGGAAATTATATATTCTATTTCTTTATTCTTTTTACTTGTAGCTATTATATTTGGAGTAATTTGCTTTGTTCTAATAAATAAATATTTTTATGCAATTAATTTATTAGTATATTCATTAAATGACACAATAATATTATTAGATAAGGACTATAGAATTAAATTTATCAATAAAAATGGAATGAAGTTGTTTCAAATAAAGGATAAAGATTATAAAAGAAAATATTTTTTAGATTTAATTAATTTGCCTGAAATATATAATTTAATTCAAGAGTATGAAATAAGTAAGGAAAATAATAAAGTCATAGAAGTTATTTATAAAAATAAAAGACTGTTTCTTAAAGTAGATATTTCTTCAAATAGAGAAGGAAATAGAAAAAACAATGGAATATTATTAGTTATTAAGGATACCACAGATTTAATAGAATCAGAAGCAGCTAATAGAAATTTAATTTATACTATATCGCATGAATTAAAAACGCCATTAACATCATTGATGATGGGGATAGGACTTATTAATAATGAAAGTATTGGAGAATTAAATTCTAAACAAAAAGATATAGTTGATACCATAGAAGAGGATGTTCAGAATCTAAATGAACTAGTATCAGATTTATTGAAGGTATATGAAATACAATCAAATAAAAATAGTTTAAGAAAAAAAAGCTATGATGTAAGCAAAATTATAATGGAGTCTTTTTCTAATTTTGAATTTCAAGCAAAAGAAAAAAAGGTAGCTTTAGAAGTTAATTTAAATTCTAAATTACCTTATGTAATGATAGATAATGAAAAGATAAAATGGGTTTTAAATAATTTAATTTCTAATGCTATAAGGTATACTGAAAATGGCGTTGTAAAAATAATTGCTAGCTATGATAAAGAAAAGATATTTGTATCTGTGATTGATACTGGAAGAGGAATTCCAGAAGAATATTTAAATAAAATATTTGAAAGATTTGTTAGGGTTGAAGGCTTTGATATACCTCAAGAAAGCACTGGATTAGGACTTGCTATCGCTAAAGAAATAGTAGAAATACATGGTGGAGAAATTTGGTGCGAAAGCAAGGTAGGATTAGGAAGTAAGTTTACTTTTACACTTCCATTAGAGAAAATTTAAAAATTAGGAGTTGAGGTTATGAAAAGAGTTCTAGTAATAGATGACACTAAGAATATTAGAAATTTATTAAGTACTTGTCTGGAGATAAGAGGTTATAATGTAATTACAGCAGATAATGGAGCAGAAGCATTAAGAATTGTAAAAAACAAGGATATAGATATTAATTTAATATTTTTAGATATTAGAATGCCTGGAATAAGTGGCACAGAGATTTTAAAAATCATAAAGGAAGAAAGAGAAAACTGTCCAGTCATAATAATGACTGCTTTTGCAACAGTTAAGAATGCAATTGAATGTACAAAGCTAGGTGCATTAGTATATCTTCAAAAGCCTTTTTCAACTGATAGGATAAATAGTGTTCTAGCTGAGATTGAAGATAAAATAGATAATAATATTAAAGATAAGCAAGAGAATAATTTAATAGATGAAGTAAAATTTTTATTAGAAAATGAAGAAAATGCTATGGAAGCACATAGATTACTTAAAAAAGCTATAGCAGTTGATCCATATAATAAAGAAATATATTTATTAATTAGTAAAGTTAATAAGATTTTGGGAAAAGAAGAAGAAGCAGAAAGGTTTAATAAAATTTACAAGCTTTTTTAAATATATAGATTTAATTATAGAAATGTTTTAAAATTGTGAAAACTAAGATATAATAAAGTAGTTGGAGTTTTTATAAAATTAGGAGGGTAGTAATTATGTTTTTAAATGAATTAAACAAAGAAGAATCAATCTGTTTTTTAAACTTAGTTTCGATTTTCACTAAAGTTGATAATAAATTTGCAAGAGAAGAAAAAGTACTAGTTGATGAATATAAAGAAGAATTAGGAATAAGTAATGATGTCGTTACAAATATAGAATATGAGGATATAATAAAAAAATTAAGTAATTCATCAGATAGATCTAAGCTAATTATATATTTTGAGTTAGTAGGATTAGCTTTAGTTGATGGGGATTATGAGGATCAAGAAGTAGATTTTTTAGAAAGAATAGCAAGTGAATTTAAGGTATCAAGAGCAAAAAGATTTGCTATAGCAAATTACTTTTACAATTTCACAGATGTCTACAAGTTTACTACAGTAAATGCAGACAATAATATTCAGCTTTTAAGAGAACAAGCAGAAGCAATTATAAATTAATAATAAAGTAAGCTTTTATATAAATAAGGGAGTTAATGGCTGCCTTATTTTTTTATTGAAATTTTACAAATAGTTTACTTTTGTACCAAAGGAGATTTGTTGAAAAAGGAATATATATTATGTAAAATATATTTGGATTAAGGAAGTAGACAAATAAGGGAGATAAAAATAAATTATGATAATAATATTATTATTAGTATCAGTATTTGCATCATTCAAATTAGCTGAAGAAAAAGAGCAAAATAAATTTATATGGGCAATAGCAACTGCTTTAATTGGACCATTTGTTTTAGGAATTCAGTATTTAGTTGCATGGTACAAATTTAAAAATTTAAAAATTTAATTAATAGCTGTATTAAAGAGTATGTTTAAGACTTTTTAATGCAGCTTTTTAATGTAGCTTTATAGTTAATCTATTCTTTATATGAAACTTAATTGTGGATAACTATAAAGGATAAATGTTAAAATTGTGGAAAGTTATCCACAAAATGTGGACAACTATCAAAAACTGTTGAAAACTTTCAAAAAGGTATTGACACAATATATATGTAAAGAATATATGTTTGTAACAATATGATGATTTTTGTTGAGTATTAAATGTATATGTTATATATAGTAAAATAATAAAATAAGTATATCTATGGATAAAAATATAGTTATGCACAGTTTGGACAAAATGTGGATAAAAACTGTGGATAATGTTACAATTATAATGAAAATATAGAAAAAATCAGAGTTTTTCCAAATTAACCTGTGGAAAACTTTATTTCTTTAAGTGAATAAGTTTAAAAATTTATGAGAAAAATGTAGAAATAATTAATAATTTAAGGGAGTAGAAATATGAAGTTTGATAAAAATATCCTTAAAGGGAAATTTATAAGTAGACCAAATAGGTTTAATGCAAAAGTATTATTAAATAATGAAGAGATTGTTGTTCATGTTCCTAATACAGGAAGGTGTAAGGAAATATTAAAGGAGGGAACTACTGTATTCTTAAGAGAAGAATTAAATCCCACCAGAAAGACTAAATATGATTTAATTGCAGCAATGAAAGAGAATATATTAATAAATATTGATTCACAAATACCAAATAAGGTAGTCTATGAAGCGTTACAAAATAAAAAAATTGAAAATTTAAATAATTATAGTAAAATAAACAGAGAAAAGACTTTTGGAAAAAGTAGATTTGATTTTAAGTTGTCCACAGAAAATGATGAAATATATTACTTAGAAGTAAAGGGAGTTACTTTGGAGCATGAAGGTCATTGCAGATTCCCAGATGCACCTACAGAAAGAGGTGCTAGGCATATAATGGAGCTTATTGAAGCTAAAAGACAGGGATATGGTGCAGGTATACTATTTCTAATACAATTAAATAATGTTCATACATTTTCCCCAAATGATGAAACTGATATTGAATTTGCTAAAGCTTTAAGGCTAGCTAAGGAAAATGGTGTTGATATAATGGCGTATAATTGTATAGTGGATGAAAAGATGATTGAAATTAACGAAAAAGTAGAGATTATATTATAATTTTCATAGTGTTTACTAATTAAGAGGTGGGATATGAAGTATAAATTTTGCCCTATGTGCGGAAGAGGATTAGAAGAGAAATTTAGTTGGGATGAAGGTGGAGTTCCTTACTGCTCTCATGATGATATAATGTTTTTTGATACTCCTAAGCCGTGTATAATGGTAGCCATAATAAAGGATGATGAAATATTATTATTAAAGCAAAGCTATATATATGAAAATTCAAAGGTACTGCTATCAGGTTATGTTGGCAATAACGAAACAGCAGAGGAAGCAGTAATTAGAGAAGTTAAAGAAGAAGCGGGTATAGAAATAGATAATATAAGATACTTAGGTTCAGATTATGTAATTGATAAAGAAATTTTAATGATAACTTTTGTTGCAAATTTTGTTTCAGGAGAGATTAAAAAGTCAATGGAAGTAGAAGGAATTGAATGGACAAAGCTTGCTAATGCTTTAGGAGAAATGAAAGAGGATGTTATAGGAACAAAAGTAGTGAAAAAGATACTAGAACTAAAGGAATAAACTCCTAAAGGACTTTATAATAAAATATATATTTTAATTAGGGGCTGTGTTTATTATACAGCCCCTTTTTTATATTTCATTTCTGCATATTTTAAAACTTAAGATATTATTTGAATAACTTATTTCTGCAGTATCTATCATCATTCCTAATAAAGTAAGATCACCATTTTCTTCACCTTCGCTATCTAGATTCCAATAATACTCTTCAATTTCATGTTGTCTATCAGTATTTAGTGTATCATTTAAAGTATCTAATTCCTCTTGTTCTATATTAATTATCTCTCCCCAAATATTTATATTGGTTGTAAAGTCATTTCTAATAAAATTAACATTAATATCTTTTGCACCTAATTTATGTAAGTAGGCCATTAATTCATTAATTATTTTTAAATTTCTTTCAAATTGATATCGCATTTTACAAAGCCTCCTTCTTAAAAATATTTATTACTGGAATTAATATCATTGCTACGAATCCTGCTGCTAGTCCATTATTATATAAATTAAGACCTCCATGAAGGTACCCTATATTAGTTACCATATTTACATGCAAAAATCCAGCTAAAATACCTATTTTATATCCGTATTTTCCTGCGACTGGAGCTAAAGCAGTAGAGAAAAGTATAGAAAGTATTAATGATGGAGAATTAATTGGATTAATATTAATTAGGGCTCCTAAAATTGCTCCTATGATAATTGGAATAACGTTTACGGGATGTTTACCAAAGGAACCAAAACCAACAATAGTAAATATTCCGGCAATAGTAGGTCCGTTTAAATTGGATTTTAGGGCTAAAACAAGTATTGTTGATAAAAGACATAATATTCCCATATTAAAATAACATGCTCTTCCAAAAGATATATAAAAATCACTAACTAATCTACCTGGTTGCTTAATCAATGATAAAAAGTCCTTATTTATAGAAGGGTTTTTATAAATTCCAATAATAATTAAATAGATAGATAGAATTATTAATAAAATTGCAAAAATAAAATTTGACTCTGTATTCCACAACATTCTAGATTCAAATTCTATTCCTAGTGCTCTTAAAATAGCCATAAGTAATGTTGCATAAATACCTGCAGAAAAACCTACATTATATAAATTATATCCATTGTGGACTTTTATACAATGAGAAGAAATAGGTGCTATAATAAATCCTGTTAATATACCAATAATATATCCTAATATAATCCCAATAGGTTTTGAAAAATGGTTTGTAAAACTTAGTTGACTTACAGTAGGTGCCAATGTAGTAGAAAGCATTGCAACTAAACTATAATTAAGAAAAGGTTCTTTTTGATATCTAGAGAAAAGATAAACACCAATTATAATTGGCCAAATATTAAATATATTTTTCCCAAAGAAGGAAAATCCACATATTAACCATAAGGACATAATAGTAGATCCATTAGGTTTAACACCAATAAATGCTAGAATAAACAATGCAAACAAGCTAGTTAAAGCAGAATTAATAAGAGAAGCTCCAATTCCTCCAATTTCAACATAATCAGAAATTAATATATCTGGACTAAGAATTATTTTTTTAAGGCCTGTAAGTATTTCCATTGGAGAATCAAGAATAAATGCAACTACAATAAAAAATAGGTATATAGTTATTAAAAGGATATAGGGTGGATATAATTTAACTTTCTTTATAAAAATCACCTCTTAGAAATTTTTAGTATTTAAAATAATAAATATATTAGATATTGATTCTTATTTAATAATTTTATAAAATAATCTAGTTAATTATATATTAATAGAATAAAAAAATAGTATAATATAATTATACGAAAAAAAATAATAAAGAGAAAGATAAAATAGGAGGAGTTTTATATGGATGGGAAAAAAATAAAACAGGTACCAGAGATAAAAGGCGCATTAAGAAGCCATGTAATAGAGGTTCCTTCTTGTATTAGAGAATGTAGTGGGATAAAAATCTTTGGCAAAAGAATAAAATCTTTATTATTTACAACGGATGTAGCAATTATAAAAAATACAAATGCAGATGCCATAATTGCAGTATATCCTTTTACCCCTCAGCCTATTATAACTCAAGCTTTAGTTATGGCAGCTGACGTTCCTGTTTTTTGTGGAGTTGGAGGAGGCATTACTCAAGGTAAAAGAGTAGTTAATTTAGCTTTAGATGCAGAATTTAAAGGAGCTATGGGGGTTGTTGTAAATGCACCAACTTCTAATGAAATAATAAGTAATGTTAAAGAGATAATAGATATACCTGTAATAGTTACTATAGTGTCTGAATGTGAAAATATAGCAGAAAGAATAGAAGCTGGAGCTACTATATTAAATGTATCTGGAGGAAAAAATACACCTAATATAGTTAGGAAGATAAGAGAGGAATTCCCTAATTTCCCAATAATAGCAACTGGTGGACCAACAAATGAAAGTATTATGAGAACTATCGAAGCAGGTGCAAATGCAATAACATATACACCACCACCATCAGGAGAAGTGATGGGAAATTTAATGGACAAATATAGAGGTGAGAATTAAAAAAAAGTTTAATTCATTTGCATAAATATAGAATAACTATGAAAAAAAGTGTATAATAATAAATAGAATGAAAAAAAGCCACTATGAGTAACCATGGTGGCTTTATCATAATATTATAAAATATATTGGAGGAAATATATGAAGTTTTTTGGGGCAAGTAAAATTGAAGAAAATGATTTAGTCATTGGTGGCATAAAGGCTAGTGACTTAGCTAAAGATTACGGAACACCACTTTACGTAATGGATGAAGAACTTTTATTGGATAAATGTAGGGGCTATATAAAGGGGTTTAAAGTTAAGGAGAATAATAATAGGGTGGCTTTTGCCGGAAAAGCATTTTTAACAATTGAAATGTGCAAATTAATTAATGAAGAAGGTCTATATTTAGATGTAGTTTCTGGTGGAGAATTATATACTGCATATAAAGCAGGTTTCCCGATGGAAAAAATATATTTTCATGGTAACAATAAAACCTTAGAAGAAATAAAGCTTGGAATAAAACTAGGTGTAGGACGATTTATTGTAGATAATATTCAAGAGATAGCTAAAATTAATGAAGTAGCAGAAAGCTATAATAAAAAGCAAGATATATATCTTAGATTGACACCAGGAATAGAAGCTCATACCCATGATTATATAAAAACAGGGCAAATTGACTCAAAATTTGGTTTTGCACCTGTAGGAAATATTATTATGGATGCTGTAAAGAAATCATTAGAGTTAGATAATATTAATTTAGTAGGGCTTCATTGTCATATAGGTTCGCAAATATTTGAGACAGAACCATTTAAAGATGCAGCTGAAGTTATGTTAAAATATATATATGATATAAAACAGGAAACAGGTCATTATATAGAAGAACTTGATTTAGGAGGAGGATTTGGAATTTATTATTCTGAAGGAGATGCTCCTAAAAAAATAGAAGATTATTGTAAGGTTATATTAAATACTGTTGAAAAAGTTTGCTATGACTTAGAAATTAAGGTGCCTATATTAACAATAGAACCAGGCAGATCAGTGGTGGCAAATGCTGGAACTACGTTATACACTGTAGGAACTATCAAAGATATACCTGGAGTTAGAAAGTATTTATCAGTAGATGGAGGAATGACGGATAATATTAGACCAGCACTATACGGTGCAAAATATGAGGCTTTAATAGCAAATAAGGCATCAGAACCAATGAATGATAAAGTTACCATAGCAGGAAAGTGCTGTGAATCTGGAGATATATTAATTCATGATATAGAAATTCAAAAAGCAGAAACTGGAGATATATTAGCTATTTTATCTACAGGGGCTTATGGATTTTCAATGGCAAGTGGATATAATAAAATAGCTAGACCAGCAGTAGTTTTTGTAAGAAATGGTGAAGCAAGAGTAGTTGTAAAGAGACAAAGTTACGAAGATTTAATTAAAGAAGAATTATAATAGTATAAAAGGAGCTATATATGATCACTACTTAAAGTATGGTTTTATACAGCTCCTATTTTAGTAGATTCCATGCTATTTAAAATTGTAATAATATGATATACTAAAATATAATATAACTTATAGAGAGAGGTGATTAAGAGTAAAATTATGGAGAAAAGGGAATATATAATTGACAGAATAGAAGAGGAATATGTTGTATTAGAAGGCTTAGAGGGAAATATATTTAATGTTGAAAAAAAGTATGTAGATAATTCTGCAATAGAAGGAGATATACTTTATAAAAAAGATAATTTTTATTATATAGATAATGAAGCTACAAAATTAAGAAAAGAAGAAATAGATAAATTAATGAAAGGATTATGGGAAGAATGACAGAAAATAATATTGGAAAAAATGAGAAAGAAAAAAGTTCAATAAAAAATTTCATTTATGAGTGGGGAGTCCCAATAATTTCAGCATTTATTATAGCTTTTCTTATAAATAAGTTTTTGTTATTTAAAGTTTTAATTCCAACTGGCTCTATGATTCCAACTTTAAATGTAGGAGATAGATTATTTGTAACAAGAGTTTATAATTTAGATAAATTAGAAAGAGGAGACATAGTAGTTTTTTATTCAGAAGAACTTCAAGAGGATTTAATTAAAAGGTTAATTGGATTACCTGGAGATAAAATAGAAATAAAAAATGGAATTGTTTCTGTAAATGATGAGGTATTAGAAGAAGATTATATAGGGTCTAAGGATAACTGGAATGGAGTATATGAGGTTCCAGAAGGAAAGTACTTCTTTTTAGGAGATAATAGAGAATATTCTAAGGATTCTAGGTATTGGATTAATCCTTATATTGACGGTAAAGATATTACTGGAAAAGCACAAGTTAAGGTATATCCATTAAATGAGATAGGAAAAGTAAAATAATTTTTTGAAAGGAAATAATATGGATAATAAGAATACTGAAGAAAATAATAACAATAATAATAATAAAAAGCAGCATACCATAATATATGCAGTTTTAGCATTTTTATTTTTATATGGATTTACTGCTACTAAAAATTTTGTGACAACAGATCAAATCAGTTATAACAAATTTTTAAATATGCTAGAAAATAATCAGGTGGAAAGTGTAGTTATTTCATCAAGCGAAATAAAAATATTACCTAAAGAAAATGCAGAAGAAAGTACAAGAAGAAAAGTACTATATACAGGTAATGTAAGTGATCCAAATTTAATAAATTTGTTAAATGAATCAGGAGTAGAGTATAGAGCAGAAGCTATGAAAGACAACTTCTTTGCTGATTTCATTCTTAGTTGGATAATTATGCCATTAATACTTTTTAGTATTTTTAGATTTCTAGCTGGAAGAATAACTAAGAAAATGGGTTCTGGTCCTATGATGGGATTGGGTAAAAGTAATGCTAAGGTCTATAAGGAAAATGATATAAAAGTTACTTTTGATGATGTAGCAGGTCAAGATGAGGCAAAGGAATCTCTAAAAGAAATAATAGATTACTTAAATAATGCATCTAAGTATACAGATATTGGAGCAAAGCTTCCCAAAGGTGCGCTTTTAGTTGGACCTCCAGGAACAGGGAAAACATTACTAGCAAAAGCAGTAGCAGGAGAAGCAAATGTACCATTTTTATCAATATCTGGTTCAAACTTCGTTGAAATGTTTGCAGGTATGGGAGCAGCTAAGGTTAGAGATTTATTCCAAGAGGCAGAAAAAAATGCTCCATGTATAATATTTATAGATGAGATAGATTCAATTGGTAAGAGTAGAGATTCTCAAATTCAAACCAATGATGAAAGAGAACAAACATTAAATCAATTGTTAACACAAATGGATGGTTTTGATTCTACTAAAGCAATAGTAGTTTTAGCAGCAACAAATAGACCAGAAATATTAGATAAAGCCTTATTAAGACCAGGAAGATTTGATAGAAGAGTTATAGTTGATAGACCTGATCTTAAAGGAAGAATAGATATTTTAAAAGTACACTCTAAGGGTGTTAAACTTGGTGATGATGTTGATTTAGAGGAAATTGCTAAAAGTACTCCAGGAGCAGTAGGAGCAGATTTGGCTAACATAGTAAATGAAGGTGCTTTAGCAGCAGTTAAGCATGATAGAGAATATGTAATGCAAGAAGATTTAAGAGAAGCTGTTGAAGTTATTATAGCTGGTAAGGAGAAAAAGGATAGAATTTTATCTCCAATGGAAAAGAGAGTAGTAGCTTTCCACGAAGTAGGTCACGCTTTAGTAGCAGCTCTTTTAGAAAATACAGACCCAGTACATAAGATTACTATAGTTCCAAGAACTATGGGAGCATTAGGATATACAATGCAATTGCCAGAAGAAGAAAAATACCTTGTTTCTAAAGAGGAACTAACTAATCAAATCATGGTTATGCTAGGTGGTAGATCTGCAGAAGAAGAGGTATTTAATTTAGTTTCAACAGGAGCATCTAATGATATAGAAAGAGCTACTAAAACAGCAAGAAGCATGGTAACTATATACGGAATGACTGATAAATTTGACATGATGGCTTTAGAATCTCCTCAAAATAGATATTTAGATGGAAGAGCTGTTAGAGAATGTAGTGAAGAAACATCAACTTTAATAGATGAAGAAGTATTAGATATTATAAGAACTTGTCATAAAAATACTAGAAAGATACTAAATGAAAATAGAGATTTACTAGATAAAATTTCAGAGTATCTACTAGAAAAGGAAACAATATTTGGAGATGAGTTTATGAATTTTGTTTATGAAAAATATCCAGAATTAAAGGAAAAGAAAGAAAAAAAAGATAGAAAAAAAAGATAGAGATAAGGCATCTAATAAATTAAAAGATGCTGTATTACCAGAGGATAATAATGATATTCTTTAAAAAAGAATATTAAAAATGAAGTTGATTTAAAATAAAGGGAAGTTTAAAATAATAAAAGTTAGTTATTTTAATGGAAGAGTGTGCAAATTTTTTTGTTACACTCTTTCTTAGTAAAAAAGTCAAAGGGGGAAATGCTCTTGGATAAATTTGAATTCTTAAGAGAAGAAGAAAACCTAAAAAAAACATTAAACATTCTTAATGATGAGACATTAAATTATATAGAAAAAAGAAAAGCTATTTCTGAATATATACTTGATTACAGAAAGAAGTATATTGAGGAATATAGGGATGATGAAGATAAATTAATAGAGTATTTTGATCACGAAAGATATATAAAAGAAGAAAGTTATAAGGCTATAGATAGAAAATTATCCGAATTCGTTAAGTTAAAGGAATCACCTTATTTCGGAAAGATTAATTTTGTTGATGATGGATTTAATGAAGAATTATATATTGGAATATACGGATTAACACCAGAAGGAACTTATGATCCAGCAATTGTAGATTGGAGAGCTCCTGTTGCATCTTTATTTTATAAAGGTATGTTAGGGGAAACTAGCTATTCAAGCCCACAAGGAGAAATACCAGTAGATATATTAGGCAGAAGACAGCTTATGGTTAAAAAAGCTAAATTAGAGGGGTATTTTGATTCTGATATTAATATACAAGATGAAATATTACAAATGGTGTTATCTTCTAATTCAGGAGAAAAGCTTAAAGATATAGTAAATACAATTCAAAAGGAACAAGATGAGATAATAAGAGCGGATAGAAATAAAGTTGTTGTAGTTAATGGGGTAGCAGGCTCTGGTAAAACTACAATAGCACTTCATAGAGTGGCATACCTTTTATATAACTATAGACAACAATTAACTGACAAGGTATTAATTCTTGGACCAAATGATATATTCATGGACTATATATCAGAAGTTTTACCAAACTTAGGTGAAACTGCAGTTAAGAATGAAACTTTCTTATCATATGCATATAAGGAAATAGGCCTTAATGAAGAGGTTAAAGATATAACTTCATATTTAGAAGAGGTTCTAAAGGGAAATGAAGAAGTAATAGATGAGATACAATATAAGTCATCTAAGGAGTTCATTGACTTATTAGATAAAAAAATAATTGATATAGAAGAAAATTATTTTAAAATAAATCCTGTGGAATTCTTAAATGAAGAAATTGTTTCAGAAAAAGAAATAAATGAACTATTTGAAATTCATTATAAATATATGCCTATATTTAGAAGAAGTCAAAAGGTTAAGAGAATATTATTTTCTAAAATTAAAGATAAGAGAGATGAAAAGGTTAGGGAAATTAATTTAAATGCTCAAGAAGAAAGAGCAAAATTATCAGCAGATGAATTAGCTATTGAAGAGAATAATATAGAATTCAGAAGAAAAATTGCAATAAGAGATGTAATTAGAGAAGTTATGAAATCTAAGGCTGAAATAGAAGCTTGGATTGAAAATGAAGAGATAGTTAATATATATAAGAAATTAATGAATATAGAAAATCTATCTTATCTAGATTTAGCTGCTATTTTATATCTAATGATAAAATTAGATGGAAAAAAGTCAGATTACGAAATTAAACACATAGTTATTGATGAAGCTCAAGATTATAATATGCTTCAATTTATAGTTCTTAAGGAATTAACAGGTTGTAGAAGCTATACAATAGTAGGGGATTCAAATCAAAGATTAGTTAAGGCTGAAGAAGTACCTGCAATGTTAAGATTAAAAGATATTTTTGGGGGATTCTTTAATTTATATCAATTAAATAAAAGTTATAGGTCTACTTATCAAATTATGGAATATGCTAATAAGTTTTTAAATGAAGATGTTGTAGTACCTTTTGTTAGAAAAGGTGAATTTGATGTTTTAGAAACTATAGTTCCAAAGGGAGATACTGAAGATTTAATAGAAGTCATAGTAAATCTTTTAGAAGATTACCAAGAAGAAAAATATGAAAATATAGCTATAATAACTAAGGATAAGGAAGAAGTAAATATTATTTCACCTGAACTTAAAAAACGTACAAATATTTTAGCATTTAATAAATCCGATATAGTTTATAGAGGGGGAAAGGTTTTAGTTCCTTCTTATTATGCTAAAGGATTAGAATTTGATGCTGTAATATTAGTTGATTTTGATGAGAACACTGATAATTTAATTAAATATATAATGAGTACAAGAGCATTGCATAGATTATCAGTAATAAAAATTAGATAAATAAAGAGGTTACCTTAGGGTGACCTTTTTTATTGTAAGAACTCACAATATATATGTTGATTTATTAGTCATTATTTAGGAAAGTAGCATTTAAAGTTGAATAAAATTGAAATTAGATAAAAAGATAATATAATTAAATCATGACATTTATGTAAACGGTATAGGGGGGATGTAAATGGATTGCTTTTATGAGCAGTTTCAGACAAAAGACTATCATGGAATAGAAAAGATAATGAACATTTTATCAAAAGCATCTCTAGCTATAGCAATAGTGTTAATAGCAATGTTGAATATAGTAGGGGCAATATTTTTTGCATTAGTATATTTAGGTATTTTTATGTTATCAAGAAAGATAATTGTAGAGTATGAATATGAGCTTACAGGAAATGAACTTTCTATTTATAAGATTATGAATAAAAGTAAGAGAAAAGAACTTGGAAGTTTTAATATAAGAGAAATATCTAGTGTAAAAACTTTAGATAAGCTAAGTAGTAACACTAAAATTATAAAAGCTTATTTAGAGGAATCAGGATTCAAATCCATGGTCTACGTAGTTAATGCTTCTAAGGGTGTCATGGCATTTCAATTGGCAATGGATGAGAAATTAATAGATTTTATTAAAAGAGTTAACCCATTAGTATTTTATTAATATATTTGGAGGAGAGAAATATGGCAGGTTTAAAATTAAAAGGTATTCAAAAGGTATATGAAAATGGATTCGAAGCAGTTAAGGATTTCAATTTAGATATTGAAGATAGAGAATTTATTGTTTTCGTTGGTCCATCAGGATGTGGTAAATCAACAACTTTAAGAATGATTGCAGGATTAGAAGAAATATCAGGTGGGGAATTATATATTGATGATAAATTAGTAAATGATGTTGCGCCTAAGGATAGAGATATAGCTATGGTTTTCCAAAACTATGCATTATATCCACATATGACTGTTTATGAAAATATGGCATTTGGATTAAAGCTTAGAAAAATGCCAAAGGCTGATATAGATAAAAAAGTTAGAGAAGCAGCTAAGATATTAGATATAGAACATTTATTAGATAGAAAACCAAAAGCATTATCAGGAGGACAAAGACAAAGAGTTGCTATGGGAAGAGCTATAGATAGAACTCCAAAGGTATTCATAATGGACTAACCTTTATCAAATCTTGATCCTAAATTAAGAGTTCAAATGAGAATAGAAATATCAAAATTATATAATGAATTAAACACAACATTTATATATGTTACAC
>JAEXLD010000107.1 GCA_023445445.1 Bacillota bacterium
ACTGCTAAAGCATTTTTAAGTATTTTTGCATTAACTTTCTTACTAGAGGCTGCCCCTAATGGAGATGCAATAAGACTTGCTACTACCATTATTAAAGCTGGAACTAATTCTACTTGTCCTGTAGTAATCTTTCCTACCATAGAACCTATAGATGATATAAATGTTATCGCAAGAGATGATGCTATAGTCATACGAGTAGGAATCTTTAAAACTACAAGCATTATAGGAACTAATAAAAATGCACCTGCAGCTCCTACAATCCCTGATCCTACTCCAACAACAAAAGCAAGTCCAGAAGCTAAAATTTTATTGAAGCTTACCATTTCCATAGGTACATCTTCATTACTTTTTTTAGGGATAAACATTAATATAGCTGCTAATAAAGCAAGTACCCCATAAATTATATTAATAATTTCTTCTGATAAAAACTTAGAGCCATAACTTCCTATAAGGCTTCCTATCAAAATACTTATTCCCATATAACCTATTAGCTTTTTATTTAAATAGCCACTTTTTCTATAGACCATAATTCCACCAATAGTAGCAAAGAATACTTGAACAGCACTAATACCTGATACCTCATGCGCACTAAAGGCTGCTAACCCAAATAGTGGTGGTATATATAAAAGCATTGGGTATTTAATTATAGAACCTCCTATTCCAAGCATTCCTGATAAATATGATCCTATAAATCCTATTAAAAATATTGTTATTATATATGAAATTTCCATTTGTTTCCTCCTAAGTATTTAATAAAGAGGCTGTCCAAGCAGCCTCTAATTAAAAGTTTAGAATGTAAAATGAAGAATTATTGAAGTAATTTGTTCCAAATTACTAAAAATATATCTTTTTCATAAACTCTTGAATGAGTTTATTCATTTATTTTACATTTTTTATTATTAATTTTACATTGTGCCACAGTACCTATAAACTATCTAACTGCACATCTATTAGGGCCAATCTCCATTTCTCTTTGTCTATCTTCATCTGGAGATATATTACCAATATTAGCTAGTCTTATATCCTTATAGTCATTAGGTTGAGGTGGAAGATTCTTTGTAACAAGATTTTTAAATTCCTCTTCATCCTTTATGTTTAAACCGTGATTTTTTTCAAAAAGTTCTCCTAATTTCTTACCAACAGTTCCATCTTCATTAAGTTCATCTACTATCATAAAGTGAGCTGGAAGAACTAGAAGGTCATAAGATAATTCTCTATATTTCTTGTATAGACTTTCTCTTAAATCTAATACCCAATCTTCAGCAAGTCCTGCAAGATCTGGTCTTCCTATTGAGTCAATAAATAGTATATCTCCTGTAAGTAAGTAACTATTATCAACAATAAATGAAGTTGATCCAATAGTATGTCCTGGAGAATATAAAGCATGAATATCTACAGAACTGCTACCTACAACTATTTCTAATCCATCCTCTAAAGGATTATAGCTAAATGTTACTCCTTCTGCATCCTTTGGTGGAAGATAATATTTTGCTTCTGTCTTTTCAGCAAGGAAACGACCTCCTGAAATATGGTCTGCATGAAGATGTGTATCAAATACATGTTTAATCTTAGCACCCTTTGAATTTGCAAAATCACTATAGATATTAATGAATCTTGTGGCATCAATTACAGCTGCTTCACCATGAGAGATAATCATGTAAGAAAGACATCCCTTACCTATACGAACAAATTGATAAAGTTCTCCACCGTTCTTTAAATCAGCAACCTTTAATGGTTCTAAATATTCACTATAGCTTTTCATACCACCTTCAAGATATGATGCTTTAAATCCAGCTTCATCTATCATATCAGCTATCATTAAAGAAGAACCTTCCTTAGCACATACTACTAATAATTCTTCATTTTTAGGAAGTTTATCAGTAATACTGTCCACTCCATCTAAAAGATCAAAGTAAGGAACATTCATATGGGTAAAGTTTTTGCCTTCTATTTTCCAATCCTTAAACTCTTCTGTATTTCTAACATCTAATATAAATAAATTTTCTTTATTAATTACCTTTTTAGTT
Source organism: Bacillota bacterium (assembly GCA_023445445.1). Taxonomy (GTDB): domain Bacteria; phylum Bacillota; class Clostridia; order Clostridiales; family Clostridiaceae; genus Clostridium. The sequence goes on from JAEXLD010000107.1 coordinate 2,028, forward strand.
ATTTCTTTTACATTTACTTTTCTTATACTCATCTCAAGTATACCCCCCTAGGTATTATTTTTTCAAAAAAATTAGAAACTTAAAGTTATATCTGCATCTTTAGCAAATTCCAAAAATGTTACAGCTCCGCCTACTTCAATATTGTCAAATAAATCTTCTTTATTAATTCCCATAACATCCATAGTCATTTGACATGCAATAAATTTAACATCCATTTCTTGTGCCATTAAAGCAAGTTCTTCTACTGAAAGTACATTAGCCTTTTTAAAGCCTTCCTCTAATTGCTCATTTCCCTTTGGCATTACAATTCCCTTAACTCCTTGCTTATGAATAAGGTTAAGTCCTTCAAAGGTAAAGAAAACTGTTACCTCCATATCTGTTGCTGCTGCTGCATTAGCAATGTTAAAAACTTTATAAGCGTTAAATATATCTCCATTGCTAGATATTATAGCTACCTTTTTACTCATTCTTATTTCCTCCTCTATTATTACATTATCCTCTATTATATATTTATATAATTTTACTTAAATATTATATTAATTTATTCCTTCTACATCGCCTGTCCAATTACTCATACCTGGAATAACATTTATAACCTTATTAAAACCATTATCAGAAAGTATTTGTGCTGCTAAATCACTTCTATGACCTGTTCTACAAATTACATATACTTCTTTATCCTTAGATAACTTAGAAATATTCTCTTCTAAATCTCCTAAAGGCATAGATATAGCATTAGGTATATGAGCAAAAACATATTCTGCTTCTTCCCTTACATCTACAATTTGTATATCTTCTTTAGCATCAATCTTCTTAATTAACTCATCATTTGTAGTTATTATTTCATGTTTTTTCTCTATTACTTCATTAGAAGATTCTTTTCTAATATAGTGCTTGAATACTCCCTCATCTTGAAAACTACCTAAGTATTGGTATCCAGTATTATTTGCCCAAGCTTTTACATCTGCCATTGAACCTTTATCAGTTGATTGAAGTTCAACCACTTGACCAACTTCTAATTGAGCCATACCCTTCTTAAGTTTTACTATTGGCATAGGGCATGATAACCCATTTGCATCTACTAATAAATCAACCTTTATATTTTTCATATAAATTTTCTCCTTAATGTTTTTAATTTTTATTTTTTTCTTCAAGATTATTAATAAACTCTAGAATAATAATATCTTGTTTTTTTAATTTATAATCTAGTTTTCTACTTTATCTATTTCTTATTAATAAGTTATTAAATAATATATAGTACTAACAGATATAATTTCAAGCTATGTAATCCGCTTAACTTTATACCCTATAGGGTATATTCTTTTGAAAAAAAATTATCTACTTTTTACTAGAAGATCTACAGCTTCTTGTACAATTTTATGTTTATTTTCTTCACTATCTTCTTCTGTAACAGACTTCACAAGATTTTCGCTAACAATAATCCCTATGGACCTATCAATAGCTGAACGAACTGCTGAAAGTTGTGTTATAACTTCTTTACATTCCTTTTCTTCTTCCATCATATTTAATATGCCTTTTAATTGTCCTTCTAATCTTTTAATCCTATTTACAACTTTGTGATTGTATTTCATAATTTCACCCCTAATATATGTACTATATTATTATTTTTTTAACAAATTATATACCTTATAGGGTATATTGTCAACAGGTGAATACTAAGGATTATGATTAGTTGTCTTAATATTCTTTTTATTCTGCAGATAACCTTTAAACTATATTTAATAACTTTATCTATAAGTATAATGTTTATGTTGTTAATCACATTATATACCCCCTATGGTATATTGTCAATAATATTTTTTAATAAATAATAACTATTATTTATTTCATTCTAATACTTAACTACCGCATATGTAAATCACTTCATATGGGAACTTGTACTTTACTACATCATAAAAAATTAATGGACACATAATTTCTTAACCAATTTAAATAATTTACTTAAGAAACTATGTATCCATTATCATAATATATCCTTTATACTAAATGCTTTAAAATAAGATATTAATACTTATCTTATTAAAAATCCTAATGCAGCTACTATAATCACCATTAACGGTGCAGGTACCTTCTTAGATAATAATAACAGTGTACTAACTAATACTACTCCATATGAAACCATATTAACTGGCAACTCAATTAGTTGTGTTATTGCTGTCATTGTAATTAAACTTGCTGCTGTAATAGTAACACCCTTTAAAAAATATTTCATTTTTAAATTTTTACGCATTATTTTCCAAAGTGGGAACATAAAAAATACTAATAGAGTCCCTGGAATAAATATACTTAAACCACCAATTAATGCTGCTATAAAGGAAAATCCAGTACCAGCAAAGGATCTTGCAGAAACAAACGCTGCAAAACTAAATAATGGTCCAGGAACAGCTTGATCTATAGCATATCCAGAAAGGAAATCACTAAGTGAAATAAGAGATTGTGTTTGTACTAAATCTTGTATCATTAAAGGAATAACAATTTGTCCACCACCAATAACTGAATATCCATAACGGTAAAATGAGGTGTATAAGGTTACCCATGGAGCTGTAATCCATTCTCTTAACCCTTCATTAAAAATCCCTAAACTAATAACAATAGCTAATATTAACCACCTTGGTTTATAAGTAACACTATCTTCACTTTTCTCTTTTAAATGTGGCATTAGAATTATTAACCCACCAAGCACCAATAATATAGGAACCACCCAAATTGAATATCCTACTAATAATAGACTAAGGCCTAGCATAATTATAAATATAACCCAATCTTTACTTTTCTTAAGGACTTTTTTAGAAATAGTTATAGCAGCATAAACTATAAATGCTATTGCAACAGCTGGTAAATAAGTTATCATAGGTTTCCACCCATCATTTGATTCTACTTTAGTAAAAAACACTCCAATTAACCCCATAACACCAATAGCTGGTAATACCCAAACTAAGAAAGATAGTAAAGCCAACATTGGACCACCAACATGGTACCCAATAGCTGTTAGAGTTTGTGTACTAGATGGACCTGGTACTAAAGCGTATATTCCTATCATTTCCGTAAGTTCTTCCTCTGTTATATATTTCTTTTTTTCAACAAGAATAGATGAAAAAACCCCATAATGTGCTTCTGGCCCTCCATATGAACCTAAAGCGCATATAAATACATCCTTTAGAAATGTTCCCCATGATACTTTATTTTTATATTTTAATTTTTCTTCTATCTTCATTATAAAATCCTCCTTTCATATATAAAATCCTATTACTTAATTGATATTATTTTTTTATGATATCTAAAAGTATAATGAATACTATAACCAATAAATATCAAATATCGATATCGCATTCCGATATAATTATTATATATGTGAAGCATATAGAATTTCAAGATGAAATTTCACTGAAATTTTGTATGAGTTTTAGTAGAATAAGTAATATATATACAGTAAAATCCAAGATATTACTATCTTGGATTTTACAATAATAAATTTTATAAATAAATTTACTAAGTACAATTAACTTATTTCTATACTAATAAATCTATCTTTCCCAGTCTCTTATCCTTATCTTCCTTTTCTTTCTTCTCTTTATCTTTACGATTATTTACTGTATCTCCATCAAGGATGTCAGCTGAAGAAAGAATTACTTTTCCTATATTAGGTTCTTCAATATTATTGGAAAATGATAGTACTATTCCTTTATACTTATACATATGAACTAAATTATCAGCCTCTTCTTTAGTTTTACATAATCTTATTTTCTCTTCTAATAATTTTCTTTCGCTATTTATCATTCTCGCTTTATTTAAAAGTCCTGGATTATGCTTTAATACATATTTCTCTTCATCAATTCCAATTCCTTTACCCCTTGCAATCTTTGAAGCTATTTTTTCCATTTCTATATTTCTCTTCATAGTCTTTACTGCTCTAGCATTACTTGTTGATTCATTTTCCTCTTCTTCATCTTCATCCTTTTTATTTATCATCTTTTCAACGATAGTTCTCTTATCTTCATCTTCGGATTTTATAGTATTCATAAGTTGACTTAATGATGTTATATTATTGGGAGTTATCTTCATAGGATTATCCTCCTTTAGCTTTCTAATAGATTTTAAATCTTATATATTTCACATTTATCCTTATAATATTTTTCGTTTATAATTCACCTTTCTTAATGATTACTTCAATTCTCTTAAAGTTAATAATTAAATTTTCTTTATCCTAGTATTTCTTAATATAAAATTAACCTTGTTTTTTAAGGCTTTTTCTTATAGGTTTGTAAATACTCCCAATAAATCAAGAATTCCATATCCCCATTCTATATTAGGATATATATCATTTTTTCTTCTATATGTCCCTCTTAACATATAGGACTTAAGTGTTTGAGAATACATATAGGGATCATTTCCTTCTACTATTCCCCATTGAAATAATAATAAAGCTGCTCCTGTAGCTACAGCTGCTGATACACTTGTCCCTGTAATATAAACCCTTTGATTATTTAAAAATATACATTTTACATCTACCCCACCAGCTGCAACATCTATTTCAAAACCTTCTATTGCTGTAGTAGCTAATCCTGATTTAGGATAAACAGTTATATTATTTTGATTATAATTACTTATAGTTAAGGAATATCTGCTTGTACTTGGATTAGTAATGGTTCCACATGTACATGGAGAAGTTAATGAAGTTTCACCCTTTAACATCTTTCTAGAAAGCATCCAAATATCATACCTCCCCCCTAAGACATAGTCACCATAAACTCTTATTTTCCATATTCCAGGCTGTAACCCAACAAAATATACAGTTATAAGTTCATCTCCAGATAAGCCCTCAGGCAGATAATATTGAATTAAAACCTCAGTTCCCTCTACAATAAATTTAGATGATTCTTGCTGCTTAAATAAAGCTGCTATTATACCAGTACTTTCTCCTGTAGGTGATAAAATACTAATTGAAACCTTATTAGGATTCATTGTCCATACATCTAACATTAAGAACTTTTGTTTATCAATATATAATTGAGTTTCCTCAAAATCTCCATTTTTCTCAATAATACTAAAAGCATGATTTCTACCGTCACCTTCATCACCTGAACTAGTTACTATAGAAATTCCTAAGTTACTACATACATCATCTATGAAATCTTCTAAAATACCATTAAATCTATGATTACCCAGTGTTGTACCAAAAGGCATATAAATTATTGTTGGTTTATTTTCATCTAAGGCAAAGTTTAAAATATAGTTAATTGCAGCCATAATTGATGCCATATCGTATAGTTCCTTAGTTTCTGTTAATCTTTCAGATACTAAATCTCTACTTAATTTTACAATAACAAACTCACATTCAGGTGCAGCCCCCTCCATTTCAGTATCAAAACCAGATGCACCAATTATTCCTGCCATAGCAGTACCATGTCCTATTTCATCTTTAGATGCTACAATACTATATGGATCTTGACCTGCTCTTTGAGCAATAAGTGCGCTATTAATTTCCTCCTTTGTATAATCAACTCCCCAAGATGCATTTTCCTCAGGATTTTTTCTTCCATTCGAAATACTT
>JAEXLD010000108.1 GCA_023445445.1 Bacillota bacterium
GAATATATATGGCGTTAAAGTTCTAACAAACACCATAGAGAAAAAATCATACATATTTGAAAGGAGTTTTATCATGATTTATTCACATGAAGTACAAACTATGTGTCCAGTAGCTCAAGGCGTTAATCACGGACCAGCTCCAATCCCAGAAGAAGCAAAATGGGTAAAAGCAAAAGAAATCAAAGATATTTCAGGTTTAACACATGGTGTTGGCTGGTGTGCACCACAACAAGGAGCTTGTAAACTAACTTTAAATGTAAAGGATGGAATAATAGAAGAGGCTTTAGTTGAAACAATAGGATGTTCAGGTATGACTCATTCAGCTGCTATGGCTTCAGAAATTTTACCAGGAAAAACTATATTAGAAGCATTAAATACAGACTTAGTATGTGATGCTATTAATACAGCAATGAGAGAATTATTCCTTCAAATAGTTTATGGAAGAAGTCAAACTGCATTTTCAGAAGGTGGACTACCTATAGGAGCAGGACTTGAAGATTTAGGAAAGGGGCTTAGATCACAAGTTGGTACTATGTATGGAACTGTTGCAAAGGGGACAAGATATTTAGAAATGGCAGAAGGATATGTAACTAAAATTGCATTAGATGCTAATGATGAGATTATTGGATATAGATTTGTTCACTTAGGAAAAATGATGGAAATGGTTGCTAAGGGAATAGATGCTAATGAAGCTATGGAAAAAGCTACAGGGCAATATGGTAGATTTGACGAAGCAGTTAAAGTTATTGATCCAAGACACGAATAATTCGAAGGGGGAAGATTATTATGCCATTATTTGAAAGTTATGAAAGAAGAATAAATCAAATCATTCCTGTATTAGAAAAATACGGAATGAATAAAATAGAAGATGCAAAAACTGTATGTGATGAAAAGGGTATAGATGTTTATGAAATAGTAAAATCAACTCAACCAATCGCATTTGAAAATGCTATGTGGGCTTATACTTTAGGTGCTGCTATAGCAATTAAAAAGGGATGTAAAAAAGCTGCAGATGCTGCTGAAGCTATAGGAGAAGGCTTACAAGCTTTTTGTATTCCTGGTTCAGTTGCAGATGATAGAAAAGTTGGATTAGGACATGGTAACTTAGGAGCTATGCTTTTAAGAGAAGAAACTAAATGTTTTGCTTTTCTAGCTGGACATGAAAGTTTTGCAGCAGCAGAAGGTGCTATAAAAATTGCAGAAAAAGCTAATAAAGTAAGAAAAGAACCATTAAGAGTTATATTAAATGGTTTAGGAAAAGATGCTGCATTTATTATATCAAGAATAAATGGATTTACTTATGTTGAAACAAAGTTTGATTTCTATACAAGTAAATTAGAAATAGTTAGAGAAGTTCCATATTCAAATGGTCCAAGAGCTAAGGTTAAGTGCTATGGTGCAAATGATGTTAGAGAAGGTGTTGCTATAATGCATCACGAAGGAGTTGATGTATCAATAACTGGTAACTCAACTAACCCTACAAGATTCCAACATCCAGTTGCAGGAACATATAAAAAAGAATGTGTTGATGAAGGAAAGAAATACTTCTCAGTAGCATCAGGTGGTGGTACAGGAAGAACTCTTCACCCAGATAATATGGCTGCAGGTCCAGCTTCATATGGTATGACAGATACTATGGGAAGAATGCATTCAGATGCACAATTTGCAGGATCTTCTTCAGTTCCAGCTCACGTTGAAATGATGGGACTTATAGGCATGGGCAATAACCCAATGGTAGGAGCTACTGTTGCAGTTGCAGTTGCTATCGAAGAAGCAATGAAATAAAGTAAAATAAGTTGTTTTGTAGATTTTAAATTATTTTGTCAACATGATGTTAACGGATTTTTATATGCGTTGACATCATGTTGACAGAAATAAGAGAGTGACTATTATAATAGTTGCTCTTTTTTATTTAGTATATCTAAAGTCTTTTTTCGAATTTCATCTGTAACATGAGTATATACTTGCAAGTAATATCTAATTATTTATGACCTAATCTTTCTTGAATAGCTTTAATACTTGCACCAGCATTTAAAAGCATAGTAGTATGTGTGTGTCTTAGACTATGATAGTCGAGATATTTATAGCCTAATTTATTATGAATAATTTTAAAACAATGTTGCATAACTCTTGGCTGTATATATGTGCCATTTTCTCTTACATTTATTAAATTTGTTTCAGAACCTTCAAGTTCATTTATTTGATTTTTATTATTAACTTTTAATTTTGTATAATGTTCACCATAATAAACTTTATCTTTTAATTGTTGTATTTTATATTGTTTTAAGATGCTAATTCTAAAATCATCTAAATCAATAATTCTATCTCTTTTTTTGTATCAGTGAAATACCAGTATTTTTTATCCCATTGAACTTGTTTGTTAATAGTTAATTTTTTTTTCTTAAAAATTAACATCATTCCATGTTATTGCAAAGGATTCTCCTAATCTTAGTGAACATCTATACCAGAGTTATAATGGTAAATAACAAGAATGACCATAAGGTAGTTAAATAAAGTATTAGTGGAAAGTTCAATGTTAAGAATGATAAATAATTATGGTAACAGAAAAGAGTTTAAAAGATCAATTAGCAAAGAAAGAAGGAGCAGGACAGCCTTCTGCAATAATAAATAACGTTAAAGGTCTTATTGATAGTCCAGCAGTTAGAAAAAGATTTGAAGAAGTTCTTATGGAAAGAGATCCACAGTATATGAGTTCTATAGTTAATTTAGTTAGTAGGGAAGTAGATTTAAAGAAATGTGAACCTATGTCAGTTGTAGCAAGTTGTATGGTAGCACAACTATGGATTTACCAGTAGATAAGGATTTAGGATATGCATGGTTAGTTACTTATGGAACTAAGGCTCAATTTCAAATGAGATATAAATGGTATATTCAACTAGCATTAAGATCAGGACAATATAAAGGAATTAATGTAGTAGAAATAAGGGAAGGTGAATTAATAAACTGGAATCTACTTGTGTAGAAGACACAAAGAGAATAATAGAAACTATAACAACAGTATCAAGATTATTAAGTATAAAGAAACTTGAACAATTAAGTCTATTATAAGGAATTAGTAGTTAAATAAATTACTATTCCTTTTTTTATTAGCAGGTGATATATAAAACAAGTGAAGGAATATACCAATTGACGAATCTAAAGTCTTTACCCATAGGCACATATAGAATAGATTAATCTCTCATTAATTCTTAATACACTTTTACAGAAATGAATTTAGCTAAATAGTTAAGTATTTATTTGTGTAAATAAATTACAACATTTAATTCCATTAAAACTTATAAGGTGTTATAATCTTATATGACGGAGGGATACATATGAAGAAGATAAGTAGTTTAGTAGTAATCTTATCAATATTAATTCTAACTTTAACTTCTTGTGGTAATTCTAATTATAGATTGGAAGAAGGAAGTAAATTAACTAAAGAAGATATTAATATTTTAAAGAAAAGTTACAATAGTTTAAGCAAAGAACAAAAGACTGATTTAATACTTATGGATGATAAAATGTCTGAAGGTGAGTATATAAAATTTAAAGATAATTTGAAAAGATTATACGTTGAAGAAATGGCAAGTGCTTATGGTTCGGTAGAAACAGCGGGAAAAATGTTTGAAAATTCCTATGATTTAAAATTAAGAGAAAAACAAGGAAAGCTTACTGATGAGGAAAAAATAGAAAATGAAAGCATAGAAAAGAAAGCTAAGGAGTCAAATAATGAAGTCAAGAAATATATGGAGGCTAAGGATAAAATACAAGATAATTTAGATAATAATTTAAAAAATCAATATAATGAATTAGTTGTAGAAAGCAAAGTTATAGATTCTGATAGCTTAAAGAAAAAAATAACTATTGATGTAAATGTTGTTACATTTAAAAGTGTTACAGTTGGTCAAATGACAACTATAAGAAATAAGGTAGCGCAAGAAGTTATAAAAATAATAGAATGTGATACAGTAGAGATAAAGCTAAAATTAAATAGTGAAGATAAAGGAATATACAATTTTACCCAAGATAAAGGGTGGGATAAGAATATAGAACCTTAGAACTCTAGAAATAGGGTTCTTTTTATTTTATATGAAAGAATGTGTTAATGAAGGAAAGAAATATTTCTCAGTAGCATCAGGTGGTGGTACAGGAAGAACTCTTCACCCAGATAATATGGCTGCAGGTCCAGCTTCATATGGTATGACAGATACTATGGGAAGAATGCATTCAGATGCACAA
>JAEXLD010000124.1 GCA_023445445.1 Bacillota bacterium
GAAATGGAAAAGTAATAGCAGTTGGAGCAGGAAAAACAAGAATAACAGTAACTACAAAGGACGGAAACTTTAAAGCTTCATGTGAGATTACTGTGAAAAATGAAGAAGAACCAAAACCAGAAGAGATAAAAGTTACAGGAGTAAGCTTAGATAAATTATCAGGAGAATTAAAGATAAATGAAAGCTTAGAATTAAAAGCTAATATAGCACCAGAAAATGCAACAAATAAAGAAGTTACTTGGACATCAAGTGATGAAAAAATTGCAAAGGTAGATGGAAATGGAAAAGTAATAGCAGTTGGAGCAGGAAAAACAAGAATAACAGTAACTACAAAGGACGGAAATTTCAAAGCCCTATGTGAAATTACTGTGAAAAATGAAGAGACACCAACAACACCAACGAACCCAACAACACCTATAGAAGGAAATATAGTAGAGAAAATAGAAAACCCTAATGGTAAAAATGAAATAGTAATAACTAATCCATCAAATGAAATTAAAGTTGAAATAAAAGATATTGAAGCTATTAAGTCTGGAAATGGATATTTAGAAATTAAAAATGGAGAAAATATTATAATATTACCATTCTCTTTAATTGATAAAGATTTATTGAAAGAAGGTTCAAGTATAATTTTTGAAATGAAGATTAATGAAGATAAAAATATTACTTCTGGAATTAAAGGAGTTAAAAAAGTATTTGAATTTAATCTATATATTAAAAATGGAAATGAAGTAACAAGCATTCATAACTTTAAAGATGGAGTTGCAACTATAACAATTAAATTATCAGATGAAGATATAAAGGGATTAAATAAAGATAATTTAGCTGTATTCTACTATGATGAAAGTACTAAGAAATTCCATGAAATGGAAACTGCTGTAAAGGGTAATGAAGTAACATTTAAAACTCCTCATTTTAGTAAGTTTATAATTGCTGAAAAAGGTAAAAATGAAAATGGAATTACTTTACCAGCAACTGGAGGTAATAACCCAGCAACTGGAATAGTATTTGGTTTAGTATTATTACTAATAGGAAGTAGCTTTATGTTAAGTAAAAAGAAGGAAACTTTAAACACAAAATAAAAAATATAAAGGAGGCTGTAAAAACAGCCTCCTTTACTTTTTAAAAAACTCTTAAAAATGCTAATATAATTAACATTGCACCTGAAAGCCAAGATAGATCTAAATCTATAATTTCTGCAAAGCTTTTTCCAATATAAGAGCCCAATATAATGGTTAAAATTCCAATAATAATAGCAACTACAAAAACTTCAATGTAATTAATTAGTACTAAACTACTACCAAATCCAACTGCTAAACTATCTAAGGATAAGGCAAAGGCTAAGTAAATGGCTTCTTTGTAAGATAAGACTTTAGAATTATCAATATCTGCTTTTGTTTCATTAGCATAAACTTGAAGTACAAAATTAAAATCAAACAATTTGAAATGTAAAGAAGGAGAATCCTTTGCTTTGTTATTTATATATGATTTAAGTAATCCTTCAAATAATCTATATAGACCTAAGAAAAATAAAATAGTAAAACTAAAGATTTTTGCAGTAGTTATAGATATATAGTTTTGAATAAAACTTCCTAATATCAATGATATTCCAAGCATGCTAGAGGATATAATGTCCACTATTAATGCAGATATTAAAGGAATACGAATTTTACTACTACCATAGGATATACTTGCTATGAATGAATCTATAGATACAGATAATACTAATAATAAAATTTCTAACATAATTCAGCCTCTGAAAAAAAATTGATAGTATATACTATAAAAATAAATACATAAAGTTACATAAAATGACTTTCTATATTAAAAATAATATAGTATACTAAAAAAATTAAAGGATAAATATTAAAATAATGGACAATTCAAATAAAGGAGAATAAAATGGATAAAAAGAACACTAATATTGGTGAAGATGAAAAAGTTATAATGAGTTTCTTAAATGAAAATGGAGAAAAAGTAGATTTTGAAGCTATTGCAAAGGTTTATTTAAAAGAAGTAGAATATTTACTTTTAGCTCCAGTTGATGATGATAGTGAAGACATCTATGTATTTAGAGTAGATGAAGTAGATGGAAAAGAAGAATTAAACTTAGTTGAAGATGATAAAGAATTCCTTGAAGTAAAAAAGGAATATAAAAAACTGTTATATTAATTGGAGGATATTATGAAGATTAATGAAATAATTGAAATACTTGAAGAAAATAATTTAACAGGAATAGAAGAACTAAAGAATGAAGATGGAATTTTTCTTGTAAAATTCTTTTTAGATTTCGATAATGATGTATTAAGTGCTGCTAGAAGTTATGCAAATGACGAAAGTGATTACGAAGAAGAAAGTGACGAATGGTATAAGGAGTTTTTTATACCTTATCTATATGATTATGGTAATGATGAAGTAGTTGATATAATAGAAGAAATTGTTGAAGAACTAGATGTGGCAGGAGAAGTAATGGCATTTCAAATAAATTCATCTAACTTTGAATTTATTCAATTTATGGCTTTATTTACAGAGGAAGATGCAGATATCACTATAGAAGATGTTGCTAAAGAATATATTTTTTAAAGGTTTAATTTATAGGAAAAATATTCTATTGCATGTATTTAGATTTATGCTATAATTATATTATAATAAATCCTGAGATGTGCGCTAAGCTTATAATATTCAACCTACATTGAATATACGGGATTTGCGATATCTAAGTGTATGTCAGGCTCCAATGATTTGCAATATTGTAACAGGAGAAGACAGAGAATTAGTGAGCTTAACCCACCTGCGAGTAGCAGGTATGAATATTTAAGTGACCGGCATGTTGGGAATATATATGTATTTGATACCTCAAGAAATGAGGTATTTTTTATTTTAAGCATAAAAACTTATAAATAGCTTATAATGTTTTTATGCTTAAAAAATATATTTCTAATTAAATTTTCTATATTATTTATGAAAATACATAATAATAATTAGGTAAATTAATTAAGCAGCTTTTCTTACAGGATTGCTACGTAAGTTTTTTCTGATGTATTTATTAAAAATATGCTTTTGATTCATATTTATTAGTTTGTCCAAGTCTTGTGAAAGATATATTATTAATGAATTATTAGTAGAAAGGTATCTTAACAAAAAGTTAAGTAAAGCTTTTTTTCTTTTTATCTTTCTACTGCATTTTTTTGTCATAGTTAGCACCTCCTATCGAAATACAAAATACAATATCTTATAACAATATTATACCAAAAAGTATAAAAATGTAAAATGAAAAGATATAACAAAAATCTACAAAAAAAATTAAGATTTATTGTTGAATTAATACATATTTTGTTATATTATCTAAAATGTGTTAAGGGAAGCGTATGTAAATAATTACATCAATAAAGAGTATATAAGTTGATATTAATAGAGAATCAAGGTAAAATAATACTAAGAAGTGTTTATAAGAAAGGATGAACCAATGATGAATTATAGCGATATGAAAATAGATGATGTTATTAAGAGAATAAATGAACTTTATAAAAAGAGTAAAGAAGAAGGTTTAAATAACCAAGAAAAAGAAGAACAACAAATTTTAAGAAGAAGATATATAGATAGTGTAAAAAACAATTTTAGAGCTCAATTAGAAACAGTAGAATTAAAAAAAAGAAATTAAAGGGTGATCAATTTGTCAGTTACAGTTGAAAAGTTAATAAAGGATTTTGACTTGGAAATCTTATCTGAAGGAGAAAAGGGAATTGAGATATTTGTAAATGATATAAATAGACCAGGCTTACAATTAACAGGTTTTTATAATTACTTTGCTCCAGAAAGAATTCAAGTTATAGGAAAAGCTGAGTGGAGCTTTTTAGAAACTATGGGAATAGAATTAAGAAAAAAAAGAATAGATAAATATTTTAGTTTTAATTTAAAATGTTTAATTATTACAAGAGATTTAGAGCCTCAAGAAGAATTAATAAAGGCTGCTTTAAAGAATAAAGTTTGGTTGCTTAGAACTGATTTAGTTACTACTAAGTTTATAAGTAAGATGACTATTTACTTAGCAGATAAATTAGCTCCTGAAACAAGACTTCATGGCGTTTTAGTGGATGTTTATGGAATAGGTATATTAATTACTGGAGAAAGTGGCATAGGAAAGAGTGAAACTGCTCTTGAATTAATAAAAAGAGGCCATAGATTAGTAACTGATGATGCTGTAGATATAAAAGAAGTTGATGGTGAACTAATTGGTAAGTCTCCAAGAATAACAATAGGTATGCTTGAAGTTAGAGGAATAGGAATTATTGATGTAGCATCATTATATGGATTAAGTTCTATTCTTCAAGAAAAAGGCATACAACTTCTTATGCATTTTGAGCATTGGAAAGATGATGGAGATTACGATAGGTTAGGATTAAATGATGACCGTGAAGATATATTAGGAGTTAAGGTTAAAAAGTTAAGAGTTCCAGTTAGACCAGGAAGAAATATAGCTGTAATTATAGAAGCAGCGGCAGTTAATTATAGACATTCTCTTATGTCTGATGTTACTCCAGTAGATATAATTGAAAGAAGAATGGACAGAATAATAGAATAACATAAAATATAAAAGAAATATAAGGAGGATAATATGGGTAATTGTGAAAAAGAGAAAAATCCTTGGTTAAAATATCAAGGAGCAAAAAAAGAAGAACTATTTGATTTCTGTAAAGGATATATTGATTATATGTCAATATGTAAAACTGAAAGAGAATGTGTATTAACTAGTATTGAAATGGCAACAGCTTTTGGCTTTAGAGATTTAGAAGAAATTATAGAAAATAAAGAAAGTTTAAAACAAGGAGATAAGGTTTATTTAAACAACAAAGATAAAACTTTAGCCTTATTTATAATTGGTGAAGAGCCAATGGAAAAGGGATTAAGAATCCTTGGTGCACATATTGACTCTCCTAGATTAGATTTAAAACAAAATCCATTATATGAAGATACTAACTTAGCAATGATGGAAACTCATTATTATGGTGGAGTTAAAAAATATCAATGGGTTACACTTCCATTAGCTTTACATGGAGTTGTAGTTAAAAAGGATGGCACTAAGATAGATGTTGTAATTGGTGAAGATGATAATGATCCTGTAGTAGGAATTTCAGATTTATTAATACATTTATCTCAGGATCAACTTCAAAAAAAGGCTAATGTAGTAATTGAAGGTGAAGATTTAAACATATTAGTTGGAAGTATTCCACTAGAAGGTCATGAAAAAGATGCTGTTAAAGCTAATATATTAAATATATTAAAAGAAAAATATGATTTTGAAGAAGAAGATTTTATTTCTGCTGAAATCGAAGTTGTACCAGCAGGAAGAGCAAGAGAATATGGTTTAGATAGAAGTATGATAATGGCTTATGGTCAAGATGATAGGGTATGTGCTTATACATCATTAATGGCTATGTTAGATGTTGATAATACTAAATATACTAGTGTATTACTATTAGTTGATAAAGAAGAAGTTGGTAGTAATGGTGCAACAGGTATGCATTCAAAATTCTTCGAAAATGCTGTAGCAGAAGTTATGGATAGGCTAGGAGAGTATTCAAGTTTAAAATTAAGAAGAGCTTTATCAAATTCAAAAATGCTTTCATCAGATGTATCAGCTGCATATGACCCAAACTACCCATCAGTAATGGAAAAGAAAAATTCAGCTTATTTTGGTAAGGGAATTGTATTTAATAAATATACAGGTGCTAGAGGAAAATCAGGATGTAATGATGCAAATCCAGAATATATAGCATGGCTTAGAAATATAATGGATAAAAATGATGTAGTATATCAAACTGCTGAGCTTGGAAAGGTTGATCAAGGTGGTGGTGGCACTATAGCTTATATATTAGCAGAATATAATATGGAAGTTATAGATTGTGGTGTAGCTCTACAAAATATGCATGCTCCTTGGGAAATAGCAAGTAAATTAGATATATATGAAACAATGAGAGGATATAAAGCTTTCTTAGAAGAAGAAACTAATTAACATACAATATAAAAGGTGCTGTGGCACAATGTAAAATGAATAATGAAAAATGTAAAATTAAAGAATAAACTCCCTTAGGAGTTTCTAAAATATATATTTTTTTAGTAATTCCTTTGGAATTACATCAATAATTCTACATTTTACATTCTATATTTTTAATTTAGGAGCTGTTGATACAGCTCCTTTTTCACATATATTAATTATGTGAATATAATGTATGGAGGCTAGGAGGTGGTACTATGAAAATCGATTTATCAAGATTTAAAAATTATGGTTTATGGGTTTCTATTTTGGCATTAATACCAATGATTTTAAGTGCTTTTGGAGTAAAGATAGTGCCAGAGGAATATCAAGCTATTACTAACACTATACTATCTATATTAGTTGCATTAGGAATAATAAGTAATCCAACTACTGAATCTAAATGGTATATAGATGATAAGAATAATTCAAATAATATAGATAATAAATAAAAGAAAATTATGGGGTATTACTATTTTGTGGTAATATCCCTATATTATTATTTAAGAAAATATATTATTATTAAATAAAATATATAAATAAAAGTGAGAGTAATTATGAGAATTGGAGAGTTTAGTAAAAAAAATAATATAAGTATTGAAACTGTAAGGCATTATATTGATTTAGAATTAATAACTCCATATAAAAAAGGAGGACAATATGATTTTGATGAAAAAAGCCAAAGAAGTTTAAATAAAGTTTTAGAGTTAAAATCTTATGGATTTACATTAAATGAGGTAAAGTCAATTTTGATTTATGAATCCCTTGGTAAATTTAGTCTAGAAGACAGTAATTTATTAAAAGATATTTTTAAACTAAAGGAAAAGGAAATAAATAATAAAATTCAAGATCTATCAATTATGGAAGAAAAATTAAAAAATAAAATAAAAGAATTAACATCAAAAGAAGAAAAGAATGTTATTAAAGTAGGTATTGATATTAACAGTTTAAAATATCTTTCATGTGTTTATTGTGGAGGGGGATTATTCTTAGAGGAAGGAAACATTAAGAATAATAAAATAATAGATGGCAAGTTAAAATGTAAATGTAACAGAGAATACAAAATAGAGTCAGGAATATTAATTATTGAAAATAGAATAATTAATAATGATAATAGAAATGAAAATATTATGGAGGATTATTTAAGAGATACAGATATTAATCATATTTCAAGTATTAAAAAAGGATTAGATTGGGGACAATATAATTTAGAAAAAATAGATTTAAATAACAAAGTATTATTAGAAGTTGGAAGTGGATTAGGTTTTGCCTTAAGAAATTTATATAGTATGTTAACTAATAGCATTTATATAGCTATAGATAATGATATAACTAAACATTTTTATCTAAAATCTTTACTTGAGAATAGTAATTTAAATAATAATGTTATATTAATTTGTACAGATTTTAAGAAGATACCTGTAAAAGAAGAAGTTATAGATGTATTTTTAGACTGCAGTGGTAGCAGTAACTATTGGTTTCAAAAGAATGATTTTTCTATAAAAGATATTTTAAAATACTTAAAGAAAGATGCATATGTACTATTATCATATATTATATTTAAGAAAATTAGTTTAAATAATTTTATAAAGACAGAAAATAGAAGGAATTTTAACATAAAACATATTAAAGAAGAAATAAAGAGCAATATGTTTTATAAAATAGATGAAATATCTACAGATTATCTAAATAAGCCAAGTCTTTATGAAAATTATTTTAAAGAAGGGGAAGAAGTTTATGTATATATGTATTTTGGTAAAAGGTAGGGTTAACCCTACCTTTT
>JAEXLD010000052.1 GCA_023445445.1 Bacillota bacterium
CGGGATGGACTGACCTCTGGTGCACCAGTTGTTCTGCCAAGAGCATGGCTGGGTAGCTAAGTCGGGAAGGGATAAACGCTGAAAGCATCTAAGCGTGAAGCCTCCCTCAAGATGAGATTTCCCATAGCATAAGCTAGTAAGACCCCTTGAAGAACACAAGGTTGATAGGTCAGAGGTGTAAGTGTGGTAACATATTTAGCTGACTGATACTAATAGGTCGAGGGCTTGACCAATAAAAAATGTTATAAATTCATATACAATTTTGAGAGAACAATATTCTTTCAAAAAAGCTAAGTAAAATTAGTATAAGATTCTTAGACAAATCGAAGATTTGGAGAATCATAGCATCTGGTGATGATGGCGTAGAGGAAACACTCCTTTCCATTCCGAACAGGAAAGTTAAGCTCTACAGCGTCGATGGTACTGCATGGGAGACTGTGTGGGAGAGTAGAACGTTGCCAGGTATAGTGGCTCGATAGCTCAGTCGGTAGAGCAGAGGACTGAAAATCCTCGTGTCCCTGGTTCGATTCCTGGTCGAGCCACCAGGTATGGCGCTATAGCCAAGTGGTAAGGCAGAGGTCTGCAAAACCTTTATTCCCCGGTTCAAATCCGGGTGGCGCCTCCAAAAAAAGACTACAATGTATTTTGTAGTCTTTTTTATTTTCTAAAAATAATTTTATTTTGAATAAGCAACCTATCTTTAGAAGAAAATTTAAAGCTAGCTCCTATAGGAATGGTTATATTAGGATAATCATGTCCAATCTTTATGCCATATATTATAGGAATATTCAAAGGTATAAGTTTTTCTTTTATAATATATTCTACTGTTAACATATCATCCTTACTATTACAATTAGTAAAATTACCAACTATTATTGCAGATAACTTTTTTAATTTTCCACAGGAAATTAATTGAGAAAGCATTCTATCCACAGCATAAGGATTTTCATTCACATCTTCAACAAGTAATATATTATTATTGAATTTTACTTCATAAGGAGTTCCAATAGTAGAGCATATAATAGATAAGTTTCCACCAACTAAGTTACCTTTAAAATCCCAACTATTCCAAATACAATATTCCTTATGACATACATCATTTAAGTCATAAATTAAATTATTATAATTAAATATATTTAAAAAATAATTTTTAGTAGGAGTATCATAAAAATTAGAAGTTATCATGGGGCCATGAAAGGTAGGAAAATGACATTTATTATAGATATAGTTAAGTAGTAATGTTACATCACTATATCCAAAAAATGGTTTAGGATTCTTTCTTATAAGTTTTAAGTCTAAGTGTGGAGCCATTCTAATAGATCCATATCCACCTCTTAAGCAAATAATTGCATTAACATCCTTATCTTCAAACATTGAGTTTAAGTCATTTGCTCTATCTTTATCATTACCTGCTAAATAACCCCATTTATCATATAAATGAGGAGCTTTTTTTATGTTAAAGCCTAATTTTTCAAAAGCAGATATTTTTTCATTTATATATGTCTCAGATTCAGGAGACGAAGGAGCAACTATTCCTATTGTAGGAGAACTAGGAATTGTATTAAGTTTAGTGTTAAACAAAGAAATGCACCTACTTTTAAAATAATTTATATATTAGTGTATTGTAAAAGCATTGGAAATGTTCTATTTTAATATTTTTTATGAATAATTAGGAGATAGGGAATAGAGTAATTTATATGTTCATAGATAAAAAATAAGAGCAGTGCTGTTATTACAGCCTACTCTTTATGAAAACATACCTTTTTTATGTAATAAATAAGCAGTTCCAAATGTTAATATAAGAGTTATTATCATAGTTATTTCAAAGCCAAATTCATTATGTATAAGTGGCATTCTAATAAAATTCATACCAAATATACCACCAATAACTGTAGGTATGGCCATTAAAATCGTAACTGAAGCAAGAACCTTCATTACTATATTTAAATTATTTGAAATAACTGAAGCAAAGAAATCCATTGTACTTGCAAGAATATTACTATAAATTTCTGTCATTTCAATAGCTTGTTTATTTTCGATTATAACGTCTTCTAAAACATCTTGATCTTCTTCATATTTTTGCATCAAATCTAATTTTAACATTTTTTCTAATGTAATTTCATTGGCTTTAAGTGAGGTAGAGAAGTAAACCAGTGATTTTTCTAGGGAATGAAGCTGAATTAATTCTCTATTTTTCATAGACTTATGTAATCTTTTTTCTATCATTAAGCTTTTTTTATCAATTTGTCTTAAATATACTAAATAAGAATTAGATATTCTACTTAGTATTTGTAATATAAACCTAGATTTCTTAAAAGTAAAAAATGATTTAACTTTACTGTTTATAAAATCAGTTAATATTCTGCTATTTTTTAAGCAAACAGTAATTATTTGTTTATCTGTATGGATAATAGCTAAAGGGTAGGTATCATAAGTTAATGAATTATCCTCCATTTCAGTGAAAGGTATATCCACTATTACTAATAAACAATTATCTTCTATATCTATACGAGAGGTTTCCTCATCATCCAAAGGAGCTTTCAAAAAGGAAAGGGGAACACCAGTCTTTTTTGATATTAAAATTAGTTCTTCATCTGATGGTGCGATTATATTAATCCAAGATCCTGGCTCTATGGTATCTAAAACTTTTAATGAAGAATTATTTTCACCAGTACTTTTATATATTTGTATCATTATTAAACCTCCTTAAATAGATATCAAAGATAATTATACTATTTATAATTGATTTTGTAACAGAATTAAAGAATTTTATTTTAAAAATTTATTATATTACTAAAATTGTAGGTAAATAAGAAATAGGCTCTAAATAGAGCCTATTTTTTGTAGAATTCATTTTTTACTTCAGATAAAAGATTATCCTTTGATATAATATCGTGCCCTGTAAAAGCTAAAGCTAAGGCTGCCTTCATGGCTTCTGCAAAAGCATGATCAGAAATTGTTGCATTAGCAAAAGCCTTGGTTCCATATCTAATACTTAAATCATTTATAATTGAGAAAAATGGCTGTATACAAGGAACTGTTTTACTTACTATCCCTAAGCTTAAACCAGAATAAATATCTCTAGGACCATCGATATTAATAATTCCAGTTTCTTTTAAATTATGACTAAATAATCTGTTTAAAGTTCTATTTGTTATAAGTTCTTCATTTTCTGGTTCATATAAGGAAATTGAATTTTGTACTCGTATAAGCTTAGAAACATAAATTGCAATTTCTCTTAACTTATTTTCTACTATTCTTGCAATATCCATTTCTGGTGCTCTAATATAAAACTTAGCTTCTGATTCAATAGGTAATAAAAGAGGTGTAAATCCTCCGTTAGAAAGTATTGAATTCACTTCTACATCATCTGGAAACCCTTTTAATATAGAATTTAATATATTAAAGCATAAAAGAATTCCATCTAAGGATGTATATGTATTTTTATTTAAAAAACTAAGTCCACTATTCCCAATATACTTAATGCTTAATGGGATAATTGCAGAAGAACTACCACTTTCTGAAGTTACTACATCAGGATGGGCAACTAGAACTACGTCTACCTCTTCAAAAATTCCTTGTTTAACCATTACAGATTTTGTTCCACCTAGATATTCTCCTGGACATCCTATAATAACAACAGAACCACCGATTTTTTCGATTATGGATCCCAGAGCTAAAGCTGCAGCTACTGAAGTTGTAGTTAGTAAGTTGTGTCCTGTTATATGACCTTCATTAGGAATGGCATCATATTCGCATAGAAAACAAATAGTAGGACTACCATTGCCTTTAGAAGCTTTAAAAGATGTTTTTAAATCTAAAAAGTTTTCCTCAACTTTAAAATCATATTTATTTAAAAGTTGGCAAATATAATCATATGAATTAAATTCGTTATAACTTTTTTCAGGATTATCATATAAAAATTTATTTAAATTTTTCAAATCGTCCTTATTCTTTTCTATAAAGCTAATCATTTCTTGTTTCATTTTTTTCCCTCCCAAAATATCTTGATTATAATTTTCCCTTAAACTGCAATTATTATTTATTAAATATGTTTTTTTATATAAAGTATAAAATTTGTTTTTAAGGTGAGAATTATTAATAAAAAGTTAAAGGGGGTATTAAATATGAATATAGAATATAAAACCATAGATAAGGATAAAAATAAATGTACCTTATGTGGTAAAGAAATATCTATAAATGATATAATTATTAGCAAGGGCTTATTTTGCCATGAATGTAGTGATGCAATTTCTCAAATAAATAGTGATAATATTGAATATAATTATTATAAAGAAAGAATTAAGGCATGGCTTTTAAGCAAATATAATTTTGATAACATGAGGTAGTTAAATGAACAGAGGGAAATTTATAGTATTCGAAGGTGGAGATGGTTCAGGTAAGAGTACAGCCTTAGAAAAGATATATGATTTTTTAGTAGAAGAAGGAATAGATTGTATTAAAACTAGAGAACCGGGTGGAATTAAAATTTCAGAGGATATTAGAAGCATAATATTAGATACAAAAAATACTAAAATGGATAGAAAAACAGAAGCTTTACTATATGCTGCAGCTAGAAGACAACATTTAGTAGAAAAAGTTATTCCAGCATTAGAGGAGGGTAAAATAGTATTATGTGATAGATTTATTTATTCTTCATTAGCTTATCAAGGGTATGCTAGAGGAATATCTGTTGAAGAAATATTTCAAATAAATAAATTTGCAATAGGTGAATATATGCCTGACTTAAACTTATTTTTTGACATATCTCCTGAAGTAGGTCTAGAAAGAATAGAAAAAAATAAGGATAGAGAAGTTAATAGATTAGATCTTGAAAAATTAGATTTTCATACTAGGGTAAGAGAAGGATATTATAGATTAGTAGAAGAAAATAGTAGCGATTTTGTAATTATTAATGCAGAAAAGTCTATAGATGAAGTTTTTAATGAAGGGAAAGAAATAATACTAAATTTTATTAAATAAAATAGTATATATAATAAAATTTTGCTTAATTTATACAGCTTTTGTGATAAAATGTTAATATGAGGTTTATGTTGGGAGGGGTTAATATGAAATTAGTAATAGCAATAGTACAAGATGATGATGCATTAGATTTAATTGATGCAATTACTGAAGCTGGATTTAGGGTAACTAAGTTGGCAACAACAGGAGGATTTCTAAAATCAGGTAATACAACTTTAATGATAGGTGTAGAAGTAGAAAAGGTACAAAAGGTTATAGATGTTATAGAAGATATTTGTAAAACTAGAAAACAAATTATTACTACGCCAACTCCTATAACTGGAAATCTTGATATGTATATGTCTTATCCAATTGAAGTTGAAGTTGGGGGAGCCACAATATTCGTAATAGATGTTGATCAATTCATAAAAATATAAGTAGGAGGGTGTAATGGGAGAAATTATTGGACATAGAAATATAGTAGATAACTTTAAAAGAAGAGTAGAATCAGATGAAATTTCCCATGCACATATAATAGTTGGAGAAGATGGTATTGGCAAAAGCAAATTAGCTAATAAGTTTGCCAGAAACATATTAGGTAAATCTGAGGATAAAGATTATATAGATATCATAAATTATAGATGTAAAAAATCTTCTTTTGGAGTAGACGATATTAGGGAAATCGTTGAAGAGATAAATAAAAAACCATTTGAAGGAGATAAGAAAGTCATAATAATTTGTGATGGAAATAAGTTAACAGTTCAAGCGCAAAATGCTCTATTAAAAACTATAGAGGAACCACCTAAAGGGGTTTTTATAATATTATTATGTGAAAGTCTAGAGCTTATATTAGACACTATAAAATCAAGATGTCAAATTTATAAGTTATCTCCATTAACCAAAAATGAGGTAAGGCTTTATATAGATAGTTTAAATGATGACAGTGTTAGTGAAGAAGAAATTAATGCTGCCATTGCCTATAGTGAAGGAATTCCAGGAAAAGCAGAAGCTTTCCTAAGAGATTCTTCCTTAAAAGAGCTTAGAAATACATTAGTTGATTTATTATTTCTTCTAACTAAAGGTAATAATAGAGAACTTTTAGATTTTGAAAGTAAGATAGTAACTTACAAGGATAAAAAGGAAGATATATTAAATATTCTAGCCTCCTTTATAAGAGATATAATAATTTATAAAGAAATTGATGAAGTTACCGGATTAATAAATGGGGATAAAATTGAAAGTATAAAAAAAATAGCTATTGAAATGTCTTATAAGAAGCTTAATAATATAATTGACAAAATTGGAGAAGCTAGAAAATCACTGCAGAGCAATTCTAATTTTCAGTTAACTATTAGAGTTATGCTTATAGGATTTATGGAGGTTTAATAATGATAAAAGTAATTGGCGTTAGATTTAAAAAGGCCGGTAAAATATACTATTTTGATCCTAATGGACTAGAAGTAAAAAAAGGTGACTTTGTTGTTGTGGAAACAGCAAGAGGTATAGAATTCGGGGAATGTGTTATAGGTATTAAAGAAATTCCTGAATCAGATATAGTTGCTCCTTTAAAGAGTGTTATTAGGGTGGCAGAAGAAGCTGATATAAATAAACATAAAGAAAATAAAGTGAAAGAAAAAGATGCTTTAGATATATGTTTAAAGAAAGTTGAAGAACATGGATTAAACATGAAGTTAATAGATGTAGAATATACCTTTGATAATAATAAAGTTATATTTTACTTTACTGCAGATGGAAGAGTAGACTTTAGAGAATTAGTAAAAGACTTAGCAACTATTTTTAAAACTAGAATTGAGCTTAGACAAATAGGGGTTAGGGATGAAGCTAAGATGCTTGGAGGATTAGGACCATGTGGAAGACCTTTATGCTGTTCAACATTCCTAGGGGACTTCGCATCAGTGTCAATAAAGATGGCAAAGGAACAAAATTTATCTTTAAATCCAACTAAAATATCTGGTATATGCGGAAGACTTATGTGTTGCTTAAATTACGAACAAAGTACTTATGAAGATATAAGAAAGAGATTGCCTAAAGCAGGATCTATTGTAAGTATGGGGGACTTTAAGGGCGAAGTTGTAAGTAATAACACAGTTAAAGAAAGCGTTAAAGTGAAGTATAGACGTGGTGATGAAGAGTTAGTTGAAGAATTTAAAATAGATGACGTAGAATTAATAGAAGGTGGATATGAGGATTCTGTAGATGAATCTGATATTAAACTTGAAATAGAGTCACCTGAAGATAAAAATTTAATCAATGATCTTATAAAAGAAAATTAAAGGGGTGTATTAAATGAAAACAGTATTAAGGATATTAAATCTTAATACAAATGAAGATGTTATTAGCATTAAAGAGGTTATAGCCCATAGTGAAGGAACTATTGCTTGTGAAGTTAATGTAAATAAAAAAGAAGTAAGTATAGTTTATGATGATAAGGCTATAGCTTTAGACAAAATAATAGCTTCTATTGAAGAACTGGGATATAGTGTAATATAAAATATATTCTATATAAATTATTTAGAAACCTTTAAAAATTTTTATCCTTATGTTAAAATAGACTAGAAATAAATTCATAATATTAGGAGGTGCTAGTTATGGCATTTAAGATTGAAGATTCATGTATAAACTGTGGTGCTTGCGCAGCAGAATGCCCAGTTGATGCTATAAGTCAAGGAGATACTCAATTCGTTATCGATGAGGATGTTTGCATAGATTGTGGAAACTGTGCAAATGTTTGTCCAGTAGGAGCTCCTGTACAAGCATAATTTTACATAAAGAACCGCTAATTTAGCGGTTCTTTATTATTTTCTTTTAATAACAGTACTTGAGACTCATTACTTAAAGGTAATTCATCAGTATAAATAGTATTAGTATCATAATAAAGGATGTTCTTTATAGAAGATAAAAATTTTAAGGGACCATCTAAATAAAAATATTCTGAAGATGTTTTGAAGGACATTGGTATTATATATTTGGGGTTTAGTGTAGCAACAAGTTTGGCAGCTGAATCTCCATCTAAACAAAAATGACCTCCAATTGGAATAAATAAAAAATCTAAATCAGTTAATTTACTGAGCAACTCATTATCTAATAAATGCCCTAAGGATCCTAAGTGACAGATTTTAAACCCATCAATTTCGAATAGATATATAATATTTTCACCTCTTCTAAATCCAGAAAAACTATCTCTATAGCTATTAAATCCTTTAATAATAAAGTATTCATTTTCAAAGCATAAAGCAGTATTTATAACCTTATAATTATTAACAAGACAATCATTAATAAATTCATTATTATGAGAATGACTAAAAGTAATTATATCGGGTTTTAAATCATATTTTTGTATATAGGGATATATTTGCATTGGATCTATTAATATTTTTTTCCCTAACAAATTTTTAATTAAATAACAAGAATGGCAAATCCACTTAATTTCCATATTAATCACCTCAAGTATAGTTTAAACAAAAGGATTTATATAATTCTTTTTATATGAAAATTTAATATTGGACATATTAAGACTTATAATATATAATGAAAGTCAAAGAAGGTCTAATTTAAATAATAAGTTTAAGAAGGTGAAATTATGGCAAGAATTTCAGATACAATAGAAAATTTTATTAAAGATATGTTAAATGAAGAGAGAGAAAGAAAAGTTTTAATTCAAAGGAATGAGCTAGCAGATAAATTTTCCTGCGCACCATCACAAATCAATTATGTATTAACAACAAGATTTACTTATGAAAAGGGATATATAATTGAAAGTAAAAGAGGTGGTGGTGGATATATAGTTATAAAAAAGATAACATACAATGATAAAGCAGAAAACTTAAATTTAATCAATAATTCCATAGGAGATAGCATAACTTATGGAAATGCTTTATCTATTTTACAGCATTTAAATGATACAAAAGTAATATCTGATAATGAATTTGAAATTATTAAGATAACTTTAAATGATAGAACTTTAGCTTCTGTTGAAAATAAAAATAAATTGAGAGCAGATATGTTAAAGGGAATATTAGCAGTTGTATTATCTTAAAGTATGTTATATATCTATGGGTTATCTGTGTAGTTAAATTTAGCAATAGGGTATGGAGGTATTTATGGTTTTTGGTAAATTTACAGAAAGAGCACAAATAGTATTAGTAGAAGCTCAGAAAGAATCACAGTATTTTAAACATGGATATATAGGAACGGAGCATATACTTTTAGGGATATTAAAAGAAGGTGGTTTTGCTAATAGAGTTTTATATATTAGTGGAATTACTATAGATAAGGTAAGGAATCTTATTGAAGACTACTTAGGCTTTGGTGATGTAGATATTTCTATTGGAGAAATGCGATTAAATCCTAGAACTAAGAGAGTATTTGATGATAGTTTAGCAAAGGCTATGATGTATAATCATAATTATATAAATCCAGAGCATATTTTATTAGCTTTACTAGATGATGTTGAAAGTATAGCTTATACAATAATTTCAAATTTAAAAGTGGATTTAAAAGGTGTAAAAACTGAAATTATAAATTACATTAATAAAAATGATGCAAATGATTCAAAGCAAGTAGAGGATAAGAAGAGAAACTCAAACAAAACTCCAATGCTTAATCAGTATGGAAAAGATTTAACGGCTTTAGCAAAGGATGGAAAACTTGATCCCTTTATAGGAAGAGAAAGTGAAAGTAAAAGGATATTAGAAATATTGTGCAGAAGAAATAAAAACAATCCATGCCTTATAGGAGAGCCGGGAGTTGGTAAAACTGCTGTTGTAGAAGGATTGGCTCAAATGATTGTTCAGGGGAAGGTTCCAGATATTTTGAAGGATAAATCTATAATAGCTTTAGATTTAACAGCTATGATAGCAGGAGCTAAGTACAGAGGTGAATTTGAAAATAGATTAAAAAAGGTCATGGATGAAATTATAACTTCTCAAGATATAATAATATTTATAGATGAGATTCATACAATAGTTGGTGCTGGTGGTGCAGAGGGAGCTATTGATGCATCTAATATTCTAAAGCCTGCATTAGCTAGAGGTGAAATAAAGTGTATTGGAGCAACTACTATTGATGAATATAGAAAATATATTGAAAAGGACTCGGCCTTAGAAAGAAGATTTCAACCAGTTACTGTAGAGGAACCTTCTAAGGAAGAAACTCTTGAGATATTAAGAGGCCTTAGAGAAAAATATGAACTTCATCATATGGTAAAGATAGCAGATGAAGCTTTAGAGGCAGCTGTTGAACTTTCAGATAGATATATATGTGATAGATTTATGCCTGATAAAGCAATTGATTTAATAGATGAAGCATCAGCTAAAGTGAGAATAGCAAATCTTATTTCACCTCCAGAAATAGGAGACTTAAAAAGGAATTTGGAACTTCTATCAAAAGATAAAGAAACAGCAATTAAAAGTCAAAGTTTTGAGAAGGCAGCTTATTTAAGAGATGAGGAAATGGAAATTAAAAATAAGCTGAATGTATTAACTCTTAATTATAACAACTTAGAGTTTAGTAATATTGTAAGTAGAACTGAAATAGCAAAGGTAGTTTCAGTTTGGGCTAAGATACCAGTAGAAAAGTTAACAGAAGAGGAGTCAGAAAGACTTTTAAAACTTGAAGATGTTCTTCAAGAAAGAGTCATAGGACAAAAGGAGGCTGTAACAACAATTTCTAAAGCTGTAAGAAGAGCTAGAGTTGGGTTAAAGGATCCTAATAGACCTATAGGATCTTTTATCTTTTGTGGTCCTACTGGAGTGGGAAAGACAGAACTTTCTAATACCTTAGCAGAAGTTATGTTTGGTGATAGAAAAAACTTAATAAGAATAGATATGTCAGAATACATGGAAAAACATTCAGTATCAAGACTTATAGGAGCACCACCAGGATATGTAGGCTATGAAGAAGGGGGACAATTAACTGAGGCTATAAGAAGGAATCCATATTCAGTAGTATTATTAGATGAAATAGAAAAGGCTCATCCTGATGTTTTTAATATACTGCTACAAATAATGGAAGATGGGAAACTTACAGATAGTAAGGGGAGAACAGTAAACTTCAAAAATACTATAATAATAATGACTTCTAATGTAGGCGCCCATAGCATTAAAAAGCAAAATTCAGTAGGATTTATAAATGAAAAGAATATTGAAAAGAGCGAATTTGAAAACATGAAAAAAATAATTATGGAAGAAGTTAAAAAGCAATTTAAGCCTGAATTCCTAAATAGGGTAGATGAAGTTATTGTATTTCGTAAGTTAGTAGATAATGATATATTAAAAATCGTTAACTTAATGTTAAATAGTACTATAAATAAGCTTAAGGAAAGAAAAATAACAATTAATCTAAATGAAGATAGTAAAAAGTTTCTAGTAAATAAAGGTGTAGATATAAATTATGGTGCAAGACCTCTAAGACGAATAATAGCTAAAGAGCTAGAAGATAAATTAAGTGAGGAAATGCTAAAGGGTTGCATTAAGGGTGGAGATAATTTAGAAATTTATTGTGATGGTGAAGAACTTTGTATTAAGCATATATCATAGTATAGAAGGGGCTGTCGCACAATGTAAAATGAATAATGAAAAATGTAAAATTAAAGAAGAAACTCCCTTAGGAGTTTCTAAAATGTATATATTTTTAGTAATTCCTTAGGAATTACATCAATAATTCTACATTTTCATTCTACATTTTTAATTTAGGAGCTGCTGTGACAGCTTCTTTTTGTTTAATATAAGCATATATTATTAATACTTTTAATGGGAAATTAGGTGAAAAGTCATGAAACTAATAAAAATTATTACCTAAAAATAGTTGCATTTTCAAAATTACAAGCATATAATTAATATAAAGAATATACCCCTAGGGGGTAGAAGGAGAATATAATGAGTAAAGAAGTAAAACATAAAGAATTGATAATAATCGGTGGGGGACCAGCAGGTCTAACTGCTGCTATATATGCAACAAGAGCTAAGTTAGATATGCTTTTATTAGAGGATCAAATATTAGGTGGTCAAGTAAGAAACAGTTATACAATTGAAAATTATCCTGGTTTTAAAAAAGTTTCAGGAACTGAACTTGCAGACTTAATGCAACAACAAGCAGAAGAACTTGGAGCTGAAATAGATGAATTTGATATGGTAGAGAGAGTTGATTTTAGTGGAGACGATAAAATTGTTGAAACTAATAATTATATATATAAAGCAGATGCTGTAATAATAGCAACAGGAGCAGTCCCAAGAAAATTACCTATTGCAAATGAAGAAAAGTTTTCAGGAAAGGGAATACATTATTGTGCAGTATGCGATGGAGCAATGTATGATGGAAAAATAATTGGAGTAGTTGGTGGAGGTAACTCTGCATTAGAAGAAGCTTTATTTTTAACAAAGTTTGCTACTAAGGTATACATGATAAGAAGATTTGATTATTTCAAAGGCGAAAAGGCTACAATTGATGAAGTTATGAATCACCCTAAGATAGAAGTATTATTTAATGAAGACTTAGTTAATGTAGAAGGAGAAAATTTTGTTCAAAAAGCAATAATAAAAAATACAGTTGATGGTTCAGAAAAAGAAATGGATATGGATGCTATATTTGGCTTTATAGGAACAGAACCCAAAACAGAACATTTTAAAGATTACATTGAACTAACAAATGGTGGATATGTAAAGACAGATGAACGTATGAGAACAAATGTTAGTGGTATATTTGCGGCTGGTGATGTAAGAGAAAAAGAATATAGACAAATTACAACTGCAGTTGCTGATGGTACAATAGCAGCATTAGAAGCGGAAAAAGTTATAGTTGAAAAAAAGAAAAATAGAAAATAATAATAATAAAATTATTAAAGTAAGGAGAAGATTATATGATAAAGATATATTCAACATCATGGTGTCCATCTTGTATTAAAGCAAAAAAGTTCTTTGATATGAAGGGCTGGGAGTATAAAGAAATTAATGTAGCTGATAAGCATGAAGACAGAGAAGAAGTATTTAAGGTGTCAGGACAAAGAACTGTTCCTGTAATAGATATAGACGGAGAAATTATAGTTGGATTCGATAAAAATAAAATAGAATTAGCGAAGAAGTAAGAGGGGATTAATATGTTTAGTTGTATAAGAGGTGAAGAATTAACTTTTAAGAATTTAGTAGATGGTAAATGGATAACTAGTGATAGCAATAAGTTTATAGAAATATATTCACCAGTTGGAAATTGCTTAGTAGGAAAGGTTCCTGCAATGACAAAAGAAGAGGTGGATTTTGCAATAAAAAATGCAAAAGAAGCTCAAGTTGCTTGGAAGAGCGTTCCAGTTAATAAAAGAGCAGAGATATTATATAAGGCTGCTGATTTATTAATTGAAAAAGCAGATGAGATGTCAGATATAATGATGAGAGAAATCGGAAAAGATAAAAAATCATCAGAGTCAGAAATATTAAGATCAGCAGATTACATTAGATTTACAGCAGACACAGCTAAAAACTTATCAGGAGAAAGTATTCCAGGAGATAGCTTCCCAGGATTTAAAAAGAATAAAATATCTTTAGTAACTAGAGAACCATTAGGTGTAGTTTTAGCTATTTCTCCATTTAACTATCCAGTAAATTTAGCATCTTCAAAAATTGCACCTGCTTTAATTGCTGGTAATTCAGTAGTTTTAAAGCCTGCAACTCAAGGAAGCCTTTGTGGATTATATTTAGCTAAAGTATTTGAGCAAGCGGGAGTTCCAGCAGGGGTATTAAATACTATTACTGGAAGAGGTAGTGAAATAGGAGATTATATAGTAACTCATCCTTCAATAGATTTTATAAACTTTACAGGAAGTACAGAAGTAGGTACTAGAATTTCAAAAATAACTAGTATGGTTCCATTATTAATGGAGTTAGGTGGAAAGGATGCAGCTATTGTATTAAAGGATGCAGACTTAGATTTAGCAGCTTCTAATATTGTTGCTGGAGCATATTCTTATTCAGGACAAAGATGTACTGCTGTTAAGAGAATATTAGTTGTAGAAGAAGTTGCAGACAAATTAGTTGAAAAAGTTAAAGAAAAAGTTGAAAATTTAAAGGTTGGAAATCCTGTTGATGGAGCAGAAGTTGTTCCACTAATAGATGATAAATCAGCAGATTTTGTATGGGATCTTATAGAAGATGCTAGAGAAAAAGGTGCACATTTATTAGTTGGTGGCAAGAGAGAAGATAACTTGATTTACCCAACATTATTTGATTATGTAACAACAGATATGAGATTAGCATGGGAAGAACCATTTGGACCAGTATTACCTATAATAAGAGTTAAGGATAAGGATGAAGCAATAGAAATTGCTAATAAGTCTGAATACGGATTACAATCATCAGTATTTACTGAAAATATTAATGAAGCTTTCTATGTAGCAGATAAATTAGAAGTTGGTACTGTTCAAGTTAATAATAAAACTGAAAGAGGACCAGACCATTTCCCATTCTTAGGTGTTAAGGCATCTGGAATTGGAACTCAAGGGATAAAATATTCAATAGAAGCTATGTCAAGACCAAAGGCTACTGTAATCAATATAGGTAGATAGGTA
>JAEXLD010000056.1 GCA_023445445.1 Bacillota bacterium
CCATTTGTCATTTGTTCTTCCTCACCTTTATTCTTATCTGTATTTTTAGCTAAAGTTTATCATTATTAACATAACAAGATTAACAGATTTTTTATTCAGATAACAGTATTTTTATAAATTTTATTAAATTTTCATAAATAACTCTATTTCTTAAATATTTTCTTATAAATTATATAATTTCTAAATATAATTAATAAATTTTAAAGTAAAATATTAAAAATAGCACTTCTAACACCATGAATTTTTATGCAAAATTTCACACTTTTAGTATATTTAAAATAATATAAACAAAAGTTTCTTTTAATTATATTTTTATATTTATTTACAATAAGGAATTTAAAGGAAACTTATTTGAATTTATTAATATGGTTAGAATTAAAAATGACTGTTTCGTTAATTAATAAAATCACTGAAACAGCCCTTATAATATATTATATGTTTGTTTTCTTAGCTATATATGGTAAGATCAATCCTAATGCAATTAATATAAATGGAGTTATGATATTTAATAATAATTGGAATACATCAGTAGAATACATTCCTCCTATACATGCAAATGCTGTAAAAACAAAACACCAAGCTCCAATAATAATTCCTAAGGTTCTATTCTTAACAAAATAGTACTCTCTCTGGAATTTTCCTCCAACCTTCTTTAAAGCCATATAGGCTACAAATACCCATAAATATCTTAATGGCATACACACTGCATTTAGTTTTACTAACCATCTAACTAATTCATCCACACTTCCAATTCCTATTGCTGGAACTATGATTAATATAGAAACTATAACAAAAATCAGCTTAAATCCATTAGTATATGCACCATTTTTATTCCTTACAAATAGTTTTTCTGGAATAAACCTTCTATCACCACTATCAAGTAGCATACGTAATGGTGCATCAATTGAAATAATTAAAACTGCAAATTGTCCAATCATATTTGTAATTGCATAAGCTATAACAAATAAGTTTCCTACTCGATAATACTCACCTAGCTTTTGGAAAGCATAATATGCTCCATTTGTCATTAAATCCTTAGGAATATTATTTGAATCAAACATCATTCCTAATGAAATTGTTCCAAGTATAGCTGTAACAGAAATCATAACAGCTAATGCAATCATTCCCTTTGAAAAACCTCTTGCTGGGTCTTTCATTTGATTTACATATGGAGATATTTTTTCACATCCTCCAACTGCAAAAACTAATATTGATATACTTGTAAAGAATGACATATCAAACTTAGGTAAAAATGTACTTAATGACCAATCAATTTGATTTAACTGAACATTTGTAATTGCTGGTGCTGCCATCATTAACAAAATAAATAGCATAGACATTACAAACATAGAAGTTCCAGCTAAAGAAGATAATTTCTTTAAAGGATTTAGCCCCTTTGATGCAATGTACATAGCAATTACAAATATAACTAAACAACTTATTTGTAGTAATACTGTGTTCATCTTACTAATTCTACTATCTTGGAATATAGCCCAACTAGTTGCAATCATAAAGCTATTGGGTTTTTGAGAAAGGTACGGCATATGTACAATCCAATATGTCCATCCTGCATAATATGCTAGCTTAGGCCCTATAGTTTCTCCAACCCAAGAACTAACTCCACCTCCATGACTTTTAAATGCTGATCCTAATTCTCCTACCATTAATGCATATGGTATAAAATATATTGCAAAAATAATTAACCAAGCTACAATTGCTTGTAGTCCATTATATTCAGAAAATCCGTTAATTACATTACCGAATCCCCAAACACCTGAAAAGGCCATTAATGCAAGAGTGTACCACATGATTTTTTTTCTTTCGTTTTCTAGCATAATTTTAACCTCACTTTAATAAAATAAAAAACTACAACTATGATAGTATCATAATTGTAGTTTTTTTTCATTATTTTTATACATTTTATTATTAATATTTATCAAATCTATTACTTTATTCTTGATAAATGACTTCGAAATCCTCAAAAACCACTAACATATCTTCAGTAAACTCATATCCTAGTTCTTTACCTTCACTTTTAAAAAATTTAATATGTCCATTTCTCCAACTTTCTAAAGAATCATCTTCACCTTCTCGACTGCAGATATCGTAGGTAATATCTTTAAAGGGAATAATTGTAATATTCTTAGTTTCTATTATACATCTTGGATTTCCATCCCAATCAGTAACAATACTTAAATCTCCTATTTTAGGTAAATCACTACCTTCTTTTTCATAAGCCTTAAAACTACTTGAAGTTGCTTTTTTCTTGCCTTCAAGTACAAGCTTTAGTAATTTATTTGCTAAGCTTTCTGTTAATTCAAAATGGAAAGCCTCTAAGTATTTTGTATTCTTATCATATCCACTTTTTTCTAAAAATCTATTCCAAAACAAATCTATTCTATTCATCTTTACCTCTTTCCATATTATTAATTAAATTTATTTAACTTCATATATTTCATAATAAATATCTTCTATTTTTTGTCCACCATCTACGATTTTTGAGTCTACATACTTTACATAAAACTTATCACTCTTATTGCTCCATCCACTTATAGTAAACCATTTGTCATTGCTTACATTTGGTAAAATTGAGTTGGTAAGTTCTTTAAAGTTAGATGTTTCCAATTTATCATTTATTCTTGCTAAACTTATATTAAAATCTCCATAAGAGTTTGTATTTGTAATTATTATAAAACTTTTATCTTTGCTAACTTGAAAATAAGATGAATTATATTTTAACTCCAATTGCTTTTCTAATTTCTTTGATTCTATATTGTAGTTCCAAATCCCATAATCATCTTCTACAGCTCCTGAAAAAAGTATATTATTAGTACTATATACTACATCTCCTGTAATTTTCACTTTTATAGTACTTTTTCTATCAAAAAAGGTTATTAATTTATTATTTTCAATATATCCTAGAATACTTGCTGCTTCATTAGCTGTGTCTATTAAAGAAACATAAATCTTATCTTTTTCAGCCATTAATATATTTAAACGATAGTTTTCAATATTTCCTAGCTTTCTTTTATTTATTTCATAATATTTATCATTTAACGTGTCAATTATCCCTAGCTTATCGTTATTATTATCCATATAATAAATATCTAAGTTTCCATCATAGCTTTGCTCAAATCTATTTATATCTCCATTAGTTTCTTCTATTAATTTTTTATATGCAGTTATTTCCTTTAAATTATAATTATTATCTACCATATAAACTTTATTATCTTTTAAAATCTTAAAAGTCTCCCCTGACCCCATATATTCTATAAGTAATTGTCCATCAATATCCTTATTTTCCCAATAAACTATATTCCTATTATCTTGTATTTCATCTGTAATAGTTCCTATTGATAAACTACTTATATATAACTTTGGAAATTGACTTTGATAAATAGTTCCTTCTCCCTCTCCAAAATCTTCAGTATATTGAATTTTAATTAATCTTTCACCATCTCTTAATATAACTCCGTTTTTATCAATAAGATTTTCAGTTATAGCTATTTTATTAATATTAATTACATTATTACTATTAGCCGTTTCCTTTGCATCTTCATCAATCACTACACTATCAATAACCTTATCTTCACTTGAAATACTATTTGAACAGCCTATCATTATACTTGAAATAATAAGTATTAGGACTGTAAGTACTTTTTTAATTTTCATATTATCTCCCCTTTCATACTTTAATTTTAATCAAGTAATATTTTTAAACTTGTTCTAAATTATTTCCAACTTGTTAATTTTTAGGGAGCTCTACAATAAATTTTGCTTCATAATCATTTAATATAAGGTTAATAGCTCCTTTATGTCCTAAAACAATATTTCTGCAAATATATAGTCCTAGTCCATTTGAGTCCTTAGATGAAAAACCCTTTTCTTCTACTTTTACAAAAGGTTCAAATATTTTATCTTTAAGCTCATAGGGTATTATCTTTCCTTTAGTTAATATTGAAAAATGAAAATAGTCGTTAATCTCTTCTGTTTTAATTATTATGTTAGTTTTTTCATATGAATATTTAACTCCATTATCTATTAAATTACTAAATAGTATTATTAAGTATTGTTTATTTCCTCTAATATATACTTCTTCAATATTTGTAATTATATTTAATTCTTTTTCTTTTATTTGTAATGACTTTAAGCTTATTAAATCATCAATAATTTTTTTTATGTTAACCTCTTGAAATGAATATTCTTCTAAATCACTGCTCTGCTTTGAAATATTAAGTAATGACATAACTAATTCATGCATTCTATTACTTTCAGATATTATTCTTTTTAAAGCCTTTTTCTTAAATACTTCATCGTTAAAATCATCTTGTATTAGGATCTGTGCATAACCTGAAATATTAGTTAATGGTGTTTTTAATTCATGAGTTATATTTCTAAAAATATTTTTCTCCTGTTCATCCTTAAACTTTAATCTATCTGTCATATCATTAAAGCTATCTATAAGAACTCCTACTTCATCTTTAGAAGTACTTTCTATTTTTTGTGGATAATCTCCTTTACCAATCCCTAAAAGCTTGTCCTTCAAATTTATCACAGGCTTAATTATGGCAGAAGATAGAATATATATAGATATAAATATTATTAAAAATAGAACTGAAACAATTATATTTATAAGGGTTTTTATATTGGTATTTCTTAAATAGTCATTAGTATAATCCTTAACTAAAACTAGTATTCCAATTTTATTCTCACCACTATAAACAGGAATACTTAACTTACCCAATATAGTTCTATCCTTGTTTATAATATCTAGCATGGTTTTATTCTCATTTGCATTTTTAAATGATGGTGGCAAAGCTTTTATAAGATTTAAATCTATAACTTTTTCATTATTTACCCCAGTAGATACAGCTTTACCATCTGTATTATAAAAAATTCCTTGACTATTAACTCTTTCAACTACAAATCCCATAGCTTTACTATTAAAATCATAAGCGGTAATTTTATTTTTTTCAATACTATTTAAAGCTATATAATCTTCTAAATTCTTAGATGATATCTTATAAATATTTTGCATATCATTTATTATTAATTCTTTAAAGTTTTTATCAAAAAATTTATTTAAAACTAAGTTAAAAGTTATAAGGGATAATATAAATATAATTCCTAGAACTAATCCATATTTTTTTCTAATTGTTAACATTTTTCACCTTTAACATATACCCTACACCAAATATTGTTTCTATTTGAAATTCCTCACCTAACTTTTGTCTTAACCTTGTAATATGAACATCTATAGTTCTAGAATCCCCTAAATAATCATATCCCCAAACTAAATCTAATAATTGATTTCTAGAAAAAACCTTATTATGATTCTTTGATAAAAATAAAAGTAAATCAAACTCTTTGGGTTTTAATTGAACTTCTTTCCCTAAAACACTTACACTTCTGCGATTTTCATTTATTTCTATATTATCTATGATAATTTCTTTTCTTTCATTTAAATCAGATATTTTCTTAAATTCATCTATTCTTCTAAGTGAAACTCTAATTCTTGTAACTACTTCTCTTATATCAAATGGCTTAGTTATATAATCATCTGCCCCTAGCTCTAACCCCAATATTTTATCCATAATATCTACTCTAGCTGTAATCATAATTATAGGTATTTTGTAACTAGAGATTTTTCTACATACACTAAAGCCATCCGTATCATTTAGCATTATATCTAATAGTATTAAATCAGGCTTAAATATCTTTATTTCCTCATCTGCTTCTAATCCATTAGGATTTACTTTAACCTTATACCCTTCCTTAATTAAAGCAAACCTAAGTATTTCACTTATATCTCTATCATCTTCTATAATTAAAATTTTTTCTCTCATCTTATTCTCCTAAAGTTTTCTTTATATCCATAATATAACACAAATATTAATAACCTTTACCAAATTGTTTCCAAGTTGTAAATAGTTATATATATTATACATTTTAATTTAAAATTTATAAACAAAAAGGAAGCGTTAAGCTTCCTAATAATTTTAAATATTATTTATATCAAAAGATATTTCTATTCTCTTATTTTTAGGTTCTAATCTAGTGATCTTAACTCCAGAAGCCTTAAACATTCTCTTTGATGCTTTTACAATATCTGTATCAGAATATTTATCTGATAAATAAACTACTTCCTTAATTCCTGATTGAATTATTGCCTTTGCACATTCATTACAAGGAAATAAAGCAACATATATCTTTGATCCTACTAAATTAGTTCCCCTACTATTTAGTATTGCATTTAATTCAGCATGAACTACATAAGGATATTTTGTTTCAAGCATATTTCCTTCTCTACTCCAAGGAAATTCATCATCTGAACATCCTCTTGGTAATCCATTATAGCCTTGACTTAATATTTTATTATCATTGTCCACTATACATGCCCCAACTTGAGTACTTGGATCCTTACTTCTCATCCCTGCTAAAATAGCAACACCCATAAAATATTCATCCCAAGATATATAATCACTTCTTTTCACTGAAATACCCCCTATTACAACTAAAATACTATAATAAACTAATTATTTAGTTTATTATACCCTATATATTATTCTAATTAAATACCTTTACACCATAGACAATATTTACCACCAAGGTTAAAATATTTATAAGATAATTTACTTTATTATATATAAAATAATTTTAACTGTGGTGGTAACATAATTATGATTGATAAATTAATAAAAAAATACAAAAAAATAAATTTTATTTTCTTAGATACCTTAAACTCTACTAATACATATTGTAAGAAAATAAGTGAAAATGAATTTACTAAAGATACTGTAGTAATAGCTGATACTCAAAGTCAAGGAAAAGGAACAAAAGGTCGTAGTTGGATTTCCCCTAAAGGAAAAGGCCTTTGGTTTTCAATATTATTAAAACCTTCTGTACAGTTAAAGGATATAAATTTCTTAACTATTTTAACTTCTACAGCTTTACATAATACTTTTTTAGATTTTGGTATAACAACTAAAATAAAATGGCCAAATGATATTTACTTAAATTCAAAAAAATTATGCGGAATACTTACAGAATCAAAAATTTCTAACAATAAAGTTGAATATGTAATTATTGGTGTAGGAATAAATATTAATTTACAATTAAATGATTTTAGTGATGAATTAAAAAACAAAGCAACTTCACTATTAATTTCAACTGGAAAATCTTTCGATAGGGAAGAAATTTTAAATAAATTCTTAGAAAACTTTTATGAACAATATAATGAATTAATAAATGGACATAAAGATAAAATTCTAAAAATATATAGAACTAATTCACTAATACTTAATAGAGAAGTTAACTTAGAATACAAGAATTCTATAAGAAAAGTTATCCCAATAGATATTTTAGAAGATGGCTCTCTCTTAATTAAAAACTCAAATGATG
Organism: Bacillota bacterium; assembly: GCA_023445445.1. GTDB lineage: Bacteria > Bacillota > Clostridia > Clostridiales > Clostridiaceae > Clostridium. The sequence goes on from JAEXLD010000056.1 coordinate 7,402, forward strand.
AAATAGAAAAAATAATTTCTGGAGAAATATCTGTCAGATTATAATTCTTTTAGTTTATAGAAAGGAGTACAACTATGTTTTTTAATACTGATTTTCTTATTAGTGATGAAATTTTTCTTAAGTTAGATCGAACAGTAAATGCTGATGAAAAAAAACAGTGGCTGCCAGCTTATCATTTTAATATTTGTAAGTTAGATGGTACAGTAGTAGGAAATTGTGATTTACGTATTGGCCATAATTTAAATACGTACTATGGCGGAAATATTGGTTATACTATAAAGCCAGAATATAGAGGAAATCATTTTGCAGCAAAGGCATGTTTCCTATTATTTGAATTAGCCAAAAAGCATGATATGAAGTATATAATAATTACTTGTAATCCAAATAATAAAGCCTCAAGAAAAACTTGTGAATATGCAGGTGGGGTATTAGAAAAAATAATTCATTTACCTATTGATAATGAGATGTATCTCCAAGGTTCAAAAGAAAAATGCATATATAAATTTATGTTATAAATATCCTTTTGTGGTGACTTGGAACGCATGTGAAGTCACAATTAATATAACTCTGAAACTCCGAACATTGAGGAGTTTCTTCCTTCAGTATGAAAGGGGAGAAATATCATTTTGATGCGACTTGGAGCCTGCGACGGAGCACTCAAAATGATATTTTCCCCTTATTTATTTAAATTTTCTAAACCTTTGATACCTTTCTTCTAATAATATATCCTTTGGTTTATTAAGTAAAATTTTAAATTCTTTAATTAATTCATCCTTCATAGAACTTGCAACTAAATCTAAATTTTTATGAGCTCCTCCCTTTGGTTCTTTTATTATTTTTTCAATTATTCCTCTTTCTAATAACTCATAGGCGGTTATTCCCATAATTTCTGCAACTTCCTTTGATTTTGATGGATCTTTTAATAATATTGATGCAAATCCTTCAGGTGATAATATAGAATAAACAGAGTTTTCCAGCATCCACACTCTATCTCCACAGGCTAATGCAATTGCTCCACCACTTCCACCTTCTCCAATTATTATAGAAATTATAGGCACAGTAATTCTACATATCTCCATTAGATTTCTAGCAATGGCTTCCCCTTGCCCTCTTTCTTCTGCTTCTATTCCACAATAGGCTCCTGAAGTATTAATAAAGCATACAATTGGTCTATTAAATTTCTCTGCTTGCTTCATTAGTCTTAAGGCTTTTCTATATCCTTCTGGATAGGGAGAACCAAAGTTTCTCTCCATATTTTCCTTTAAATCTTTCCCTTTTTGAATTCCTATTATAGTTGTAGGCCTACCATTTAAAAGCCCTATTCCTCCAATAATTGATTTATCATCCCTAAAGATTCTATCTCCATGTAATTCAAAAAAGTTAGTAAATATTTTACTTATATATTCTAGTGCAGTTGGTCTTTCTATCATTCTTGCAATTAATAATCTATCATAAGCCTTAATATCCTTCACAACTACCCCTCCCTAACTATATGAAAATTAAGAAGAGCTGAAAGAGCTATTTTTAAATTCTCTCTTTTAATAATATTATCTATAAATCCATGTTCTAATAAAAATTCTGCACTTTGAAAATCTTCTGGTAATTTTTCTTTTATGGTTCCTTCAATTACTCTTCTTCCTGCAAAACCAACTAAAGCCTTTGGTTCTGCTAATATTATATCTCCTAGCATTGCAAAACTTGCTGTTACCCCTCCTGTTGTTGGATCTGTTAATACAGTTATATATAGTAGCCCTGCTTCACTATGTCTTGATAATGCATTACTTACCTTTGCCATTTGCATAAGGGATAATATTCCCTCTTGCATCCTTGCTCCACCTGAAGCAGTAAATATAATTATTGGTAGCCTTCTTTTTGTAGCTTCTTCTACTGCAATAGTTAGCTTTTCTCCTACCACTGTTCCCATGCTCCCCATTAAAAAATTAGAATCCATAACAGCAATAATTGCTTTGTTGCCACCTATTTCACCTTCACCAGTTACTACTGCCTCATTTGTACCACTTTTATCTTCATTTAGCTTTAATTTCTCTTCATAGTTTGGAAAATCCATTGGATTTTTTGACTTCATATATTTATTGAATTCCTTAAAAGTTCCTTTATCACAAATTTGTTTAATTCTTTCATAACTACCAATCCTAAAATGATAGTTACAATTAGTACAAACATTATAATTTTCCTCTAAGGATTTTTTGTACAAGATTTTCCCACAATTACTACATTTTATCCAAGTTCCATCTGGAACTACTGGTATATCTTTTTCTTCTAAATTAGTTATGTTTATAACTCCATATTGTCTTTTTTTAAAAATCCCCATATTTTTTCACCAACTATAAATTGTATTCTTTGCTTATAAAACTAGTATCATAGTCTCCTAAGCGAAACTTTTTATTATTTAAAATATCTATCTGAAAATCTATATTATTGTCAATTCCTTCAATTACAAATTCATCTAATGCTCTTAGCATCTTATTAATAGCCTCTTCTCTATTTTTTCCATATGCTATTAATTTTCCAATCATGGAATCATAAGTTGGCGGTATAGTATATCCTGTAAATACAGCAGTATCTACTCTTATTCCATTACCACCAGGTAAATTTAAAAATTCTATTTTTCCTGGAGAGGGTATAAATCCCCTGCTAGGATTTTCAGCATTTATTCTACATTCAATAGCATGCCCTTTAATTTTAATGTCATCTTGAGAGAAACTTAATCTTTCTCCATTAGCTATATTTATTTGTTCCTTTACTATATCTATAGATGTCACCATCTCTGTTATGGGATGCTCTACTTGTATTCTAGTATTCATCTCCATAAAATAAAAATCTCCATGCTTATCTACTAAAAATTCTATAGTACCAGCATTTACATAATTAACTGCTTTTGCAGCATTAATAGCTGCCTTTCCCATTTCTCTTCTAAGGCTTTCACTTAATATTGTTGATGGAGCTTCTTCTAATACCTTTTGATTTCTTCTTTGAACAGTGCAATCTCTTTCTCCTAAGTGAACTATATTACCATGTTCATCTCCCAAAATTTGAAATTCAATATGTCTAGGATTTTCTATAAACTTTTCAATATAAATTGTATCGTCTCCAAAATTTACTTTAGCTTCAGTTTTGGCAGTTAAATAAGCATTTTCCAAATCATTTTTACAATGAACTATTCTTATTCCTTTACCGCCTCCCCCTAAAGCTGCTTTTATCATTACTGGATATCCTATTTCTTCTGCTTCTAAATATGCATCATCTAAATTTTTTACTATGCCATTGCTTCCTGGTATTATTGGAACCCCTGCATTTTTCATAATTTCTCTAGCCCTAGACTTATCTCCCATTATTCCAATAGTCCTACTAGTAGGTCCAATAAATTTAATATTACATTCTTCACATATTGCAGCAAACTCCGAATTTTCAGATAGGAATCCAAAACCTGGATGTATTGCATTGCATTTAGTAATTACTGCTGCACTTATAATATTACTTTCATTTAAATATGAGTCCTTAGATTTAGGTTTTCCAACACAGATAGCTTCATCTGCTAACTGGG